>JAILOK010000056.1 GCA_024690825.1 Lachnospiraceae bacterium | reverse complement strand
TGCACGGTGCTCCGTTTAATCCTGTGCCATTTGCGGTTTCCCCACAGGTGTACACCTCACAGCCGGGATACAACTGTGCAATCTCGTGATGCTGGTCCCAGACAGGCTGTGGTCTTAACGCCAGATAAGGTCCGTTACAATTTCCTACAGTCATATAAAATCCTCCACCGCCAGCACCTCCGCTTACGGTTTCAACCTCCTCATCGGTGAGCAGCATTCCTGCATTTTCAATGAGGCTCTTCTTTTCGTCTTTTGTTTCAGCTTTTTCTACCTGTTTCTTAAGATTTCCTGTAAGTTTCATAGTAGTACCTCCCAATCAAACTTTTTCATGACTCAGTATGAGTCAAAAAGGACCATTCCTTTTGACTTACGGTTGTCAGCCCTTGACTTCCTTAATGCATTCTGTTCCCATCCCGAATAATTCGCAGAGCTTTACGGCATCCTCATAGGTTGAAACGTACATTTTCACGTCTCCCTTCGCCATTATGGAATAGCCCTCGACACAGTACTTACTGGCTCCTCCGACACCGCCGCTCACCATCTCCAGCTCATCATCGCTAAGCAGCATCCCTGCCTCTTTAATGGTATCCATAGCTTCTTCCTCTGTCTGTGCTTTGACTGACTATCCTTTAAGATTTTCTGTCGGTTTCATACAGATCCTCCATGCTGAAACGCCTTGCGCTTATGCAGCCGTCGAAATTCGCGGAGGCGATTTTCCCTGTCCTGAGCTGACTTTACGTTGACCTGTTTTACCTTGGCCGGTCATTAGGATTATACCCAGTAAATTCCCCGCCTCCGGATACTTTTTCCAGTTCTTCATCATCAAGAACCATCACGGCTTCTTCAATGGTATTCCTTGCTTCTTCCTTTGTCTTTGCATTTTCTACTTTTTCCTTCAGATAACCGATCAGTTTCATTATTTACCGTTCCTCCATATAAGCTGATAATGATTTCTCCAAAATCCTTAATTTTTTCATTCCGTGACTTTACACGCCGATCATGAACATCTATATAATTATACGATTGATCATCCCAAAAAGGCCAAATAATGATCACCCTGGATAAAGCATAACGGAATGCTTCAGAGTTTCTTTGAAAACAGACCTGTCGACAGTCTTAAATCCGAAATGCTCATATAACCCGACATTGTCTTCCGTGTCGGTTTCAAGACAGATCCTGTAACCCTTAGCATCAGCAAACGAACATACAAGTTCTATAAGCTTCTTTCCGTACCCCTGATGCTGGCAGTCTTTTCTGGTCGCAAACAGATACATATACCAGGTCTTTTCATCAAGATAAGGTTGTCTCTTCCTGAATGCGTACCTTTCATATTCTTCAAGCCTGTAGGTCGCCCGTTTCAAAAGCAGTGCGTAATCGCCAAGATCAGCCACTTTTACATATTGAAGGATCCCGCTTCTTTTTGAAACCGGCGGATCGATCAGCATGACGGATTCTGTTTTGCTGCTGCTTGTTATACCGGCAATAAGATCGAGCCTGCTCTTAAAATCGACCCTCATCATATGTCCCAGTGCCTTTCCGTCATATTCTCCTCCGAAAACATGCACGAACAGAGGGTAGTCACGGTATCCGTCTACCGATGTATTTACAAATTCCTCCGTATTTCCGGCTGAAAAAAAGAGAGCCCTGTCAAAGCCGCATCCTTCGGCATGATCATACAGCTCCCTGATATAGTCATTATTATTCACGCAGGACATAACCTGTATCCTCCGACATGATCTCCAGCATAATATCTGCTATCTTCGGGTCAAACTGTGTTCCTCTCCCTACCTCCAGCTCGCATCTTACCACCTCCTGGGGGAGGAAACTCCTGTAGCTGCGGTTGCTTGTCATTGCATCATAAGCATCCGCGACTCCGATAATTCTCGCTTCGACAGGGATCTGTTCTCCCTTAAGTCCGTCAGGATAACCTTTGCCGTCATATCTTTCATGATGCCACCTGGCTCCTATCCCGATATCCTTAAGTTCCGGCATTTCAGCCAGAATATCAAAGCCGGCCTTGGGATGTGTTTTTATTATCTCGTATTCATGCTTCGTCAGCTTGGAAGCTTTATTTATTATTCTGTCTGGAATGCCGATCTTTCCTATATCATGAAGCAATGCCATATTCCTGAGCGAATCTATTTCCTCTTCCGACATGCCAAGTTTTTGCGCGATCATCTTGGAATACTTGGCAACCCTCACGGAATGTCCGTTTGTACACTTGTCCTTTGCGTCGATCGCTTTGGCAAGCGCATACATCGATTGGAGCGTTATCCTTTCATTCGCATTCTCCAGGGTTTCATTGGCTTTATCAAGTTCATTCTTTTTTGTTTCGTATGCCTTGCTGAAATATCTGATTATGATGCCAAGGATCAAAGACACCAGAACAAGCGACTGTATCACATCTACCGCTTCGGACATTTCCGAATCAAACAATGTCACGGTCTCGGGATGACAGATACTGTAGATTATGCACCCGCACTGAAACAAAAGTCCCAGGCCGTATATTACATAAAGGATCTTTTTCCGGATGACCACCCAGCTGATAACAAGACTTAAAAGAAGCCACAAAGGCATGCCGCCGTGTATACCGCCGGATGTGAAGAACATGAACGGAAACAGGATGAAATTGGCCACCACGGCATAGAGTACCGCGGCATAAATGACATCTTTTGATCTTAATGACAGAAAAAGACAAAAGAGGGCAAAAACCACTGTGCAGAAAAAAGTCCCGACAGCCACCGGTGAATTGCCCAAAGCGACCGAAATGACTGCCGAGATAAGTGAGCCTACTATCGTTATGATGACCGCAATGTTCAAAAGCTGCTGCCACAGGTCATGATCTCCTATGAGGTCGCCATATATCTTTTTGTCAAGTTTTCTTAATTTCTTCCACAAAGATTTCATGCCGGGAGATGCCTTATTACGTCCGATCTAATAAAACAACTACATTTATCAGTATAAATCTTTATCGCGATTAAGGCAACACCTGTTATCCCTGGATTTACGTATTCTGATCCAAAAGATATTTCCTTAATATATCATCCATTTTCTTAGGTTCTATAGGTTTGGCCAGAAAATCATCAAATCCGGCATCGGTATATCTTTTTCTTGCGCCGGTCAGGGCATTTGCGGTCAGGGCTACAACGATCTCGTTTTTGCCTCCGTCAAGCTCTCTGATCTTTTTCATGGTCTCCTCTCCGTCCATTTCCGGCATCATATGGTCCATGAAAATGATGTCAAAGTGCTTCATGTGTTCAAAACAGGCAATCGCCGCTCTTCCACTCTCCACGCAGGTCGGTTTGATATCATAATGTCTTAAAAGTCCTTCCGCCACCTTCAGATTCATCCTGTTGTCATCAACAACCAGGACCTTTGCGTCCGGAGCCTTAAATGATGCCTTAAACTTATGCTGTTCCGCGCTTTTCTTTGAATCATCCATATTGCCGACACCGGTCCAGGAAGCAACCCGGTTAATGATCTCAAATGAAAAAGTAGTCCCCTCTCCGAATGTACTCTCAACGCTGATCTTTCCGTCCATCATCTCGATCAGTCTCCTTGATATGGCAAGGCCCAGACCTGTACCCTCTTTAGCCCTCTTTATCTTTGCATCGACCTGTGAAAAACTGTCAAAGATCTTATCAAGGTCCTCTTTTCTGATACCTGTTCCGGTATCTGAAACATCAAAGAAAAGCCTGCAGCTGTCCTCCCCTGTTTTTTCCGATCTCACCGAAAGCGTGATGCTCCCTTCTTTTGTAAATTTAACCGCATTTCCAAGCAGATTTATAAGGATCTGCTTTAATCTGATCTCATCTCCGATCAGGGTTTCGGGAAGGGCCGGATCCACTTTTGAGACAAGCTTTACATTACTGTCCTTTAAACGGAATCCGATCATGGTGATCACATCATTTATTATTGACGCAGTCTGATAAGGCGCCTCCAGGATATCCATCTTTCCGGATTCGATCTTTGAAAGATCCAGGATGTCATTTATTATACCGAGCAGCGAAGTGGCGGCTGTATTTATCATGCCGGCATTTTCAAGCACCGACTCGTCTTTGCTCTCACTTAAAATGAGCTCGGACATGCCTATCACAGTATTCATGGGAGTGCGTATCTCATGCGACATGTTGGCAAGAAATTCGCTCTTTGCATGATTGGCGCTTTCAGCCTCGATAAGCAGTTCCTCTTCCTTTGTGATATCCGTCATGGTCATTATATAGCCGTAGGGATCACCGTAATCATCCCTTGCTACGGTTATGTCCGTCATGTAGATCCTGTCATTTCCGTTCATACTGCTTTTAAAACGTACATAGGAATCCGATTCCAGCGATTCTCTGATTTCTTCATCCGTGACAGCGGGTTTCATGATACTGCTGAGAGTTGATCCCCTTTTGATCCCCAGAACACCGGAGGCGAAGTTATTTGTTTCGGCCACGGTCTTATTATCGTCAAAAATAATGATACCCTGCTTCAGTATGCTCTGCGCATAATTTCCCATTGTCTTTGAAGACACCGAAAAAGTATTGTATTTTTCGGCTGCCACATACCATAAAAAAAGGGATATCCCCGCACCGAGTCCGGATGTGGGAAGAGAATAATCCATGAATCTGATAAGGATCGTATCGGGAACGGCGCATACCATAATCGCAAGATTTGCTGAAAGTATGCCGTAAAGAAGCCGTTTTTCTCTCTTCAGCTTCACATTTTTAAACCACAATACCCAGCCGGTAACCGCGGTGGAAAAGACCACTGCCAGATAGATATTGTGAAAAGTTCTCTGGAAGCATTCATTGGCATAAAAGGATGTCCAGTTATCCATCCTGATAAAGCCGTCAACTCCGGGCATGGATATGAGGATCCAGTCTATGAATCCGTATACACACATCAATACAAAGATGACTGTCCGAAGCTTCTTTTTCATCCCGCCCATTTCAAGAACGAGATTTGTTTCCACTATGGGATAGACCGTCACTCCGAGGATCGCGGCCCGGCGCAGGCTGGCGCACATATCAAAATCTTCGCATACGCCGATCAGGCCGTAGCCGATCTGCCATATGCCTACGGAAAGACCGAGTATCAGCATGGTCAGACGGAACGACCCGGCATTTTTTTCCTGTCTGAAAAATCTGATGCCGTATTCAGCGGAAATGCATCCGATGACTATCAGAAAAACGCTTAAGAACCAACCCATAATATCTTACCTGTCCAGATTTTTATCGATCGCTATGCTTACCCTTTCTCTTAAATAGATAGGGTTCACCGGTTTTAAGATATAATCGGCAGCTCCGGCCATCTTGCATCGGATCACCGTATCCCTGTCAGCCACAGCTGTCAGAAATACTATCTTCATGTCACCCGTGTCATATTCATGCAGGTTTTCAACAGTAGTCACACCGTCCATCCCGGGCATATCGATATCCATGATCAGAAGATCCGGCGCTCCCTTGGCTTTAATATAATTAATGCAGGCTGTGCCGCTCTCTAAGGATGTAACATCATATACACTCTGAAGCGCCGATTTTGTCTGGCCTCTTGATATGGAACTGTCATCAACGACCAGAACTTTTTTCTTTATGACATCCTTTCCGGGTCTGCCCTCATTGAGGCTTTCAACCTCGCTTGATTCCTGTAAAAGCAGTCCGGATGCCGTGATAAAGACCGTACTGTAATCCGGATCTTTTGAAAGATCGATCTCCTTTCCGGTACCGTGAAGCTTTATGACAGGTCTTAAGGCAAGTGTGGTATGAGCGGAAACGACAGCCCTCTCCCCGTTTGAAAGTATGACATCCATTCCCGGCGGGTAGGCAGGTATGACGGTCATCATTACTTCCACAACCCTCGGGTCAAAGAGGATTCCCTTTCCTCCTGTGATATACTCAAGCGCATCCACGGGCGCGTATGGCTCCTTATATGCGCGGCGGCTCGTCAGCGCATCGTATACATCCACGGCATGGATGATCTTTGCCGAAAGGGGTATCTCGAAACTCTCTTTTCCGTTCGGATAACCCGATCCGTTTTCGTTCTCATGATGACAGATCACTGCCTGTCTGACACTTGAGGATACAAGTTCATTGTCATAGAGCATGTCATATGAGTACTTCGGATGCCTCCTGATCTCCTCAAATTCATCATCATCCAGCCTTCCCTTTTTGTTTATGATCGCCGGATCTATCTTTGTCTTGCCAAGATCATGACACAGAGCCGCAACGGCCACCTCCTGGATTTTCTCCTCGGGAAGCTCCATTTTTGCCGCAACGGCAACGGCATATACAGCCACATTGACGCTGTGGTGGTAGGTATAATCATCAAATGACCTGAGATCGAGCATATCAACACTGATCCTGTCAAGCTTTGAGATATCGGCCACCATCTGCTTTGCGACCTCGATAATGCTGCCGACATCGGCTTCCTCGACAGCTGTCACGCCTTCCTCAAAGGTCTGTTCGCTGATGGTCTCTCCTATTTCTATATCCTCGGAAATATCATCAACAATATAGGCTCCGAGATATCCGTTGATCTTGAGCCTTGCGATCGTCATTTCATTCAGCACGACTCCCTTCTGGAGCATGCTTACCACATTCCTGTTGATTATCTTCCTGCCGAGCTTCATGCCCGGCTCGAGATCATCTACTGCAACAAATCTCATTTACCGTCCCTCATAATACTTTCAATCCTGTTGCAACATTCGATAACTTTTTCAGATTCAAGATCCCGGACAGCTTCTTCCAGGACGGACATTTCTTCTTTGACAATGTCCGGAACCTCCATTGACATTATCTTTTCCTCTGATTCCTGGAGGGTCCCCACATCAAATGCATCCATGGCTTCTCTGATATCCTTGATCCCCTTCAGAAACTGTTCTTCATCAAAACTTCCCTTTTTATCCGTATCGCCGGTAATGGGCCTCAGACTGTCCGTAAGCTTCAGATATCTTTCCGTAAAATGATCGGTATTGTTTATTATGCTCTGCGTATCCCTGTCGCGGCCCGCTATCTCAAGGGCGTAGGCCTCGTCAAAAAGATCTGAACCGATGGAACGGACCGAGGCCTTCATCGCGTGGGCCTGTACCTTGAAAAGATCATGGTTCTCATCGGACGGAACCTGCATAACCTTATCCCTGTATCCCGCTAAAAGCTCCGTCTGTTTTACCGCGCTTGCAACCATTTCCGAAAGAACCCTCAAAAGGTCTTCCTTTGTCGTAAGGTATCTGTGTGCTTCCTGCCAGTTTATGCCCGGTATGGCAGGCATTTCATAATCAAAACTCATCTGTGCTTCCTTTCTTTTTTCAGACATCATTACATTTGATGTTACGATAAAACATCATTTATGGCTATATTTTCCGCAAAAAGACCGATTTTCTTTAATAAAGACGGAAAACACCGAACACCTTTCCAAGGATTCTGCAGCTGTCGAGAATGATGGGTTCCATGTCGTCGTTCTGAGGCTGAAGCCTGATATGTCCGTTTTCCTTATAAAAGTTTTTGACGGTAGCACCGTCTTCGACAAGAGCCACTACCAGATCTCCGTTTTCTGCAGTGTTCGTCTGCGCGACAAATACATAATCTCCGTCGTTTATTCCTATATTTATCATGCTGTCACCCTTTACCCTGAGCGCGAAGCACTGGGCATTGGGCGCCATTTCCACAGGCATCGGAAAATAATTTTCGATATTCTGTTCGGCAAGTATCGGTGTTCCGGCTGCCACATTTCCGACAAGCGGTATATTTGCCATCTCCCGCCTGTTCAGATTGAAGTCTTCATCAAGGATCTCTATGGCTCTCGGTTTGGTCGGATCTCTTCTGATATATCCGTTTTTTTCCAATGTCTCAAGATGAGCATGTACCGAAGATGTGGATTTCAGATCCACGGCGGCACATATATCCCTGACTGCCGGCGGATAACCCTTTTCAAGTATCTGTTCTTTGATATATTTCAGGATTTCCTCCTGCTTTCTGCTTATTTTTCCCTGCGGCATATATTTACCTCCTTAAAGACTATGCACTGTCCATATCCGGGCTTTCTTAAAAGTCCTGAAGCCTCTCATACAGATCACTTTACTGACATTTTACCATATGTATGTCAAAAAGCAAACATTTGTTTCGAACAAATATTCGAATTTTCTCTTGACATTCGAATATCTGTTCAATATAATCAGTTCAGAACAGATGTTCGGGATCCTGGAAACAGACATCCGCCAGGGTTTTAAGGGACATAAATATGGAATTATACAGATTGTGTCAAGTCTTTTATGAAAGACTTGACACGCAAGGATTGCCGCCGATGAGAAGCAGCCAAAGCTGCGCGGCGGCAAGCAGGCAAGCCGCTTAAAGCGGCTCACAAATGAGGAGGAACATGTTATGACATATACCGGTTCATATGTATTAAAAAGAGCAGCTATCCGCCGCAAAAAAAATAACTTCAGAAGATTCACTGCATTTACGGCTGTTTTTGCTCTTATACTTATTATCGTGACAGCCTCCCTTTCCATACGTTCATTTGCAGATGAGAAATCACCGGCCGGCAGCCGTACAAAATATTATAAGAGCATAGAGATCAAAAAGGGCGACACCCTTTCAGGCATCGCCGCTTCCTACATCTCCTCCGAATACTCCGGAAAAAAAGAATACATCAATGAAGTTGTAAAGATCAACAGCCTTGATGATATCAATGACATCCATGCCGGTGATCATCTCATCATACCCTACTACTACGCCATGAAATGACACTTACCTCTTCCAGATCCTTTCAAGGTCGTAGAATTCACGCCCCTCTTTCGTGAATATGTGGATGATGATGTCATTATAGTCCATCAGTATCCACTGGGTTCCTTCCTGAGGTCTTCCCTCTATGCTCTTTGGTACGATGCCGTTTCTTCCCAGTTTTTCTTCGACGGCATCTACCAGTGCCTCAAGCTGGTTCTTATTATTTGCTGTAGCAAGCACAAAACAGTCGGCAATCTCTGTAAGCGTTGATACATCTATCACCCTGACATCCTCTGCTTTTTTATCTTCAAGCGCGGCAACCGCAAGCTCAGCCTTTTCTTTTGATTCCAAATCTGTATTCTCCTCTTTTATTTCTTCGAAATGCCGGAATAAAACTCAAATGTTTCCCGGGTTTTGGGATCGACTTTTCCGCCTTTTTCCTTCAGATAATCCAGTGTGTCCCTGAGTATGCGGCATATGGCCATGTCGATATCCGTAAACGCCAGCTTTCTTACATCCGCAAGATCCGGTGCTTCACATCTTCCCGGTTCGATATAATCCGCGGTAAAGATGATCTTCTGAAGCAGTGACATGCCGGGCTCACCTGTCGTATGTGTCCGTACCGAATTTATTATGTCCTCGTCTTCTATCCCGTATTTCTTTTCTGCAAGATAAGCTCCGAGTTTTGCGTGTACAAGAGAAGGAATATTTTTTTCGGCTTCTGTCAGCTCTATCCCGTATTTTTCGCACATTTCATACTTTTCTTCATTCCCGATGCATTTGGCGCAGTCATGAAGAAGGCCGGCAATAAAAGCTTTCTCGATATCCTCCCCGTATCTCATGGCAAGACATGCCGCCGTATGGGCAACTCCCATTGTATGTCTGTATCTGTCCTTGTCGAGACATTTTTTAATCTGTTTTCTAAGTTCCGAAGTACTTTCTTTCATGTTTAACCGTATATTCTTTTTTCCGTGATATATCTTTCGACTTCACAGGGCAGATAGTATCTGACTGACCTTCCCTGCGCGATATGATCTCTTATCATGCTCGACGATATATCCACCCGCGGCATATCAAGAATGCTCACTTTCGCCTTAAAGTCACTCTCATATTTAATTTTGAGAGTATCCAGATCTTTATCATCATTTCTTACTGCGGCTATGATATGAGCAAGGGAAAATATTTTTTCCGGATCCTTAAAAAGAGCCAGTTCCGCAAAGGAATCCCTTCCTGCTATATAATAAAGCTCATCATCCGGATACATACTCTTAAGTTCTTCCAGAGTTTCGCAGGTATATGAGTTTCCTTCTCTTTTGATCTCGATATCAAGCACATCAAAATGAGGATTTCCGGCACAGGCAAGCTCACACATTTTAAATCTCACTTCAGGCCCCGGCATTTTGATATCGTTTTTAAAGTATGATCTTCCGCTGGGAATTATAAATACCCTGTCAAGAGTAAATGCCGAATATGCCTGTTCCGCAAGTATAAGATGGCCTGAATGTATGGGATTGAAAGTTCCTCCTAAAATACCTGTCTTCATATCCCTGTACCCTTACGGAAGCTTTATCACCGGGTTCTTTTTCTTCGGTCTGTATAAAACTATCTTTTTTCCGATGACATGAACAAGAGTTGAGCCGGTCCTCTCCGAAAGAGTCTCTGCTATCATCCGGACATCATCGGGACAGTTTTTCAATACTCCAACCTTTATCAGCTCTCTTTTCTCAAGTGCCTCATCCGCGGCCTTAACATATTCCGGTGTTATCGATCCCTTTCCTATCTGAAGAATGGTCTCCAATGTCATTGCAAGACTTCTTAAATATGCTCTCTGTGAACTGCTAAGCTCCATATCTCCACCTGTTTGCTCTTAAAAACCAAAGTCCCCGTTATCTGTAATAATCAAACTCATGCCCGTACATGCGGACAGTATCGCCTTCGTTTATCCCCAGCGCCTCAAGCTCTGCAAGGATATTGTTATCCTTAAGAAATCTCTGAAAGAATAAAAATCCCTTCTCCGACTGGAGGTTTGTGTACCCCAGCATTTTTTCGATCCTCGGTCCTTCGACCACATAAACATGATCCTTCTCGTCATATATAACGGTAAAAGGATCCTCTCCCGGTCTGTCAAATTCCGGGAAATATTCCTGTTCAAAAACTGCTCCCGGCTCCCTGTTTTCCTTTACAAGCCCGTCCACATGATAAAGAAGGTCATTGACACCCTCTCCCGTAACAGCGCTTATTGGAAAAACCTTTGTTCCCTCCGGTTCAAATACATCCCGCAGTTTACGGATCACCTCATCTCTGTCACCTGCGGCATCTATCTTGTTCGCTGCTATCACCTGTATCTTTTTTGAGATATCCACCTTATATGAGGAAAGCTCCCTGTTTATCTTGCGGACATCCTCCACCGGATCCCTGCCTTCTATTGATGCAGCGTCAACAATATGTATCAGAACTCTGGTCCTTTCTATATGCCTTAAAAATTCAAGTCCCAGTCCCGCTCCGCTGCTTGCGCCTTCTATGAGTCCGGGAATATCGGCGATCACAAAGCCTCCTCCCTCAATATCAACAACTCCAAGGTTTGGTTCAAGCGTCGTAAAATGATAGTCGGCTATCTTCGGCTTTGCATTTGTTACTCTTGAAAGAAATGTAGACTTTCCGACATTGGGAAAACCGACAAGTCCGACATCCGCTATGCATTTAAGTTCTAAGGACACCTCAAGTTCCATGGCATCCTGTCCGGGTTTTGCGTACTGAGGTACCTGCATGGTCGATGTCGCAAAATGCATATTTCCTATGCCGCCCCTGCCGCCCTTTAATACCATAAACTTTTGAATGTCGCCCGACATGTCTTTTATGACCATCCCGGACTTAAGCTCCCTTATAACCGTTCCTTCGGGAACTTTTAAAAAAATATCCTGCCCGTTTTTTCCGTGGCATTTGTTTTTACCGCCCTCTTCACCGTCTGTTGCGGAATAGGATCTCTTGTACCTGTAATCTCTTAAGGTATTCATTCCCTTATCCACAACAAAATAAACGCTGCCGCCGTCACCGCCGTCACCGCCGTCCGGGCCTCCCGCGGCCACGAATTTTTCGCGGTGAAAGCTCACATGCCCGTCACCGCCTTTTCCCGATCTTATCTTTATTACAGCCTGATCGGCAAACATTTTGATCTCTCCTCAAAAAAACAATGTCCCGGACTGTTTTAGTCCGGGACAGATCCATAAGCTTACTTTGCTTCGACTTCGTAAACGCTTGCCTGCTTTCTGAACTTGTCCTTCCTTTCAAATCTGAGGACACCGTCAACAAGCGCAAAAAGCGTATCATCTCCGCCACGGCCAACATTCTTGCCGGGATGAATGTGCGTGCCGCGCTGTCTGTAAATGATATTTCCTGCCTTTACAAACTGTCCGTCCGCTCTCTTTGCTCCCAGTCTCTTTGCTTCGGAATCACGACCGTTCTTGGTCGATCCGACTCCCTTTTTATGAGCGAAGAATTGAAGGTTATATCCTAACATCTCCTGCCTCCCTTTTTCATAAATCATTCTTCAAGTTTCAGATACTCTCTACCGTATTCCTTTTCTATCCCGCTGATGCCTAAAAAATATGAGTCAAGCAGCAGTCCGGCCTTTTCCGAAGGCTCGTTTTCAAAAACACATTCTATAAGACCTTTTTCCTTATCCACTCTCACATCAGTTCTTTCATCCGGAAGGAAACTTTCGAATGAATTTACCGTGTTGATCGTAAGTATGGATACGGCAGCGCATACAACATCTTTTCCGGGATCATCAAACATAGCGTGACCTTCTGTCGAGAAGCCGTACACTTTTCCGTTTTTTTTAATGGCCTTTACAGCTATCATACGGTAAAACTTTTTGACGGATCAGGCGTTGATCTTGTCGATCTGCACTTCCGTATATGCTTGCCTGTGCCCGTTCTTTTTGTGATATCCGCTCTTGTTCTTGTACTTGTACACGATGACCTTCTTTGCTCTGCCCTGCTTTAATACCTTTGCGGCAACAGATGCTTTTTCGATCGTGGGATTTCCGACCGTAAGCTTGTCATCGCCTATCGCAAGCACATCTTCAAAAGTCACGGACTCACCTTCTGCGGCCTTAAGCTTTTCTACCCGGATCACATCGCCTTCGCTAACCCTGTACTGCTTTCCGCCTGTTGCAATAATAGCGTACATTTAGGCTTACCTCCTTTTTAATGATCTCGCTGTTTTCGGCGGGCCTTGATAAATAAAGCCACTTAAGCCTTTCCATGCGGCATACCGTCAAATGATACCAATCCACACCGCATTTGTCAAGGGTTATCAGGCATGAATTCCAGTATCTCGTCATCGGATGTACTGTTATCGCCCCCGGATCCGTTTTCATCCTGAATATCCTGCCCTGATGCAGAATCCATGGATGAAATATGGTTAAGAACAGCCCGTAGTTTCTCAACAAGAGCAGGATGCCCGTTTCTTACGGCTTCCGCATCTTCCCCGTTTGCACTGTTTTCAAGTTCCTGCGCATGATCGGCAAGTTTTAACGCCCCTATCGAACGCGACAGGCTCTTTAAGGCATGTACTTTTATCGCATACATCTTAAGATCATTATCCGAAAGCGCCGATTCAAGCTCACTTATCCTTTCTTCACCGGAATTCAGATAATCCTTAAGCATTTCGCGGTAGAATGTCTCATCACCGCCGCAGTATGTTAAGCCGGTTCCGGTATCAAGGACTGTATCTTCCCCGGATCCATCCATCTCCTCTCCGGCGTTTCCTTCATCCGAAGAAGTCTTTGTCCTGTAGGATACTTTCTCCTGCGGAAGATATTTTGCAAGAGCTTTTTCGAGGGACTTTATCTCAAGAGGCTTTGTCAGATAATCCTCAAATCCGGCCTTAAGATAGATTTCCCTGGCACCCGATACGGCATTGGCTGTCAGCGCGATCACCGTGCAGCCTTCGGGAATGAGTCCTTCATCCTTTGCCGCCTGCAATGTCTCTATTCCGTCCATCTCAGGCATCATATGATCCAAAAGCACCACATCATAATTCCCGGTTTTAAGCTTTTCAAGAGTTTCCTTTCCGGAATTTGCCGTATCCGGGATGATGCCGTTCAGCTTAAGGAGATTTGAGATCACCTTGATGTTCATCTCGATATCATCCACTACGAGAAGCTTTGCTTCGGGAGCATACAGGTATCTTTCTTCATCATCCTTTTCAAGGATCTGCCTTGCTTTTGCTTCATAATCACCTATCGGTGAGTCATCGATTATCTTCTGTGATACCTCAAAGGAGAACCTGGAGCCCTTGCCGTAAACACTTTCAACATTTAAGGAAGAGTCCATCATTTCAAGGAGTCCGTTCACTATGGCCATTCCAAGTCCTGTTCCTTCTATGCTCCTGTTTTTGGTTTCTTCAAGTCTGGTAAAGGATTCAAAGAGTCTTCCGATATCCTCCTCTTTTATACCTATGCCGGTGTCATTCACGCTGACCCTTAAGCTTACCGTATCAGTGTCATTTCTTAAGCCTTCCATATAAAGATCGACTCTGCCTTCTCTGGTATATTTGATGGCATTTGTAAGCAGATTGACAACCACCTGGGTGATCCTCATATCGTCACCGTAAAGAGTGGACGGCAGATTGCTGTCTATATGCGTCTCAAAGACAATCCCTTTGTCTTTTGCCCTCTTTGATACGGAATTGATTATATTTTCTATCATCACCGAAGTATCATACCTGACCGGTATGATCTCCATTTTTCCTTCCTCTATTTTTGAAAAGTCGAGTATGGAATTAATGAGTCCCAGCAGGTTCTTTCCGGACGCCCTTATATTTCCCGCGTACTCTCTTATGGATCCGTCCCCGGATTCCCTTAAGATCATCTCATTCATGCCGAGGACCGCATTGATCGGTGTCCTGATCTCGTGAGACATCTGGGCAAGGAATCTTGACTTTGCCTTCTTTGCGGCAACGGCAGACTCTGCCGCTTCAACGAGTCTGGCATTTGTTTCTTCCTGCCATCCCGTAAACCGGTTGATCATTATGATCACGGAGGCAATCGATACCACGATCATCAAAAAGAACACCACGCTGACTATAAACAGCGGTCCGTATATACTCCACCAGTCCTGTACGACCACCACGGTAAAACCTGACAACAGACTGTTTTCCGTATAACAGGACACCCGCTTTCCGTCATAATCATGCATTTCAAAGGTGCTTCCCCTGTGATAGGCATCTGCATACTCCGTATCCTCTATATTGACCGAATTCTGCGGACTGATCTCATATTCTTTGTTGGGATGGTTTATGATAGTTCCGTCCTGATCTACCATGAATGCGTAGTTTCCATCGGTATAACTGTTATCCAGCACATCGATCAGCTTGTCCATAAGACAGTCTATCGCAAATACACCCAGAAATTTCCCTTCCGTTGAATATACGACTCTTGAAAAGGTAATGCAGTATAATCCGGTCTGCGCATCAAAATACGGAGCTGAAATATTGAAGCCTCCTTTGGCATGTTTTGTATCTATATACCACTGTCTTTCCTCCACTTTATAATCGGCATCGGGCACCCAGCCGTTGTTCATTATGACAGGATGTTCCTTATTATGAGGATTGGCCATATAGGCAAAGGTGATCTCGCTGTAGTTTCTGGATATATCATCCAGCCATTTTACGGCAGAGTCATAATCATCGAGTACCGACGGATCAGCCGCGATCACATCAGAGAACATCATCAGCATGCTCTTCTTCTGTTCCATCCATAAAGCGACATCGCTCCCGAATCTGTCCGCCTGATTTGTTATCCTTGCTTTTCCCCATCTCACAGTCATGGCAACGCACATCGCAAGCCCGATGATCATTGCCGTACCGATGATCACCAGAATGCCGTTTCTGATAAGCCTGCTCATGTCCGTCTTCACGGCCTTTTTTTTCTTCAGTTTCTTAGCGTCGGATGATGTATCCGTCTTCAGGATATTGGAATAGGCAAAGAGATCGTTGATCCTGTCCTTTAACTTTTTTCCGGCGATATTGATCCCCATCATCGCCTCAGATGCCGCACCCTGACCGGTCTCAGCCTCGCTGATCCTCAATATCTCTCCAAGCGGAGCGCTGAGTTCCCCGGAAAGAGAAGCGATAAAGTCTTCCGTATTTTCAAGAGTATTTTCGGCTTTCTCCTGATTTATGACGCTTACCAGATAAAAAACTATGATGACCGTCACCATCAGGATATCCACGGCGCCGACCATTATCATCCGCTCAAATATATCCTGATAGAAGGATCCGTAATCAACCACAAGGATGAGCAGCCAGCCGTTGCTCGTATTGCTCCCGAAAACGATCTTTTTGTTTCCGCCTATGTTGGTCTTAAAGCTCTTATGCTCACTTGACGCCTTTACCCTTTCAAAAGCGTCTGTATATGAAGGCATGACTTCACTCAGTTCTTTTCCCTGATTTACATCCAGGGAACATCCTACTATGGTGCCCGAATCAGTAACTATAATTGAAAACTGATCCTTTTTGCCCGCCATCTTCTTCACGACATCCTGAACCTTTGTAAGAGAATAATCCATGCCCGCGACTGTTTTTCTGTCAGAAAGAAGATATGAAAAGGTATAGCAGAGTTCTCCCGTATTCATGTCAATGTATGGTTCGGAAATGCAGATCTCTCCCGGGTGCTCCTTCGCGCCGAGATACCAGATCCTTTCCGTGGGATCAAAATCCTCCGGAAGATCAAAGCCCGGGTTGATGAGCCATTCCGGAGATGCTGCATAGGCGCTGATGCAGTTTGCTGATCTTAATCCCGAATAATAATCGTTCTGTTCCGTAATATATCTTTCAAGCTCATCCATATCCGCAGATTCGGTTATAAGCTGCTCAAGCCCCATGGCATACTTTAAGAGATACCCCTCCGAATCCGACAGTGTCTGCTGCAGCTCGCCCTTCAGGCTGTTCATCTGTATCTCGCTTATCTTTCCGGCCTGTTCCATTCCGGCATAATAAATGAGATTGATATTCATTGTGACGACGGAAAGAAAAAGAAACGCTATGACCAGGATATACCTTCTGTTCATCTTCCTGTGTCTGCCCTGCCTCCTGTCCGTGCGCCTGTTCTCCAAAAGGAGGAGAAAACCGAACATACCGACAGATTCAAAGAAAAGCTCAACCATTATGGAGAAAAGGCCCTGGATACAGATGCCGAGAATCGTGATGAAAACAAGTATAAACACAGCCGAACGGTCAAGCTTGGGTATAAGCTTCATGTTCGTCATAAAAACTATGATGCCTGCGATCACATAGAAAAAGCCGACAGCGTAGACCACCCATATATGCGGTCCGCGGTTATATGTACAGTTTTCATCGATAAAATAGGCAAGTCCCGTGAAGGGATTTAACAGTATGAAGGTCTCCGCCAGTATTATCGGGATCGAAAAGACGAAATAAAAAACCTTTCCTCTCCTTCTGAATGCACCTGTAAGATTGATGATATAAAGAATGAATACATATCCCAGAACGGTGTGGAATATAAAATACATGTAATTACAGAAGTCTAGCATAAAGGCACTTCTGATCGGAGCATAATGCTCTACGCACACCTCAAGCACCGAAAAGAAAGATGAAACTATGAGAAGGACCAGCAGGATAAAATAGACGAAATGTCTGTCCTTCAGTTTTTCAATCCATTCTTTTTTTTCGGCCAGAAAGACATCCTTCCTGGTATGCAGGCATTCAACCAGACAGAATATGCCTATTCCCAGCGCCGATATCTCCAATATGATCTCATTCATAGGTCCGATCAATCCTTTCTCGCAAACAGAAGTCCGAATGTACCCGGGCCGCAATTGACCGCGACCGAAGGCGAAGCCTTTTGAAAGAATATTTCTTCGAATTTCATTCTTTTTTCTACCATTTTCCTGATCTTTTCAATGTCGTTCTGGTTCAGTCCGACATATGTCACTAAAAGTATGGTCCTGTCAATTGATTCGGGATTTTTTAATGTGGAATTGATATATCTTTTCCATGCCGTTTCCCTGGAGCCCAAAAACACTCCTCCGACTCCGATGATTCCCTTTTTAAGCACAAGTACCGGCCGTATCATAAATGCCCTTGTTATGGCTGC
This sequence comes from Lachnospiraceae bacterium, assembly GCA_024690825.1. GTDB lineage: Bacteria > Bacillota > Clostridia > Lachnospirales > Lachnospiraceae > NK4A144. The sequence continues at coordinate 245,740 of JAILOK010000056.1, read as the reverse complement.
TACTCTGTAACTGACCTGTCTGTTCCTTGCCATGTATTCAAGACCGTCCACGATAAAACCCGTATTGATATGATCTCTCATCTTTTCAAGATTTTCCGCGATCTCTGACGGCCCGGCTCCCTCTAAAGCCATTTTGCATGCAGAAAGCACCAAAAGGCCCTGCCCGCTTGATAAATGTCCGGAATCAACGACAGTAACATTATCAAAAGCCTTTGACGCTTCCATTGCGGCATGATATCCGCTGTGCGCCACCTTTCCCGAAACCGATATATGCACAACATTATCGGCATGCTTGAGCGCATCTGCAAAAAAAACCTCGTGCATCTCGACATCCGGAACCTCTGTCAGAACTACCGCATTTTCATCTGCCATATATGACAGAACACCGTTCTGATCTATCTCGTTTCCGTCTCTGAACACTCCGTCAGGTGTTCTTACCATGTGCGGTATCACCAGTATGCCGAATTTTGCGATCAGGGCATCCGGCAGATCCGCGACACTTTCTGTCGTGACGACCGTCATGCTCTTTTTTTCATGATCTTTGATCCAGGACATGCTGTCTTCAAGGATTTCATCCGAAGATCCTGTTATCTTCAGAAGATCATGCGGAAGATTTCTCCTGAGTTCTCTTTCAAGCCTGATCCCGGTTACCGGTTTTTCGATATATCCGTCAAAGCCCTCCCTCATATACAGGGCGGCAGCCTCATTTCCGGCGTTTACGGTCAGCGCTACTATCTTTGAATCCCTGCAAAATCCCCCGGTCTGGTTACGTATCTTACGGGCGCACTCTATTCCGTCCATATCGGGCATGAAATGATCCATGAATATCACATGAAAGTGCTTTTCAAGTGTCATGGCAAGGGCTTCCCTGCCGTTGGCTGCACAGAAAACATTCACCTTCGTTGCTCTGAGCAGTTTTTCGGCTGCAAGCATGTTTTCGGGTGTATCATCCACGATCAGTACATTGGCGTCAGGAGCCTCGAATGACTGATGATAATCGGATCTGTGTATATTCCTGCTGCGCATCTCAAGGTCTACCTCGCCTAAATACGCATCATCTGCCACACGCTGCGGTATCTCGATCACAAATGTGGTTCCCTTGGTATAAACACTGTTTACTGTGATCTTTCCGCCCATCATGTCCACAAGGCTTTTTACGATGGAAAGTCCTAATCCCGTACCCTCGATATTCTTTGTTTTTTCCTCATCCATCCGGCTAAATGCGGTAAACAGATATGGCAGGTTTTCTTTTTTTATTCCTATACCCGTATCACTTACGGTATAGGACATCACGGCATTTCCTTCTCCATCCCGTCTTGCCCTTATCGAAAGGGTAACAGACCCGGAATCCGTATATTTGACCGCATTATTCAGGATATTGATCAATATCTGTTTTATCCTGACCTCATCCCCGATAAGCGCGGATGGCAGATCATCGGCAACCGCAACGGAAAACTCCAGATTTTTATCTTTTGCCGTCTTCCAGAACATGTTGACTATATCAGAGAGCATGCGGCCGGTCTGGTATTCCGCCGGTAAAAGTTTCATCTGTCCCGACTCGATCTTTGACATGTCAAGGATATCATTCACAAGATGAAGAAGCATCTTTCCGGCAGACTCTATGCAGAGCGAATTTTCTCTCACTTCATCGGATACGTCCTCCCTCAGATTCATCTCATTCATGCCGATGATCGTATTGATGGGCGTACGTATCTCATGGCTTAAGTTTGAAAAAAAACTGTTCCGGGCAGCATACAGTTCTTCTATCTCTTTTTGATGTTCCCTTAAAGCCTCTTCTTCACCGCCGCCAAATAATCTTTTCAGATTCATAATCTCATTCCCTCTTAATCCGCATCAGGCAGAAATTCCAGAATATCTCCGTCATCATCACTTTCCGAAGATCCGCTTTCATCTGACAGGCATTCGCGGATCGCATCCGTAAGGTTCCTGTAACTTTCAAAAACATGTTCGTGATTCTGTCTGATATATCCCGCATCATCTTTTCCGGCAGCCTCCTCTAAGGCTTTTGCATCATCCGACAAAGACATTGCGCCTATCATCTTTGATGTACTCTTCAGCGCATGCACGATGATCCCGTAATTTTTAAGATCTGACATATCAAGATACTTTTCCGAATCATTCTTTTTTTCATCATAGCCGGCCGCGTATTCCCTGAGAAGTTCCCTGTAAAGGTCCTCATCATCCTGACTATAGTGCAGACCTGTTTTTATATCAACGCCGTATTTAACCAGGACAGGGTAATCTTTGCCGGCATCCCTTGTCTGTTCCTGCTCTTTTTTTGGTCCGTCGGAAGGTTCGTCTTTTGTGACAGCGACCATACGGACCATATTCTTTGGCAGGACTGCCTTTAAGACCCTCTCCAGTTCGATCATCTCCACCGGCTTGCTTACAAAGCCGTCAAATCCTTCCCTCATAAACATCTGTCTTGCGGAACTGACTGCATTTGCTGTCAGCGCAACTATGGGAATATCACCGCAGCTGACACCCGAACCGCTCCGGATCTTTTTCATGGCTTCCACACCGTCCATTCCCGGCATCATATGATCCATGAAAATGATATCGTATTTATTATCTTCACACAGCTTTAATGCTTCGGCGCCGGAAGAAGCGGTCTGAACAACCATTCCGTAACGCTTAAAGATTCCCGTGGCCACATTGAGATTCATGGGCTCATCATCCACGACAAGAGCTCTGACTCCCTCACACAGCATTTTTTCTTCGGCGGGATGCAGATCGTTTAAGTCCATATTCAGGATGCTGATGACAGGAAAACAGTAAAACGGCTTTGTCATGACAATGACCCCCGAACCGTCACCGGGGGTAAAATCCTCTTCCGCGACAACCACGACTACCATCTTTTTTGTGAGTTCTTCCATGTAGGAAACATCTGACAGATATTCCTCCAGCCCCACAAACAGATGAGTCAGTTTGATGTTGCTGTTAAGTTTCTTCAGGTTCTCAACGGTCTCCACCTTGTGCATCTGCACCTTCAGTCCGGAGACGAGGTCTTTGAGCATTGCGTTGTAAAAATCTCTGACATCCGGGTTCGGGAATTTTTCAAAATGCAGAAACGCTCCAAGACAAAGCCTTTCCCTGTCAGCTACCGACATGCACTCTTCTGCGGAAATGACCTTTTGCGGAATGGAGATGCTGACTTTTGTCCCACATTCAGGCACGGACTTCATCGTCATGAATCCTTTCAGCGATGAGACGAAACCGGAAACTATCGGCATTCCAAGGCCAAGTCCGTTGCTCGACCTCGATCTTCCGGAATTTGCCTGATAAAACCGCTCGGTTACGCGCTCCAGCTGTTCATCATTCATTCCGATACCGGTATCTGCCACCTCTATGCACAGATTGATCCCGTATTCTTCTTTAAGCGGATATATGTGAACATACACACCGCCCTCTTTCGTATATTTCAATCCGTTTATGATCAGATGCCAGAGGATCTTTTTAAGTTTGCCGACATCCGTGCGCATCACTGAAGGGATCCCGGGATCCACATCGATGACCAGTTCCAGTTCTCTGGGTTTTATGATTTTGATCTGCGACACGAGATCGTGCAGCACGGAAGAAAGCATGTAATCTTCGGAATTAACAGCCAGTTTTTTCATGTCGACTTCGGAATAATCCAGTATATCGCTGATCTGCATGGAAACCCTGCGGCCGGCCTCGGCCACCAGTTTCATATCCTTTTTTATTTCCGGATCGGATTCCTTTTCCATGCATATATCCGTGATGCCCATTACGGCGTTTATCGGAGTCCTTATTTCATGAGATACATTGGCAAGAAAGTCTCCCGCGCTTTTGTTGACCTCCTCCAGTTCCGATATCCTTTCGGAATAATCCCTCCGGCTGTGCACTAAAATATCCGCAAGCCAGTTCGCGACGATGAAAGCGATAAATACTATGACAAATACCCATACCGTACGGACAATGTTTGAAAACCGGCCTGGCAGGTTTCCCGTCTCCTTTGCGATAAGAATATGAAGCGTCATGCCTGCATATCCCGTGATGAGACAAAGCCAGTTCAGTACTTTTTCCTGAGTCATGGCCATCAGGAATAACAGAAGCACTATCACCGGCGAAGCATCGTATATTTTGTCCACATTTGCACAGTAATAAAACATTTCCAGCAGAAGGATCGCCGCATATATGTGGATCCTGACACTCTCTTCGGGTCTGTTTCTGATATGCATGATAAGACTTACCGGAATGGTACAAAGACAGATGGGGATCGTCCATCTCTCCCACCCAAGCGCGAGGTTTAAGATCACGATTACCACTGAAAACAGTATGATGGTGATGACAAGCGCCATATTAACGATACCGTGAAGTTCATTGGTTTGTTTTTCGTCTGTCATCATTGCTCCTTAAACATTTACATTTTCAATAATTATATATCATACAATTCCATATTTTCAATTTTAACTATATACATGTATCCATATTTTTGTTATTATTAATTAGGTTACATAACTATGAAGGCCGGACCGTCTCAAAACCATATCACCGGATCGGTAAATTTCAGGGCAGGATAAGTCGTGTACAAGGAAGAAAAAGAAAACGAAGCCCGGTTCAGGGCTGAAGCAATAAATAAAGAAATGCCGCGGTTTGTGCGGAGTTTTTTCATGTCTGAGGAAAATCACCTCTCCGGCATGACTTTATACTCCTATGCAAGCCAGCTGAAAACCTTTTTTGATTTTCTGATCGAAAACAATCCGTGCTTTGCAAGGAAAGGAATAAAAGAAATATCTGTGGATGATATGGCAGAGCTTACCGATGAGGATATAGCCGAATTCCTACACGATCTTCGGATGCCTAAGGAAAGAAAGAGCAATAAGGGTCTTTCGGTCTGCAGCGAGACCACCATTATGCACTATATGGTAAGCCTGAACCGTCTGTTTTCATACCTGACAGCTCACGGATACATAAACACCAATCCTGTTGAAATGATAAAACGCGGCCGGGTCAAAAAGAAAGAGATAGTCTATCTCGAACACGAAGAAAAGCAGGATCTCATCAATACCGTATCGACCGGCGACGGACTGACAAAAAACCAGCTGAAATTCCACGACATCAAAGCTTCAAAGCGGGACGCCGCCATATGTACCATCTTTCTTGATACCGGCATCCGTGTATCCGAGCTTGTGGGCATGAACTTAAATGATATTAATTTCTCAAAACACGGTATAAATGTCCATCGCAAGGGTGGTAATTTCGATACCGTTTACATGTCGGACAATGCCGAAATGATCCTTTCCGATTACATTGAAAACGGCAGGGGATTATATAAACCCGATAAAAACGAAACGGCTGTCTTCTTAAACAGATCGGGAGAACGCATCAGCGTCAGATCTGTCGAGAAGCTCGTAAAAAAATATATGTATGGGTGCGTACCGGACAAGGCCGAAAGGATCACTCCTCATAAACTGCGCACAACCTTTGCCGAAACGATGCTTATAAAGACCGGCGATGTCGAAAAGGTCCAGAAACTCATGGGCCACTCTTCCATCTCAAGCACCATGCACTATGTAACAAGTACGGAAGCCTCCATTGAGGCTGTCAGAAACTTAAGCCAGGATTAACCGATATGACCATAGAACGGATCTTCTTTATATATCTCGCATCTGTCACTCTCATCACTTTTGCCGTATACGGAACAGACAAAGCCCTTGCAAAGGCCGGAAAATTCCGCATCAGCGAGGCCGCCCTTCTGTGGCTTGCCGCTTTGGGAGGATCTGTCGGCGCGCTTTCCGGGATGTTTATCTTTCACCACAAGACCAAGAAGAAAAAATTTCTCATCTGTGTTCCTCTCATATTGCTCGTACACATAGTTCTCGCGGTCTGGTATATCTTTTTTTCAAACATAAAGATCAGTATACTGTACTGAACATCAAATAAGGCAGGGGATGCGCCCCTGCCTTAAACAGTATCCTGCTGTTATTTTCTTGCCTCTTCGACATCACTGATGTACTGACACAAAAGCTTCACGGTCCCGTCAATGCCGAGCACGGATGAATTAATCGAGATATCATATGTATCAACATGTCCCCATCGTTTTGAAGAATAATAATCATAATAACTCTTTCTCTGCTTATCCTTCTTTATGAGCATCTCTCTGGCCTTGCTTTCGGTCAGGTCATATTTTTCCATGACTCTTTTGAGCTTGGCCTCCTGATTTGCCGCAATAAAGACGCTTATCAGATTTTTTCTGTCCGAAAGCGCGTAATCGGCGCATCTTCCGACTATAACGCAGGGGCCTTCGTCCGCGATCTTTTTGATCGTATCAAACTGGGCCAGAAATACCCTGTGGCTTACAGGCATGTCCACATACGCTGAAGAATTATATCCAAACGAGTAGGTATCCATGACAAGGTTGTACAGGAATGAACTCGTAGGCATCTCATCATGATTCTGCAGGACCTCCTCGCACAGTCCGGAATCCTTTGCCGCTCTGGCAAGCAGCTCCCTGTCATAAAATTTTATCCCGAACTCATCAGCCAGTTTCTGCGCGATCTCTCTTCCTCCCGATCCGAACTGCCTGCCTATCGTTATAACAGATTCCATAACAAATGCCTCCCTTTTTTGTCATTTCTCATTTTTCATTTCTCAGTTTTTTTAAGAGATCCTCAAAATAGTCCGGAAGCGGTGCTGTAACCTCAATGTAACTGCCGTCGGACGGCTTATCAAAACCGGACAGATACGCATGCAGCGTCTGGCCCGAAGTCCGGTAGCGGCTCTTTGCCGCAGAGTATACTTCATCTCCCAGGACCGGATGATGTATCAGTGCCATGTGCACCCTTATCTGATGTGTCCTTCCGGTCTCAAGTCTGCATTCTATATAGGTATGCGCCTTAAATCTTTCCAGAACTCTGTAATGAGTAACGGCCCTTTTCCCGTTTGGTACATTCGCCGCCATCTTTTTGCGGTCTGACGGGTGTCTTCCTATCGGCGCATCCACAGTGCCTTCATCATCCTTTATCACTCCCGTTACCACCGCCCTGTAAAGCCGTTTGATGCTGTGTTCCTTAAGCTGTGCAGCAATATTTCTATGAGCCTCATCAGTCTTGCAGACGATGAGTGCGCCCGTGGTATCCCTGTCGATCCTGTGAACGATCCCCGGACGGAGCACTCCGTTTATTCCCGAAAGATCCGTGCAATGATACATCAGGGCATTTACAAGCGTGCCGCTGTAGTGTCCCGCAGCAGGATGCACGACCATACCTTTGGGTTTATTGACGACAAGCAGTTCCTCGTCCTCATAAAGGATATCAAGCGGTATATCTTCGGGCAGTATATCCGGTATGACGATGTCGGGAACATCTATCACGACCTCATCGAGGGTTTTAAGTCTTAAGTCCGCCTCGGCATTTTTGCCGTTAACGAAAACCCTTCCCTCTTTTATTATCGAATGAATCCTGCTCCGGCTGAAGTCGTCCAGATATTCGCTTATGCCCTTGTCGGCTCGTTGTCCCTCAAGTTCTTCCGGTACAAGGAACTTAAGTTGGTTATCGGCCATCGGCGTCCTCTTTTTTCTCCTGTACGCTCTCTTTTGTATTCCCGCTTCCGTTACGGGCGTTTATCTTTTTAAGATCAAGGTCTTCCTCCCTGAAAACAAAGAGCAGGAGTATGATGAGGACCGCGGTTGAAACTGTCACATAACAATCCGCAACATTGAAGACCGGGAAATTTATATAGGAAAAATATATAAAGTCGATCACATAATTAAAAAAGATCCTGTCATAAAGATTACCGGCAGCTCCGGCTGCCATAAAGACGAAGCAGATGCGTAAAAGCCTGTATTTTTTTGTCGGTGGCAGCTTAAGCAGGAAAAACATCATGATCAAAAGGAAAGCCACGCCCATCACAATGAAAAATATCCTGAAATTCTGAAGGATGCCGAAAGCCGCACCGTAATTTTCAAGATACGAAAATTCAAACACTCCCGGGACGAGCACAAACGCATCCTTCCCCCTGAGAGTATCGCAGGCCCAGATCTTTGAAAGCCGGTCAATAAAAAAAAGAAGCACCGCTCCCGCAATATCTATGCAAAAATATATGATCCCCTTCTTTCTCTCCATTGTCTCTTTCCTCTAATCCCATTCATCCGAAAGTATCAGCTGCCTGATGCCGTTTAATATCTCTTCATCCGTGACCGTTGTATCAATGACGGCTTTTCCGACTTTTTTGAGCAGGATAAAACGTATTTTCCCGGACTGCATTTTTTTGTCGGATTTTGTAAGCTTTAAGATCTCTTCCGGTTCTGCCTCCGACTCCAGCGTGATCGGCAGAAAAAACGGAAGAAACATATCCCTTATCTCATAAAATTCCTCTGTCGAAAGATTTCCTCTCTGATATGATATATAGGCCGCGGCAATGGAACCTAAAGCCACGCATTCACCGTGAAACAGTTTAAGCCCCGAATATTTTTCTATGGCATGGCCGATCGTATGCCCGAAATTTAAAAGCGCCCTGTCTCCCTGCTCCGTCGGATCCTTTTCCACCACATCACGCTTTATCTCAAGCGATCTTTTTATCACATATAAAAGAACATCTTCCTCCCTGTCATTGATTTCCGAAAAGTGATTCACAAGATATGAATAATACGCCTCATCCTTTATCAGTCCGTGCTTTATGACCTCCGCCATTCCCGAAGCAAACTGCCTCGCGGAAAGCGTCTTCAAGGTAGAAAGGTTCATATACACAAGAGACGGCATATGAAAAGCCCCGACCATATTCTTGTAATCATCAAGATCCACACCGGTCTTTCCTCCTATGGAAGAATCGGTGCAGGAAAGAAGTGTCGTAGGTACCTGAATAAAGGAAATCCCGCGAAGGTATGTTGCTGCCGCAAAGCCGGCCAGATCACCCGTAACTCCCCCTCCCAGAGCAATTATCAGGTCTTTTCTGTCATATTTTCTTTCAGTCAGGAATCTGTAAAGATCTTTTACGGTGTCAAGATTTTTATGCTCCTCTCCTGCCTCAAAGACAAAAATATCCGTCCGGATGCTTACATCCGCTATCGCGTCTTTCAGATCGGCGGAATAAAGGCCGTTTACCACGGAATCCGTAACTATACACATTTTTTTGTCACAGAATCCCTGCTCCTTCATATAAGCCGAAAGAGATGAAAAACTGTTTTCAAGAAAAATGAAATAGCCTTTGTTTTCTCCTGTTTTAACAAATAAATGCTCTGACATAAAAACCTCTTAAAATCATATTTTACATTACTGCCACTGCCCTTGCAAGGGTATGATGCGCGGCTTTTGTCACAGGCGTGACATGAACATAAAAGAACAGACGATCTTTCGATCGTCCGTCCTTTTTTTAAGGGAAATCCACACTTAAGGAAAATTAATCGCTTACATCCTGCGGCTGTTATTATCGTACATATCTATCGAGCCGCTCAGTACATCCTGGAAATCTCCCGAGATATCAACACTTCTGGGTGTAACTATGAAGATATTCCTTGATATCTTCTGCAGGTGGCCGTTAAGCGCCGCATTGGCACCGGATGTATAATCCATGATCCTCTGCGCTGCCTCGACCGTGATGCCCTCGAGATTGATCACTACTGTCCTGTTTTCAAGCAATGTGTCGACTATGGCTCTGCTGTCCTCCACCGACGCCGGCTTTATCACACAGACTTCCATTCCTGCCGCCAGAGATGACTTCTTTGAACGAGGCATCGGTGTGATCTTTGCTTTCGATGAGGGGCGGATATCTTCTTCCATGTCATCGTCCATATCGCGGTTTCTCCCGAATCTCCTCCTCGATACTACCACATCATCATCGTCCTCTTCATAGATATCGTCATCGATATCATTGTCCAAAGTAAGCGTGCTGAGGAACTTGTCTAAAACTCCCATGTTAATATATCCTCCTGATCTTTAAGGGATCATGTCTTTATACCGTAATCCCTCTCTCCGAATATTCCGGTTCCGACCCTGACCATCGTGGCTCCCTCTTCAATAGCCGTCTCATAATCACAGGTCATCCCCATTGACATAACATCCATGGGACTATTATTACTCAAAAGTTTATTTATGTCAACATCTAATTTCAACATTTTTTTAAAATAATCGCGATTTTCATCTGGAACCACAACATATGGTGCTATGCACATGAGCCCTTTTATGTTCACATAAGAAAGTTCCATAATCTGCTCGATCAACGAAAACGCGCTCTCAGAGCGGATTCCGAATTTTGAATCCTCATTTGCGATGTTAACCTCTATAAGGATGTCGGAAACGACATTTTTCTGTTCGGATCTTTTGTTGATCTCCTGCGCCAGTTCAAAAGAATCAACACCGTGAATGAGTACAGTCTTCCCTATCAGGTACTTCACCTTGTTCTTCTGCAGATGGCCTATCATATGCCAGCGGATGTCCTTCGGAAGCTGCTCATATTTGTCGCAGAGCTCCTGGACCTTGTTCTCACCGAAATCCCTTATCCCTGCGGAATACGCTTCCATGATGTCCTCCACCGGCTTCGTCTTGCTGACCGCTATCAGGGTCACTTCCTCTCTCCTTCTCCCGGCTCTTTCGCAGGCCGCGCAGATGTTTGCCTCCACGGCTTTGAGATTCTCTTTGATCATGAACATTCCCCTTTTCTATCTGATATTTATTCCCGTATCGGTGTCCGTTACGAAGTCATTGTCATTGACACCGTCACCGTCAAGAACGATATAATCATAGACCTGAAGATCATACTTCGATTTGGAACTGACAATAGAATACTCGGTATTTGATTTTATTATTTCAATATTGGTAAAATCCGCATATCCTTTGTTCATGTTATATACACCCGTCAGTGTGTCCCTGTCCTGTACCGTGTAGGTGTCTGCGGAATCCGGTTTTATTATCACATCTCCCGAGTTGAATACCGATGTATCGATGTAAAGCATGCCGTCGATATTATTATAGATATCGGCGGCAACAAATTCCGTCGAGTCGCTGCCGTCCTCTAAATAGGTTCTTCTGATAAATCCCTCGGATTCGTTTGTTCCTGCCGTCAGATATTCTTCGGGAATAAGATAGAATTCCATTTTGACTATGGCGGAATTAGGGACTTTTAAGCCTTTTGATTCGGACAGCTCAAGTTCTATGTCCAGATATCTTTCCGAAGCAAAAGTGATCATTGAATTGGTAAATGACAGTTCAAGATACATCCCGTCCGCATTATCAAGAAAGTTTACCTTTCCCCATGATTCGTAGTCGTTTTCCACAAACCTCACCTTTACATAGGAATCATCTCCGATGGCCTGTTTCAGATCATCATCCGCCGGTACCACGACCGACCAGTTTTCTTCCGTAACGAGCTTAAATGCCGGATCTCCGCCTCCCACAAGTCTTCCGTCCGTCAAAACTTCCGTTGTGTGTTTTTCCTCATCAAAGGTGTCTTTTCCCACCTCGCCTGATTTTAAGTCTTCCAGACCGTCCGTCGAATATATGACGATCCCGGGATCGGGTGAGTACCCCATATTTATATGATTTGCCGCCTCGTTTCCCGAAAGGCTCTTTAAGCTTGCCAAAGCGCTTACTCCGGCAAGTTTATGAGCTGTTCCCGAAACAGCCTCCTTCATCGTATATACATGCCTGAAATTTCTGTCATCATAAGTGAAACCGTCATTTATGAGTTGATTCTTGAGTTCTTTAAGATCCTCATCCGAAAGGACTCCGCTCACCATACGGCCATCCTCTATCATCCGCGAAAGCGTTCCGCTCTCATCAACGGAATATACAAGTCCTCCCTTGCCCGTGTGCTCATTTTCCTTTGCGTAATAATTGATATAACCCGCGTCGTTTACGCTTACTACTTCTTCCTTCCTTACGGCGACTCCCCTGAAGGCCGAGTCCACGGCGAGCGATCCCATCGTGACCTCGTATCCGGTCAGATGCGTCGTGTGCTGATAAGCATAGAGAACAAACAGGATATATACAAAGATCGCTCCGAAGATCAATACTCCCGCGTTTATATGGAAATGTTTTTTATATTTTATCTGTTTTCTTTCAGGAGATCCCATTTTTTCACCATTCAAATACAAAAGGGGGCTGCCATGCCGGGTATCGGCATGCCCACCCCCTTATAACGGTCTTTTATCTTATAATGCTACGACAACCTTGTTCTTTAAGTCCTCCGGAAGATCGTCTTTTGTGACCGAAATGCTGACCGTGACGGAAACATTGAATTTGGCGCTTATCTCGTCGATCTTTCTTAAAGCTTCCACATAATCAGCTCCTTTTACAGCCGCGCTGATGAGGAAGGTATCTATGAACAACTGCTCCAGATCATGATCGGCTGAAATGATACCGCTGACAAAACCCGAAAACTCTTCGGAAGATCTGATCCTGTACTCGCCGACATTCACAAGCCTTATTGAATTCTTAAGTTCAAACATATGGGATGAATCCTTATCTATAAAGACAAGATTTCCCTTCGCGCTCTTTGCGGCCTCATTTACTTTGTCTAACAGGATCTTTGTCTTTCCTTTTCCCTTTTCTCCTACGATAAGCTGTATCATGTCAGCTCTTCCTCCTTAATCTCTTTTTTGCCCGGGAGGGCTGTATTAATGTAAATTATACGATAAAATACGACAAAAGACAATCCGTAAGTCTGAATGCGAAAATGATCATGTCAGCAGCTCGAGCATCTTATTTGTCTTTTCATACAGGATGTCCGCGCTCTGCGCCCTCATCACTATGGAAATATATGAATTTCCGGAGGAATCCTTGGACAGCAGTATCAGATTTGAACCCGCAAGCATCGTAGTCCCGGTCTTGCCTCCGGTCACAGTGGCACGCAGCGGCGCAGTGACCTGGCCTTTCAGATATCTGTTCGTCGTGACACAGCTGTAATCAACCGGATCGCCGTTTTGATCCTTGTATACGGTCGAGTATTCGGTCATCGATATTATCTCTATGAATTTCCCGTATTTGACAGCCTCATTGAAGATAAGATACATGTCATAGGCTGTTGTATAGTGATTATCATCGTGGAGACCGTTGGGATTTACAAAATGGGTATTCGTGGCGCCGAGTCTTGCAGCTCTTTCATTCATGAGTCTTGAAAAACCGTCAACGGAACCCCCGATATTGACGGCGATAAGATTGGCCACATCATTGGCCGAGTAGATAAGCAGCATATGAAGCGCCTGGTCAAGCGTCATGGAATCGCCGGCTTTCAGACCTATCTTGGTGGCATCTGCTTCATTTACGACACAGCTCTCGTCAGCTCTGAGCACCTTGTCCATGTCGCAGTTTTCTATTGCGACAAGCGCCGTCATGACTTTTGTCAGGCTTGCGGGATACATCCTTGTATATACATTTCTGCTGTACATGGTCTTTCTGTTCTTGATGTCAAAAAAGCCCGCGCTTCCGTATGCATCCGCACCTTCGGCGATCTCATCACCTGCCGTGATATCTCCCTCGGGGATACAGAGGCTTTCCGCAAACGAAGCCGCTATGTTGCCGGCATCATTTGATTCAAACCTGAATGAACTGTTTGTGGTATTTCCGTCATAAGGAAGAACTATCTCCTTCCCGCCGCATCCGCAAAACGATGCAGCGCACAGAAATGCCATGATGACCGCCAGTGTTTTTTTTGAACAGGAACTATTTATATATCTCACGCCACTCAAGATCCCCTCTGTCAAGTGATTTAATGAGCAGTTCGGCTGTTGCCAGATTTGTGGCAAGAGGGATATTATGCATATCGCAGAGCCTGCCGATATCGCCGAGATCGGTTTCATGCACCCCCGGTGTGTCCGGATCCTTCATAAAGATAACCAGGTCGATCTCATTCTGTTCTATCTGCACGCCAAGCTGCTGCTCTCCACCCAGATTGCCCGACAGATATTTCTTTACCGAAAGATTTGATACTTCCTCAATAAGTCTGCCCGTCGTACCGGTCGCATAAAGGGTGTGCAGACTTAAGATACTTCTGTAAGCTATGCAGAAATTCTGCATAAGCTTCTTTTTTGCGTCATCCGCAACAAGTCCGATATTCATCTGTACCTTCTCCATTAACATCCGGCAGTTTAGAAATCCAGTTCGAGTCCCTGCATCCTTTTTTCGGTGATGACCGAAAGCCCCACATTCTGTACCAGTCCGATCTCTGCCATGATCGAGACCAGGGATGTGGAACCGTAGCTGATGAAAGGAAGAGGAAGACCCGTGTTAGGGAGCAGCCCCGTCGCGACGCCGATATTCGCAAAACTCTGGAAGCCGATGTGGGCAGCCACACCGGCACAAATGAGTGTCCCCGCAAGATCAGGGGCCCTCATACCCGTGTGTATGACAATGATGGTCAGGATCGCGAATATGACAACGATCGCAGTACACCCCACAAATCCAAGTTCCTCGCCTGCCACCGCGAGGATGAAATCCGTCTGAGGCTCCGAAATGAAGTTTCCGTTTTTCACGGAACCTACTTCATTGTTTTTGTACCCTTTTCCCATAAGTTTTCCGGAACCGATGGCGGTTATGGAGTTTTGCTGCTGATACCCTTCGGTATTGGTGTATTTGTCAGGCTGAAGCCACGCAAGTATCCTCAGCTGCTGATAAGGTTTTATGATCTCCTGATCAGGCTGGAGGATCAAAAACAGCGTTATGACCAGCGCCGGAACCGCTATGGCTAAAACCCCTATGATGATCTTTGACGAAAGCCCCCCAACATAAAGCATTGCGGCAAAGATCACGAGGATGACTAAAGATGTTGAAAGATCCGGTTCATCCTGGATGAGGTACCACGGCACCGCTATCAGCACTATCGAATACAGCAATATCGACGGTTTGTTGATCTTTTCCCTGTGTTTCATAATAAACGCGGAAAAGAATAAAATCAATAGGATCTTGGCCGCCTCCGAAGGCTGGAACTGGAATCCGCCTATCATGAGCCACCGCTTGGCATTGTTGACGCTTCGTCCGAATATCTTGACCGCCAGCAGAAGGGCTATACACACAAAATAGTATATCCAGTAGAACTTCAGGATAAAGGAATAGTCGATAAAGGATACGACCGTCATGACTACGATTCCGAGGATCAGTCCCTGTATCTGCCTGCTCTGCACGCTCTCCTTTGCCGAACCTATGATGACTATCCCGTATACCGCCTGGACAAGTGTAAAGAACAGAAGCAGAAAATTGTAATTTTTAAGATTGTATTTTTTAAACATCAGTCTCCGATCACTCCGCTGTCCGGAACCTCAGCATGTCCCGTTATGATATCATCCACATCTTCAAGCCTGAAATAATACTTGAGAACATCCCTTGTAACCTCGGCCGCATTTGCCGAAGTATAACCGTACGCAATCCTGGTCGCCACGGATATCCTCGGTGAGGAAAACGGTGCAAATCCGATAAAGAGCGCATGGTTCGGACGTACGGTAACCTGCTGTGCGGTACCGGTCTTTCCCGCGACTATGACGGGGAAATCCTCAAATGCCTTATAGGTCGTGACAGCCTGTCTCATGCCCTCGTGGATCGCGTTCCATGTTGATGATGAAATATCAATATTATTCCTGACCGAAGGAACATAATCCTCCAACAGGATGCCGTTGGAGTCATTAAGTCTGTCTATCACACTCAGATTATAACATATTCCCTTATTGGCAACAGTTGAAACATACCTTGCAAGCTGAACGGTCGTATAGGAGTGTGTTGCCTGTCCTATCGCCGAACGCACTGCGTCCTGATCCGTGACCTGCGGTTCGGATTCCGTGATCTCAACCCCGCTTTTTTCCGTCAGTCCGAAGAGATCACAGTATTTCTGTATCTTTGCGACTCCGTCCTGGCTGTTATATATGCCTCTGGTCCCGCATCCAAGCCTGTATCCCACTTCATAAAAGAAATAGTTGCAGGAATTTTTGATACCGCCTATGACATCGAGTTCACCGTGATGTCCCGGATAGATCCAGCATCTGGGGCTTAAGGCATCCTTGTCAAATACACCTATGCACTCAATCCTTTCTCCCAGATTTATAACTCTCTCCTCAAGTCCGGCTGTCGTTGATATGGGCTTGAAAGTCGAGCCCGGCGCAGTCTTCTGCTGCGTGGCATAATCATATAACGGCAGAGATTTGTCCTGCGCAAGCGCATTATAGTAGTCCGCATTGACGGAATTTGCCAGCATGTTGTCATCATAACTGGGATAAGTGACCAAAGCCAGCACTTCTCCTGTATTGGGATCGGTCACAACGCAGGAACCCGAGCAGGGATCAAGCGCAAGCTGCGCAGGAGTGATCTCAAGGCTTCTGATCTTCTGTACCATGAAATCATAGGGCAGGATTATCCCCGCTTCAAGCTGGGGTTTTAAGTTATCGGCATCGCTGACTATACCCTGTTCATAAAGGACCATGCACACCTGATAGCCCGTAATGCTCTCATCGGAAAGCATATATCTGTAGATCTTTTTAAAGAATCCGTTGTCGGTACGAAGACCCATCTCTATGCTTTCAACCAGATACCCGTAGATCTCTTCCGTATCGGAATAACCGGAACCGGCATGGAGTTTGTCAACATTCACCCAGCCTTCGGCGATCGCCCCCTTAAGATACTGTGAAAGCGATATGGTGCCTGCAGTCCAGCCCTTTGAGATCTCCGATTTTTCATCGATCTCTTCACTCTTTAATATATCAAGTCCGGACTGGCCGAGCATATTATAGATATAGCTCTCATAAACCTTATATTCATCATTTAAGTCATTATAAACCGTGCCTCCGGTGCGCAGTTCATAATCTATCGTCCCCACCACCTCATCAAGCTTGCCGCGGAATGCGTTGTATACGGCCTTTTCGTTCTCTCCCGCTTCAGGCAGAGAAAGGTGGGTGAACGAGATCACATTGTTGTCAAACAACGCATAATAAACACTGTCTATGGGAATGATGATATCCGAAGCGCTCTTTTCTTCGGAAGGATCATAATTCGTGACATTCCTTATCTTTGAAACTACGATACCTGCGATCTTCTGTTCGAGGATCTTGTATATGGCGCTCTGAAGTTCATAATCTATCGTAAGATACAGATCATTTCCCGCGACGGGTTCTGTCTGGTCTCCCGCCTCGGTAACACGCCCCAGGTTGTCCACGAAAATAGTCTGCCTGCCTTTTGTTCCCTGAAGCTGCCTTTCCATAACCTGTTCGATACCCGATTTTCCGACCTTGTCATTCAGCTCGTACACATGATGATAGTTCATGTTGTCCGTGGAATTTAAGTCGTTTAATTCCTCCTCGGATATCTTTCCGGTGTATCCCAGGATATGCGACATGCTCGGATCATCTATATATTCGCGTATGGTATCTTCCGCAATGTTCACTCCCTGAAGGCTGTCCAGATTTTCCATTATCTCGGCGACCGTTTTTTCATTTACTCCGGTTGCGATGTTGGAAGCTATATACTTCTGGTAACTGTTGGAGAACATGGCATATCTGATCCTTATTATCTTAAGGATCAGATCCTTCGAATATCCCTCCATCGGATAAAAATCATAGGAATTGTTTCCGTTGGCCACATACTTTCCGACTCCGAACATCTTCTTCCCGCACAGATATTCCATGACCTCCTCGGCCGTTGCGTTCCTTTCCTTTATAAGGAGGTCATCAGTGGAAGACCTGCCGTAAATATCCGCGAGAAATCTCATCAGCGAAGATCTGGAAACGGTGAACTGATATGTTCCGGTATCGTCAAGTGTTATATTGAAGTCGTTGTCCAGCGTGTCCCCGTTTCTTTCTATTATGTCTATAACGCGGACTATCGTGGAATTGATCTCCATGTCCCTTGTGGAGGTCGAATCATAATTATCCTCTATGGTCACGGAATAAGCCAGCTTGTCCCATGCAAGTTTCTCTCCGTTCCTGTCATATATGGCGCCCCTTGTTGCCTGGATATTTCTCTCCCTTTCTATCTTGAGAGTGAAATTATCCTGATAAGACTGGCCGTTGACTATCTGAAGCACGAAAAGCCTGCGGATGAGCAGTATCATAAGAACTATCAGAATGGCCCCCATAATAAAAAGTCTGGATGTTATGAGACCTATGAGCTTGTCGCGGACATTTTTCAGGAAGCCTGTATTCATTGCACTTCCCTCCTCTTGACATAGATCCTGTTGACCAGACTCCTTACCGGCATGTATATGATGATGGTCACCACCATCGTATATATTATCTCGGGGATCATGATATGCGTGAAATAAAAGCCCAGATCAAGTCTGGCCCTGAAGAGAAACCCGAAAAAGTACTGCAGAAAAAGACAGGATATATCGCTTAATGCGATAAAAACCATGGGGAATTTAACATCTTCGGGATAAAACACCCTGTTTCCGAAACCGTTTATATACCCGATATACATAAAGATCAGAGCATTGGGTCCTATCAGGCTTCCGTAAAAAATATCCACCAGGATCCCGCCGCAGAAACCGGTGATCATGCCGTCCCGTTTTCCTCCTATAAACCCGGCGCAGCTTGTTATTATTATCAGGAGGTTCGGAACTATGCCCGCAAAGGATACAGCCTGGAAAAAGGTGCATTGAAGCACAAAACATATGACGACTGCAGCTATCTCAATTATCCGTCTCATCAGCCGTCTCCTTTGTCCTCGTGATTATGAGCACAACATCAAGATGCTCAAAATCCACTAAAGGTGTTATCTTTCCTGATTTTGTCAGATTGTTCGGATCGGTTTTGATGGAACTGATATATCCGATCGAAATACCGGGCAGATATCTGTCGGAAATGTCGGATGTCACTACCTTGTCGCCTACGGCAACATTACCGTCGCTGTCGGAAAGCTGTGAAAAATCAATATCTCCTTTCTGCATGCTTTGGAGATTTCCCATCACCATCAGATTATCAGCCGTCGACAGGACCATTCCGCTCACATTGCTGCTGTCATCTATTATGGACCTTACCTGTGCCCAGTTCGGGCCCACTTTGGTCACTATGCCGACAAGTCCCGCTCCGGCGATAACATTCATATCCACGCCGACTCCGTCGGAAGTACCCTTATCAACCACAAAAACGGAGTACCAGTTACCGGGATCCTTTCCGGTAACGCGTGCTCCGATCTTTTCATAATCAGGATATTCCATGTTCAGCTGGAAAAGTTCCCGAAGTCCCGACAGTTCGTATCTGTCAGCGGTAAGTTCATTGTTTTTCTGTTCAAGTTCCGCGACCTTTGACTTTAAGGCTTCATTCTCGGAAAGGACGGTCTTTACTTCCTTTAGGTCCTCCATCCTTCCGTTGATGCCGGAGCCTATCTCGGTCAGACCGTTCTGAAAGGGGATTATGGTATAGCCGGCAATCCCCGACAGGAGACTGCTCACAATATCCGTTGTATAGGTAAGCACCATAAACCCTACGCAGAGCACCGTCAGAATGACCAGGACATATTTTTCCGGGATGACATATCTTTTTCTCTTAAGCCTGACACGTGCCATAACTTATTTCTCTTCTTCACCAAGCGAATATGCCACAGATCTGTAATTGCCGTCAGTAATGACTCTCGCAAGTCCCAGCGCCACCGAATCCTGTGAATCAAGCGCCTTGTTCACCTTGAGGTTTGTTCCCTTGACTATATGCTCATCAAGATGAGCCAGCTGCGCGGAGCCTCCGGTCAGATAGATGCCGTGTCTGTATATATCGGCTCCGAGCTCCGGCGGAGTCCTTTCAAGGATCACCTTTATATTGTCAACTATCGTCGTGGAAGCCTCTCTTAACGCCACGTCGATCAGATCGGTAGGTATGGCTCTCTCCACCGGAAGTCCTGTGACGATATCCCTGCCGTATACGATGGAATCCTCCTCATCCTCTTCAAGTTCGGAAAGAGAAACCTTGACCATCTCCGCAGTCTTTTCTCCGATGAGAAGTCCGAACTCCCTTCTGATCACTGTCCTGATGGTCTCATCAAATTTCCTGCCTCCGATCTTTAACAGCTTCGAAAGCACTATACCTCCCAAAGACAGCACCGAGATCTCCGTGGTTTCATAACCCACATCGACAATGAGGATACCCTGGGAATTCTTGACATCTATATCAAGACCCAGTCCGTCCGCTATCGATTTTTCGACGATCAGTATCTTTTTTGCCTTTACATTCGCATCCTTTATCAGATCAAAGAAAGCTCTTTTTTCAACCTCGGTGATATCCGTGGGAACCGCCACATAAAAGTCGGCGCCTCCGTATCTTGAACCGGTGATCTCCGTGATGAAATTCTTCAAGACCGCCTGCATATTGTTTATATCCGCTATAACGCCGTTATTCAGCGGGTGTGATACCCTGATGTTTGCAGGGGCTTTTTCAAACATCTCAAAAGCAGCATCGCCGTAGGCAATGATATTTGATCTCTTCATCACCGCGACCATGTTCTTTTCACTTAAGATCGTGTCATCTATATTATTGTATATTTTGATATTTCCGGTACCAAGATCGATACCGAAGCTGAAATTGTTCAATTACAGGATCCCCTTTTCAGAAAAACTCAGGTATTCACCATCACCGATGATGATCGAATCAAGCATCTTTATCCCCATGAAGTCACATGCCCTTTTAAGACACTGCGCCGCCTCCATATCTTTTTTGCTCGCGGCAGGATCACCGCTTGGATGATTGTGGATAAGTATCAGTTTTGACGCATCCATGGCAAGAGCCTTTTTGACGATCTCACGGACCGAGACAAGCGACATGTCGACGGTTCCTTCCGTCATTTTTACATCGCCTATCAGATATTGGGCGGCATCGAGAAGCATTATATATACTCTTTCCCGGTCAAGATACCTTAATTCTTCCATATAGTATCCCGCCGCCTCTGAAGAAGATCTAATCTTTGTCCTTGAGCGGTAATGCGACTGTCTCCATATCCTTTTTGACAGCTCGCACACGCATAAAAGCTCTGCAGCCTTGACCCTGCCTATTCCCCTGATCTTTTTAAGATCCTCTGCCGAAAGCTTCATCAGATGTCCGATATTTTCATCGGGGCAAAGCCTTAAAACATCGGATGCCAGGTCCTTTACTCCCTTAGAATCCGTACCGGACCTTAAAAGAACTGCCAGAAGTTCGCTGTCGCTTAAAACCTCCGGTCCGAACCTTTCGCACCTCTCATAGGGCCTTTCATTAACAGGTGTCTGTCTTATCAGATTATATGTCATGTCCGCTCCTTTCATCGCAGCATAAAAAAGAGCAGCCATACTGTCTTATTCGTAAAAAATCCCCGAAGGTTATCGTATCATTTCAGGGCACTTCGGTCAATGATTTTGTCATTTACAAGTTGCTGCAGTGTTTTAATGATACCGGCTTCGGCATGAGACGAAGTCAGACCCCCCTGAAAGAAAACAGTATAAGGGCTCTTTAAGGGCGCATCAGCCGAAAGTTCGATCGAGGAACCCGAAATAAAATCTCCGGCCGCCATGACCACTTCATGTTCGTAACCCGGCATAGGTGACGGATCGGGACTGACAAAACTGTCAACGGCCGACGAACTCTGGATCCCCTTGCAGAATGAAATCAGCGCCTCTTTGGAACGAAGCGTCACTGCCTGTATGATATCCGTTCTCTCATCACTGATACCCGGAGATACTTCAAATCCAAGCCTGTCATACAGATGCGCGGCAAACACCGCCCCCTTGAGAGCCGAGGCAGTGACATGCGGAGCCAGAAAAAAGCCCTGATAAAATGACGGCAAAAGGGAAAGGGAAGCTCCGACCTCCTTTCCGAGTCCGGGAGAGGTGAGTCTGTTCGCGGCGTTTTCCACGCATTCCTTTCTGCCGGCTATATATCCTCCCACAGCCGCCAGACCTCCTCCGGGATTTTTTATTAAAGATCCCGCCATCATGTCGGCGCCTGCTTCGACAGGTTCATATCTTTCCACGAATTCACCGTAACAGTTATCCACAAAAATGAGGATGTCTTTGTTTATGCTTTTTATGAGACGAACGGCCTTTTCTATATCCTTTACCGGGATCGACCGCCTGGTATCGTAACCCTTTGAGCGCTGTATCGCGGCTATCTTCGTTCTTTCATTTATCTTTTTTCTTACCGCATCCTCATCTATATGCCCGTCATCGGTAAGGTCTGCCTGAGCATATGTGATCCCGTATTCGGCAAAAGAGCCTGAAGCCTTCCTTATTCCTATCACCGATTCGAGGGTATCATATGGTTTTCCCGTGATATAGAGCAGTTCATCATCCGGTCTTAAATTTGAAAAAAGGGCAAGCGTTATGGCATGAGTTCCGCAGGTGATCTGCGGCCTGACAAGCGCATCCTCGCATCCGAAAGTGTCGGCATAAACCTTTTCAAGCCTGTCTCTTCCGAGATCATCATATCCGTAGCCCGAGCTGCCCTTAAGGTCGGCCTCGCTGACCCTGTTTTTCTGCATGGCCGCAAGTACCTTTAACTGATTATATCGGGCAATTTCATCAATTTCTTCAAAGCGTTCTTTAAGACCCTTAAGGATATCGGATGCGTATTCATATACATCCTTCTCTATCCCGAGTTTTTCATACATTTCATAAACCGATCTTTCCTGCATGATCCTTTAAGCCGATGATCCGGGACATTTTTTCAACTGTCTCTTCGTCCCCTTCGGCACCGTTCCTTTCTATCATTATTATGTCTTTCTGATTTCGAAACCATGTCAACTGTCTTTTGGCAAAGTGACGGGTTTCCTTTTTTATTTTTTCCTTTGCTTCTTCCAAAGTGATCTTCCCGTCAAAATATTCGAAAAGCTGTTTGTATCCGATCGCCTGTCTGGATGTGATGCTCATCTTCCCGATATTTTCATACAAAAGTCCCGCCTCCTCGCAAAGCCCGTTCTCAAACATTCTGTCGACTCTTTCGTTTATCCTTTCATAAAGAATATCGCGGGGGAAGGTTATGCAGAAATGCGCCGCATCATATTCAGGCGGCATCCTGTTCTCCTCCTCGTTTTTTTCGGAAAGAGTCCTGCCCGTAAGCTCGTGGTATTCCAATGCCCTTATTATGCGTTTTCTGTTTCCTGTATACTTTTCGGCGCTTACGGGGTCAATTTTTTTAAGCTTTTCCTCAAGGTATGAGGTTCCGTATGATCTTCCCTCTTCTTCGTATCGTGCGCGGACCTTCGGATCCGTTTCGCCCTCCTTAAAAGGAGCTCCGTAAAGTAGCGCCTTGATGTAAAATCCGGTTCCTCCGACGATGATGGGAAGATATGATCTTTTTTTAAGATCTTCGATACAGGTGCCCGCCATCTGACAAAAGATCGCAGCATTGAATTCCTCTGCCGGATCAAGGATATCGATCAGATAATGCTCTACACCCTGCATCTGGGATTTTTTGAGTTTTGCGGTGCCTATATCCATGCCCTTATATACCTGCATGGAATCCGCCGATATTACGGCTCCGTTCATCCTTTTTGAAAGGGCTATTGCCAGATCGCTCTTTCCCGAGGCGGTCGGTCCCGATATTATGACGATCTCCTTCATACGATCCTCTTGAATTTTTTCTCGAGATCTTTTTTTGTGTACTCTATCATCGTAGGTCTCCCGTGGGGACAGTTATACGGATTCTCAAGACTTAAAAGCTGTGTAAGCAGCGCGTCCGCCTCAATTTCCGACAGCCGGTTATTTCCCTTGACTGCGGCTTTGCAGGACATCTGGGCGAGTCTGTCGTGGATTATGCTGACATCCTCCGTCCCGGTCTCTTCACCGAGTTCATCGATCAGTCCGGTAAAAATGTCCTTATTCTCAAGACTCATAAAACCTGACGGCACGGCACGGAGCGCATAATCGGAGCCTTCAAAATGTTCTATCTCAAATCCCATCGAATTAAAGGCATCCATATATGTTGAGAGCGTAACCTCCTGTCTGCCGCTTAAGGTCACGATGAGCGCAGGGTTTAAAAACTGTGATGCCACGCGGCGCTCTTTGAAATCCTTTACAAACTTTTCGTACATCACCTTTTCATGAGCCGCATGCTGATCGATGATATACATTTTATCTTCATATTCAATGATCCAGTAAGTATCAAAGACCTGCCCGACAAGCCTGAAATACGGTTTATTGTCAGGGACCATGATCTTCATGTCAAGGCGCTGCTGAACCGGCACAGGCTCTTTCACGGTATCTTTTACGGGTTCGGGCGCATGTTCCGACACCGGCGCGGATGAAGCAAAATATATATCATCCTCCGAAACAAAATGCGTATTTTGTCCGCCGGCATATACATATTCATCCCGTCGTCTTGTCTCAAAGGGTTCCGGAGCGGATACCGGCATCTGCGGTTTTGATACGGGCGCCGGCTCATATTCAGCCCGGTTTATCAGCTCCGTTCCGGAAAGGACCGAAATGACAGATCTTCTCACAAATTCAAACAAAGTATTTCTTTCAACGAATCTGACCTCGGTCTTCCTCGGATGTACATTGACATCAAGGAGCGAAGGGTCCATCTCGATCATCAGAATGACGAACGGGAACTTGTGCTGCATGAGGTAAGGTCTGTAGGCTTCCTCGACCGCCTTCTGCAGTATTTTGTCTTTTATCTCATGACCGTTTACGAAAAATATCTCATGATCCCTGTTGTTCTTTACGACCAGAGGTTTTGCGGCATAGCCAAGGATCCTTGCATGGCCTTCTTCGCTTTTTACCTCAAGCAGGTTATCCGCGGTATCTCTCCCGAACACCTTATAGATATTCTCTACCCTGTTTCCGTTTCCAGTCGTCACAAGCCTGTTTGTGCCGTTTACCACATATTTGACGGAGATTTCCGGATATGATATGCAAAGATGCTCCACAAATTCCGTGATGTACCCGGCTTCCGTGACAGCGGTCCGCAAAAACTTCCTTCTTGCGGGTGTATGAAAAAAGAGGTTTCTGGCCACAAAGGTAGTCCCGTCAGGCGCCCCTATCTCTTCAAAGGATACCTCTTCTCCTCCGTCTGCCCTGTATCTTACCGCTGTCATCTCTTCCCTTATTTTTGTTATGATCTCCACCTGGCATACGGCTGCGATCGACGACAGTGCTTCACCGCGGAATCCCAGGCTTTTTATTGTATAGAGATCCTCCGAGGTTTCGATCTTGCTGGTAGCGTGAGCCATAAAAGCGGCCCTTACATCGGATGGGGCGATGCCTGAGCCGTTGTCGGTAACTCTTATCAGATCGATGCCCCCTCCCTTAATCTCTATGGTCAGCGCATCGGCCCCCGCGTCTATCGCGTTTTCAACCAGTTCCTTGACAATGGACAGAGGTCTTTCCACAACCTCTCCGGCCGCTATCCTGTTTACCGTATCCTCATCAAGAAGATGTATCCTTTTTCTCATTTCTTTCATTTACCTCTGACTGAAGTTTGTAAAGAGTATTGATCGCCTCCATCGGCGTCATATTGGACAGATCAAGTTTCTTTATCTCATCTATCACGACATCATATCCGAGGAAATCAAACAGAGTCATCTGGTTCTCAAGATCATAGTTCTTTCGTTTTCCGGACTGTCTGTGTTCGGAAACATTTTTCAACCTTCCGATCTTTTCGGTTATGTCGTTGTCGGAAAGTTCATCTACTATGACCTTCGCCCTCTCGATCACCGGCATCGGAACCCCGGCAAGCTTTGCGACCTCTATGCCGTACGATCTGTCTGCTCCTCCTCTTGTGATCTTTCTTAAGAACACAACCTCATCGCCTCTTTCTTTTACGGCAAAGCAGTAATTGTTCACGCAGGGAAGCTTTCCCTCAAGGGTGGTCAGCTCGTGATAATGAGTCGCAAAGAGCGCTTTTCCTCCGCACAGCTTCACATTGCTGATATGCTCGACAACAGCCCACGCTATGGCAAGGCCGTCATATGTTGATGTTCCCCTTCCGATCTCATCAAGGATCAGCAGACTGTTTTTTGTGGCATTTCTCAGTATGTTTGCCACTTCCGTCATCTCGACCATGAAGGTCGACTGTCCGGAAGCAAGATCATCGGAAGCGCCCACCCTCGTAAATATCCTGTCGGTCACACATACGTCTGCGCTTTTGGCGGGCACGAAAGATCCGATGGAAGCAAGCAGGACTATAAGCGCCGTAAATCTCATATAAGTGGATTTTCCGGCCATATTGGGTCCCGTGATGATCAGTATCCTGTTGTTTTCGTTATCCAGATAAACATCATTTGATACAAAGGATCCCCTGGGGATCATCTTTTCAACCACGGGATGTCTTCCGTCTTTTATGTTTAATAACCCTTTGGTATTTATGGACGGCCTGACATATCCTTCATGTTCCGCAACATATGACAGCGAACAGAAGGCATCAAGATAAGAAACAGCCTTCGCGCTCTCCCTGATCTTTGATACATTCTCCGCTATGGTCCGTCTGATCTCATCAAAGAGTTCATATTCGAGGGCAAAAAGCCGTTCTTCGGAATTAAGGATGGTATCCTCTATTTTTTTGAGTTCTTCCGTGGTAAACCTTTCGGCATTCGTAAGTGTCTGTTTCCGGATATAATTTTCGGGCACAAGATCCAGATAGGAATTGGTCACCTCAAAGTAATAACCGAAAACCTTATTGAAACGGATCCTTAAATTCTTTATCCCTGTCTTTTCCTTCTGTTCATTCTCCAGATTTAAAAGCCACGCCTTCCCCTCCGTTTTTGCCAGACGCAGCCTGTCAGCTTCCTCATTGTAGCCCTGTTTTATTATCCCGCCTTCCTTTACGGCAAGCGGAGGCTCCTCGACAATGGCCCGTTCGATCAGGCCCAAAAGGTCCTCAAAATCATCTATCCTGTCACAAAGCCGTTTTAGCAGAGCACTGTCAAATCCCGAAAGTACTTTTTTTACTGGTCCGAGCATTGAAAGAGATCCTTTAAGCGCTATGATGTCTCTGGGATTGGCATTACCGTAGCTTACCCTGCACATCAGTCTTTCGATATCATATACGGCCCCCAGATACTCTCTTATCTCATCCCGGTCCATGAGTTTTTCCGTCAGCTCCGAGACGGCATCCAGCCTTTCTTCGATGAGGGACCTGTCTATCAACGGCTGGGCAAGAAACGATTTTAATGTCCTTGATCCCATGGCGGTCTTTGTTTTGTCAATGACCCAGAAAAGAGATCCCTTCTTTTCTTTTTCCCGCATCGTTTCGGTAAGTTCAAGATTCCTCCGGCTTGACGAATCTATCGTCATGAAGCTTTCGCCGTTATAAACACTGATGTCCGTGATATTTTGCGGATCACATTTCTGAGTATCCCTTAAAAATGAAAGAAGGGCCCCGGATGCGATAAGTGCAGCGGGAATATCATCCAGCCCGAGACCGGCCGTGCTTTTCACCTTAAAGTGATCCTTCAGGATCTCTTTTGTATTGTTCTCGTCAAAGACATGATCTTTTAAGGAATTTACCGGAATATTGAATCTGTCCTTTATGGCTTTGATATCCACTCCGCTCATGAAGAAGGACTGATTGCATATGATCTCTTTGGGGGCAAATTTATGTATCTCATCGATGAGTGATCCCGCATTGCCGATCTGCGTGACAAGAAGATCTCCGGTAGTGACATCGGATGTGGCAATGCCATAGTTTTCGCAGATATAGGCAATGCACATGATGTAACTGTTTGAGCCCGAATCCATGTCATATATATTGGTATTTGTTCCGGGGGTAACGACTCTGATGACATCTCTTTTGACTATGCCCTTTGCATCCTTCGGATCCTCCAGCTGTTCGCAGACTGCCACATTGCATCCTTCTGCCACAAGTCTGTCGATGTAGGTATCGGCTGCATGAAACGGCACTCCGCACATGGGCGCCCTTTCGGGAAGCCCGCAGCTTTTTCCCGTCAGTGTCAGCTTAAGGGTCTTTGACACAAATACCGCGTCTTCAAAGAACATCTCGTAAAAATCTCCGAGTCTGTAAAAAAGTATGCAGTCAGGATATTCCTCCTTCATCTGAAGGTAATGCTGCATCATCGGGGAAACATTTTTCATCGTTTCACTGTCAAATTCCGCAAGTTTTTCCATAAAACCTCTTGGCTGTTTCTTTCAAAACGAGGGAGATGTGACAAGCACATCTCCCCTCCCAAAAAACATGAATTATCATGTCCTCATTCCAGAACGAACCTTGATACTATCTCCTTCATCTCAGCCACATACTCCACTGTGTTATTCGCTATCGTATCCGTTTCCGATGTAACGGACACGATATCGGTCGTCCTCTGTGCTATATCGGTAACTCCGTGTGCTGCTTCGCCTATAGTCCTGTTGATGCCGTTAATGGAGGATGAGACACCGTCGATCGATTCGGAAAGACCGTGTACTGCCGTATTGATCCCTAACATACTCTCCTCAAAGGAGCTTGCATCATCCGAATAATTCTGGGCAAGCTCTGCAAAAGATCCGTAATCAGCTGTAACATCCTTGTCAACAAAGGCGATGGCCCGCTCGAGACATGCAGACATATTGTCGACAGATCTGTGAACTTCTTCCACGATCTCGTTGATGCCGCTGACCGTATCTGATGACTGGTTTGCAAGATGTCCTATCTCCTCGGCGACCACGGCAAAACCGCGTCCTGCCTCTCCCGCTCTTGCGGCTTCTATGGAAGCGTTAAGCGCAAGGAGATTGGTCTGTCCTGCTATACTCTTTATGGTCTCTGTAAGTTCGTTTATCTTGTCGACGGCCTTGCTCTGTTCTATTGCCGCATCGGACTGAGCCTTCACATCGGCAAAGATCTGGGTCGTACGGGATGATGCTTCATTAACCTGCTTTTTGATATCGGCAGCCTTCTTCTTTACATCGGAAGCAAGCTGTTCTCCCTTATTTGAAAGGTCGTTGATCTTGTCGGTGTTGTCCACCATGGTATCGACGGTTCCGTTAATTGTTTCCGTCGTAGCCGAAGTCTCCTGCATGTTGGCAGCAAGCTCTTCGGAGGTTGCAGAGTTGTCCGCGGAATTACCGTTGAGCCTGATGGTGTATTCCTTCAGCTGCTTTGCATTGCCGTCAAGCTCATCCGCAACATGGTCTATCTGCTGGACCGTAGTACGGAGAGAATGTCTCATGTCTCCTATCGTCCTTGCTATCTTTCCGAGTTCATCGGCTCTTTGCACAAACTTCTCGGATGCTTTGTTGTGCGAGAAATCCAGTCTTCCCGTCTGCTCCACAAGCTCCACAATATCGCCGATCGGCTTTAAGAATATCTTTGTAAGAACGATCATGATGGCAAGCAGAATGATCACGACAATGGACATGATTATGGTGGATTTGATGGTCACGGCATTGATCTGTGCATCTATCTCTTCCTCATCCATCGTTATTATGATGATATTGTCATTGTAAAGCTGGATATAATAAGCGGCATACTTCATCTTGCCCTTGAATTCATATTCGATGATGCCGGGTTCAGGCCTTACGCCCTGCTCTATCTGTGCCAGAAGCTGTTTTACCGCCGCATTTTCCACAGGCTGGTTGATCTTTTCGGGCGTGGGATGATAGAGCATGATACCGTCCTTGTTTACCAGATAAGCATAGCTTGAAGGGAATGAAATGATCTTGACATCCTCAAGCTCGCTCTTTACTATCGAGGGATTCGCGATAGCCTGGATCACTCTTCCGTCCATCTGCTTACCCGTGATCTTCACCATGGAAAGAAGGTCATCCTGCACGGTCTGTTTGTAGTTTGCCTTAAACTCGGTAACAAAAACAATGTCAGCGGCAAGTCCCGTTACTACCACGCAGATAAAAACAGCAATGACTACAAGTGTTCCCAAGGACTTAAAGCCTTTAAGTTTCGGCCCTTTTTGCGTTTCTTTCTTCTTTGCCATAATAGATCTTACCCCCTATACTTTATTAGAACACGAATCGTTCCGCTGCTGTTTGCATTACCGTAACAGCATCCGAACCTTAAAATACCTGTGTTCCATTATAATAAAATCCCTGACATTCATCAAGCCTTACTTTAACGAACGAACCCACTGAAACACCGCAGTTTTTGAAGTGTACAACATTGTTCTGGGATATCCTTCCGGTGAGCATCGAAGGATCTTTTTCATTGATCCCCTCGACCAGGACATCCATTTCGCTTCCTTCAAATCTCATAGCCTGCTTTTTTGATGTTTCCTGAACCTTTTTTAAGACCCTGTCAAAGAATTCCTGCATCTTTTCCTTTGAAAGCTGCCCGTCCATGACAGCCGCCGCAGTCCCTGTCCTCTTTGAATACTCGAATGTAAAGGCTCCGTCAAAACAAACCTTATCGATCACATCCAGCGTATCTTCCACATCCTTTTCTTCTTCGGTCGGAAAACCGGTGATGATATCCGTGGTTATGGAGATATCCGGTATCTTTGTCCTGAGCTGATCCGCAAGTCTTAAATAATCCTCTTTGGTATAGTGTCTGTTCATTAAAGAGAGTATCCTGTCCGATCCGCTCTGAAGCGGCAGATGGATATGACGCGCTATAACAGGATTATCCCTTATCGTATCTATAAGTTCATCCGACAGATCCTTGGGATGCGATGTCATAAACCGTACTCTTTTTATTCCGTCGATATTTGCCGCCTCGTCAAGAAGCTCTGCAAAGGATACGCTTTCGGAAAGACCCTTTCCGTAAGAATTAACATTCTGTCCCAGAAGCATCACTTCCACGACTCCGTCCGAAGCCAGAGCCCGGATCTCGTTTATTATATCCTCCCTTTTCCTGCTCCTTTCTCTTCCCCTGACATAGGGCACTATGCAGTAGGAGCAGAAATTGTCGCAGCCGAACATGATGTTCACGCCGCTCTTGAAGGGATACTTTCTCCTTGAGGGCAGATCCTCGACTATAAGATCCGTTTCCTTCCAGATATCCGTAACACGGTCACCCGTTTCTATTACGGCATAAAGCAGTTCCGCAAATTTAAAGATATTGTGGGTGCCGAAGATCAGATTCACATAAGGGTAGGATGTGTTGATCTTTTGAACAACATGTTCCTCCTGCATCATACAGCCGCACAGACAGATGATAAGATCCGGGTTGTCTCTTTTGTACTGTTTTGCAACACCCAGTCTCCCGTACAGCCTTTTATCGGCATTTTCCCTCACGGTGCAGGTATTATAGATTATCAGATCCGCATCCTTTTCGTACTCCGTCTTTATATAGCCCATACATTCAAGCATGCCGCAGAGCTTTTCGGAATCTTTTTCATTCATCTGGCATCCGAATACGACGGAGCAGTATTTAAGCGTCCTGCCGGAATTCTGCTTTCTTATCTTTTCAATATATTCAAGTTGTCTTTCGCTTTCGAAACTGTCGTTCATGGTATCCTTATCACTTCTTTTTCGGTTATGACGGCATCCATCCTGACATCATTTTCTTCACAGGGTATGTCCCCGTGATACTGCACGGAAAATGCCGCGGCGGCAATCAGGCTTTTTCCTTTATAAGCCGGCAGCGTCCTGTCATAATAACCTCCGCCGTATCCCAGCCTCGTCCCCTTATCATCAAACGCAACGAGAGGAACTATTATGACCGGCGGTATGACTTTTGCAGCCTCCTCCCTTATCGGTTCAAAGATACCCCGGAAGCCTTTTCTGACCTCTTCAAGGGATGTAACCTTCACAAAGATCATTTTTGTCATGCTCACAACTTTCGGCAGATATGCCTTTCCCTTTTTTTCAAGCGTTTTCAGGATAAGTTCCCTAGTCGCCGCCTCGCTCCTGAAGCTGGCATACAGAAAGACATCCTCTGCCTTCTCGTACTCCGGAAGCGAGATTATCCTTTCCGTGATCAGGGCGGAAGCTCTTCTTGCCTCATCCGGATCTATAGCATCCCTTTTTTGTATCATCTCAAAACGTATCTCATTTTTAGTCATCTTTCAGATGATCTCCTATGAAAAAATCCTTGTCACGGCATGCGTGAATATATGTTCCGATCTCCTCCCCCGAAACTATCCTGTGTATATTTCCGAGATCTTCAGCATTTGCTATGACCATCTCCACTCCGGCAGCTGACGCGATCTTTGCCGCGCTGATCTTTGTGCTCATCCCGCCTGTACCCACCATGCTTCCCACGGAATCCTTTGCATATCCCTCAACAGTCTTTCCGAGATGCCCGATCTCGGATATGAACTCTGCTTTGGGATTTCTTTTCGGATCATCGGTATAAAGACCGTCAATATCCGAAAGAAGGATCAGAAGATCAGCCTCGGTTATGGCGGCAACAATTGCGGAAAGCGTATCATTGTCTCCGAATTCGATCTCGTAGGTGGACAGCGTATCATTTTCGTTCACTACCGGGATGACACCGAGGTTCATCAGCTCGTCAAAGGTGTTTTTCGCATTGAACCTGTTCAGATCGTCAACAACGGTTCTCTTTGTCATCAAAACCTGTGCGGTCAGCTGATTGTACTCCGAAAAGAGTTTCTGATATATCATCATGAGCCTTGCCTGGCCAATGGCCGCGCACGCCTGTTTGATCTTTAATTTTTCATCCGGGCCTTCGCCCTCGCTCTTGCTCCTTCCGTCGTAATAGATGTCCTTGATGTTCGCAGCCTTTACTCCGACGGATATTGCGCCTGAGGACACAAGGATCACATCATGTCCGGCGCTGTGAAGATCCGTCAGCTCGCGGACAAGTTTTTCGAGCCTTATAAGATCCGCTCCCCCCGTCTCCTTATGTGTGATGGATGATGAGCCGATCTTTACGACTATCTTTTTGCAGTTCTTAATATTCTCTCTCATTTT
Source organism: Lachnospiraceae bacterium (assembly GCA_024690825.1). GTDB lineage: Bacteria > Bacillota > Clostridia > Lachnospirales > Lachnospiraceae > NK4A144. The sequence goes on along the minus strand of JAILOK010000056.1, from coordinate 213,070 downwards.
GTCTCTCTCCGGATATATTGAAATAATAATGTTCTGCGCATTTAAGGGCATCGATGGCCGCGCTCATGATCCCGCCGGCATACCCCGCTCCTTCACCCACTGGAAAAAGGCCCCGGATGTCCGATTCAAAATCCCCGTTTCTTGTGATCCGGACCGGACTTGAAGTCCTGCTTTCGATACCCGCAAGCAGTGTCTCGGGATCATCAAAGCCTCTTATCTTTTTTCCGAAATCATCGATTCCCTCAATGATATCATGTGCAACAACCTCAGGAAGTATACTTCTTAAATCCGCAAATACATAAGGACATGCGCATGAAGGACTGATCCTGCCGGCACCGGGTTTTGGCGATCCCTCCTTAAAGTCTTTGTATCTTTCGTAAGGGATGCTTCCTCCTCCCAGTTCATATGCTTTCTTTTCAAGTTCTCTCTGAAACAGAATGCCTCTTAATGGATCATCCTCATCACCCGGAAAATCTTCTTGTTTCACTGTAACGACCACCGCGGAATTTGAATTTTTCCCGTCCCGTCCCGAAAAACTCATGCCGTTTACGCAAAGTCCTCCGTCCTCGCTTGAAGCGTTTATGACCTGACCCCCGGGACACATGCAGAAGGTATATACTCCCCTGCCGTCCCTGCATTTATGAGTCAGTTTATAGGCTGCCCTGTCGCGGTGTAAAGCTTCATCAATGTTCTTTCTTTCATGCTCCACCCTTACCCCCACGGCAAACGCCTTGGGTTCCATCTTTACACCCTTTTCATAAAGCATCCTGAAGGTATCCCTGGCGCTGTGTCCGATGCAGAGGAAAAGATCGTCCGTTTCTATCCTGTCTTTTCCGTTTATGATCACGGCACTCACTTTTCCGGAATCCGTTTCATACCCGGTAAGAGTGGAGTCAAACCTGACTTCTCCGCCGTTTTTTATTATCTCTTCCCTCATGGCAGGAATTATCTTCATGAGGATATCCGTACCGATATGAGGCTTTGAATCAATGAGGATTTCCGGATCCGCTCCGAATTTTACAAAGGTTTCCAGAACAAATCTTCCCCTGCCTTTTTCATCCTTTATGAGGGTGTTCAGCTTTCCGTCGGAAAATGTTCCCGCTCCGCCTTCTCCAAACTGCACATTTGAATCCGGATCAAGTCTTCCGGTCCTGAAGAAGTCCTCAACATCCTTTCTCCGCTCACCGGCGCTCTTTCCTCTTTCGACAACAAGAGGCGCAAGGCCGTTCAGTGAAAGGACATAGGCCAGAAAGATCCCTGCCGGTCCGAAGCCCGCTATGACCGGTCTCTTTTCCGGTCTGTTTTTGATTTTGAAAACCGGGTCATACTCCTGTCTTTCATACAGACAGACATCGCGGCTTCCCGCCTTTGAGACAAGTTCTTTTTCCTTTGCGCCCGAAAGACAGGTCGTTACTTCCAGACAGTAAACATCCAGGATATTTCCTTTGTTCCTGGCATCAAGCGATCTTTTTATTACCCGTATTTCCTTTATCTTTTCCGGCGCAAGATGCAGTTTCTTTGCCGTCTTTTCAAGTATCCTGTCATCATGTGCGCCCTTTTCGACCTTAAGCTGGTTTAATCGGATCATCTTAATCTACCCGCGGTGTGACCGCTGCTGAAAGCCCACTGAAGATTGTATCCCCCGCAGTCACCGTAAACATCAAGCAGTTCACCGCAGACATAGATACCCGGATGGTCCTTCAACATCAGGTCAGGTGTTACCTGGGAAAACGAAAGCCCTCCGCTAACCGTCTGTGCCCTCGACAGATCGGCACACATCTTTGTATCCGGACAAAACCGGTGTCTTTTTATAGTGTCAACGACACTGCTTACAAAATCCTCCTTCCTGGAATCAAGCGGATGCAGAAGATATTTTAAAAGCTTGGGAGCAAAAATGCCCTCAAACCACCCGTTTACGTTTCTTTCGGGGAAATCCTCCTTCATGCGCTTAATATAAGCCTTAAGTTCTTCTTCATCCATGTCCGGCATGAAGTCGCACAGAATATAAACATCGGCTCCTTCATCAAGCGCTCTTATGGCAAGACCCGAAAGATCCATTGCGCATATCCCGGAAAGACCCCCGTCATAGGGCTGGAGCTCACCGGATGAATCCTGCACTTTCTCCCCGTTTATAAAAAGACTCAAAGCCGCCCTGCATCTGACACCCTTCAGCATGGAAAGATCCTCGCTTAACGAAACGGAAGTCAGCGCCGGAAGGACTTTTACGATCCTGCAGCCAAGTTTCTTCAGAATGTCAAACCCCGAGCCGTCGGACCCCGTTTTCGGGAAAGTCTTCCCTCCCGCCGCGAGTATCACGCAGTCAAAGGTCTCTCCGTCTATAATGAACGGATCACTTATCTCATCAATATGATGATCGCAGACCACCTTTATCCGAAGCCTGTCCATCTCGGATCTTAATACCGAAAGAACCGTCGCGGACATGTCAGTATAAGGGTATACGCATCCGTTTTTTTCTTTTGTAAAAAGACCGGCATGTGAAAAAAATTCAATTGTATCATCAGCAGAAAAACTCTTCAGAACCTTCCCGATATGCCCATCATCCGAGCATGAATGAAAATGCGCCTCACTCATGTCCCTGTTTGTAAAATTGCATTTGCCGTTACCGGTCAGAAGAAGCTTTTTCCCGGGCTGAAGAGTGTGTTCGAATATCGTGACGGGATTTCCGTTTGACGCCGCAGTTACTGCAGCCATCATTCCTGATGCCCCGGCCCCGACAACGGCCGTCTTTTTCAACATATCTTTTTCCTACATCAGATTAATCTTTTTTGCGATCCTTACTATCTTTCCGCCCATAGGCAGATCATAAAGTTCTGCTTCCCTGACTCCCTTAAGTTTGAGTATAAGCAGACAGTATATCAGCGCACCGACGAAAAGAGAGACCAGCACTGTGGCGATCTGGCTTACATCCTTTAGAAACAGAGTGATGAGAAATATTACCACACCCATGATCCCTGCCGAAATGGCGGGAACTCCGAAGGTTGTATACAGCTCCTGCCTGTAATTCATGGAAAGTCTGAGTCCCAGCCCGTTTAATACGCACATGCATGCGGCAAAAACTATTGAGGATATCACAACGGCATAGATGCCCAGATCAAACCTGTCCATAAGGATCACAAGAAGTATCACATGAATGATGAGACTTATCACGGAATTGACCACCGGGATCCTCATTCTCCCGACGCCCTGAAGCATTCCGTTTGAAAGCGTTGAGACTGAATAAAAGATGACCATCAAAGCTCCGGCCCTCATAAGATCCGCAGCCTGGCCCGGATCACCCTTAAACAGAATGGAGATCACCGGATCAGCAAGGATGAAAAGACCCACAGCGCACGGAAACGAAAGTATCATCGTAAATCTCATTGCGGCCGATACCCTTTTCCTTGCGCCCCTGATATTGTCCGATGCCACACATGCAGCCAGCGCCGGAACCGTGGAGGCGCTGATCGAATTTGAGAGCGCTATGGGAACATTTAAAAGGAGCTTTGCCTTGCCGGTATATACACCCCAGATGGCGGTCTTTTCGACTCCCATTCCCTTTGCGGTCATTATCCTGTTGAAAATATAGTTGTCCAGAATGTCGTTGATATTATATATGGCTGTGCTTAAGATGACCGGAAACACTGTCATGAATATCACTCTTAAAACTTCGCCATACCCTTCCGCATACCTTGTTTCATCCTCATCCATGTGTTTCCTGAGTCTTCCGCTTATCAGAAAGAAAAGAGCAACAAGAAACAGCAGGGCAGCAAAAGCGCCTACGCTTGTACCCAGCGTACTGCCGGCTGCTCCGTAGGCATAGGAAAGATTATCGTTATGAAGCAGGGCGGCTGCTTTTTTGCCGTAATCAAAAAGAGACTTGGCAGCAATGATGCTGATAATGGCATTTATTATCTGCTCTATGATCTGGGATACCGCTGTAGGGACCATGGTGCCCATGCCCTGAAAATAACCCCGGAACACTCCCATTACCGCGACCACAAGAAGTGTCGGCGCAAAGATCCTTAAAGCGATCGCACTCAACGGTTCCTTTAATACGGACGCAAAAAAATCAGCGAAAAAGAAAACCGCTGAGCAAACGATGCCGCCGGAAATAAGAGCAAATATGAGACCGCCTTTGAAATATCTGGCAGCATTTTTATACTGGTTTTTTGAAAGCCTGGCCGAAACGACCTTTGAAACCGCTAATGGAAGGCTGTAGGAAGAGATGAGCAGCATGATGTTGTAAACATAGTAAGCAGAGGAATAATAGCCGTTGCCCTTATCCCCGATTATGTTTGTGACCGGGATGCGGTATATCATTCCTATCAGCCGGGTAACGATGCCTGCAGCAGCCAGTATTCCGCCCTGAACTATGAAATTCGAACTCTTCTTCCCTGATTTTGCGGGCATGTTTATCAGTTAACCTTAACCTTGTCGCTTTCGGTATCCTGGATTATCTCTACCCAGGTTTTTCCCTGATTGATGACTATCTCCATTCCGTCATTATCAAAATACCTTGTGGCACCCGTATCACCGTCAAACCTGATCCAGGCTCCGTCCCTGGCTTTTCCGCGGGTGATATAGGTCATCTTTCCGCCCATGTGGCAGTCAAATCCAAGATATCCGTTATCATCGATCTTTGTCCATTTGGAGTACTGAAGTATGATATTGTCGACAGCCAGCTGCGAGTCGTCCATATCATCTATCTGTTTGTCACCATACTGGAATCTGTAATACTTCTTATCTTTTTCGTTGTATTCAAACCAGGGTTTATTGATAAGATATCCGGGCTCTACCCTAAGAGCGTCATAGGAATCCACGGAATCCGGAATGATCTCATCGTCATCACGCGCGAAGGTAAATTTGCCCTTGTAGTCCGGACTGTATTTATTGTCGTAACCCATGGTCTCAATGCCCTTCTTGATACCCTTTGCGCTGGCATATGCATTATGGGGAGCCTGCCTGTCCGTAGTCCTGTAATACACGGTATTTCCTATCGCGGCAAGACCGCTTAAGTTGTCCACGAACGGTTCTTCCAACAGCGGCACCGCGTAACTTGACTGACCGTAATGACAGTATATCGCGTCATATTCAAGAGCATAATAAACGAAATAATTCCGGCAGCTTCTTACAGATCCGATCTTTTCAAGATCGTCGTAGTTTTCAAAGATACCCATCATACGGGTAAGCGAACCCTCAACCACGCATTCATAGATGACATCTGCAAGGCTTACTCCCGTCATGGGCTGCGCATCCTTGATGTTGTTTAACATCACTGCGACCGGTCTTCTGTCTCCTATGGATGAAGGAACGAAACGTCCGGTCAGATAGCTTCTGACATTATCTCCGTCTCTTTCCCTTTCACTGTCATAGGACGAAACATAGCCGTACTCGGTATCTATGATGCCTGATTTAGCCTCCTCCGGTACCTCCTCTGTGTTTTCCGACACCGTGCTTTCAAACTGCTCGTAGGCGCCCGGATCAACAGCCTCAGGCTCGGATACATCCACCGGTTCTGCCGTGCCGGTATTTCCCGAACACGCAAAAAAACAAGTGCACATGAACAGCGCACATAAGATTATGATAAACTTATTCTTCAAGAGCTTCCTCCCTCGTTACAGGTCCTTAATATATTAAGATCGTTCAGGATCTCCTCCTGTGCTTTTTCCATCACGATCCTGTCGCCTTCACTGATATGGTCAAACCCCTGTAAGTGTAACATACTATGCACGATAAGAAAAGCCATTTCTCTTTTAAGACTGTGCCCGAAGTCCGCCGCCTGCTGCTTTGCCCTCTCAAGGCTTATCATGATACTCCCCAGCACCAGTTCACCCGTCTCCTGATCAAAATACTGCGCTCTTTCTGAATCCGGTATGTCAAACTTTCCCGGGACTTCAAATTCAAGCATGGGAAATGACAACACATCCGTCGGTTCATCCAGTCCCCGAAACTGCCTGTTCACTTCCCTGATGCCTTCATTATCCGTGATGGTAAGATCCGCCTGGCAGTCATAAGGGCATCCCGTAAAAGATAACGCTTTTTTGGCGCACAGCATAAAAAGATCTTCGGGATCTATGCCGCTTTCCTTTAATGCTTCCCCGCCCTCAACGCAGAAAGTCATAATAAAGCTTCTCCTCCTTCAGATACTTTCTGATCCGGTAGAGATGCTGGATCTTTAAGCCCGATTTCTGAAGCTTGCCGTTTCTTGAGCCGATCAGGGAATTTATCACCCTGTCTATAAGCTTTTCGTAATCTATATCTTCTTCTCCCTTTTCCATCCGTAAAAGGATCTCGTTGATCACCGTATCGGCAATGCACAAAAGCGAAGCCTCGGGCGGTATCTCTTCCATGGACTCGTTTCCGTACTGCTCAAGTATCTTTACGAGCGGCCACGGGAAGTTTTCCCTCTTTACCATATGTACGGTTGCATCAGCTATGTTCATGTTATTGTTAGCAAGGACTCCTATGCGGTGATAGAATCCCGCTCCCTTCATAAGTGCCCGTTCAAAACCGAGCTTATCCGCCAGCCTGTCACAGATATAGGCTGTATGAATGGATCTTTTATATTCCCTTTTGTCCTTTTCCTTCAGTTCCGTAAGCAGCGGATGCTCCGGATCGACTATCCTGTCATACTTTTCTTCATTCGCAAGTATGATGTTTTTTCTGACCCCGTAAACCGTAAGACAGATCACCGCATCATCGAGTATGAGCCCGACGATGGGATTGATTATAACAGACGGCACTATGTCGTTCCTTTTCAAAACGATCAGGGCCGTGTAAAGAACAATATAGGCAAGTGAAAAGATCACTACCGGCACGACTATTTTTTCCTTTATGTCCCTGCCTATGAGAATAAGAAGGATAACCGCAAGACAGGTCGAAAAACTGAAAAGGAAAAATTCAAAGCTCTTGCCGCTTGCAAGAAGAGGCATGGAACAAAAGATCAGGCTGCAGAATATCCCGGAACAGGCATTGGAAAAAACGGCGCAGATAAAGCCCAGCGCCGCAACCGGCACAATAAATTCCGGCAGGAATACCGAAAGCGCGGCGATAAGAGCGCAGGCAGCATATGAGATCATAAACCTGTTCATATTGACAAGATTGTCATACAGAAGGTCTTTTGATCTGACCGCCCTGTACAGTACAAAACACAGAGCTGCTGACAACACGAACCCACCTGTAATGCCCTTTATGAGCGTGGTTGCAGTACATCCCTCTATCAGCATGACGGCCGTCCCAAAGACCGGGCAGGCACATACTATCACAAGCTCATATATAAAAAACGAATTTTTCTTATTCTTCTTTTGTGTTTTATTTACGCTGTTTTCTGCCATTCCTTATCTTTTTTTCCTTCTCCTTGTCGAATTCTTCATAAGCCTTTACTATCTGCTGGACTAAAGGATGCCTTACCACATCCTTCGAGGTAAGATATATGAATCCTATATCAGGGATCTTTTTTAATACTGTCTCTGCTATGTCAAGGCCCGAAGCGCTCCCGGGCGCAAGATCCTTCTGCGTCTTGTCTCCCGTTATCACAACCTTTGACCCGAAACCTATCCTTGTTAAGAACATCTTCATCTGGGCCGGCGTGGTATTCTGGGCCTCATCCAGGATGATGTATGCATTATCAAGAGTCCTTCCCCTCATATATGCCAGGGGAGCCACTTCGATCGCTCCCTTCTCCATATTCTTCTGAAAGCTCTCTGCGCCCATTATCTGGTAAAGAGCATCATAGAGAGGCCTTAAATAGGGATCCACCTTGCTCTGAAGATCTCCCGGCAGAAATCCGAGTTTCTCACCGGCTTCGATGGCGGGTCTTGTCAGGATTATCCTTGAGACTTCCTCATTTTTGAATGCGGTTATGGCTTTTGCCATGGCAAGATATGTCTTTCCCGTGCCTGCAGGCCCTATTCCGAATACTATCATCTTTTCATCGATGGCATCGGTATATGCTTTCTGCCCCGCCGTCTTCGGTTTTACAGGTTTTCCCAGGACCGTATGACATATCACTTCTTTGTCTATCGCAAGAAGTGAATCCTTTGAACTTTCATCCGCAAGTTCCATCGTATATCTGACCTTCTGCTCCTCTATCGCAGACCCGGACCTTGAAAGCGTAAGAAGCTCATCTATGACCCTCTTTGCTTTTTTTGTATCCGCTTCACTGCCCTCTATATACAGAACGCTCTTCCTTGTATAAACCGACACCCTGAAATGGTCCTCAATGAGTTTCAGGTTTCTGTCGAGATTTCCGAACACGCTCTGGATATGAACATTGTCATTATTATCTATATTTATCGTTTCCGTCATATGATCAGTCTATAATATCCAGGATAAGCGGTCCTCTTTCAGGTTGTTCCTCTCCGATGACAAAGGCGCCGGCAATGAGCTTCTGCGCTTCTTTAAGTTTATTTTCATCATTTGCGTAAAGATACGCCAGAACCTCCCCTTTTCTTACCTGCTCACCTTTTTTCTTAAGGAGCTTAACGCCTACCGCGGGATCTATCTCCTCACCTTTGACCTGTCTGCCTCCTCCGAGGATCTTCACCGTGTTGCCTACCATATCGCAGTGGATCTTTTCCACATACCCGTCTTTTTCGGAATTGATTTTCTCTTCGATCCGGGCTTTGGGTAGCAGTGACAGATCTTCCGTGACATGAGGATCACCGCCCTGGTCTGCTATGAACTGTCTGAAGGTCTTCAATGCGCGTCCGTCACTGATACAGTCTCCTATCATCCGAAGGGCTTCCTCCCTGTCCGATGCCTTTCCTCCTGCGATCAGCATCTGCGAAGCTATCTCAAAGCTCACTTCCCTTGTATCCTCATGGCCCTGACCCTTGAGCACTTCGATCGCTTCGATCACTTCCAGGCTGTTCCCGATAAGTGATCCGAGCGGTTCGTCCATATCCGTAATAAGCGCCCTGGTGGGAAGATCAGCCAGCTTTCCTATACGGACCATACAGGAAGCAAGTTTCCTGGCTTCTTCTTCTGTTTTCATAAATGCTCCGCTTCCCACAGTCACATCAAGAACTATCGCATCCGAGCCGGACGCGATCTTCTTGCTCATTATGCTTGAAGCTATCAGCGGGATGCTGTCAACAGTCCCTGTAACATCCCTCAGGGCATACAGAGCCTTATCAGCCGGCGCAAGTTCGGCAGTCTGTGCCATTATGGATATCCCGTCGGTATTTACATTGCGTATGAATTCCTCTTCCGAAATACCGGTTCTGAAACCCGGGATGCTTTCGAGCTTGTCTATGGTTCCGCCGGTGAATCCGAGTCCTCTGCCGCTCATCTTGGCAACCGGCACGCCAAGCGATGCGGCAACAGGGGCCGCTATCAATGTGACCTTGTCTCCTACTCCGCCGGTTGAATGCTTGTCAACCTTGATCCCGTCTATTCTTTTAAGATCAAGCCTGTCTCCGGAATCAGTCATGGCCATGGTAAGATCAGCCGTTTCCCTGTCATCCATACCTGAAAAACAGATCGCCATGAGCATGGCCGACATCTGATAGTCGGGGATCTTTCCGGCAGTATACGAGCTTATCATATATTCTATCTCTTCTTTTGAAAGAGACAGACCCTTCTTCTTTTTTATGATAAGGTCAAGCATGTTCATAAGGCTGTATCCTTTTTATTTATGATAGGGTTCGTTATTCAGTATCCTGAAAGCCCGGTATATCTGCTCGACAAGGATCACCCGCATGAGCATATGCGGAAAGGTAAGATCCGAAAAGCTCAGATGTAGGTGGGCTGTACTGATGACGCTCTCATCGAGTCCGTCCGAGCCCCCTATGATGAATACGATATGGTTGTTACCGTTCACCATGATGCTTTCAAGCTTCCCGGCAAACTCTTCGGATGAATATCTTTCCCCCTTTATCTCGCAGGTGATGATATATGCATCCCCGGGTATCTTTTTTATGATCCTTGCGGCCTCGGATGCCGGATCCGGCCCGTCATTTACTTCCTCGATCTTTAAGGTGCAGTATCTTGAAAGCCTTTTTGCATATTCATTTACGGCATCGGCAAAATAACTTTCCTTAAGCCTGCCGGCGCAAATTATGGTACATTTCATCCGTAAAGCTTTGTATAGAGCCTTTCTATGATATCGGAAAGCAGTGCCTCGTCAAGTTCCATAAACCGGCCCATTATCTTTTCCTTCATCAGATCGGTCCTTTCAAAATAGAGATCATTTTCATCGATCTCCGGATTAAAGGACGAATCTAAGGTTTCCTTGTCATATTCCCCCAAAAACCAGTTTATTATCTCTTCTCTTTTCTCATTTTCACGGACAGCATCCGATGCGATCCTTTTGGCTCCCGAAAGGGCCTTTACCCCCGATATTATGAAAAGCACAAAAAGACAGGTCATGACGCCCATTGATATATATTTCATGGGAACGCCCATACGGATCGGTATCACTCCCGCGATCCAGAGTATCATTGCGGCCGCTCCGATCACGCCCACTATCAAAAGAGTATACCCGGAGGTTTTCAGATCATATGCTTTCTGTGAAAGAGTAACGCGGGGGCTTCCGCCGGTTTCATTTTCTTCCATACGCTTCTCCCGATAAAAATGAACTGACTAAATGTTCTTAAAGTGTCATTACTTTGACATGAGATATTCGTCTATGCTCTTTGCCGCATTTTTTCCGGCGCCCATGGCAAGGATAACTGTAGCTGCACCGGTAACCGCGTCTCCTCCCGCAAAAACTCCCTCTCTTGATGTGGCACCCGTCTCATCATCCGCGACGATGCACTTTTTCCTGTTGACTTCAAGTCCTTTGGTTGTCGAAGAGATGAGCGGATTCGGAGAAGTTCCGAGAGCCATGATGACTGTATCGCATTCTATCTCAAATTCGGATCCCTGTACCTCAACAGGCCTCCTTCTTCCCGATTCATCAGGCTCGCCAAGTTCCATTCTGATCACCCTGATACCGGTAACATTTCCTTCATCGTCAGAGAGTATCTCCTTGGGATTTGTCAGAAGATCAAAGATGATCCCTTCTTCCTTTGCATGATGCACTTCTTCCGCCCTCGCAGGAAGCTCCTTTTCCGATCTCCTGTATACCACATGGACCTCCGAACCCAAACGCAGCGCGGTTCTGGCGGCATCCATTGCCACATTTCCTCCTCCGACAACAACTGTCTTTTTCCCGCAGTTTATCGGAGTATCATAATCACTGCGGTACGCTTTCATCAGATTGTTTCTGGTAAGAAATTCGTTTGCCGAATACACTCCGAGCGCCTGTTCTCCGGGTATGCCCATAAACATCGGAAGTCCTGCTCCCGATCCGATGAACACCGCATCAAACCCCTGATCATCCAGAAGTTCATCAATTGTAAATGATTTGCCGATTATATAATCCGTCCTGATCTCGACTCCAAGTTCCTTAACATTATCTATCTCAGGCTGCACGACCGCATCCTTCGGAAGCCTGAATTCGGGTATACCGTAAACCAGCACTCCTCCGGCTTTGTGAAGTGCTTCAAACACTGTCACATCATATCCCTTTTTCGCAAGATCTCCCGCGCAGGTAAGACCTGCCGGTCCCGACCCGATGACCGCGACCTTTTTATTCTTTTTTTCCGGCGTGAAAGAAGGCTTTACATTATTCTCTCTTGCCCAGTCGGCAACAAATCTTTCAAGTTTTCCAATGGACACGGGATCACCCATCTTTCCTCTGACGCATTTTCCTTCGCACTGCGATTCCTGGGGACATACCCTTCCGCATACTGCCGGGAGCGCCGAATCACTCGCTATCACTTCGGAAGCGCCGGCAAAGTCGTGTTCTTTTATCTTTTCAATAAATCCCGGTATGTTTATCCCGACGGGACACCCCTCAACGCAGAACGGTTTTTTGCAGTTAAGACAGCGGGACGCCTCATTTAATGCCTCTTCCTCGTTATAGCCGAGACATACCTCATCAAAATTTTCAGCTCTTTTTTTCGGATCCTGTTCCCTTACGGGTATCCTTACCTTTACATCGATATCTGACATGTTTTTTCTCTCCTCAACAACAGTTCCCTTTATGTGTTTTTCCTTCCGTATACTCCAGAAGCTTTCTGCCTTCCTCGGTTTTGTAAAGAGCCATCCTCTTCATGGCCTGGTCAAAATCCACAAGGAAGCCGTCAAATTCAGGTCCGTCAACACAGGCAAATTTCACTTCGCCGCCAACCATGATCCTGCAGGCTCCGCACATTCCCGTTCCGTCAACCATGATCGGATTCATGGACACTATAGTGGGAAGTCCCAGTTCCTTTGTGAGCTTTACCACGAATTTCATCATGATCATGGGCCCTATGGCTACGCAGACATCATATTTTCTGCCTTCATTTTTAACAAGATCCTCAATGACTGTCGTGACCATTCCGTGTCTTTTGTAAGAACCGTCATCCGTTGTGATGAACAGATGCTCTCCGGCAACCTCCTCCATCTCCTTTTCGAGGATGAGAGTATCATGGCTCTTTGTTCCGACTATAACATCAAAATCCACGCCGTGTTCTTTGAGCCATTTCACCTGGGGATAAACCGGGGCCGTTCCCACACCGCCTGCCACAAAAAGGTATCTCTTCTTTTTAAGTTCGTTTATGTCCTCGTTGACAAACTCCGATTCTCTGCCAAGCGGGCCTACCACATCCGCAAAACAGTCTCCCTTCCCAAGGTCGAGCATCTTTTTTGTGGATACGCCTATTGCCTGCAGCACCAAAGTCACCGTGCCCTGCTTCCTGTCATAATCGCAGATCGTCAGCGCGATCCTTTCCCCGTTTTCATCGGTACGCACCATCAAAAACTGTCCCGGTTTGCATGCGTGCGCCACATTTTCGGCTTTCACGACAAGTCTTTTGATATTGTCGGTCAGCATCTGTGCCTCAACTATTTCAAACATTTATTTCCTCCTTGTGTAAAACACGGTTTTATATTTGACTTACACCGGCCGGATGATATTTTCAGATCTCGGTGATAACGAAAATATCATATATAGCCCTGATAGCTGTTTCAAAATCATCATTTGTAACACCTATGATTATGTTCAGCTCCGATGAACCCTGATCTATCATCTTGACATTCACATTCGCATGCGCCAGAGCGGAAAAGATCCTTCCTGCCACGCCCCGCGAAGACTTCATACTCCTGCCAACGACTGCTATAAGCGCCAGATCGGATTCGATCTCTATGCTGTCAGGATGAGTCGTGCGGTTTATCTGTGACACAACATTCTGCTCCTTGTTCATGAATTCATCCTGATGTACAAGGATCGTCATTGTATCAATACCCGAAGGCATATGTTCAAAGGATATGTCGTTATCCTCAAATGCCTGCAGAACTCTCCGGCCGAAACCAACCTCCGTGTTCATCTTGTCCTTTTCAATGTTAACCGAACAGAAGCCCCTCTTGCCTGCTATGCCGGTGATGGTAAACTTTGCTCTCTGTCCGGTGCTCTGTACGATCCATGTGCCCTTTTCCTCAGGTGCGTTCGTATTTCTGATATTGATCGGGATGCCCTCTATACGCACCGGAAAGATGGCGTTTTCATGCAGGACCGATGCCCCCATATATGAAAGCTCCCGAAGTTCCTTGTATGTGATGATATCTATTACCTCGGGATCCTTTATTATATGGGGATCCGCGACAAGACACCCTGAAACATCAGTCCAGTTTTCATACACATCTGCCTTTACGGCTCTTGCCACTATCGAACCCGTTATATCGGAACCGCCTCTGGAAAAAGTCTTTACCTTACCGTCCTTTGTCGAGCCGTAAAATCCGGGGATCACTGCTCTTTCAACATCTTTAAGAGCTGCGGAAAGCGCGTCGTTTGTTTTTTCATGATCAAACTCGCCGTTTTCATCAAAAAATATGACCTTTGCGGAATCAATAAAAGCTGTTCCGAGGTAATCGGCCATTATGATGCCGTTAAGAAATTCTCCTCTTGAAGCCGCATAATCACTTCCTGCCTTCGCCTTAAAGTTTTCCTCTATGATCCTGAACTCATCGGTCAGATCTGTTTTCAGATGCAGGCCGTCTATGATCTTCTGGAAACGGTCCCTTATGTCTCTTAATGCCTTGATGAAGTCCTCGCCCGCTTCCGCTGCTGCGTAGCAGTCATAGAGCATATCGGTGACTTTCCTGTCTTTTGCATTTCTCTTTCCGGGAGCGGAAACAACAACATACCTTCTGTCACTGTCCGCATCGATCACCGCCCGGACCTTCTTGAACTGTTCGGCGCTTGCAAGCGAACTTCCGCCGAACTTCACGACTTTTTTCATAATAAACTCCTCATATGATGATTATATTCATAAACTTCTTTATTCAAGAAATTCAATACCGTCTTTTTCAAGTGATGCTATCCTTGCCAGACTGTATACATGGATACCGGCCTTTTCAAGCTTGTCATGACCGGGCTGGAAGGATTTTTCTATGAGTATTCCGACTCCGGCAACCGTCGCGTGTGCCATGCGCAGAAGCCTTATCGCGCCTGTAGCCGCCTCGCCGTTGGCAAGGAAGTCATCTATGATCAGCACATGATCATTTTCATTCACAAACTTTGAAGAAAGCGTAAGTTCGTAATTGGTTCCCTTCGTATAGGAAGTGATCATGGTATGATAAAGATCCTCGTTTAAAACCTTCGACGGCTGTTTCTTTAATATGACCATCGGGACGCCCATCTCGTGAGCTGTAAATACGGCAGGGGCTATGCCCGAGCTTTCTATTGTCACGACTTTGGTGATCCCCATATCCGCAAAATGCGCGGCAAAATCTCGCGCTATCTCCTGCATGAGGTTTGTATCCACCTGGTGGTTGATAAAACTGTCCACCTTGAGAATGTCATCATTCAAAGCCCTTCCCTCGGAGAGGATCCTGTCTTTTAATAACTGCATACGCACTCCTTTTTATTTTCTGATGTTTTTAAGCCGAAGGATATCATATCATAATTTACGGTCTAATAGAACATCTCAAATGCAAAATTCCCGTCATTGTCACGCTCTGCCCTGTACAGCTCGAGCGTTGCGAAATCAAGAGCATATACATTTCCCGTCTCTTCAGCCGTGCCGTCATTTTCCAGGAATTCATATATCATGTAATAAATGCGGCTTCCGGACATACAGCAGCTGTCGCATTCATACCTGTAATTTCCCTTCACTCCGGGCGCATGTCCTTCAACATCAAGAAGTTTACCCGTGCTGACAAGATTTGCCAGAAGATAGTTTATGCCGTCCGCAGGCGAGAATGCTGCCATCATCTGCAGATCGTAGGAAACACTTAACTTTTCGCTTAAGTTTCCGTTCCCGTCCGCCGCCACAAAATTAAAGGTGCTCTCACCTAAAGGCATGGGAATCTCGCCCTCATACCTTTTTGACTCCAGGGTGGGATCGGATCCGTCCGTTGTATAATAGATCTCGAGACCCTCATCGGCTTTCGCCCTGATATTTACCGGAGCGGTTTTTCTTCCCTCCTTCGGTTCGACAACGGGAGGATTTACCGCTTCATGGGTAACTGTGTACTCTTCCGAGATCACCGCGCTTTTAAAGCCCTTTTTATTTATGCATACGGCGGAAATGATATAACTTCCCTCCGTCATAATGATGGGTTCTTCGTACTTTTTCGAGGATTCATCCGGTATCGTTCCGTCTATCGTATAATATATGTCAGAGACTCCGTCTAAGGCCGTGAGCTTTAACTCCACCTCTTCGGCATACTCTCCGCCCAGCGTGGAAAAATCGGGAGGCATCGCTATATAATCCCTGTATTCTTCATATATCTCCGATACCGGGCAGGAAGATATCAGTTCATTGATGGCTATGATATCCTCCTCCGATTCGTATATCTGCAGCAGCTGTTCATAACAGATCCTGTTCTTCGGGTCCTTTTCAAGTATCCCGTTCAGGATTTCCTTGGCCTTTTCACTTTCACCGGCATGATAATACGCGTTCGCCGCTCCGATCTTCGCATTTTCGATCTCTTCCGGTCCGATGCCCTCCTTTGAAGCGGCAGTCAGATATTCATCCACCGCCTGGGTAAATTCATCAAAGGTCATATGCTCCACCGCTCTTTTCATGTGGGCTTCATAGCTGTCGTCCTTGCTTAAACGCAGCGCAAGGATCACCGAAAACACGGTAGCCACAAGGACCAGCGCTGTGATAAGCTTAAACGCCGTGCCGATCTTTTTTCTGCTCCGCATTTTCTGCCTCAAAGCGATATTATCCATGGCTGACTTCTGCTGCATTTCGGATACGGGATCCGGGATCTCCTTTGTTTCCTGCGAAACCTCCGGGATCTCTTTTGTCTCTCCCTCGGGAGCGGCAGCATCAGGCTCCCCGGCATCCTGCTTCATTGCAACCTGGATATCACGCTTTGAAAGTTCAAGTCTGTCTTCTATATTCGGTTCAAAATCCGGAACGATCTGTATGGCTTTCCCGCAGCCCGGGCAATACAGCTTTCCTTCCGGTATCTCCTGTTTACAATCCGGACAGATCATACAACAATTCCTCTTAAGCTCAGAAAAGACCTGTGATCATACCGTTTTCATCCACATCTATGCTGTTTGCCGCGGGAACCTTCGGAAGTCCAGGCATAGTCATGATATCTCCCGTCAGTACTACCACAAATCCTGCGCCGCTTGACACGTACACATCCTTCACGCTGATCCTGAAGCCTTCGGGTCTGCCCAGAAGCGACGGGTCATCGGAAAAGGAATACTGGGTTTTCGCTATACATACGGGAAGAGTTCCAAAACCTGATTTTTCGAGCTTCCCGATCTTTGCAAGAACCTTTTTTGAAATATCGACTCCTGCGGCACCGTATATCGTTTTGGCAATGCATTCTATCTTTGACACAATGTCAAGCTCATCCTCATAAAGCATCCTGAAACTGCTTTTCTTATTATCCAGTATGTCGATGAGGGCTCTTGCCGTATCCTCTGTTCCTTCTCCGCCAAGTTCCCATGCGCGGCTTAACGAAAAAGAACAGCCCATGTCAGCGACAAGTTTTCTGATATATTCCGTTTCCGCTTCCGTATCGCCTGTAAAAGCGTTCAGGGCAACATGGACCGGAACCTTGTACTTTAACAGATTTTCGATATGACCGGTGAGATTTTTGCTTCCCCTTTTAAGAGCATCAAGATCTTCCTTTCCAAGATCCTCCTTCTTCACTCCGCCGTTATACTTTAAGGCTCTTACGGTGGCCACAAGCACTACGGCATCAGGTGAGATCCCGCTCTGTCTGCATTTGATATCAAAGAATTTTTCGGCTCCGAGATCCGCTCCGAAGCCTGCCTCTGTTATACAGTAATCGGCAAGCTTTAACGCTGCTTTTGTTGCCCTGACCGAATTGCATCCGTGCGCTATATTTGCAAACGGTCCACCATGTACAAGGGCCGGCGTATTCTCAAGCGTCTGGATAAGGTTGGGCCTTATGGCATCCTTTAAGAGCGCTGCCATCGCCCCGACTGCGCCGATATCCTTTGCCGTAACACTGTTTCCGTCCAGATCATAGGCGACTATCATTCTCTCAAGCCTTTTTTTAAGGTCTGCCATGTCTTCAGCCAGACAGAATATTGCCATGACTTCGCTTGCAACAGTGATCGTGAAATGATCCTCTCTGACAAAGCCGTCGGATTTTTCACCGAGTCCGATGACAACATTTCTGAGCGCCCTGTCATTTAAGTCCACGCATCTTTTTATCACTATCTGTCTTGTATCTATTCTGAGCGCATTTCCCTGATGGATATGATTGTCGAGCATCGCGGCGCAGAGATTGTTGGCACTGGTTATCGCGTGAAAATCTCCCGTAAAATGGAGGTTGAGTTCATCCATCGGAACCACCTGGCTCATCCCTCCTCCGGCGGCTCCGCCCTTGACTCCGAAACACGGTCCGAGCGACGGTTCTCTCAAGGCTATCACTGCCTTTTTCCCGAGGCGCGCAAAAGCCTGTCCTATGCCGATCGTTGTCGTAGTCTTGCCTTCTCCCGCCGGAGTCGGATTGATGGCTGTGACAAGAATGAGCTTTCCGTTTTTATTCTGCTTTATCCTGCCAAGCAGTTCCTCGGAAAGTTTTGCCTTGTACTTTCCGTACTGTTCGATATCATCTTCGCCTATGCCGAGTTTTTCCGCGATTTCCTTAACCGGCAGCATTTTTGCTTCTCTTGCTATCTCGATATCACTCTTCATAGATTTTCCTCTTTATATTCCTCGAATTTTTCTTTTGTCATGATGATGGTCCTTCCCTTGGTTCCGGCCTCATCACCGACGATACCCGCATCATGAAGTTCATCCATTATCCTTGCGGCCCTGTTGAACCCGAGCCTGAATTTTCTCTGAATGAGTCCTATGGAAACATTCGGTTTATCAAGATTCACGACAAAATCGGCTACCTGCATGAACAATTCGTCGCCGTCTTCGTCGGATGAAACTCCTCCCGCGGTCTTTGTTGTGGCTGTGGAGGCATTGGCGGCGTTCTGTTCTATCTCGGCGTTGATATCCTCGGAAGCCTCGCCTTCTTTCTTCTGGTTTCTTACGAATTCGGCAACCTTTTCAACATCACCGTCCGAAACAAAGGCTCCCTGGACCCTCGCAGGTTTCGGATAGCCGACCGGATGAAAGAGCATGTCCCCTCTCCCGAGCAGCTTTTCGGCGCCCACCATGTCAAGGATCGTCCTTGAATCGGTGCCGCTTGTCACCGTGAATGCTATACGGCTCGGCATATTTGCCTTGATCAGTCCCGTGATAACATCAACGGAAGGACGCTGCGTCGCGATAATGAGATGGATCCCGGCAGCCCTTGCCTTCTGCGCAAGACGCACTATTGAGTTTTCGACATCATTCTTGGCGCTCATCATAAGATCCGCAAGCTCATCAACTATGATCACAAGCTTGGGTATGGGATCCTTGCCTTCCTTAACGGCTTTCGCGTTATATCCCGCAAGGTCCCTTACGGCATATTCGGCAAACAGGCGGTATCTCTTTTCCATCTCTTGTACTCCCCACATGAGCGCTCCCGCGGCTTTCTGGGGATCGGTGACGACAGGCGTCAGAAGATGGGGTATTCCGTTATACACAGACAGCTCGACCACCTTGGGATCGATCATGATAAGCTTTACTTCATCAGGCCTTGCCTTGAAAAGGATGCTCATTATGATCGTATTGATACACACGGATTTACCAGCGCCCGTAGCACCGGCTATCAGAACATGCGGCATCTTTGCGATATCAAAAACGACCGCCTTGCCGCCTATATCCTTTCCTACGGCAAAGGATATCCTCGAAGATGACTGCCTGAATTCCTCGGATTCAAGGAGCGTGCGCAGCATGACCGGCTTCACATGCTTATTCGGGACCTCAATGCCCACGGCGGATTTTCCCGGTATCGGCGCCTCTATACGTATGTTCTCGGCTGCAAGCGCAAGTTTTATATCATCAGTCAGGCTTATTATCTTTGACACCTTCACTCCGGCTTCGGGAAGAAGCTCATATCTGGTGACCGTGGGTCCGACACTGATATCCTGTAAAGTCATGTTGACCCCGAAGCTTTCAAGCGTTGCCTTTAACTTACGCGCGACCTCCATCTCGTTTTCAGTGTTCTTTTTTGATCCCTCCTCACCCTTTTCAAGCATGGATGTGGGCGGGATGCGGTAATCACCCGTCACATTGCTTTCAAGGGTAAATCCTTCGGGCTCTTCGGCGGATGCAACGCTTCTTTTCCTTCTTCCTTCTTCTTTTACGGGCTTTTCGGCCGGTTCCGGATCAGGCTTAAATACAGGTTTCGGCTCACGTTCGGGCATGGGCTCCTGCACGGGTTTTATTTCATGTACCGGCATCATGTCGAAAGCCGGTTTTTCTTCCGTTTTTTCTTCCACTCTTTCTTCAAGTTTTCTGCCCACCATCCTTATGTCTTCATCGCTGTCTTCCCGAAGTTCATGCATGTCATCGCTTTCATTCTCATCGGGAAGGATCCTGGTGTTTTCCATGTACCGGCTGTTGATCTGCTTCCTTCCGGGAATAACTCTTCCCTCGGGGTACTGTCTTCTGTATCTTCTTTCCTCGATCTCTTCGTAGGCATCATAAGCTGTATCCCTTACCGATTCCGCAGCGGCTTTTGATCCTTCGGTCACAAGTCTGACTATCGATCTTCCCGTCAGGATCACAAGACATATGACAGCTATCGTAATAAGCACGATTATTGTACCGATAGGTCCGACAAGATTTACTATGACAGAATAAAGATGCCCGCCTACAAAGCCGCCTCCCTTTTTCATCTGCGTGGCATATTTCCAGAAAACATCTTTTGAAAGACCTGCTTTTCTCAGTTCGAAATCGGAACTCCAGACAAACTGGAAAAACATTGAGATATCGATGAACAGCAGAAATATGGAAACCGCCCTCACTATGGAAGGACGGCTGTAACGGTTTACAATGACAAAGGCTGCCATAAAGAAAAATGCAAAAGGAAAGATCACTGCGGCCGACCCGAAGGAACCGTACAAAAACACACTTAAAACCTCGCCGAATTTTCCGGTCAGGTCAAAAAATCCCATCATCAAAATCACTGAAAACGCAAAAAGAAGCAGTACCGTGATCTCCTGCCCCATCCTAAAGTCTTCTCTTCTTCCCTGCGTGCTCTGCCGTGACGCGATCAGTTCAATTTCTTTATCTTTCTTTCCCGAAGCGTTTTTTTTCGCAGATGTTCTCTTTGCAGTGGTCTTCTTTTCAGTTGTCTTTCCGGAGGATGTTTTTTTTGCAGCCGTCTTTTTTGCAGCCGTCTTTTTTACCGTTCTTCCGGAGGATGTCTTCTTATTTGCCGGGGCACTTTTTGATGTGCCTGTCTTCTTTGCTGCCATAAAAAATCCTTATATGAAGAAATTTGCTATCACCGCGACCAGTCCGGCCACGAAACAGTATATGGAAAAGAAAATATACTTTTTGTTCTTGACTATCGCGATCATGAGCTTTAATGCCACAAATCCCACGACACCCGCAGCGACCATGCCTGCCAGACAGTTAAGCACCGCGCCGCCGGTGATATCGGATTTTGTTATATCCTTAAGTTCAAGGATCACTGCGCCTATGATCGCAGGTATCGACATGATGAACGAATACTTGAACGCGAACTCCCTTTTAAATCCGCAAGCCAGGCAGGTCGTAATGGTCAGTCCGCTCCTTGAAAGGCCCGGCATCGTAGCAATACCCTGCGCGATCCCGATCTCAAATGCGTTCAGATATGTGCTGCTCTTTACGCTCTTCCTGCCTTCAGGCTGCATATCCGCATAGAAAAGAGCAGCGGAAGTGATTATCAGACATATGCCGGTTATAAGAAGTGAACCCGAAGCATAGGACACAAAGTCTCTTGCAACGAATCCGAGAATGCCGGTCGGGATCGTGCTGACTATGATCAGCAGGACAAACTTCCTGTATGCGGAATTGATGACAACGACATACGGATCCCTGATCTTGTAAAAAAGATCCGTGATCATCCCGATAAACTCCTTTATGAGCAGCATGATATCCTTGCGGAATATCAGGAAAACCGAGACCAGGGTTCCGACATGCAGAAGCACATCAAAAAGAACTCCGAAATCCGTCTCTATATGAAACAGTTTTTGAAAGATCACCAGATGTCCCGATGATGAAACAGGCAGAAATTCCGTAAGTCCCTGTATCACGCCCAGGAAAATGGCCTGAAGAACGCTCATATCTTATCCCTCGTTGATATAATTAACAAGACCCTGTGCCTTCATTATCTTCTGCATGAAAGGCGGGAACGGCTGTCCCTTGTATGTCCTGCCGCCCGTAACATCTCTTATCGTACCGGTCTCAAAATCTATCTCAAGTTCATCACCGTCTTTTATCTCTTCCGAAGCCTCTTTGCATTCGATGATCGGAAGGCCTATGTTTATGGCATTTCTGTAAAAGATCCTCGCAAAAGTCTCTGCTATGACACAGCTTATGCCGCTCTCCTTTATTACGATGGGAGCGTGTTCTCTCGATGAACCGCAGCCGAAGTTCTTTCCTGCAACTATGATATCACCGGGCCTTACCTTCTTCGTAAATTCTTTATCTATGTCTTCCATGCAGTGGGATGCAAGTTCCTTCCTGTCCTGAATGGCAAGATATCTTGCCGGGATGATCACATCCGTATCGACATTATCTCCGTATCTGAGCACTTTTCCTTTTGCTTCCATATTCATGGCTCCTTTGGCAAATATTTATAAATCCTTAAAATCCTGATGTCAGGGTGCTGCGATATAACCGCAAACCGCAGAGTATGCGGCAACCGCAGGGCTTGCAAGATAAACCTCCGAATCCACATGACCCATCCTGCCCACGAAGTTCCTGTTGGTCGTGGATATGCATCTTTCGCCTGCAGCAAGTATACCCATGTGTCCTCCGAGGCACGGTCCGCAGGTCGGTGTGGAAACAGCAGCTCCGGCCTCTATGAAGGTTTCGATCAGTCCTTCCTTCAGAGCCTCAAGATATATCTTCTGCGTTCCGGGGATGACTATACACCTGACATTGTCCGCGACCTTCTTTCCCTTCATAAGCTTCGCCGCAGCCCTTAAGTCGCTTATCCTTCCGTTGGTACAAGACCCTATCACGGCCTGATCGATCCTTATCTTCTCTCCTATCTCGTCGACTGTTTTTGTATTTGAAGGCAGGTGCGGAAATGCCACCGTGCTCTTTAACTTTGACAGATCGATCGTATATTCCTCATCATATACGGCATCGGGATCAGCCTCATAAATCTCATAAGGCCTGCTGCTGTGTTTTTCCAGATATTCCTTTGTCAATTCGTCCACGGGGAAGATGCCGTTCTTTCCTCCGGCCTCTATTGCCATATTTGCTATCGTGAAACGGTCGTCCATCGAAAGATTCTTCAAGCCGTCTCCGGTAAATTCCATTGATCTGTAGAGCGCTCCGTCAACACCGATCATTCCGATGATATGAAGGATGACATCCTTTCCGGACACCCATTCCGACGACTTTCCGGTCAGATTGAATTTTATCGCGCCCGGAACCTTGAACCAGGCTTTTCCGGTTGCCATTCCGGCTGCCATATCGGTGGAACCCACTCCCGTTGAAAACGCTCCGAGTGCTCCGTAGGTACAGGTATGCGAATCCGCGCCTATTATGCAGTCTCCCGCCACCGTCAGTCCGCTTTCAGGAAGCAGCGCATGCTCGATGCCCATATTTCCGGTGTCAAAGAAATTGGTGATCTCATGATCACGGGCAAATTCGCGGCAGCATTTGCAGTTTTCAGCCGATTTGATATCTCTGTTGGGCACGAAATGATCCATGACCAGAGCGATCTTCTCTTTGTCAAAGACACCCTTCTTTTTAAAACCCTTCATCACATCTATTGCTACCGGCGAAGTTATATCGTTACCCAGCACCAGATCAAGGTTCGCCTCGATCAGCTGCCCGGCTTCCACCCGGTCAAGTCCTGCTTTTTTTGCCAGGATCTTCTGCGTCATTGTCATGCCCATACGCGATTCCTCCGTAAAACATAATTAACTTGAGTATTTTACCATAAAACACACATAAAAACAAATCGGGCAGGGGTTTTATGCCCCTGCCCGTACAACGCCTGCTGTTTAGTTATTAATGAGTTTGTCCTCATCCGACCAGCTGTAAAGCTTTCTGATCTCCGCGCCGTACTTCTCTGCCGGATGCTCTGCAGCCTTCTGGCGGAGCGCATTGAAGTGAACCTGTCCGCTTGCCTCTGACATATCAAGCAGGAAGTCCTTTGCAAAGGTTCCGTCCTGGATATCGGAGAGTATCTTCTTCATGGTCTTTTTGGTCTCTTCCGTGATGATCTTGGGACCTGTGATATAGTCACCGTACTCTGCTGTATTGGAGATCGAATATCTCATGCCGGCAAAGCCTGACTGATAGATGAGATCAACGATGAGCTTCATCTCATGGATACACTCAAAGTATGCATTCCTCGGATCATAGCCTGCCTCGACCAGAGTCTCAAAACCTGCCTGCATCAGCGCGCACACGCCGCCGCAAAGCACTGCCTGCTCTCCGAAGAGGTCAGTCTCTGTCTCTGTACGGAAGTTTGTCTCAAGAACGCCTGCTCTTGCTCCGCCTATACCGAGTGCATAGGCAAGCGCTATGTCTTTTGCCTTTCCCGTATAATCCTGCTCAACAGCGATAAGGCACGGGGTTCCCTTTCCTGCCTGGTACTCGGACCTTACAGTGTGTCCGGGAGCCTTGGGCGCGATCATCGTAACATCGACATCCTTGGGAGGAACGATGAGTTTGAAGTGAATATTGAAGCCGTGTGAGAACATGAGCATGTTTCCTGCCTCAAGATTCGGCTCGATCGACTCTTTATAGAGCTTTGCCTGCTTCTCGTCATTTATGAGAATCATTATGATGTCTGCCTTTTTTGCGGCTTCATCTGCTGTATAAACCTTGAAGCCCTGCTCTTCTGCCCTCTTCCAGGACTTTGAACCCTCATAGAGGCCTATGATGACATTGCAGCCTGAATCCTTTAAGTTCAGAGCCTGTGCGTGTCCCTGGCTTCCATATCCGATGATGGCTATGGTCTTGCCGTCAAGCAGGGAAAGATTGCAGTCATTCTGGTAATAGATGGGATTTTTGTCGTTCATGTTTTTTTCCTTTCTTTATCGTGATTTTTTATTATTTTTTGAGTATTCTCAGGGCAGATTTACAACCCTGTCTTTGCCTCTTGCAAGTCCGGCTATGCCGGTACGCGCGATCTCCAGGATATTGTAGTCTTTTACCACATTTATAAAAGCTTCTACCTTGCTCTGGTTTCCGGTCAGTTCCACGATCAGGGAATCCGTATCCACATCTATGACCTTCGCCCTGAAGATATCTGCCACGGCAATGATCTTTATCCTGCTTTCCGCATCGGCCTCAACCTTTATCATGCACAGTTCCCTGTATACCGAAGCTTCAGGTTCCAGTTCTCTGATGTCCCTGACATCGGCCAGTTTCCTGACCTGCTTTTCTATCTGCTCAAGTATCTCATCATCTCCGGAAGCAACTATGGTTATCCTCGTATATTTGGGATCTGCCGTCGTTCCCGCCGTGATGCTTTCTATATTATACCCTCTCCTGGAAAAAAGACCCGCGATACGGCTCAAAACACCCGATGTATTGTCTACCAGGATCTGAAAGACTTTCTTCTGCATCCGTTTCCTCTCCTTCTAAATCACATCGTGTAAAATATATGCTATTTCATGCTGTTTTGTCAACTTGACAGATCCCCGGATTGAAGCAATCATTGCAATTATCATCACTTTATTCTATTATTTGGCTATGAAAGAACGACGCAATGAATTTGATCTGATCAGAGCTGTATCCACGCTCGCGATAGTACTGTTTCACTACAGCTACGCCTTTGTGCAGTATGATGTGGGCGGAGATCCCATTTATTTCATGATGCATGCCAACGGCACCTGGGGCGCACTGTTTGTCTCACTTTTCTTCATGCTCTCAGGCTCTTCCCTGTATTACAACTGGAACGACAGGATGACCTCCTTTACCGGAAAAGGCGGAATTCTCGACTTCTACAAAAAAAGATTCCTTTCGATCTTTCCCATGTTTTACATCGGATGGGTCATCTGCTATATCATGACCGTGATCTCATTTAACGGCCTTAAAAACTGGGGCGGTCCGTACAGCAAACTTTTTCTGACTCTGTTCGGTGTGGACGGCTACTTTCTCTACAGAGGCCTTAACTACTACCTCATCGGTGAATGGTTTTTAGGCGCCATCATCATGCTATATGTCCTCTATCCGCTGCTTCAGTGGTGCATGAAAAAGATCCCTGTCATAGCGACC
This sequence comes from Lachnospiraceae bacterium, assembly GCA_024690825.1. Classification (GTDB taxonomy): domain Bacteria; phylum Bacillota; class Clostridia; order Lachnospirales; family Lachnospiraceae; genus NK4A144. Next base: position 187,256 of record JAILOK010000056.1, on the reverse strand, counting down.
GTCATCATTGTCTTGTTATTTGCTCTCAACATTTCAAGACAGTATCTTCCATTCATGTCAGGATACAATGCATGGATCCAAATATCGGACAACATCAATATCATCACCTGTCTTCTCTCTTTCTGGACAGGGATACTCTTGGGTAAGACGGGACGCAGTATAATAAAATCTTTCACGGCTATCCCCTGTCTTGTCTTGGGTCTTGTCATAATGATATTCCCGATGCCTGTGTCCACAATGATACTTTCGCCGCTGCTGGCTGTCTGTTTTTATATCTGCCTTTCCTTCCTGTCGGTGATCCTTGATAAAAAGCTTAAAAAAAGAAAAGCATATGATAAAACCGTCGGCTTTGTGAGCAGATATTCCTATCCGATATTTCTCGTCCATCATGTGACGATACAAAAGATGATCACTCTGTTTTCGGGCCGTGAAATGAATTTCGCGGCAAGCATCGGTTATTTCTTTGTTACACTTGCCGCGATCCTTCTCATCGCATTTATTCTCTCTAAACTGACGGACCTGATACTGAAGCTTCCGAAGACCTTACGGTCTGCCTGACTCCTTCTCCTTCAGCGCCTTCCGGTCCGCCGCCCTTATTGCCGCCCGGTTTATCTTTCCGTTCACGGTGTGCGGGATCGAGTCCGCAAAAACTATCATCCTTGGATATTTATAGATGGCCGCATTCTGTTTTACAAATTCCTGAAGTTTGGTCGCAAGCTTTCCGTCATCGGAAAAACCCTTATTGAGGACTACCGTGGCCTTGACGATATATCCTCTTCTCTTTGAAGGGTACGCCGTCACCGCACATTCAAAAACAGCCGGATGCTTCATCAGTATATCTTCAACCTCCGAAGGTCCTATACGGTATCCGCTTGACTTGATGACATCGTCGTTCCTGCCGATGTAGAAGAAATTCCCATTTTTATCTCTTGTCGCGATATCATTTGTATGATAGATGCCTCCGTACCAGAGTTCTTTGTAAAGTTCATCATCATCGAGATATCCTTTAAGGACCCCTATGGGTCTTTTCCCTTCCTCTGTCCTTATTACAATCTCACCCTCTTCATCAGGTCCCACACTACGGCCCTCAACATCAACAACATCAAGATTATATAACGGTGAACCCTTTCCGATCGATCCGGGAACTGCCGTGTCATCTACGGCTGTACAGATCTGCAGAGCCGTCTCAGTCTGACCGAAGCCTTCCCTGACGGTAAGTCCGGTCATCTTCGTAAACTTTTCAGATACCTCGGCCGGCATTGCTTCGCCTGCTGTTGTCACGCATTCAAGTGCAAACAGATCGTAGGAAGAAAAATCCTCCAGGACCAGATACTTATATATGGTGGGCGGTGCACAGAATGAAGTGATCTTTTCATCCTGCAAAAGTTTTAACATATCGGCCGCATAGAACTGTTCATAATCATAGACCATGATCGCACAGCCCATGAACCACTGGCCGTAGAGCTTTCCCCATGAGGATTTGGCCCATCCGGAATCAGCCACGGTCAGATGAAGTCCTCCCTTTTTTACACCGTGCCAGTTCTTAGCCGTATATATATGGGCTATCGGGTATGAATGGTCATGGATGACCGCCTTCGGCGAACCGTTTGTCCCGGAGGTAAAGAACATGGACATATTGTCGGAGGCTTTTGTTTTGATCCTTTCAAGCTTATCGGAAGCTTTTTCCGTCATCTCATTCAGGTCAAGAAAATCTATAAAAGGATCCCCCACCTTGATCTTTATAACCTTTCTTCCCGCAACGGCATCCGAAACCTTGGTGCATATCTGTTCGCTGTTCGCGCAGATGACGGCTTTGACATCCGCCTTTATCACACGCTCCCTGATATCGTCCACCGACACCATATGGCTTGTAGGTATGGCTACCGCGCCTATCTTGTGGATGGCAAGGATAGATGTCCAGAACTCAAACCTTCTTTTTAAGAGCAGCATGACGCTGTCGCCTTTTTTTAAGCCTGCATCAAGCAGTGCATTTGCAGTTTTGTCTGTCAGACGCTTCATGTCGGAAAATGTGAATCTTCTTTCGAGTCCTTCCGCGCTTTTATGGACAAGAGCTGTTCGGTCAGACATTTCAACTGCCAAGGTGTCCATCACATCATAGGCAAAATTGAAATCGTCGGGATAACCGGTTTCTATCTTTACGATCTTCCCATTTTCATCAATTATCTCACTATAATATTTTTCATAGATCTCGGACATATTTTTATAAATCTCCAAATTGAATATGGCATTAGCTTAAACCAAAGCTTAAAACACAGGCGCGAGTCGGGAGGTAACCCGAAGCCGAGCCGACGAAGGAGCGAGGATTCGGAGGGGTGCCGGATGTCCGGTGGACATCTGTTTGGCACCGACCGAAGCGGAGCGCAGACCCCGACGGGAGCCTGGCGAAGTATATTATTGCTTAAGCTAATGACTATCAACGATGGCGAATGAAAAATCTCCGCTCATGCATTTCTTTCCATCCACAGTCACCTCTCCATGCAGAACATACATGGGATGCGACGAGCGGAGAAGCTTCGTATCGATCTTTATAGTATCGCCCGGCTTGATCATCCCTCTGAAGCGGATCTTGTCAAGGCCGGTATATACGGGCAGACATCCGTCTTTTATTTTGTCTTTGAACATGGCACATGCAGACTGTGCCATCATCTCGCACTGGATCACTCCCGGCACTATGGGATTGTCAGGAAAATGTCCCTGAAGAAAGAACTCGTCTCCTCTGACTTTATAATATCCCGTTGCTGATCCGTCCTCATTTAAGTTTACCTCATCTATGAGGAGCATCGGTTCCCTGTGAGGGAGGATTTTCTTTATCTCTTCTCTGTCCATATCAGTCCTTTACTTTCCTGAATGCCACGCAGGCGTTGTGTCCGCCGAAGCCCAGAGACGTTGACATCGCAGTATTCACATCGGCCTTAACAGCTTCATTGGGAGTATAATCAAGATCACACTCCTCATCCTTTTCCCTGTAGTTGATAGTCGGGGGAATGATGCCGGTATCTAGTGCCATTACAGAAGCTATGGCTTCCACCGCGCCTGTTGCACCAAGCATATGTCCCGTCATGGACTTGGTCGAGCTTATATGTATGGAGTAAGCCTTCTGGCCAAAGACCTCCTTGATCGCCTTTGTCTCCATGGCGTCATTGAGATGGGTCCCTGTTCCGTGAGCATTGATGTAGATCTCATCCTCATCGGTTATGCCGGCCTCTTCCTTCGCAAGCTTTATGGCCCTCATCGCACCGTATCCTTCAGGATCGGGAGCCGTGATATGATAAGCATCTCCCGTATTTCCGTAGCCTGTAACCTCGGCGTAGATCTTTGCTCCTCTTTTCTTTGCGTGCTCATATTCCTCAAGGATAAGGATGCCCGCACCTTCACCCATTACAAAACCGCCTCTTCTCTTGTCAAAAGGAAGACTTGCCGCATCGGGATCTTCCGAAAGGCTTAATGCCTGGCAGTTTACAAAGCCCGCCATTGAAAGCTCGTTTATGGCAGCTTCCGTACCGCCGGCTATGATAGCATCAGCGTATCCGTGCTTTATAGTCCTGTATGCCTCTCCGAGAGTATGGCTTGATGAGGCGCAGGCCGTGACAACCGGAAGCGTGGGGCCCTTTGCGCCAAACCGTATGGATACGGCACCCGTAGGCATGTTGCTTATCATCATAGGCACAAAGAAGGGCGACACCATATCGGGTCCCTTCTCATTCAGTCTTAAGGTGTTTGTGATCGTGGTACTGATGCCTCCGATACCCGAACCGATGTATACTCCGAATCTGTCCTTATCCAGATCGCTTTCCATTATCCCGCTTTTTTCAACCGCTTCGATCGCCGCAGCATAGGCATACTGCATGCAAAGATCCGATCTTCTGATCTCCTGCGCCGAAGGGTAATAGTTTTTCGGATTGAAATCCTTCACCTCCGCATCAAGAGATGCCTTGAGTCTTGAAGCGTCAAATTTCGTGATCTTTCCTATTCCGTTCTTTCCTTCTATAAGGCTGTTCCAAAAGGTTTCAAGATCATTTCCCACGGGGCTTATCACGCCCATTCCCGTAACAACTACTCTATACATACATTCCTCCGTCCACTTTTATCACTTCTCCCGTGATATATGATGATGCATCCGATGCCAGAAACAGAGCCAGGTTTGCCACATCTTCGGGCTTGCCCAGCCTTTCGAGCACCAGTAACTTCATTATCTCCTCTTTCTGGGCATCGCTTAAAGCATCCGTCATCCTCGTTTCTATAAAACCCGGCGCAATAGCGTTGCATCTGATATTCTTTCTGCCGTATTCACGTGCAACCGACTTGGTGAAGCCTATGATCCCGGCCTTTGATGCCGCATAGTTCGTCTGCCCTTTATTACCCATGAGTCCGACAACGGAACTGATATTTATTATGGATCCGCTCTTCTGCCTCACCATTCCCCTGATAAAAGCCTTTGTCATGAACATGGTACCTTTGAGGTTGATGTCGATGACAGAATCTATATCATCTTTTGAAAGGGCAGGCAGGATATTGTCCCTTGTTATCCCCGCATTGTTCACAAGGATATCGACCTTCCCGACATCCTCCGTGATCTTTTTTGCGGTTTCATCGCAGGCTTCGGGACTGCTTATGTCGCAGGCATAAAAATAAGCCCTTCCCGTTCCTTCGGGATCTATCTCGGCCAGGGCTTTTCTTGCTTCTTCCGTATCCTTTGTCGCTATGACCGCTGTCTTTGCACCCTGCGATAAAAGTGCCGCGGCCACTGCCTTGCCAATACCTCTTGTTCCGCCTGTAACGACGGCACATCTTCCTTCAAGCAACACCGTTTCCTCCGATCTTTTCCAATGTATCCTTTAACGCTGCAGTATCACTGACATTAAAAATATTCACATCCGTCAGCGTTCTTTTCACAAAGCCCGAAAGCGCTTTGCCGGGGCCGCATTCTATAAAGGTGTCCACGCCTTCGTCCCTCATGTTCTTCAGGGTATCTTCCCACCTGACGCTGTTTGACACCTGGGTGGAAAGAAGGTCGATGATCTCCTGTCTGCCGGACCCGTAGGTCTTTCCGGTCCTGTTTGAATACAGAGGCAGAACAGGTTCGCTTATATGATATTTTCCATCATCGGAAAGTTCCTTTGCAAGTTTCTTTCCGGCCGCTTCCATATACGGGCTGTGAAATGCTCCGCCTACAGCCAGCGGAACAAAACGCGCTTTTATCTCCTCAAGTTTCCCTTTAAACTGTTCCATTTTTCCGGCCTCACCGGATACGACTATCTGGCCGGGACAGTTGTAGTTTACGGGGTATACGCCTGCTTCTTTGCAGAGCTTTTCAAGCTCTGTCTTTTCCATTTTCATGACGGCAAACATTTTACCGTCAACCCTGTCGGAGGCTTCCTGCATGAAAACACCTCTTTTGCATACCAGCGCAAAAGCTTCCTCGTATGAAAGGATCCCGCTGGCACCTGTTCCGACGATCTCACCAAGAGAAAAGCCTGCGCATACATCCGGCTTAATACCGTTTTTCTGCAGTGCCAAAGCCGGTGCAAGGTCTGCAAGAAAAAGACAGGGCTGGGTGTTTTCAGTCCTTTTCAGGTCTTCTTCGCTTCCTTCGAACATCATTTTCAAGGTTCCGGGTCTTTTTGATTCCGCCTTGTCAAAAAGCTCCTTCACCTCATCAAAGCTTTCGTAGAAATCCTTTCCCATACCGGGATACTGGGCTCCCTGGCCTGCAAATAAAAAAGCTGTCTTTCCCATTAAATCCTCTCTCCGATCAGTTCCGCTGCGTCTTTTACTATGCTTTCGACGATCTCTTTACAGGTAAGCTCATCATTGACAAGACCTGCGATCTGCCCACACATACAGGAGCCGTCCTTCACGTCCCCTTCTTTTACGGCACGTCTTAAGGCACCTGCTCCCATAGCTTCAAGCTCGTCGCTTGTGGTTTCGGGATTCTGCTCCATTTTGGCAAATTCCCTTGTCATATGGTTTTTGAGAGCACGGACGGGATGACCGAGTTTTTTCCCCGTGACTATGGTGTCGATATCCTTCGCCTTTAAGACCTTTTCCTTGTAGTTTTGGTGGATATTGCATTCCTTAGCCGTAAGGAATCTTGTTCCCATCTGTACGCCTGAAGCACCGAGCATGAAGGCAGCCGCCATTCCTCTGCCGTCGGCTATCCCTCCTGCAGCGATCACAGGAATATTTACAGCATCTACGACCTGGGGAACCAAAGCCATGGTCGTGGTCTCTCCCACATGTCCTCCGGATTCACACCCTTCTGCCACAACTGCCGAGGCACCCATTCTCTCACACATAACTGCCAGAGCGACGCTTGCGACTACGCAGATGACCTTTACACCCGCTCCCTTAAGCTGTTCCATATACTTTGCGGGATTTCCGGCACCGGTCGTCACAACCTTTACCTTTTCCTCGCAGACCACATTCACAGCCTCTTCGATATAAGGGCTCATCAGCATCAGATTGACGCCAAAAACCTTATCTGTAAGGGTCTTCGCTTTTATTATCTGCTCTCTGAGCTGCTCTCCGTTTGAGTTCATGGCGGCAATAAGCCCGAGTCCTCCCGCGTTTGAGACAGCGGCTGCAAGCTCTGCATCCGCAACCCATGCCATACCGCCCTGAAAGACAGGATAATCTATACCGAGCATACCGCATACCGGGTTATCTTTGATGATCATATTTCCTCCGGTAATTACTTATTTGCTTCGATCAGCTCGGTAAGCTTGTCGATGTTTGTGATATCCTGTGAAAGCTCGATCTTGCAGTCAAGCTCATCCTGGATCTGCATAACAAGTTCCATGATATCGAGAGAATCAAGTCCTATGTCGGTGAATGTCTCGGTAGTCGATATCTCTGATGCATCCTTGTCGAGATATTCCGCGATGATCTTTACTATGGTTTCTTTTACATCGTTCATTTCTTTTTCCTCCTCATCTTGAACAATCCGCGCACATAGTTTTCATAACCACATCTGATAATTATCAAAACGATATGCACAACAAAAAAAATTATAACCCATATCTGCAACTGTTGCAAGTATAAAAATACAAGATATGGTATTCTTATTCAGTCTCGCATTTTGCCAGGGCCAGAGTGCCTGTTCTTGCTATCTCTACTATGGAAACGGACGACAGGAGCTTGATCATCATACGGGTGCGCTCCGGTCTGTCGCAGATCTGGATGATCATGAGGTTCTGCGACATGTCCACGATCTCTGCCTTCATGGCGTCACAGATCTCCATGATCTCACGGCGGTTGGATTTGTTGTATTTGACTTTGAGGAGCATGAGTTCACGGCTTATGCTTGAGTCCTCATCAAAGGTCTTTACCTTGATGACGTCAAGTTTTTTGTTGAGCTGTTTTTCAATCTGCTCTATGGTGCGGGCATCTCCGCTTGAGACTATTGTCATCACCGAAACATTGGGATCGTCGGTCTCTCCCACGGCAAGACTTTCGATATTGAAACATCTCCTTGCAAAGAGTCCGGATACCTTTGAAAGAACGCCGGATCTGTTTTCCACAAGGACAGAATATATTTTTTTCATGTCACCCTCCCATATCACTTACTTGCGTATTTAACCGTATCTTCCGGATCGATCACGACTTCCATCAAAGCCGCATTCTTATCCTTCAGGAAGGCTTTCGCTGTATCCTTTATGTCCGAATTTTCGGAAAGCCTGAAATAGTCCATGTCATAGGCCTTCGCCAGATATTCGAGATTCGGATGATCGGGAAGATCTACCATCTCATATCTGTCATTTAAGTTGAAATGCTGGTATTCCCTGACAAGTCCGAGATAGTTGTTTTTCAGGACCACGATCTTCACATCGAGTTTTTCCTGCATCGCGGTCGCAAGCTCGCACATGGCCATCTGGAATCCTCCATCGCCCGATACGGCTACTACCTGCCTTTTCGGATCCGCTTTTTTTGCTCCGATGGCAGCAGGGACCGCATATCCCATTGTTCCCATTCCTCCCGTCGTATAGAACCTGCCCTTTTTTATGATGGCGTTTCTGCAGGACCAGATCTGGTTCTGTCCGACATCGGCAACATAGATCGCATTGTCATCCATAATATCCGTCATCGTCTCTATGAATTCCGCCGGATCCACATGTCTTTCGGGCTTTTTCCTTCCGCCCGGAAGAGCACGGTATTCCTTGAGAGTTTTCACCCATTCGGAAGTATCGATATCAAATTCTATTCCGTCGATATCCTTTAATATATTCTTTGCATCTCCGACTATCGGGATCGTGGGTCCCACATTCTTTCCGATCTCCGCAGGGTCGACATCTATATGTACCAGGACCTTGTTTTCCATAATAAGATCAGGCTGCTTTACAGCACGGTCCGCAACTCTCGCCCCTATCATGATCAGCATGTCGCACTCGCTCATGGCACGGGTCGCACCGATACAGCCGTTATTTCCTATCATCCCGAAATTGAGCTCATGTTTCGTCGGCAGGACTCCTATTCCCATCATGGTCGTCACAAGAGGTATCCTGTGTTTTTCCACGAGTTTTTTAAGTTCTGACTGCGCATCCGAAAGGAAGATGCCGCCTCCTGCACAGATGAGAGGTCTTTTGGCCTTTGAAAGCTCGGATATCGCCTTTTTTATCTGCTGGATATGTCCCTTGACCGTCGGTTTATAGGTTCGAAGCGACAGATCCGACGGATATGAAAAAGATGAAACCTGTGCTCTCTGTACATCCATGGGGACATCGATGAGTACCGGTCCTCTTCTTCCGGTATTTGCTATATGAAAGGCCTCCTTAAATACTCTCGGTATCTCCTTTGGATCTTTGACAAGATAGCTGTATTTGACGAAGCTTTCCGCAGCCCCTGTCACATCCGCTTCCTGAAAAACATCGGAACCGAGCTGGTCTGTTTCCACCTGACCGCTGATGCAGACAAGGGGGATCGAATCGGCATAGGCGGTAGCTATTCCCGTTAGAAGGTTTGTTGCTCCGGGGCCGCTCGTCACCGCACACACGCCGACCTTTTTTGTGGTCCTTGCATAGCCTGAAGCAGCGTGTCCCGCATTCTGCTCGCTTCTGACCAGGACCATGTCGATATCGGTATTTGACATGGCGTCAAAAAACGGGCAGATGGCCACGCCCGGATATCCGAAGATAACCTTCACTTCTTCTTTTTCAAGACATTTTGCCATTACATCAGCACCGGTCATTTTCAAATCCTCCAAATTTATTACTGTATATTACAGATACGTTTCGCTACCCTGACTGCGTCGGAAGCGTCTGCGGAATAGGCATCCGCTCCGATCTCGTCCGCATAATCCTGTGTGATCACCGCGCCGCCTATCATAAACCTGGCGCGGCATCCCTTCTCTTTTGCATATTGTATCACATTTTCCATTTCCTTCATCGTTGTTGTCATGAGGGCCGAAAGACAGATGATATCGGCATCAAGTTCCATGGCTGTGCCCACGATCTGCTCTTTCGGGACGTTCTTTCCAAGATCCGTCACCTTAAAGCCGTAGTTTTTGAGCATCAGTGTAACAAGGTTTTTTCCAATATCGTGGATATCTCCCTCCACGGTGGCTATCACGATGACGGGAGCGTCGTCATTGCTGCTGTTTTGCTGTAATAAAGGCTCAAGCAGCGCTATGGCCTCTTCCATTGTCTTTGCACTGGCGATCAACTGCGGAAGAAAGTATCTGCCCTTTTCAAAGAGGTCTCCCACCTCGTTTATCGCACTGATCAGTGCCTCGTTTAATATGATATCAGGCGCAAGACCGGCATCCAGAGCCTTTTTTGTAAGATCACATACTGCCTGTTCATTTCCCTTTATCACGCACTCCTTCACTTCTTCAAGAGGAGACTTCTCCGTTTTTTCCTGCGGCTTTTTTTCTCCGGGAGCAGCGGCGTTTTCATTCATGTAGTTAATATATCTTAAGTCCGCTCCGTCCTTGTTCATGAGGAGATCTGTTGAAAGCGCGGCACGGACGATCGCATCCTGATTGGGATTGCAGATCGCCATGGTCAGACCGTCCCTTATGGCCATTGACAGAAAGGCAGTATTCACATTTATCCGCTCGGGCAGTCCGAAGGATATGTTTGAAAGTCCGCATGCGGTGGCGATGCCGAGCCCCCTGCAGTATTTTATGGTCTCAAGAGTATCAACTCCGGCGCTCTTTATTGCACCGACTGTTCCCACAAGTCCGTCGACGACTATATCTTCCTTTGAAAAGCCCATGGCCATGGCCTTGTCATAAACAAGTTTTATATTATCTTCCTTTTCCTTTCTGTCCTTTGGAAGTCCCGAATCTCCTATAGGGAGCAGGATGAACATGGCCCCGTATTTTTTTGCGACAGCAAGCATCCTGTCACATCTGTCGCTTTCGGCAGAGATCGAATTCATCAAAGCCCTGCCGGGGTACCTTCGAAGCGCCGCTTCCATGACCTCGGGAAAGCTCGTATCTATACAGAGGGGAAGACTCGTCTCCTGTGTCACGACGCCTATTGCCTTTTGCATCATCTCATTTTCGTCGATGCCTCCCATGCCCATATTTACATCAAGGATGGCAGCGCCGTTTTTATCCTGCTCTTCGGCAAAGGTGCGTACCATGTCGAAGCGCCCCTCTTTGAGTTCCGCCTGAAGCTTCTTTTTCCCGGTTGGATTGATCCTCTCTCCTATTATCATAAAGGGGGAATCCAGCGAAAAGATGAGATGGCTCCTCTCCGAAGAAAGAGCTCTGAAGCTGTCTTTCCGGGGTTTTCTGACAGGACAGTCTTTTGAGATATCCGAAAGTTCTTTGATATAACGGGCGTCAGTCCCGCAGCAGCCTCCCACGATCGATGCGCCCGCATTTATTATCTTTTCCACACCCTTTGCAAATTCACCCGGTTCAAGGTTGTAGACCGTATCGCCGTTTTCATCAAGTGACGGAAGGCCGGCGTTCGGCTTGCATATGAGAGGGATCTTTGCGTAGGGCGCCATAGCTTCGATCAACGGCAGCATCCTGTCGGGACCCGCGCCGCAGTTTATACCGAAAGCATCCGAACCCAGTGACTGAAGTGTGATAAGCGCGGTCAGGGGATCCGTACCGTACAGGGACCTTCCGTCTTCTTCAAAGGTCATGGTGGCCATGACAGGAAGATCGCATACTTCTTTTGCCGCGATGACAGCGGCTCTTGTCTCCTGCAGGCTCATCATGGTCTCAACCACGATGAGATCGACCCCGCCTTCGTAAAGGGCTTTTATCTGCTGGGCGTAGATATCGATGAGTTCCTCAAATTTCATGGGACCGACAGGTTCAAGCTGGATGCCTGTCATGGAAACATCCCCTGCAATGAAGCATTCGGGACTGCCTGGATTTTCGGACATAAAACGGTCGATGGCTTCTCTCGAGACTTTCACGAGTTCTCTGTTCATGAGCTCTGTCTCGTCTTTAAGTCCGAATTCGTCAAGTTTTGCCCTGTTGCACGAAAAGGTCGGGGAATAAATTATCCTCGACCCGCTTTTCAGGTACTCCGTCTGAAGCTTTATCATCACTTCAGGGTTTTCCATTATCCACCTGTCGGGGCAGACACCCTTTTTCAATCCCCGTTTCTGAAGGTTGGTGCCCGTTGCCCCGTCAAGCAGCAGTATATTGTTTTCCGTAAGCTCTCTGAATGCTTCTCTGTTCATCTTTCTTTCATCGGCTGATGATCATGCAGATCATACAGAATCGCTGAACGCGTCACTGTCGTCGTCCATCTCTCCGTCAAAGCCCTCGCCGGTATCGCCTTCAGAAACGTCGACCATGTTCTCTCTGGTATATACCCTCTTCGACTGCCTTTCAGTCTCCACGGTCTGGGAAAGCAGTTCCTTTACTATGACGGAATTCTTGATATTCCTGATCTTGAAATTGCCAAGTGATCTGTCGGATGAAAAAACAAGGATCGTTCCGGTTCCTATGATCCTCTGCCAGAGCGTACGGGTAAGTGACACATCCGTGATCCTGTAGAGTCTTGCCTCGTAGGAAACCATGTTTAAGAAACCTTTGTCTATGAAAAGTCTTTCCTTGTCCAGACCGTATCTGGTAAAGGTCCAGGGCAGTCCCAGTTTGTTTCTCATCCTGTCTTCCCAGATGTCACCCGGTCTCCTCTTTTTGTCCTTTCTGGCTGCACAATAAACATTTGTTATTATGACTGCCAGAATAAAAACCGCCACAATACATAAAATGATTACCAAAAGAATCTTCAGTACAGTTTCCATAGTGAACCCCCTTTTAGTTTGCTTTTAATTGACGCTTCAGGTCTGTAACATTATAATCTAAATATGTTACAAATACAAGAAAGGTCAGACAATGGCAGGTTCGGTTTTCGGAAATATATTTAAGGTAACCACCTGGGGTGAATCCCACGGGAAAGCCCTGGGTGTCGTGATAGACGGCTGTCCGGCGGGGCTTGCGCTGTCAGAAGAAGACATCATTCCCTATATGCAAAGGCGCCGCCCCGGACAGTCGGACTTTTCGACAAAACGAAACGAAAGCGATACTCCCGAGATCCTTTCGGGCGTGTTCGAGGGAAAAACCACCGGTACCCCCATCAGCATTATAATAAAAAATTCGGACCAGCATTCGGGCGACTACAGTGCGATAGCTTCATACTACAGACCCGGGCATGCCGACTTTACCTTTGATGAAAAATTCGGCTTCAGGGATCCGAGAGGCGGAGGACGCTCTTCCGGAAGGGAAACCGCAGCAAGAGTCGCTGCCGGAGCTGTCGCCGCAAAGTTTCTTTCCGAGCTTTCAATAAAATGCACAGCCTATACTCTTTCAATAGGTGATATAAAGGCTGAAAAGACGGATTTTAGTGAGATCACACAGAACGCTCTGTATATGCCGGATAACGAAGCCGCGGCAAAGGCCGGTGAGTTCATCACAAAAGCAAAGGAAAACGGCGATTCCGTCGGCGGTGTGATCGAGTGCCGGATCGACGGCGTGCCCGCAGGCTTGGGCGAGCCCGTCTTTGACAAGATGTCGGCATCACTTGCACACGCCGTGATGTCCATCGGTGCCGTGAAAGGTTTTGAGATCGGTGAAGGTTTTAATGCAGCAAGGCTTTCCGGCCACGAAAACAATGATGCATTTATCATAAAAGACGGAAGTGTCTCAAAAGAGACCAACCACAGCGGCGGTATACTCGGCGGTATCTCGGACGGATCGCAGATACTCTTCCGCTGCGCGGTAAAACCCACGCCTTCTATCTCGATGACCCAGAAAACGGTAACAAAGGACGGGAAAGAGACGGATATAAACATCACGGGAAGACATGATCCGGTCATAGTCCCGAGAGCCGCTTGTGTTGTTGAATGTATGGCAGATCTGGTGATCGCGGACGCCCTTCTGATGAATATGTCGTCACGGATGGATAAAGTGATCTCCTTTTACACGGACAGATAAAGCAGTTTTTTCACAGGCAATATTGGTTTATATTTATTTTTGATCAGGAGAATGATGATGGCAGATAAGTATGTATTATATGCAGCAGGATATACCAGGGATGAAGTACACGGGCTTCGCATCTACGACTTCGACCCCGAAAACGGCAGACTGATAAAGCAGATAGACGAGACCGAGATCACAAATCCTTCGTATATCTCTATCTCACACAACCGAAAATTTCTTTATTCCATCACGGATGAAGGGGTTCATTCCTACTCCATAAATGCGGACGGGACTTTGAAATTCATGAACAAATCCGGTATCAACGGCATGAGAGGCTGCTACATCTCAACGGATTATGATGACCGCTTTCTTTTTGTTGCAGGCTATCATGACGGAAAACTCACCGTGCTCTCCTTAAAGGCGGACGGAAGCATTGACAAGATCTGTGAGGAGATATATCACAAGGGCTTCGGATCGGTTGGTGAAAGGAATTACCGCCCGCATATTGACTGCGCAAAGATGACCAGGGACAATAAATTCCTATGCGTGACCGATGTCGGAATGGATCATATAAAGATCTACAGACTCCATCACGACACCGGAAAGCTCGACCTTGCCGATATCATACGTTCGGAGATAGAATCGGCTCCCCATCACATCAAGTTTTCACACGACGGTAAATTTGCCTATATCATCCATGAAATGAAAAACTATATTGGTGTTTATTCCTATTCCTGCAAAAAGGACGAACCGGAATTTGAAAAGATCCAGACAGTTTCCACCGTCAATGATTATCATGCGGGAAACACCGCCGCCTATGCGATACAGATCTCCGACGACGACAGATTCATTTACTGCTCGAACGCCGGTGACAACTCAGTCAGCGCGTTCAGGCGCGACACCAAAAAAGGAACCCTCGAAAAGCTCTTCACTCTTCCGATATCCGGGGATTTCCCCAAGGATATCGCGGTGACGGATGACAACAGGTTCCTTCTTTCCGTCAACAACGAATCAAATACGATTTCTTTCTTCAGGCTCGATCTTGATAAAAAGATCATCGTGATGAACGGCCCCATGAAGACATTCAAGCAAGGCAACTGCCTGATCATTCACAAGCTTTCCTAAAATAAAGATTTTTTTCCGCCCGCCTTAACAGGCGGGCTTTTTTGCTTATTATTTTTTTGCCGGTGTCGCAAACTGATCTTCAACACTACCCGCGCTCCGCCGCCCGACGAGGACAGATCCTGCAGGACAGGCGCCTCCTGCAGGGTCTGCTCCTCCTGTGTTTCCAAAACCTGCTGATCGACTGCCTCTGCCGCAAATACCGACAGCGGATTGACCGTCATCGCACCACAGAGTAATAAAACCAGATCTCTTCTTATCCTTTTTCTCATCCTTCCCCTCCGGCAAAACAAATCTACTTAACTTTGTAACTAAGCGTGAACTTTCCTGTATAGGCGCCTCTGGCTTCAAGGGTGATCTTGTAAGTGCCCTTTGCGCCGTTGTCGATCGCATCCGTAAACAGTTTTCCGTTGTCATCGATATAGAAGTCATAGGTAACTCCGTTTACGGCATTTTTCTTATAACCTACGGTTCCGCCGCCCTTGCTGCAGTCCCTGGTGGTATAGGTCATATAGAATTCCTCTGCCTTCAATTTCTCCTTATCGATCAGGATATTTACCGAAACATTGTTCCCGGCGCCCTTAAATTCAGGTTTGGTATTCTCAAGCTTCGTCTTGCCCGTTTTGATCTTTGTTCCCTTAAGGGTGTACTTTACGGCAGCGGCACGGTACGCCGGATAATCCGGTGATGTACGTCCCTTCTTTTCATCCTTAACCTCAAACGCCAGGTAATATGTTCCCGCCCTGTCCATAAGCTTACCGTTTTCTGCGGCAGGTTTTGTAAGTTTTGAGTCATAATATGCCGTTACATCTTTGAGGTCTGCGGCATCAACCTTTTTGCTTCCGATCTTCACGGATCTCAAAACAGTCTTTCCAAGTTCCGCAGCCTTTACGGGCTTTCCTGCTTCAAACTTCTGACTTGTGTTTTTAAGCTTCACGGTAAGATTTTTGGAACCCTTCGGATATCCGGTCACATACAGACTTGCCGTGTTCGAGCCTGCCCTGTAGTTGTTTACGGAGTTCTTCTTTGTATTGTTCTTTCCCCTTAAAACGATCTCTACGGGTACCGCTTCATCTCCTTTATAAAGTTCCTTCATCCTGTCACCGGCGATCTCATTATCATCCTCGTCATAATAAATGATATCGTAGTTTGCAGCCGGCACCTTAACTCCGCTCGGAAGCTTTACGGAAACTTTGGCGGTCAGTTTTCCTTTTGAAGTAAAGGGCGCAAATTTCCTGTCCACCGTAACCTGTGCATAATAAAGATCTGCCGGAAGTATGGTAAATCCGACCTCCGCCTTCATTCCCCGATATTTATCTCCCTTTCCTTTTATCAACAGAGTGGGAGCCTTGGCATCGGATGGTCCGGCAGCGTTCTTATTATACCTGTAGGATACCGTATAATCCGTTCCTTCCTTCAGGGCGTTTCCGCTCGCATCCCGAAGCGTCAGTCCTACCATCTTCGAGACGCCGCTCTTTGTCGAATAGGTGGTCACAAGTTTCTTTCCCGTATACTCTACAGGCATGATGTAATCTGCGGTAATGTTGAACTTTTCTCCCCTTGTGGTCTCGTCAAATGTTGTCGACTTCTCCTCATAGCCCGCATAGAAGCATACGGTATTGGAGCTTGCCGCCTGAGGGATATAGAATCTCCAGGAGCCGTTTTCCGAAACGACAAGTTGCTGATCTTTGTCTGTAATATAGTCGTAATACATTACCGGCGCTCCGTCTATCCATACAGGAACACGCCTGTAGTCACCAATCCTTACATACCATTGTTTAACTGCAGCTCCCTTCATGCTGATGACAGGATGATCCTCGGATACGGTCCAGAGTCCATCCTTAAAATTATCAGTATCAGTGAAGCAGCCCACATATACTTCAGGGCAGAGTTCTTCGTCATCATCGGTTCCCTTAAGTGACCGGAAGGTTACCTTGGAGGCCGGAAGAAGCTCATATTCATTGAGAACGGTATCTCCATAGTTTTCGATCGTATAATATTTTGCAAAATCCGCAACAAAGTCTCCGGATTTCCAGTATCCCGGTCTCTTCTTTCCTTCCAACTTCGGGCCGAATGGAATGTCGTTATAGATCGCCGCTCCGTCAAGGTACGCCGTATCGATAATGGCGGTCGAAACGGTATTTTCCGAGATCAGGTTTCCGATATTTACCGTCTTTCCCACATAATTTCCAAACGGACGGTCATCATAGACCTTGTCCTTATACTGCATCAGGATCTTTACTTCAGGCCTGTACTCATATTCGCCTCCGGTATATGAGCAATCCCAGAAAACATTGTCGTTTATATACTCATAAGAGCTCAGTTTATTTACTCCGTACATTTTGACGGGCTGTTTTACTACCGTAAGCTCAACCGATGCGGGACAATGTATATAGTCATCACCCACCCAGAAGTCCGCACTTACGGTCATCTTTGTTCCGGGAACAAGATCAAGGGCACGGAAGGCGTTGAGTTTATCCTCTTGGGATAAGTTGTATTTTTGTCCGTTCACGCTTACGGTAAATTCGGTATTGTTCGACCTGGTCACATCTCCGCCGCCGTTTCTGACGGTGACAAAATTCATCATATCATCGACCGGTATCATCGTTTTGACAAAGCCGTAAGGCATGTCGGCCTTTTTCTCTATTGAAAGTGGCTTCTCCTTGTCATAGACGGTCAGCGTAAGGGGCGTATCATTTGTATAGAAGCTGTAACGTGCCGGATCAAAGCTGCCCGGGACACCATCCACGCTTACCGTAGTCCCTTCTTCGGGTATGATCACATTTTTTTCGCTGTCAAAATATTTGAATACGATATCATAGGTACCGGGAGTAAGAGCCTTGAAGTCATCCGGACTGTTCAGGTCATGGAAGGCGCCTGCAGTGTCGTAATAACCTATGGGCAGATCTTTACTCAGTTTTAATGAGTATTCTTTGGATTCCGTCTCATATCTGTATACCGGATGTACGCCGTCTTCACCCTGCTGCATTTCGTAAATACAATCTGTATCTGACTGGCCCGTCCTGTTTATCGAAAGTGAAACCCTTGCCGATTCACCGTCATAAAGCGGATCAAGCGAATACTTTCCGCCAAAGACATCACGCATGAAATAGTTTATCCGTACCCCGTCATACTCCACGCGTTTCTGTCTGTTTATTGATACGGAGCCTTTTTTCATTGACTCGCCGTAGTAGGTACTGTAATCATCTTCCTTAAAGTCGGATACATCATTTGCGATATATTCACCCAGATCCGACATTGCCCAGAATTCTGCTTCATCAGAGACATCACTCCACGTAATAAAGCCGAAAAGCTGCTTCTGCTCAAGATCCAGCTGGTAATATCCTCTCGGGACCACATTCTGGCTGTTAGTCCCCACCTCTGCTTCCAGTATGGCAATCTCATCTGAAAACTTGCCATTCTTGATATTACCTTCATCATAGAGCGGCCTTCTTATTATAGTGGCCAGCTGTACGAGAACAGGAGTATTGTCATCGAGCGCGTTAAAGAAGGCAGGATCACCGTCTGTTGTAAGATTTTTCACGCTGTAAATGGACGCCGGAACATCTCCCATATAAAACCATTCCGCTTTGTCGCGGTTTTGTGGTATGAATCTGTATGAACCGTCTGTAAGCGCTTCCGATCCGCTCATATCCGGCAGATATCCCAGTCTGCGGGTCTTTCCGGACTCATCGGTAAAGGTCATCTGGGAGGTTATCCTGTTTATCATTTCTTTTTTGGCCGAGGGCACATCATACACATAAAGCACATTATTATCCGAAATGATAGTCTTCATGTTCAGATCGTTTGCGGATATTCGGCCTTTTACGAGTCCCTCGTTTTCGGTCATGTTTTGTCCGGTTTTTTTGGCTATGGAGTTTTCGCTCAGTTTATAATCACCTTTTATGGACTCAAAAGCGCTCTTCATTCCCTTCTGTGCTGCCTCATCGTCCTTGTCAAATGCCTCTTCCATGGCTGAACCTATGACCTGGATCGAACAGAAGGTCTCAAGAAGAGACTTATAGCCGTCTCCGAGCTTGTTATCAGTTTCTATGTTTCCTGAGCCGATTCCGTTGTAGTAGATATCAAGATAATACTTGAAGCTGTCTGCAAAAGTTCCGTCATCAAGCTTTATCCTGAAACCGTCATGCGGGAAGTATACGGTAATTCCGCCAAGCTTTTCTTTATTACAACGGGGATCATCATTTTTTGCAAAAGGATATTTCGTATTGTAGCTTTCATATATCACGGGACCGGGATTGGTTCCATTTTGATCATAGTATGAAAAACTGCCCGTACCGCCATCTTTTAGAACATTCTGTACAGCATTCGCCGCGTTCCGTACATTGCCGTCCACACCGGCTATTCTTTTTACCTCCTCGCACAGTGAATAAAGATCCACTATACCGCTTTCTTCTCCGTTAAAATGGATGGATCTCTGCAAAGCTTCAAGAAATTTTGCATAATTCGCAGACTTAAAGCTCCCATTATCGTCCGCAAGCATTTTTTGACGGATCTCGTACGCCAGTTCTCCAATTTTATGATCCAAATCCTTTAACTGAAGCTCATTGAGGCTTATGATAGAGATGGTATCGGTATCGTCCCTCAGTTCATACCAGACCATCGTATCCTCTGCCATCTGTTTTCCTATCTTTTTTGTCGTTTCCCCAATATTTGCCTTTTTATATTCATCCGGGGAAGCTTCCAGCATTTCCTTCACATATCCCCTGTGATCCCATCCGGTACCGGATTCAAGATCCTCTGAACCGAAGAGGTAATCCGCATAGGGAGTTACAGCCATGGCTGTTTCAAGATTTCCCATCAGGCAGGCGTCAAAGCCCAGGAAGGCATACTTTTCAAAGCCGGCGTTTACCGAAACCGCACCTGACTCCCGCGTATTACCCTCTTCATCCTGTCCGCTCCGCCTTATCGCAAGTGAAGCGGCAGACAGTGACTTTGAAAGCTGCTCTGAAGTTATATAGCCGTTATCCTTGCTGTCGGCTCTTTCATCACCGGCATAACCGTCCGCGGGTCCTCCGCCGTGATCCCAGAGAACGAGCATGTAGTTTTTGGCCGGATACTCTTTTGCTGTTGTTTCGATAAAATCCTCAAGCTCGGGAACATTTGCTCCCGTGTCGCCGCCTGTGGATTTATAGTGAGACATCACCCTGTCTCTGTTCATTCCTGTATCATTTTTCGCCGGTTTGATACTGGTTCCGGAAATAACCCATCGCTGGTTTTTATCCCAGGATATACCGCCGGCTTCTTTAATTGTATCGTAGCTCCGGACATCGTCTTCACTTTCGCTTATCCTGGATCTCAGTTCGATCAACATGCTTTCATACGCTTTTTTCTTCTGATCTGCGCTTTCACCTTCATCCGCTTTAAAGGAAACGCCTCCGGTCTCGGCGATCACATTGACCTTTGAATTGACTCCGCTTCTTTCGGCCCAGAGCATACCGGTCATGATCTCCATGATATCCTTTGTTGCCTCTGCGTTTCTCCTTTCGAGGTCGGAACCCACAATATAATACATGATGGTAACATCCGCGGGTTCATCCTCCGCACTTCCAGCGTTATCTTCACTTATCGAATCAGGGCTTACGCTGTCGCCGCTGACATTTTCGCTGACGGATCCGTCATCTCCGCCGGCTTCATTTTCGGAGACAGTCCCGTCCTCCGGAGCAGCCTCGTCTCCGGATACGGTTACATCTTCAGGGGCAGTCCCGTTTTCACTTGGCACCTCTTCTGCCGCATCTTCCGGCGCAGGAGCATCTTCCGATGAAGCAGTTTCCGGCGTGATCTCTGTACTCTCACCGGCTGCGGCCTCGTTGGCGCTTACCGGCACATCCACGGGTTCAGCGGCACTTACCGGCATTACGCCCGTGATCGTCAAAATAACTGCCAGCAGCATCGCAAGTCTCTTTTTGTAGAGCATCCTTTTCCTGTTTTTCACTTTCTTATCCTCCTGTTGATAAATGTATGTCTTGTCTAAACAAAAACAGTGCCGGGGACAAAAAGACTTTTGCCTCCAACACTGTTACGGTCAGATCTTCTTTAATCTCGGCACTTCATCCATATGAAGATATCTTGAAAGACACTTGATTATAAAATCATGATCCGCCACATGGTTAAGGCCCGATACGCATACCGCACCCACAAGTCCGGCATCCTCCACCTTTACCGGGAAACCTCCTCCGACGCAGGCGTACTTCATCTCATCCATGAACTTGGTCTCCATGGTATTTCCGGAATTCTGAAGATACATATAGAATTCAAGAGTGCTGACTTCGGTCCTTAAGACCGTATTGAACTTTCTTTCCAGCCACTCCCTGTTGTCGATGGTGGTCCCGTCCATCATATGGGAAAATACCGTAAGACCGTTTGCCCGCCTGATGAGGATGCCGACTGCCAGTTCTCTTTTTCTTGCCTCATCCACCATGAGTTTTCCCAGTTCCCAGGCATCCTGATTCGTAAAATGCGTAAACTGAAGGATCTCCTCCTGCATCTTCAATACATTCAAAACCTCTTCCGCTGTCTTTTCCTTGTTCATGTCCATACCTCCGTCAGATCTGTAAAAAACCGACCTTTTTGTATACTTTCGAAAGCGTCCTGTTTGCAACATAAGCCGCTCTTTCGGCTCCCTGCTTGTAAATATCCGAAAGATAAGCCTTGTCTTTGATGAGCCTTGCAGCCTCCTCGCGTATCGGCGTGAGTTTTTCCACGACCGCTTCGGCAACGGCGGGTTTGAAATCACCATAGCCTTTGCCGTCAAATATTTTTTCGATCTCATCATATGTTTTTCCGGTGAGAGTCGCATAGATGTTCATGAGATTTGCCACACCGGGTTTATTTTCGGGATCAAAATAAACGCACCTTCCGGTATCGGAGTCGGTCACGGCTCTCTTGAATTTCCGCCTTATCACATCAGGTTCATCCATCAGAAAAACACAGCCGTCAGGAATTGATTTTGACATCTTGTCCTCCGGCGTAGTCAGACCGTATATCCTGGCTCCCGTTTTTGCGATCAGCGGTTCCGGAACCTTAAAAACATCTCCGTAGATGCCGTTGAAGCGCTCTGCGATATCTCTTGTGATCTCGATATGCTGCTTCTGATCCTCACCCACAGGAACGTAATCGGCCTGGTAAAGAAGTATATCTGCCGCCATCAGAACCGGATAGGTGAAAAGACCCGCGTTAATATTATCCTTGTGCTTTTCGGATTTTTCCTTGAACTGGGTCATCCTCTGCAGTTCACCGAACATGGTGTAGCAGTTAAGGACCCATGCAAGCTGCGAGTGAGCCGGCACCATCGACTGCAGGAAAAGAACATTCTTTTCGGGATCGAGTCCGCAGGCTATGTACTGTGCCAGCTGGTTTAAGGACCTCCGCCGAAGTTCGGCCGGATCCTGTCTTACGGTGATGGTATGAAGATCTGCCATGAAATAAAAGCACTCGTAATCTTCGACCCTCTCGGCCCAGTTTACGATGGCCCCCAGGTAATTACCCAGGTGCAGGTCACCGCTCGGCTGTATGCCTGAAAGCATTCGTTTCTTTTTTACTTCTTCCATAATAAAATCTCCTCCGGGGCTTTAATTATTTTTCCTTGAGATATCTGTCCCTTATATATTTAAATGTTACCTTTTCTCCGAATCTTGCATACATCTTCAAAAGCAGGTGAAGATCTTTTTTTGTGTCGGGATGCATCATGATGCGGTCCATGGATTTTTCAAAATATTTAAGCGGCATGTCATCGGTAAATTTTCCCTTGTTATATACCCGGCTTGCGGCCAGCCTGTCCATGAACATCTCCACGAGATACTTTTTGGGCATCTTCACCGGGACCATCCCGCCTTTTTTATTATCCTTTTCCGCAGCCTCGGCAGTGTAATCGATCCAGTATTCGTAGTGATGCCTGTTCCTGCCCTTGTGGTGCATCCAGCTCTCTGAGTAACCCTTGTCCTCTCTCTCGGCATTGTTCGGACTCCTGTAGCCCTGGTAATACCTGCAGCCTTCGATGAATTCAACCGGCGAGTACTTGCTCAAATCATGCGTAAGACCCTGAAAATAAAGGCCCACCGCAAAACATCCGCGCCGGACTTCCGCTCTGTGTTCTCCGATAGTTTTAAAATGTCCTGCTATATCCATGATCCGTAAATCGTCCTTCTAATCACTGCAAGTACCATAAGATGCGCCGGGTAGGCTATGTAAAAAAAGTATTTCCACTTAAATCTTCCGGGCTTTCCGTTATAAAGAGAGATCGGAAGCAGCGAAAAGCATGCCATGAATTCGATCCGGCTTGAAAAAGGAATTATTGCATTAGCCGCACCGGCATACTTAAACGGGAGCCTGTCCCTGTAGAGATAAAAAACAACTATGAGACATACGCCGATATATCTGTAGTCCGTATGCATAAGCTGTCCCAAAAGTCCGAGCGCCGCAACAATTACAAGCTGAAGCCATGTATGATGAACAAATCTGTCAATCAGTATGATCGCCAGCAGTCCCAAAAACAGAGTAAAAAAAACATTCTGCCCCTCCGGATAAAAGAAAGCACCCTCAAGTGCCAGATCAAAGGGAAATTCCGAAATGACGGCAAATATCCCTAAACGGGTCAGATACTTTTTTACATCTTTAGTATGTACATACCCTTCGACTATCAGAAAACAATAGATGGGAAATGCCAGTCTCCCGACATATCTCATCCATCTGTATTGCGGAAAAAACACATGTCCCGTATGGTCGATGACCATGGAAACGAGCGCCAGAAACTTCAGGGAAAAGGTTGTCACTTTGTCTTTTTCTCCTTTGGCGCGGGAAGAGGAACAGTCTGAAGTATCAATATGCTCCTCTGCTGTACCATCACTTCTCCCTGGTCAACGCTTTCGGGTTTATCAAAAAAGCCTTCGTCCGTTGACATCACTATCTTCCATTCCTTGCCTTTGGGCGCCTTGGGCGGATGAAATCTGTGATTCATCCAGTGCATGTTATATATCACAAAAAAGTCGTCATCCCTGCCGCCTTTGCCGTCCTTTTCATAGGCGCCGCAGTACATCACCGCAAAATGTCTGTTGTAATTGGCAAAATCGGCATGCCATGCCTGCTCTCCGTGGAAGGAAACATCCGGATATCCGCAGGAGATGTAATCCATCATCTTTTTTCTGACTGCGCTCCTGAACACGGGATGCTTCATCCTGAAGGCTATGAGGCGCTTCACAAAATCATATATGTCCTTATTCTTTTCAAGATCGTTCCAGTTAAGATATGAGGTTTTATTATCCTGACAATAGGCGTTGTTGTTTCCGTTCTGCGAATTTAGGAACTCATCTCCGGCCCGGAGCATCGGCGTTCCCTGCGACAGGAACATGAAAACAAGAGCATTCCTTATCTGTTTACGCCTTAAGAGATATATGGCTTTCTTCCTGCTCTTCCCTTCGGCGCCGCAGTTCCAGCTGTAGTTATAATCCCCGCCGTCCTTATTATCTTCCCCGTTAGCCTCGTTGTGCTTTCTGTCGTAGGATACGAGGTCGTTTAAGGTAAATCCGTAATAATTTGTGATGTAATTTACAGCAGCGCATTTTTCCGGATTGTTCAGTATATGCATGGAAAATGCCGACAGCATATCCTCGTCGCCCTTAAGATATTTTCTGCAGTCATACATGAAGCTGTCAAGCATCGCCCCGGCATTTTTCCTGTCGGGGACAGTATTTCCGTATATACGGTCCATATCCGGATCGGTCACGAGTATCTTGGTCGTCTTAAGCAGGGGATCCGTGAATACATTGCGGAGCGGCAGGCTGCTTCCGAGCAGCTGTACACCGTCAATCCCGTAGGTTGATACCCAGTGTCTGATGCAGGATGTGATACAGGATTCCGGAACATCATCCGGAAAATAGAACTGCATGATGACTTCGATCTTTGCGGCATGAAAGGTTTCCACCGTTTCAAAGAATTCCTTTGCGGGATCACCGCTGCAATACGCAGGCTTTACCGCAAAATAATTGCCCTTTGCATAGCCCCAGAAATTCAGCCTTTTTTCGCCGGATATACCGGGTTCCATGGTTTCATCAAAATCATAGACAGGCTGGAGGATGACCGCCGTGACACCGGTCTTTTTAAGATACGGGATCTTTTCGGTAAGCCCTTTCAGCGTGCCCTTATTATCAACCCCCGAGGAATTGTCCTTTGTAAAGCCCCTGACATTTAAAAGATAAAAAACAGATTCGTTCCAGGGTGATGCGGGTCTTTTATTAAGGGCAGGACTTAAGGTTTCGGGAAACAGACCGTAAAGCTTTCTTTTTCCGAATCTTTCGTTTCCCGTCACGGCAGCAGCATACGGATCCACCGTTTCATTATTGCCGTACTTTATCCTGTATGCATACTCCTTCGGATCAATGCCGGTGATCTTTACCGAATACATATCACCCAGAACGGAATTTGCGGGAAACTTGACGGAACCCGCCTTTTTAAGGCTGTTCCTGTAAAAGAGTTCAAGCACTATCGGCCGTCCCTGTCTGTTTTCCACCGCTATGTTTATCATGTCACCGGTATATGTGATCCCGGGCTTTGAGCAGTCTCCTTTTTCCGTTTTTATCTTAAGCATGTATATTTTATTCCCCTTTATCCCCCACTTCTATTAACGCACATTCCGTGGTATTTTATCACATTTATGCTTTTTCGGCAATTACGGTCTAAAACATCATATACATTTGAGTTGATTAGTGGTAGGATGATATCAGGTCTTTTTTAATAAGGAGCATTATCATGATAAGAAAAAGAGACGAAGACGAGGGATTCATAGAGGTAGAGCTGGATCTGGATGACGGCAGCACCGTCACCTGCGACTATATCACAAAGCTTGAAGTGGAAGGCAGGTCTTTCATCGCGCTGACTCCGCGTCTTGAAGGTTCAGACGATGATGAGGATCAGGATGTATGGTTCTATGGCCTTGAGGGAGACCTTGAAGATATGGACCACGAACCGGAACTTATATATATAGAGGATGATGAAACCTACGAAAAGGTAATTGACGCTTTTGACGAATTCCTCGACGAGCAGGAATTTGAAGAGCTGATGGACGAAACCGACAGGGAATAAAAAAATTTTTATAAAAAGGAGGAAGTATTATGCATTACTCTATTGAAGGCGAACCGTTACCGGTCGTTATCTGCGAACTTGATGGCGGTGAGACCCTTGCCTGTGAAAGCGGAGCCATGGCATGGATGACTCCGAACATGAAAATGGAGACAAAGGGTGGCGGAGTCGGCAAGATGCTCGGAAGAGCCTTCTCCGGCGAATCTCTGTTCCTGAACAACTACACAGCGGAAGGCGGACCCGGAACCATCGCTTTTGCCTCAAATGTTCCCGGATCAATAAGGGCATTTGAGATCAGTGCCGGACATGATATCGTAGCCCAGAAGAATGCTTTTCTTGCCTGCGAATCCGGCGTCAGTCTTGATATCTTCTTCCAGAAAAAGCTCGGAAGCGGACTCTTTGGCGGAGAAGGTTTCGTAATGCAGAAGCTTTCCGGACAGGGTGTCGCTTTTGTCGAATTTGACGGATACTGCAAGGAATATGACCTGACGGCCGGGCAGAGCATGATAATCGATACAGGTTATCTTGCTGCCATGGATGCCACCTGTTCAATTGACATCAAAACCGTGCCCGGCATCAAGAATGCGCTGTTTGGAGGCGAAGGCCTGTTCAATACAGTCGTAACCGGACCCGGACACATATGGCTGCATTCAATGCCCATCCCTCAGCTTGCAGGAGCTCTCACTCCTTATCTGCCCATAAAGAGCTGATCGGCATAAAAACTGCGGATTCGATTTTTTAAGTAAAAAATAAGCCGGACTTAAAAGTTGATCTTTTAAGTCCGGCTATATTTTTGTCAGCAGGTCAATTCTCAGCTTTTATTCTGCGGGGAATGCTCCTTTTCCTTCCTTAAGAAGGTATCCTCTTTAACAGCCAGTTCCAGCTTGTCCCCGGCATACACATTTGCATTTGCCGCCTTTGCCACAGGCTTCATGGTGCCGTGCATCACGATCGCCAGAATAATGGCAACAACGATCCCTATTATGGCCCCCGTTCCGGCATCGCCGAATAACAACGCCCCCAGGATCAGGATGATGAAAAAGCTTAAAATGACTGTCGCCCAGTATTTTCCCTTGTTTATCGGAAGATTTCCGGTAAACTTTCCTGTCTGGGCATTCATGGCAAACATCCACTCGGTGTTATTCCATCTGGTGGTAAGCACCCATGCGGGAAGCAGGGCATATTTTGTCTTGTCTACCGTAACATCTATCTTCTCGTTTCTGCTTCTTATGGTATCGTAACGGAGAGTTTCATTGACCCTTTCCCTTATGGTTCCCTCAACGCGATCCTCGGCTCTTTTCTTGTCTTCGGCTTCATCCACGTCGAAACGCTCCGCAAGGAACCCCGGAAGGTAGGCCATTGAAAAGTCCTTCAGATCCCCCAGCTGGTAGGGTTCGATAGAATCCATAAGGTCATCGGGCATCCTCTTTGAAGCATCTGCCGGAACATCCTTAAAATTAATGGAGCCGGATCTTCTTGCCTGATAGATATCGTGGATTATATAGTCCCCTTCCCTTCTGTCGTTTGAAGCTTCGTAAGTGCCGTCAATATCCGCATTTCCGGAAAAGAGCCAGAATGGTACATAGACACCCTGGATATCCTGTATGTGGCTGTTTGTCTTAAAGGACTTGGGAAGGAGGAACTTCTTTATCATTCCATCCTGATAGTAACTCTCATATTTCTGCATCGCCTGTTTTTTCTCCACGGCGAAAGGAATGAGGCAGTCGGGTCTTATGTTGGAAGCAAACTGGGCTGTGGCTATGGTGTTGTTCCCGCAGTAAGGACAGAGTATGACCGCAGTGTTCTGATCAGCCAAAAGCTCCGCACCGCAGGACGAACAGGAATAACTCTTAAATTCTTCGTCCGTTCTTTCCGCAGCCTCTTCAGATTCCTTGTTCTTAAAATGCTCCTCTATCTCCTCCGGAGTATAAAGTGAATCACAGTAATCACATTTCAGCTTTCCCGTTGCCGGATCGAAATGTAACGGCGCTCCGCACGAGATACAGTTATAAGCCTGAGCCTGGTTTGTTTTGTCTGCCATTGTTTTCCCCCTTAAATAATATTTTCAAAAAAATCGTTTTGAACGATTTATATTTTACTATAATAAGGGCGGATTGAAAACCTCAACTCTTTGTGAGGACCTTCTTCTGATAACTCCACTTTCCGCAGGCCGGACATTTCATGTACCTCGTCCTTCCTATATGAGGGGCAAGATTTGTCTGCCAGTATGTCGGAACATGTCTGTCATGACATTTGGAACATTCATAATATCCTGCTTTCTGCTCGATACCCACGGCCACGAAAGCAACGGTCATTATCATTGCCACAGCAAATGCTATAAGTCCAACGCGCAATCCGGCAGACATTTCCACGCATGCAGCCACGCCGCATATGACAAGCCCGGCTATAGCTGCCGGTGCTCCGATCCAGATTTCAAGATTTAAGAGCTGTCTGTTTTTTTCATCTACCTCCTGCCTCAACGCAAGCAGGTTCTCCTCCGCTATTTTATTATATGTTTCCGTCATGATCTTTTCGCCCGATAAAAGTTCGTTGACATTGATTTTCAGCAGTTCACACAGTTCCAGCATTATTCCCGAATCCGGCATGGATTTTCCCGTCTCCCATTTGCTGACAGCACGGTCGCTGATCTTTAGTTTCTCTGCAAGCGCCGCCTGCGTCATGCCCTGATCCTTCCTGCAGGATGCTATGAACTTTCCTGTTTTGATCTGATCCATATCGGGCACCTCCTTTCCTGCCTCCACCTTACCGCAGCACCGTGGTTTTTAACACGAACCATTGGTTGATATGCAAAAAATCCCGTATTTATGCGAACTCTACTGTTGGTTGAATCCCGAAAAAAATATCTATGCGCACATTATACCATGATCCGTCAGCTCTCCGGATATTTTTATCCCTCCGGTCATTTTTTTCGCATAATATGACAGATAGAGTTTTTTCACTTTTTCACAGAAAGGAAATGAATATGGAACGGAAAACATTATTTTTGTATATATTTTGGCAGATTATGCGTGTATTTTTGCCTATATTCTGCCAGAGTTATATCATTCGCGCCATATGGTGTCAATCGCAGAAATCTCTTCTAAAAACCTCGACGGCAGCCGCTTCTTTCCGGAATTTTCTTCGGTGTAGAGAAGGTACAGTTTCCTCTTTGCCCTGGTCATTGCGACATAGAAAAGCCGCCTCTCCTCTTCTGTTTCTGCCGGCATCACAGCCTTTCCGTAGGGTATGTTTCCCTCGTTCATATCCGGAATAAAGACTACGGGAAATTCCAGTCCTTTTGAGGCATGCATGGTAAGGATGTTCACGCCCTTATTATCGGAGGGCTTTTTTGCATCCTCTTTTGCATACTTAAGCCATTCGTCTATACTCCTGTATGCTCTTGCCCGGTTTAAGATTTCTTCCGCCGTTTTTATTTTTGATGAAAGATCCCCGTTGTTTCCTTCGCACGAACCCTTAAGATAGTCAAGATAACCCACGGAATTGAAAAGATAGTGAATGGCGGCATAGGGCTTCAGCTTCTTCATCATAGCCCTGTCCGCTTTAAGCCTTCTGATTTCATCATAAACTTCCCTGTCATCACTGTAATAATCAAGCAGACCGTCAAGATCGACCTTTCCTTCGCCCAGCGCCCCTCTGTAGATATGTCTTTCCGGCCTGTTCATGATATTTAGGAACACTGCCCTCGAATCGTCTCCGGCGGCAAACTTCATATAATCCATGATCTCTTTTCCGATCCCGTTCTGATACATACCGTAGGTCTTTACCGGACTGTTGAAGGGTATTCCGCTGTCCCGGAATCTGTCGGAATAAATGCCGAACAGATTATTTGTCCGGAGAAGCACTGCCATATCCTCAAAGCAGGTCTTGGCACTCTCCTCCCTGAGTTTTTCTGTAATAAAAGCGATCTGTGTCTCCATATCCTTAAACTTGAGGATCTTTACCTCCCCCTGCATGGGATTGCGGGAGCAGATATCTTTTTCCATACGATCACAGTTGTAAGAAATAACATTTTTTGCAGCTTCGACGATATTTCCGGAGGATCTGTAGTTTGCCGAAAGCGTATAGACAACAGTGCCTTCAAAATCCGATACGAACCTTTTCATGATCCCCGGTGTCGATCCGCGGAAACCATAGATTGCCTGATCATCATCCCCTACCGCGAACAGATTGCCATTCTTTTCTGAAAGCAGGCGTATCACATCATACTGAACATCATTGATATCCTGGAATTCATCTATCTGGATGTACTTAAACCTGTCCTGCCACATGGAAAGCACGGCTTTTCTTTCCATGAAAAGTTCTCTGCATTTTAAGAGCATGTCGTCAAAATCGAGAAGACGCATTTTATCAAGCTTTGACCGGTAACTGTCCATGATATGTATAAGCTCGTCATCCTTAAGTTCCGTATCATTCTTTACCCGGCCGGTATTTTTATAACGGCTTATGACGGGAACAAGATCGGCTGTGAGCTGTTTTCTGTCATTAACGCAGATTCCTGAGGTTTTTATTATATCGTTCAGGATCATGTATCTGGTTTCGTTTTTCAGGATATTTGAAGAATTAAGATCAAATGAGTGTTTTAAGATCAGAAAAAAGATTGAATGAAAAGTTCCGAATGTG
This sequence comes from Lachnospiraceae bacterium, assembly GCA_024690825.1. GTDB lineage: Bacteria > Bacillota > Clostridia > Lachnospirales > Lachnospiraceae > NK4A144. Next base: position 156,988 of record JAILOK010000056.1, on the reverse strand, counting down.
AGATAAGGCGCTTCCTGCGGGATCAGATCCGCGGTCCTCTTTTTCATTTCGTCTGCCGCGGCATTTGTGAAGGTGATGGTCAGTATCCCGCCGGGATCTACCCCGTTGATCCTTACAAGATGCTTTATCCTTTCGGTGATGACTGTGGTTTTTCCGGAGCCGGGGCCGGCCATCACCAGAGCCGGACCCGTATCATGCCTTATGGCGGCAAACTGCTCCCCGGATAATTCTTTACCCATTAAGCATTTCTATCCCCCTTTGTATCCTTTTTAAGGATTCTTCCTTTCCTAAAAGTTCCATAAGTTCGGTGGCTCCGCCCGGTGTGGACTGCTTTCCGGACACTGCGCATCTTAAGGGCCACAGAACAAAGCCGTTTTTATATCCGTTTTCTGCGGCAAATGCCGTAAGACGTGAATACAGGGCGTCGTTTGAGTAATCCTCCTGTTCCGACAGCACCGGAAGAAGCTTTTGGAGCACCTCAAGCGAGGAGGCTGCATCCGTCTTCATCTTTTTGTGTGTATACATTTCGATGTCATATTCAGGCAGTTCCTCAAGGAAATCTATATGATCCCTGATATCGCAGAAGGTCTCGATCCTCGTATGCAGAAGCTTTGCGACCTTTTGCAGGTCCATATCCCGCTTTATCACTTCTCTGATATAGGGGAGCGCCTTTTCGCAAAACGCGTCAAAATCCATGGCCTTGATATACTCACCGTTCATCCATCGAAGTTTTCCGTAATCAAAGACCGCGGGAGACTTGCTCATGGCACGGTAATCAAATTTCTTTATAAGATCCTCCTTTGTCATGATCTCCTCGTTATCCGCGGATGACCATCCTAAAAGGGCTACAAAATTGACGATCGCCTCTGCAAGAAATCCCTGCTCCAGAAGATCTTCAAAAGAGGAATGTCCCGACCGTTTTGAAAGTTTTTTATGTTCTTCGTCGGTTATCAGAGGACAGTGAACATAGACCGGGACCTCCCATCCGAAAGCCTCATAGAGCCTGTTGTATTTCGGAGAACTTGAGAGATATTCATTTCCCCTTACCACATGAGTGATCCCCATCAGATGGTCATCAACGACATTGGCAAAGTTGTATGTGGGAAATCCGTCTGATTTAATAAGGATCATATCATCAAGCTCCGCATTTTCCACGCTGATATCCCCGTAGATCTCATCATGAAATACCGTGGTCCCTTCTGTCGGATTATTCTGTCTGATGACAAAAGGTTTTCCTGCCTTCAGGTTTTCCTCAACCTCCTCTTTTGAAAGAGACAGGCAGTGTTTGTCATATACGGTATACTCCTTTCCCTCTTCATCGCTTCCGCTTTTCAGGGACGCAAGTCTTTCAGGAGTACAGAAACAGTAATACGCCTCTCCTTTTTCCACGAGTTCCTTTGCATATTTCATGTATAATCCGTCCCTGACTCTTTCCGACTGGACATACGGACCGCAGTTTCCTTCTTTATCCGGTCCTTCATCATGCTCAAGGCCCGCCTTTTCCAGCGTCCTTTTTATGATATCTACGGCTCCCTCCACTTCTCTTTCCTGGTCGGTATCCTCAATACGCAGTATGAAATCTCCATCCTCGTGACGGGCTATGAGATAGGCATACAGCGCAGTCCTCAAATTTCCCACATGCATCCTTCCTGTGGGCGAAGGCGCAAATCTTGTTCTTACTTTTGTCATATTTTCTCCTTTTACTTCTTTCTTCTGCGTGCCCAGAGCACGATGCTGACAACGAGTATCAGCAGAGGTACAAGTATAATAAATATCAAACCGTATAATATCACATAAGCTGCGGAAATTGTAATATATTCGGTGCCGTAGCTTTTCACCGGGATGAGCGGGCCTGTTACGACAGGCGACATATCCTTTGCGGCATCGGTAACAAGGGTCACATTCGCATCACCCACAACGCGGTATACATCATCCGTGAATGCCATCGCGCTTGAAAACAGCGCTATCTTTGTATCGCCCTTTGTTATATACACTCCCACGCTGAAAGGACCGTTAAGGTCTCCGGCGTTCTTATCAAGGCTGTCTCCCTCCTTTAAGTCTGCCTTCATAAAGGAATCCTGGGATGTCATAAGAGCATCCACCACCGATACTCCGCTGTCCTCTGCGGCTTCATTTACCGATATCGCCTGGGAATACGGCATAAAAGCGTATCTTTTCTGAGCGTTTATGGTCTTTGACACAGGGGTGTCATATATCTGCGGCAAAAGATACAGCGGATTATTTCCGTAGAAATGCGCCGGATCCGTATCCTCTATCAGACCTTCGGTTATCGATACGCCGTAATCCGAAAGCAGGTTGTTGAAATTATCAAGCTTCTTTCCGTTTTCGCTGTAGCCGGAAAGAATAACGGCACAGCCTCCCCCGTCAAGATATTCCCTTACCTTTTTGCAGTCTTCCTCGGAATAATCATCAAGCGGCGCAGCGATAAGTATCATATCGCAGTCTTCTATCTTTGAAACTGTCAGCAGATTTATCTGCTCCGGGGTAATGCCCGTCTTCTTTAATGAAGCAAACAAAAGGCCGAGATCTTTTACCTCAAATTCACCGTGTCCCGCCATCACCTTCATTATCGTCTTCCGATCACTTGTCACGCCGGCAATGGCTGCCGTTATCTGTCCCTCCGCGTCAAGACCGGTAATGGTCTGTGAAAAAGTCTGGTAATCGATCTCTGTTTCAAAAAGATCCACCCCTGCAACCGTTCTGGAGTTTTCACCGCATACAACAATGAGATCTCCTCCCGTGACCGTATCCTCCGTAAATTTGGACGGGAACTGTGGATCCTTTGAGATATCTTTGTATTCGACATGTATATGATCTGAATACGCTTCATATTCATCGAGTGTCTTTACTACCGGGAGCTCTACCCTGTCTTTTTCCGACAATACATAAATAGTGACATCCTTATCAAGGCTGTCGAGAAAATCCTTTGATTCGGCGCTCATGGTAAAGATCCTGTTTTCGGTAAAGTCGTACTGCATAATGTCATCCGGAAGCTTTAACACCAGGAAATTCGCGCCCACGGCAAGCGCAAAGGCGGCAACTATCGCTGTCAGGCTGTAGGATGAAAACTTAACGGTCTGCGATGATATGGTAAATCTTCTCTTCTGAATGCTTTCATAGGTAAGGAAGATTGTGAGAATTACGATTGTAAGATAATAAACGACTGCCCTTATATCCAGGATACCGTTCATAAGATTATCCAGTCTTTTGGATATATCAAACAGTGACAGTATCCTTTTTACGATCTCAACGCTGTCCGGAAGGAGGTTCACTATCCCGTTCATCAGGTATGTGATAAACAGTGCCGCAAAGGTCAGCACGGCTGCGATTATCTGATTTTCTGTCAGTGAAGAGATAAACAGTCCTATTCCCAGACATGCGGCCCCGAAAAGAAAATAAGCAAGCACCGCCACATATGATTCGCTGTAACTCACCTTTCCGAACGCTCCGAGTATCAACGGATATACCGCCGCCGTAATGACAGGAACAGCAAGTATTGTGAGAAGTGCCAGGTATTTGCCGATAATGATCTTAAGCAGCGGCATCGGAGAAGACAGAAGCAGCTGGTCTGTCCTTGTCCTGCGCTCCTCGGCAATTATCCTCATGGTAAGAAGCGGTGTTATGAACAGGAACACCACTATTGCCGAATTTATCGCAAAATTTATGGTCGGATATCCTCCGGTCAGATTATACGCGGTAAAATAGATGCCAAGAAACAGCAGATTGACCGCTATAAACAGACCACCCGTAACCGAATAAAGATATGAGCGAAGCTCCTTTTTGATCAATGCTTTCATTTTTCCGCCCCGCTTTCTCCTGATGTCTCAATATCAGTATCTTTCGTAGTTTCCACACCTGTTTCTTCCGTCGGATCTCCCGGACTTTCTTCCGTTGTTTCCGTCTCGGTATCTGTCAGCGTCAGGTAAATATCCTCAAGGGAATCCGAAGCGCTCCTCATCTCTAAAACCGGGACCGATGCGCCGGCAAACGCAAAAAAGATCTTTTCTCGAAGATCAACTCCCGCGGGGGAGCTGATCACGATCTTCACCGTGCCTTCTTCTGTCCCTTCCGTATTTTCTATTTTTTCTATGCCTTCAACACCCGAAAGAATCCCCGATACATCCTCCGCTTTCGTTTTTGCCGTGATCTCGATCCTCTTCTTTCCCTCGATGGAACTGCTTATGTTTTCCGCCCTGTCGGATGCCAGAAGCCTGCCTTTTGAAATGATCATTATGTGATCGCACACGGCGCTTATCTCCTGAAGGATATGTGATGAAAGAACGATAGTACGTCCCGCCTTAAGGCTTTTTATAAGCTCCCTCATCTCCATTATCTGCTTCGGATCAAGTCCTACAGTCGGTTCATCCAGTATTATCACATCCGGATATCCTATAAGGGCCTGTGCCAGACCTATCCTCTGTTTATATCCCTTCGACAGATTCTTTATCAGTCTGTCTGCCACATCGGATACCTTTGTCTTTTCCATCACATCAAAAACCGCGGTCTTTCTTTCATTCTTCGCGATCCCTTTAAGTTCCGCCGCAAAGAACAGGTATTCCTTCACCGTCATATCCGGATATACCGGCGGTATCTCAGGCAGATATCCGATATTCTTTTTGGCTCTGTACGGCTCGCGCAGTATGTCAAATCCGTCGATCAACACAGTGCCGGAGCTTGCCGCAAGGTATCCCGTCATTATGTTCATGGTGGTCGACTTACCCGCCCCGTTAGGTCCCAAAAGACCGTATATTTTGTCTTTATCCAGCCTGAAACTTAAATTTTCGACTGCGGTCTTATTCCCGTATTTCTTTGTCAGTCCCTTAACCTCTATCAAAACAGTTTCCTCCGTATGATCAGAAGTGATTTTTTAACACAAATAAGAAACTACTCCCTAAATATGTCCTAATTGTGAAGTCCCGAATATTTTTTAAGCCACAAAGCTTCCTCAGAACTCAGGAAAGGAGACAGCGCTTCGTACACTTCTTTCTGATAGTTATCATAATACTCTCTCTGTCTGTCACTTAAAAGTTCCCTGTCGATACCCCGGTCATCTATGGGAACCTTCGTGAGACTTTCAAAGGAATAAAAAGTGCCGTCCTCTGTGCTTTTTTCCTGCTTTACCAAAAGGATGTTTTCGGTCCTCACCCCAAACCGGCCCTCTCTGTAAACTCCCGGTTCATCCGAGATGATCATTCCCGGTTCCAAGGGCACATCTCCTTCGAGAGCTTTTTCCCTGATGGCGCACGGTCCCTCATGAACGCTCAGCATGTATCCGACTCCGTGTCCGGTGCCGTGCCTGTATTCAAAGCCCTTTTTCCAGAGGTCCTTCCTTGCCAGGATATCAAGTTCATATCCCATGCATCCCTTTGCAAAAACACAGTTTAAGATCTCAAGCATTCCTGCGGCTACAAGTGTAAACGCTTCCCGTTCGTCCTTTGTGATATTTCCCATCACGATCGTTCTCGTAACATCCGTGGTCCCTCCCATATACTGCCCTCCGGAGTCCACCATGTACAGCCCCTTTTCCTCAATAACAGCGCAGTCGTTCTCTTTCGGGCTGTAATGGATTATCGCCGCATTTTCACCGTATGCGGATATAGTTTCAAAGGAAAGCCCGCGAAATTCGGGTATTTCTTTTCTGAATTCCCTTAATTTTTCTGCCGCTTCCGTCTCGCTCTTACCGGCGCCGTTTTCTCCCAACCATCTGATAAACCGCGTCAGGGCAAGAGAATCTTTCAGATAGATATCCTTAAGCCTTGATATCTCCGTATCGTTTTTTACAGCCTTCATCATACTGACAGGCGAAGGCTTACAGATTATCTCCGCCCTCTTTTTGATCAGTTTATAGTGAAGATAGCAGGTTGAAGACGGTTCTATGCAGACCTTTTTACCTATCGTTCCCGAGCTCAAAAATCCTTTTATCTCCGAATAAGGTTTTATTATGATACCCTGATAGGCAATGTCTGCCTTGCCGTTTCCCGTAAAAAGGTAAGCCTTTTCATCGGTTATAAAGAGATATGAAAGCACCACCGGATTGCATGGAATATCGTCTCCCCTGATATTGAGGATATAGGCAATGTCATCCAGTCTGCTGATAAATATCGACGATGCTCCGGTTTCCTTCAGTTTCTGCCTGATCTCACCAAGCTTTTCAGCCGTATCCCGTCCTGTGATCTCTACAGTAAGATCTTCTATGACAGATGAAGGAAATGGCGGCCGCTCAAATATTTCAGATGTAAGATCTTCTTTATATGCAAGCTTTACGACGCATTTTTTGAATTTTTCCGCTGTCTTTATATCTACTGTCCGTCCGTCAAAACCCAGAACGCTCTTTTTGGACATATTATCCTTAAGATAAGTGAATATATCAGGCACACCCTCGGCCCCGGATCTCATAAGCTTTATACCGCTTCCTTCAAGTTCCCTTTCTGCCTGGATAAAATACCTTCCGTCAGTCCAGAGCATTGCTTCCCTGTCCGTGATGAGCAGCTCACCTGCCGATCCGGTAAATCCCGAAAAATACTCCCTGACCCTGAAGTAGGGGCTGACATATTCGGAAAAATGAAAGTCGCAGGTGGGTATGTAATAAGCCGACACCCCCTCCTTTTTCATCCTTTCACGCAGTTTTTTGATCCTTTTTGGTATTTCCATGACTCTCCGCCTTTCTAAACTCTTTAGGCCGTCAGATGACCTTCCCTGTTACAACAGATACGCCAGACCGTATTTCCTATCGTTTATATCGTTTTCTCCGTCTTCCGTGACCGGATGAGCATCGGCGTATTCGGATGCAAGTTTCAGAACCGGGGCATCCGTAAAGATATCCCCTATCTTAAAGGACAGTTCACCGGACTGTCTGAAGCCGAATATGTCACCCGGACCGCGGGTCTTGAGATCCTCGGAGGCCACCTTGAAACCGTCATTGGTGGAATTCATGATCTGAAGCCTCTCATTTTTTTCTTTGCTTTTCGAATTGTCTATAAAAATGCAGTAGCTCTGATCCTTTCCCCTTCCGATCCTGCCCCTGAGCTGGTGAAGCTGTGAAAGACCGAACATGTGGGCATCCTCTATCAGCATGACTGTCGCATTCGGCACATCCACTCCGACTTCCACCACAGTGGTAGAAACCAGAACATCGATGTTTCCGGCGGAGAAATCATTCATGACCGCATCCTTATCCTTCGGTCTCATCCTGCCGTGAAGCATCCCGACTCTTATGTCAGGGCCTAGTTTCTCCCTTAATAAAGCGCTGTAGTCCTCAACATTTTCGCAGTCAGAGCTCTCACTTTCCTCAACCAGCGGACAGATCACATAAGCCTGATGTCCGGCGGCAATCTCATCTTTTATGAATTTATATGCCTTCGGCCTGTACTGCCTGCCCACCACGCAGTTTTTGATCGGAAGCCTCATTTTCGGAAGTTCATCCATGACGGAAATGTCCAGGTCTCCGTACAGTATGATCGCAAGAGTCCTTGGGATCGGCGTGGCGCTCATAACCAGAACATGCGGCATCTTTCCGGAACATTTTTCCGCAAGCGCTTTTCTCTGACCTACTCCGAATCTGTGCTGTTCGTCTGTTATCGCAAGAGCGAGATTTTTAAATTCCACCAGATCGGTGATGAGGGCATGTGTGCCTATGACAAGCGCGGCCTCTCCGTCCTTTATGCATTTCCTTGCTGTTTTCTTTTCTTTTTCGGTCATTGCTCCCGAAAGAAGGACGCACTTAACACCCAGTTCCTTTACCGCGCCGCTGATATTTTTCATATGCTGCGCGGCAAGCACCTCCGTAGGCGCCATTAAAGCCGCCTGATATCCGTTTCCCGCAACAGTCAGCATTGCAAGAAGCGCCACGACTGTCTTTCCGGAACCGACATCTCCCTGGACAAGCCTGTTCATCGTATGTTCCGATGAAAGATCTTTTATTATTTCCTCATAGGTCCTCTTCTGGGCTTTCGTAAGCTCATATGGCAGGGTCTCAATAAACCTTGCACACAACGCGCTTTCGATAAGAGGAAAGGAATTTATGCTTTTCTTTGCGTTATTTTTCAGACGCCTGATATTTCGTATGAAGAAGTAGAATTCGTTAAATACAAGTCTCCTTCTTGCATACAGGGCCTCATTTAAGTCTTTGGGAAAATGGATCATCTCATAGCATTTTGAAAGAGGCGGCATATCAAGAGAGATCCTTTCATCTTCCGAAAGAAAGTCATCCGGAAAGGAAGCATTTTTCAGGACATTTTTTAAAGCCTTTCCGACAGTCTTTGATGTCAGACCCTTTGTCAGGTGATAGACGCTTTCAAGGCTGTCTTTTTGCTTTTCATACTCCCCGGGGTCATACATCCGGCACTGGACGAGACTCAACATGTTCCTCCTGACATCCGCGTTTCCGCAGAACACTCTGGTCATCCCGGGATGCAGGACTTTTTTAAGATAAGGCATATTATACCAGGAAAGCATCACCGGACCGGTTTCATCCTTTGCCGGAACATTCAGTATGTTAAGTCCTCTCACACGAAGGATATCGGGCGATCCTTCGATCGTCAGCTTTACTGCCGTTCTTTCCTTCGGAACTATATCCTTTACCTTTTTAAGTCCGGGGTTTCTGACATAATCTGCCGGGATATGATTCAGCAGATCCCACAAAGAACAGACACCCACTCTTTTAAAAAGAGCGGCTGTCTTGTCTCCTATTCCGTTAAGGCATGTGATATCTTCTGAAAGTTCCATGGATGACAATCTTTAAGTGAAAGTTATTCCACTGAAATGATATAGTAATAGATCGGCTGTCCTCCCTCATGGACCTCAAATTCCATGGCGGGGTATTCCTTCGAAAGCTTTTTCAAAAGTTTTTCTGCTTTTTTTTCGTCAGCATCCTCTCCGTAATAAATGCTTACAAGGCTGTCATCATCCGTGATAAGATTTTTTACCATCTCGATCGTAACCTTTTCCACATCCTTGCCTACGGCAAGTATGGAACTGTCGCCTATACCCATGATATCGCCGGATTTTATCTCCTTGTCATCTATCACGGTATCTCTGACAGAATAAGTCACTTCACCGGATCTTACCCTTCCCATCTCTTCCTTCATTGCTTTCGCATTCTCATCTGATGAAAGATCGGGCATATAATTAATCATGGCCGCAATGCCCTGCGGTATCGTCTTTGTCGGGATGACTATGATATTTTTATCATCCGAAAGCTCCGATGCCTGGTTTGCCGCAAGGATTATATTCTTGTTGTTCGGGAAGATAAAGATATTGTCGGCATTCACCTTTTCTATGGCATTTATCATATCTTCGGTCGAAGGGTTCATCGTCTGCCCTCCGGATATGATCACATCTGCTCCCAGTCCCCTGAATATCTCATCGAGGCCTGCTCCGACCGAAACTGCGATAAAGCCGTCTTTCTTTCTTGCGGCAGGCTCCGAAACAGCTGCATTTTCCATTACAGACCCGCTTTTCTTCTCACTTCCCGGAATGGGACCGTTTGCTGTTCCGGCCGGACCGGTAAGATCCAGCTCTGAAGGGTCTCTTTCAACATATTTGCCGTTATCCAGTTTGAAGAGCCTTTCGGAATGCTCCTCGCGCATATTATCGATCTTCATGGAGGTCAGGGAACCATAGGTCAGCGCTTTTTCAAATGCAAGGCCCGGATGATTTGTATGCACATGCACTTTTACAACCTCATCCATGGCAACGCATACTATGGAATCTCCTATCGATTCAAGATAGGATTTGAAATCCTTCTCATTCTTTGAATTAAAGACACGCTCAAGCATGATGATGAACTCGGTACAGTAACCATACTTGATATCGGCATTCGCTACAGCATCACGGTTGATCCCGCTGCTTCCTCCGCTCTTTCCCCCCGAAAGAACATCCGGATCAAACTCTCCTGCCTTTCCGAGAAGTTCATTGTACGCTCCGGTCATTACCGCAAGAAGACCCTGTCCTCCGGAATCAACGACTCCCGCCTGCTTTAATACGGGAAGCAGATCCGGTGTAGTCTGAAGGACCGCATCCGCATGCTCCACGATGCCGCCTATGAAAGTCTCCAGATCCGGGGCGGATTCACAGGTTTCCTGCGCCTTCCGGGCTGCGCCCTTTGCCACCGTCAGTATCGTGCCCTCCTTGGGCTTCATAACAGCCTTATAGGCCGTCTCACAGGCCCTATTGAATGCGGATGCTATGATCCCGGCATCGATCGTCTCATGATCGCTTATCTCTTTTGTAAGTCCCCTCAGCAGCTGTGAAAGAATAACTCCCGAATTGCCTCTTGCTCCCCTTAAGGACCCCATGGATATCGCCTTGCACAAAGACCTCATGTCATAGTCATCACCGAGAGCCATTACTTCTTTTGCCGCTGACATGATGGTAAGGGTCATGTTTGTACCCGTATCACCGTCAGGTACCGGAAATACATTCAGTTCATTTATCCTGTCTTTCTGTGAATTAAGTTCGGAAGCGCCGGCAAGCAGCATCCTTGCCACCGCCTTTGCATCAAATGTTGTAGCAGACAACTTTTCATCCTCCAAAAAACAAATTAAAAAATCTCAAACGGAATCCCTGCTTAAAACGGCGTTCAGTCGATCACCCTCACGCCTTCCACATAGATATTGATCTTCTCAACAGGCAGTCCCGTGTATTCTTCCACCTTGTATTTAACATTGTTCATCAGATTGTCGGCAACGGCGATTATGCTGACCCCGTAGGCCACTATTACATGGAAATCGATGAAAATCTTATTTTTATTCAGCACCACGCTTATTCCGCGGGTAAGACTCTCCTTTTTCAGGAGTTTTACCAGACCGTCCTTCATGGAATAACCGGCCATTCCCACCACTCCGAAACACTCCATAGCTTCGGTTCCCGCATATTGGGCTATGGTTTCCGTATCTATAAGTATATTTCCGAGATCGGTATTCATATGTCCTTTCATTTTACATCCTCCATGAAACCATAAATATTTATATCTTTACTGATAACACGAACTGCTCCGCTGCCTGCGCAATTCCAAAAACATCTGTTTTCAGATGATCGCCGTGATCCCTATGCTCCTGTTCTGGGACAGATCGAAGATCTGGTCGCCGCACTTTACCACCGGTCTTGACAGATCATTACGGTTATTTAAGAGCACCTCACCCTCGAGACCGTTCGACAGTCTCACCTTATTTCCTATAAGCTCGTCAACTATATGCTGAAGGAAGGTCGTAATATAATATGTATCGTATTTCTGAAGGCTCTCCTCTTCTATTATCTGGATCGCCTTATAAGGGCACATGGGATCCCTGTAGGTCCTCGGTGAAGTCATTGCCTCGTAAACATCGGCTATGGCGATCATCTTCGCAAAAGGATCTATCTCATTGGCTGTAAGTCCCTGCGGATAACCGGAACCGTCCACCCTCTCATGGTGCTGCAGAACCGCATTCTTTACATGCTCATTAACCCCGAAGGACTTCGATAAAAGATAATAACCGTGGAAACAATGAGTCTTGATAAGGTCGAATTCCATCTTTGAAAGCTTCTGAGGCTTCCAGATTATCTCTAACGGCAGGAGAAACTTTCCGATATCATATAAAAATCCGGAATATACCAGAAGTTCCGTTTCCTGTGGATTAAGATTGAACCATCTGGCCATGACCTTGCATATCAATGCCACATTCAGCCCGTGGGCAAAGGACATGGTCGATTCGTTTTCCGGGACCATCAGATTTATATAAGCAAAAAGGGTTTTTCCCAAAAGTTCATCCGGACAGAGCTTCCATGCCATCTCTTTAAGCTCCGGAAATCTGAAAGGTACCTTATTATATATAAAAGAATCCACTGCAACCTTATAAGCCGTAAGGTATTCATGGTATGTTTCCTTAAATTTCCTGAAATCTTTCGAAAGACGGACTTTTTCGTAATAGGTCTCTGCAAAGTCCGCCGGCTCCATCACCGTAACGCTCATCAGTCTGAATGCGGCAAGCTTCTGCCTGATGATGCTGTCCACCTTGGTTCCCTTCTTTATAGCCACGCTTCCGCCGACCACTATATCCTCGCCGAGTATCTGCCCGTCCTGAAGCGCGACAGTTGCCACTACTTCCATATAAACTCTCCCTCTTTATCAAAAACCGACACTGAATAATTATAAATATGAGAGGAACTAAAGTCAACGGGTCGGGACAGGGGCCGACTACCCAAAAGCGCGATTTCGTGGTAGTATTATTTCCATGAAATTCATTGACAGGCTGTATTTTGGCGAAAGGGTCCAAAAAAAGGGAAACAGGATCATAAAAAAGATCATGAAGGGCTCCTTCTTTACGGGAGCTTATGTGATCTGTCTGCCGGAAAGCGGCGAAAGCCCGGTCGAATATTACAGCGCCAGGCTTTTATTACAGGACTACTATAAAACGCATGAACCGACGATACTCGGGATCGCCGCCGATGAGGAGGAGGCCATGGAGGTCACGACCCGTATAATAAAAGACTGCATTGAAAAGACCGGCACTCTTGACATCAGAAGCTACACGGAAAGCCTTACCGGTTCATCCCGGACGGACTTAAGATAGGAGCAGGACTTGACCATATTTTTATCTGTATTAAAGATCATAGGCATCATACTTCTTGCGCTGCTTTGCCTCGTCCTGCTCATTCTCATCATAGTCCTCTTCGCTCCCATAGGCTATGAGAGTACCGGAGAGTATGATGATGAAAACAAGCCTCTCATAAATGTTTATGCGCACTGGCTTCTGCACATAATCCGTTTCCGTTTCACCCTCAAAGGAAAGGAATCCGAAAAAGAACTGAAAGTGCTCTTTTTCACGCTTTACCCCAAAAAAGAAACCGCCGAAAAGCCTGAAATGGATGAATCTTTCGATTTCGAAGAACAGGAAGACTTTGCCGACAACTGGGATCAGCACGACTTCGAAGATACGAAGGAACAGTACGGATCTGAGGACACCGAAGAAGCGGACGAATCTGCGGATAATGAAGAACCTGACGAATCTGCGGATGCCGATAAAGCCTTCGCGGAATTTGAAGAGAAGGTAAATACTGAAACGACCGGTGTCAAAAAAAGCGTCAAAGAAAAGATATCCGATCTGTTTGTTAAGATAAAGCGCAAATCAACCGATATATATGATAGAATAAGAGACGGGCGCATGAAGGTACAGGATCTTGTCGAAAAGCTTTCCGACGAGCGGACAAAAAATGCTGTGACAGAACTTTGGTATGTGCTGAAAAGGCTTTTGTGGCATATAAGACCCCGCAGATTCAATCTTTACCTTCATTACGGCATGGATGATCCGTCGCTTACAGGAGAGATCTTCGGAATATACAATTCTTTCTATCTTATTCATATGGGAAAGCCCGTGATAGTGCCCGATTTTGACAAAAGATGTCTGGACGGCAATTATCTCGTCCGCGGCCACATACAGTTATTCTTCGTACTGACCGCACTCATAAGGCTGTATTTCAACAAGGATGTTAAAAGGCTTTATGCCATTATAAAAAAATAAAGAAATGCGCGTACGCGCGGAAATGAGGATGCTATGGCAGATGTAAACATCGACAACCTGATCGATTCACTGATGAGTGGTATGGAGGGCTTCTTTTCGACAAAGACCGTCGTAGGAGAACCCAAAAAGATCGATGATACGATCATCATTCCTTTGGTGGATGTAACCTTCGGAATGGGTACCGGAGCCGGAAGCAATGCCAACAAGGCTTCGGGGGGAGGCGGTATCGGCGGAAAAATGACCCCTTCGGCAATACTCATCATAACAAACGGAACAACAAAGCTCATTAATATCAAAAATCAGGATGCAGTCACAAAGATACTTGACATGGTTCCTGATGTGATAAACAAGCTCACCGAGAAAAAAGACGGATCAGGCGAGCTTTCTGACAGGGAGGTCATGGATCTGGCGTTTGACAAAGCAGACCGGGAAGAATAATCAGGAGGACACCGTATGCGAATAACCAGAGGGATGATGACAAATAACTCCCTGAACAATATCAACGGCAACAAGACTTATCTGGATAAACTGAATACCCAGATGGCTACGGAAAAGAAACTGACGCGTCCGTCGGATGATCCCATAGTGGCTATCCGCGGTTTAAGGCTTCGTGCATCTGTCTCTGAAGTCACACAGTATTTCGGTGAAAGTGTTCCGGATGCCAAATCATGGACGGATGTCACGCAGGGAGCCATCGAATCAACCGTTGATATCCTCTCCACGATGAGGGCTCTGTGCGATCAGGGCGCCAACGGCACAAATGATGTGACCGCCAGGGAAAAGATCTACCAGGACCTTAAATCATGCATGCAGCAGATCTACTCAAACGGAAATACAACCTATGCCGGCCGTTCGGTATTTACCGGTTTCCGTACTGACGAAAAACTGACCTTTACCGAAAACACCACTGCAGATTACAGGGATATCGTTGACACCTTCAATCCCGAAGATGTAAAAAAGACATCCTACATAGAAGGCGCGCTGACCATGGACGAGATCACGGCCATGGCCGCCTATGACAATGATGAGACCACTGTTAAAGAAGACCGTGTAAACAGGATAAGACTGTCTTACGACAATCTGAACATCAAAACCACTACCGAGGAAAAAACAGCGATCGTTCCGAACAAGGATTATTTTGTAAGCGAGACGACAGGATCCGGAGGCGAAAAGGTCGTTGAAACTGCGGACGGCCACACGATAACCATTACCAAATCGGGCAGCTCCGTGTCTGTATCGGTGGTTCCCCCCGCATCAGTTACCGGTGGCACAGGCGGAACAACGATCATCCTCGGAAAGATGGAGGTCAAGGTAAATAACGACATGTCTTTGGGTGTCACCAAAAAATACACCATGGAAACGGGCGAAGCCACGGTCACCTACAGAGAACCCCTGTCAAGTACTCCCAAGACAGAAATCCCCGAAAAAAGCGGTTCCTATGTAAATCCGGACACATATACGGGCAAGATCCTGGAATTCAGCCTCATAGACGGATCAGATACCATCAAAATAGAATTTGATAACAACGCATCCAGTCCGACAGCCGGGAAATACATCACAACAAGCCCCAATGTCATAAGTCCTGTGCATCAGAATACCGACGGTTCCTTTGTGATCACCGTTAAGGGACAGACCTATGACAATCCTCCCGCTTCTTCTGCTGTAAAAATATACAATGTTTCACCTGACGGCAAGGTAGTGACTTCGGCCTATAAGGAATCCACGATCAAGGCGACCGTAACTTCCTCTACTTCCGTGGTTGAACAGAATGCTTCTTTGGATTACATCACGGCCTATCAGAAGGTTGCTCTGGATCCGAATGACAAAAACACCTCGGATCCCGATGCCGCAAATAAGATATATCTTCTCAAGGATACCGGAGAGCTGGTATTCGGAAGTTCCATCGCCGAAAAGTTTTCGGGACTTAAATCCATACCCGGCGTTGATGTGATCACTGCTGTTTACGATAAGTGCGACTTCGAATACGGCGATCCGAGACCCGAGCATTATTTCAACTGCCGTCTGTCGGAGCCGGGCCGCGAGATCAAATACGAGGCAGACAATGTAACCGAATCGGCTGATTCCAATCCCATAATATATGACAACCATCGTCAGGAGATAATCTATATGGTCGGGACAAATCAGAGCATTCAGATCAATACTGCCGCCGAAGATGTGTTTGATACACAGATCGCCAGGGAAGTCGATGATATCCTGAGAGCGATAACAAACTATAATGCCGCAGAGGAAAAAGTCATGAAGATAGACAGCCTTGCAAAAGGCGATAAGACCTATGTAATGCTTGATGCGGCCAATAAGGAGCTTGAGATCGCAAGAAGCATTCTTCAGAGTGTTTACGAAAAGGGCATTTCCTCTTTCAAATCCTTCCACGATCAGGCAAACCTTTCGGCAACCGCCTGCGGCACGGTGGATAACAGACTGACTTTAATAAGCAACCGTCTGCAGGATGAAAAACTTACGGTAACGACCCTGGCTTCCGAGAATGAGGATGTGGATATCACAAATATCGCCGTGGATGTAAAAGAGGCCGAGCTGACTTATAATGCCGCTCTTCTGGCCACCGGAAAGATCGGACAGCATTCACTGATGGATTACATCTGAGTAAGCTGCGTATGCAGCGGAGTAATCGGCCTTGATCTTTTTTAATAAAACTGAGCATAAAAGCCACGTGACAACATAAAAAACACCGGAGACAACTCTCCGGTGTTTTTTATCGTTCTTTTTTAATCCTTCAATCTCACGCTCTTTCGACAGCGCCCGCGCGAAGGCAGCGGCTGCATACATAGATCCTCTTGGGAGCGCCGTTAACCTTGCACTTCACTCTCCTGATATTGGAATTCCAGATCCTGTTGGATCTTCTATGTGAATGGCTCACGTTATTTCCGAAATGAACGCTCTTGCCGCATATTGCACACTTTGCCATGACTACACCTCCTCTATAAAAAATTAATATCTTATCTAATCTTTGTAACAGTATATTGAGCCCAAAGGCTCACAACAAAAGACATTCTATCAGAAATACACCGCAAAATCAAGAAAAAAATTTTATCACACAAAATATAGCCCATATGATAAAATATTCGTATATATATACAGATGGATAAAAATGATCCGTATAAGAGATCACAATAAAAAACAGGAGGAAATGAACATGTCAGATATGAACAGGATCAATGATGACGCATTGGATGCCGTAAGCGGCGGCGCAGGAAAGACAAAGTGGGGATTTGATTATGATGATAACGGAACCGTTGATTTCAAGGGACTGAAGATCAACGCAGCCGACTGGAAATGGCTTCTGAGCCAGTACAAGGGAAACATCGATGATCCCGAGTATTACCTTTCAACGGTTCCCGCACATGATGTTGATATAATCCTTAACGATCATCACCAGGGAAAGCGGTAAACACAGATATAAAAAGCCGGAGGTCACCTGACCTCCGGCTTTTATTTTCGGTCTTATTATCCCATGCTTCTTAATTTTTCCGCAGCTTCCGTCATCTCGCCTACCAGATCACGGACCTCCTCAACTATGCTGCGGTTGGTTTCAGTAGTTGAACAGGTTGTGGATGAGTGAGCCGAAACCTCTTCCGTTATTGCCGATATTGTCTGGATGCTCTCAACGATCTCATTATTGGCGGCAGCAAGCTTCTCCACAATATTTGAAAGCTCTTCCGAGTCTGTTCTGATCTTTCCCGAACTGTCGACTATCTTATCAAAACTCTGGGAAGTAACCTGCGCGGATTCGTTCTGAATACGGTTGCTGTCTATCAGCGAATTGATCGCAGCTACAACCTTGTTTATCTCAGATGAGATGCCCTCTATCAGGCTGCTGATATTTTCGGTAGCATTCTGCGTCTGTCCGGCAAGATTTGAGATCTCTGTCGCGACGACCGCAAATCCTCTTCCTGCCTCTCCCGCTCTTGCAGCCTCTATGCTCGCATTAAGCGCCAAAAGGCTTGTCTGTGAGGCAACTGAATTGATGAGTTCAACTATGGTCTCCATCTGCTGGGTCGTAGCCCTTAAGCCTTCAACCTCTGATGCAACCTCATTACCGGCGTTCTCGGAAATGCCGGCCTGTTCGATGAGCTTGTTGATGTTATTGCGTCCCTCATTTATTGCATCAACCGTATCCCTGACATTTGCGCCAATGCTTGTGGATGTATCGGTGACATTTTCTATCTGCTTCTGAATCTCTTCTGTCTTTACGAGCTGATTCTGAATCGATTCCGCCGAATCGGTAGAACCCGACTGAACCTCCTGCATGGCTGAAAGCGTCTCTTCGCTTGAATTTGCGAGCACATCCATCTTTTCGGACACCTTGGTCACATCATCCGCAAGCACGCCGGAAACCTCCATGACGGAGCCCAGTATCTTTTCGGTCTTCTCACCGGCTTCATTAATCTTTGACATCCTGGTCTGGTTGATCTCGGTTATTACCTTATTAACCACAACAGAAAAGACGGAAATGACGATCATGATAAGAACTTCGATCTCAAGGTCCGCCACTGCTCCGCCTTCCCAGTTCCTGGATGCCGCAAACCTGATCGCATGGAAAATGGCAATGAGCGAGACACCGATATTTGATATGATGGCAAGTCTCATGTCATCGAAAAGCGAGATCAGAAGCACCACGGGGATTGCGTATACAAACACCAGAACGGTATTTGTCGTTATTATACAGACTATCAGATAGAATATCCCGTATCCTATGCCGATAAAATGTTTCACCACATCTGTATCATTATCACGTTTATAGAATACCCATCCCAGGATCATCGGCACAAGATCAAAGGCCTCAACGAGAACAACCTTGTACACTTCAAGTTCTCCCTTGATCAGCTGTACCAGATAAGCCAGACAAATTATGCAGGTAAGCGATGTGAACAGAACCAATGCTGTTTTGTTCGCATATGCCTTGTTTGATCTTTCTTTAGCCATATTTTCTACCCTCCACTTTGAAGCAACAGTCAATAATTATTTCATTTTATGATATCGACCCGTATTTTTCAATAAAATATATAAAACAAAAAAGGCCGCCTTTGCAGCCTTTTTTGATCATTTCATGATTATTTATCCCTTGACGGCTCCGCTTGAGATACCGCCAACGATGAACTTTGACATGATAAGATACACTATGACCACCGGGAAGATGGAAGCAGCTATCATGATGTAGACCTGACCCATGTCGAATCTCAGCCAGTCGGCTCCACGCAGCTGGGCGATCATAACGGGAAGCGTCTTTTTCTTGTCCGAATGAAGTATGAGGGCCGGTGTGAAGTAATTGTTCCAGCTTCCGACAAAGGCAAAGATCATCTGAACCGATACCGCCGGTTTCATGATCGGGAGCACTATGCTGTTGAAGGTCCGAAACTCTCCCGCCCCGTCGATCCTGGCCGCTTCAACCAGCGACATTGAAAGATTTGCTTCCATGTACTGCTTCAAGTAAAAATATGTTACCGGCGCTGCTACGGCAGGTATGATGAGCGGAAGCAGCGTATCATCCATCTTCATTTTCGTGATCAGCTGTATGAAACCAAGCGCCGTAACCTGTGTGGGAACCATCATAACTGCAAGAATAAATGCAGATGCAGCCTGTTTTCCCTTGAATTCATAGGCATGAATGGCATAGGCTGTCATGGCCGAGAAATATGAGGCCAGTATGGCAACTCCGCCCGATACTATGAAGCTGTTTATGAACCCGTTTAAGATCGGGATCGTACCGTTTACCAGATTGATCCAGTTGTCCACGAAATGGGTGCTGGGTATGGGGGTAAATCCCTTTGTCATCTCCGCATGTGATCTGGTCGAATTTATGAGCAGGATGTAAAACCAGATGAGACACAGCAGCGAGAAAAATATGAGAACTATGTAACTTATCACTCTCCGGGTTTTGACCGGAATGCCCTTGCTTACTTTTCTGTTTTCTTCCATATCGCCACCCTCAATCCTTTCTCTTGTTCAGATTAAATATGACAATGCTCAGCACGCCTGTAACAGCAAACATGACCACGGACAATGCACCGCCCATTCCGAGATTCTTGCTGGTCAGATGCTGATTCAGGTACATGATGACCGTAAGCGTTGAATTTGCGGGAGTTCCCTTTCCGTTTGTAAGGATCTGGGGTACATCATACATCTGCATGCCGCCTATGAGCGATGTAACAAGAACATAGAGCAGGATGGGCCTGAGGATCGGAAGTGTGATCCTGAAAAAGACCTGGCTTGATGTCGCACCGTCAACCTCTGCCGCCTCATACAGTTCCTGATCGATACCAAGCATTCCGGCAAGGAGAAGTATGGTCGTATTTCCAAACCACATCAGGAAATTCATGAACATTATGAGCACACGGCTTGCCGTTACCGAAGCAAAGAACTTGAAAGGCTGCTTCAGTATTCCCATGCTCACAAGAATGGAGTTGACAGGGCCCTGGTCGGCAAACAGCGCGAAGAACAGCATTGCGAACGCAGAAGCCATTATGAGGTTCGGCATATATATGACAGTCTTGAAGAACTGCTGAAACTTCAGACGCAGACTCGGATCCGAGAACCAGTATGCCAGAAGGAGCGATACCAGGATCTGCGGTATGAATCCTCCGACCCACATCAGAAGTGTGTTTTCAAAGTAATTCCAGAAATCAATGGTCCCCAGCAGTTTGGCAAAATTTGCGAATCCGACAAAATTGGGACCGATCTGTTTAAGGCCCGATCTGAAATTTTCGAACAGGCTGTTGTATATGGTGGAACATAAGGGAATGACCTGAAAGATAACATAGGTCAGGAAAAAAGGTATCAGGAAGATGTATCCCCACCTGTTAACACGAGCAACCTTGGATTGTTTCTTCATAAGTACCCTCCAAAACAATGATCTTTTATAATGATGCCGAAGGCTTTTGAAAAGCCTCCGGCAACACTATTTTACTTATTTGACCGTTTATTACTGATCAGTGAGTGAGTTCGGGATATCTTACCTCTGCAGCCTTATAGAAGGAATCAAGTGCGTCCTCATAAGATGCGAAGTTTCCGTTCATCCAGTCAACCATTGCTGTCTGATAATCTCCAAGGAGACCCTGATCGTAAGCTGTAAGGTTTGACATGTCGATCTTGTCAGCTCCTGCGCAGAACATCTTCAGAGCATTCTGTCCGCCAAGAACAGCGCTGTGATATTCGGGATCGCTTGCAAGACCTTCCATAACAGGTCTGTTGTTTACGAAATCGTTATCTTTAAGAACGATGTCCTTCATTACATCGGGATCCATTGTCATCTTTCTCATGATGTCGGCAACAAGATCACCGTTGTCGGTTCCTGCGCATCCACAGATCCATGTTCCGCCCCAGAAGAAGCCCTGAGGTCCTTCGGTTGCAGCCCAGCCGCCGTCGTGAGCAACAGAGCCTTCGGTATCAGCTGCCATACAGAAGTCGATGAGCCATGCGGGTCCAAAGTAGCAGAATACCTTTCCTTCGGGATAGAAGCCCTTGCTCCAGTCATCTGTCCACTGGTTAGCTGTTGTTGTGCATCCTCTGTCATAGAGGTCCTTGCTGTCCTCAGCCCACTTCTTGATGTTGTCGTCGATCTGGATGGTTGTTCCGTCTACGAAGGGCTTTGATACATTATTCTGATAAACTCTCCATGTATCTGCAACAGATGCTGTTGTAAGATAACCTTTAGCCTTAAGCTTGTCAGCTGACTCATTGAACTTGCCCCAGTCAGCAAAAAGCTTCTGGATCTCTTCGGGCTCGTCTGTTCCGAATACTTCCTTTGCGATAGCTCTCTGATAGATCATAACGCCGGGGCATCCCTGCCATGACACACCCTTAAGAACTCCGTTGCTGTCTGTCATGATGTCTTTTGTATACTGATACTGATCCTTTGTCTCATCAAGGCTGATGCCAAGGCTCTCAACTGCTGCCGCATAATCGGTATCAACATACTTAAGAGCGTAGTCAGCTTCTACAAGGAAAAGATCAAGCTTGTCATCCTGTGCTGCTGATTCCTGTCCGAGAAGGATCTCATCAAGTCTGTCCTGATAAGCATTGTTCTCGTTGGGAGTGATGAGCCAGTTTACGGTAACATCGCCGATCTTGCCGTGTGTTCCGTCAACAACCTCATATCCGGGATAGTGATCGGTAAGTCTGGTCTTGAACTCCTCGTTCCATGCAGCGATGTTGAGAACCTTGCCGGCCTCTCCGCTTGCTGCGGGTGCTTCAGCTGCAGGCGCCTCTGCATCTGCTGCAGGCGCCTCTGCATCTGCTGCAGGTGCCTCTGCCTCGGCTGCATCCGATCCTGCGTCAGCTGCAGGTGCTGCTGCCTCTCCACAGCCTGCAAGGATACTTGCTGCCATAGCCGCTGAAAGAAGTACGCTTAAAACTTTTTTCTTCATTGGTTAAAAACCTCCCTTTTGATGATTGCGGTACGGGATTCTCTTCTGATCCGTACCTAAAACGATTGATTTTATCAAACTATAACACACCTTTTGGAGGATTTCAACAAAAATTTTCAACCGTAATCGTTTTCGGTTTGGTGATGTTGTACACAGTGCCGAAAAATAAAGCAGGTCGGGGATTTCCCCGACCTGCCGGAAGTACTAAATCGTTACAGATTCTTTTCCATGACAAAGATATTTGTGTCCCCCCTGCGTTCATAGGACACATGATCCATCGTCTTTTTCACCATAAAGATCCCAAGCCCGCCTATCTTTCTCTCCTCTGCGGAAAGGGTGATATCAGGATCTTTTTTCTTCAGCGGATCGAATTCAATTCCCGTATCGGAAAACTCAATCCTTATGGTCTTATTATCATTCAGCATTTCAGCCTTTACGGTCATATCGCCCTTTTCCCCCTCATAAGCGTAAAAAGCGATATTGCTCAGGATCTCATCCAGCGCCACATCCATCTGAAGGACCACCTTCATAGGCACGTCATTTTCTTCGAACCAGGCGTTAAGTTCATCTGTCATGACCTCGATATTGGCCACTTCTGCCTTCATTTTTATTTCTTTCAACGCATCCTCCTAACCTGTCCGGTTTTCACCGCATTCACGATAAGACCGATCTCTTCAAGACCTTCGGACATGTTTCATTATAACCCCGAAATCCCGTAATATGCATCAAATATTCTTTTTGCGGCCGGCACCGCATAATCTCCGCCGCTCCCGGCCCTTTCAATCAGCACGGTAACCGTTATACCCGGACCGTCAGTTTCGGAAAAACCCGTAAACCACGCATGGCTCTTTCCCTTTTCTGTCCCGAATTCGGCCGATCCCGTTTTTCCCGCAGCCGTATAATAAGAACTTTTAAGCTTCTTTCCCGTACCGGAAGATACAACCTCTTTCATATAATCCTTAAGGATCTGTGCTTCCTCTGTCTTCATCACCCTTTTGTACTGCGACGGCTTCTGCTGTTTTATGACAGTGCCGAGATAGTTTTCCTGTCTGTCGATCAGGGTCGCTTTCATCATTATACCGTCATTCGCTATGGCCTGTGTGATAAGGCACAGATGCATGGGTGTTACAAGAGTATCTCCCTGTCCTATGGATGTCTGCATGATATCTCCGGTCCCGGATGTGCTGTTAAGCACAAATGCGGATTTTTTGTGGTCGCTTTCCACCGGAAGGACTCTGTTAAAAAGCAGCTCATCGGCGGTATCCTCAAGTCCGGGTATCCGAAGCTGCGTTCCTATATTTGCGAATGAACAGTTGCACGATCTCGCATACGATCCGAGAAGATCCACTGTACCGTGGACAGTCCCGTGATAACATTCTATTTTCGAATCATCTTTTATAAAGTGCCCGTTGCAGCCGTATGAATACCCCTCATCCTCAAGATCATGTTCTCTTAAGTATTCAAGCAGCATGACCGTTTTGAAGGTGGAGCCCGGAGGATAAAGGCCTGATACGCATCTGTTCACAAGAGCCGCTTCTTCCTCATCCGCACTGATCTTTGCCCAGTTTTCGGAAACCGTGTTCGGATCAAAGTCAGGCTTTGAAACCATTGCCAGGATCCTTCCTGTCTCCGTTTCCATCACTATCACCGCTCCCCTGTAATTTCCAAGCACCTGATAAGCGGTCTTTTGCAGTTCCAGATTAAGGGAAGTGAATATATTGTCGCCCGTATTTCTTACACCGGCCATCTCCTTGCCGAGTCTCTCATCGACCGGGGCATTTGATGTGAGCAGATCTATGTTGGCCGTTTTTTCAAGGCCGTAATTCCCGTAAGTGCAGAATCCTACCGCATGAGCAAACAATTCGGCATAGGGATAATTTCTGACTTCAACACCATCCTTTAACGCTTCTCTTGCAAGAACCTCTCCCTTATCCGAAAAAATGGTTCCCCTTATAACCATCTGTTCCAGGTTCTTCTGCCTCATATTATAGGAATTGACGATCTGTTTCGGGGCCGAAAACTGTACATAAAATGCAAAATATCCGATCAGTATCAGAAAAAGGGCCAGAAAAATATACACCGTCACCTTCAGTTCCAGATTGTTTTTCCTGTTTTCGTCTTTTTTTCTTTTCAACCCTGCGTCCCTCTTTTCATTATATACAACCCCTGTATTATTGCAAACATAAAGAGGGTGGACATGACACTGGTTCCGCCGTAGCTGACAAGAGGCAGAGTAACTCCCGTAAGCGGTATCAGCTTCGTAACTCCTCCGATGGTCAGAAATATCTGAAAACCGTAATTCACAGCCAGTCCAAGCGAAATAACCTTAAAATATCCGTCTCCTATCGACATTGAGATGTTCATGAACATCAGGAAGTTGCTTAAGCATATAAGAATAAGGCACAGCGAGAACAAACACCCCATTTCTTCCGATATCGCCGAAAATATAAAGTCCGCCTCCACGACAGGGATCTTTTCCGGAGAGCCCATAAAAAGGCCCATCCCCGCCCACGAACCTGTCCCTATCGCAAACAGGGACTGCGACAGCTGATATCCCTTTCCCTCTATGTCTGCAAAGGGATCTCTCCACGCAGCCACCCTGACCCTTACATGTGAAAACAGCTTATATCCCACGATCGAGGCCAACACGCCCGATACCGCCCCTCCCGCAAGGATGAGCGGTTTTTTCAGCGCAGCATACATTGTAAATACAGCGACCACAAAAAAGATCATCGCTCCGCCAAGGTCCTTGCACATGGCAAGTATCAGAATGTGGAGCGCGCTGATCAGAACAGCGGAAATGATCCTGTTTCGATGCGGCAGTCCCGTCTCTTCGTCAATATTATCCTCATCCGCTAACATGCCTGCTATAAAAAAGACAAAGAGGACTTTGACAAATTCGGAAGGCAGAAAAGTCATCCCGCCTATAGTGAGGGTGATCTTCGAACCGTTTGTGACGGTTCCCCTGGTCATCATGGCAAGCAGTATGATGATCCCCGCCACTCCGTAATACATGGTATATCGTTTAAGTAAAAACTCAAGTTTGGATATCACAAAGGGTATTATAAGCGTAAGTACCAGTGAAACCGCGACTACCACGAACTGTCTTATCGACCTGTCGTATGACAGGCGGGTCAGTATGATGAAGCTCACCGCCAGGAGAAAACAGATATTATTGGTGATAAGCCTGGACGCGCCCGGATATATCATCCTGTACAGTATGATCACCGCAAAAAACATCACCTCCTGAAAAGCGCATATAAACAGAAGGTCGGGATCAGAACTTCTTACGGCAAGCACATAAAAGCCCAGGATATGCGTAAGCGCCATCAGGATATTCTGTATCACATAAAACGGGGTCCTCTCTTCCTCGCTTTTGAAGATAAAGACCACAAAACAGTGAAACGTATAAAATATCACGAATAATGTTAAAAGATATCTGGAAAGGCCCAGCAGAGCATCTGACATGATCGGTTCCTTCCTACTCCACTCCTTTTTTGAAATGTCCCGTAGTATATTCCTTTAAGGGAAATTCCGCGTTTTTAATATTCTTTATCAGCAGATCCCTGTAATATCCGGTTATCGCGCACGCCTCTTGCGGGTCCTCGGTCGAAAAATACAGTCTTATCCCTGCAGGTTTCAGGGACACAACCTCATCCATGAGGTTGTGCAGGGACAGAGGGACACTGTTGAATATCACATTATAACAATATCTGCAAAAGCATATGCAGGGAAGAACCCGCCCGGTCCTGTCCTTCAGATAAACAGCTCGGCCTTTTTCCTTTTTCTTACAAATGTCATCGTGGCTGTCCCTGTATACACACTGTGCGCTGACCATCAGCGGCACGTGTCCGTAGACCGTGATCTCGCTTTCCCCTGTTTCTCTTTCCTTAAGTTCCCTGTATGTCAGTTCAAGCGGCAGCGTATCCCGGTAAACTCCCATGCTTCTGAAGGAATCCACCGCCGACGAATTCATGGTATAAAGGTAGGTATCCCCTATTATATGTCCCTTATATGAGTTCTTCTTAAGAAACCCCAGCTCATCGATCGTCCTGACAACTACTTCATCCATTGACAGGGCAGCTTTCATTTCATCCTCATATCCGCTCCGGAACACATGCGGCAGCGCATATTCATACACATGCACATCCGGGAACGACTCCCGTATTGCATTTTTTACCTCTTCTCTTTCACATAACGCGTTTATTTCCATTGTCAAGTTTCTCCAGAAGCGCGCAAAGAGCCTTCCGCCTCAGATCATTCAGTGTGGATACCGGCACAAATGACTCGCCATCTGTCATGATCCTGATATCATCGATCTCAAAAAAGGAGTCTCCGGTTTTTGTGATCTGTTTTATGATCGCCTCCTCCGTAAGGGGACGATTGCCCGCCTGCTGCGCCACAACTCCTATTTCCGTTATTGAAATACCGTCAGACATAAGGCTTAAAGAAACCTCTTTGTCCTTTTCAACAAGACATTCGGCGCTGATCTTTTTCCTTTTCATCCCGTATGTCTTTCCTTCTTTGTCGAGCCTGCTGTATCCCGGCTTGTTCTTCGATATCATCGAAAGGGAATTCCTACGTTCGTAATATCCTGTACTGATCCCCTCTCTTGTATAAAGAGCCACCAGTTCATCCCTGTCTTTGGGATCCACACTGTATCTTTTGCCCGAAAGCAGCATATCCATGTACTTCCGGTATATCCTTGTAACCCCTGCCACATATGCCGGTGATTTCATCCTTCCCTCGATCTTAAACGAACTTATCCCCGCATCAAAAAGCCTGTCGAGAATATCGATCGTGCACAGATCTTTCATGCACAATATATAACATTCCTTCATATCTCCGGCCGAATACGGCAGTCTGCAGGGTCCGGCGCATCTGCCCCGGTTTCCGCTCCTGCCGCCATAAAAGGACGACATAAGACACTGTCCCGAATATGAATAACACATGGCTCCGTGAATAAAGCACTCAAGCTCCATCCCCGTCTCCTGCCGGATATCACTGATCTCTTTTAACGACAGTTCCCGTGAAAGCACAACGCGGCTGACGCCGAGATCCTTTAACAGCTCAACACCGTACCGCGTGTTTACCGACATCTGAGTGCTGGCATGGATATTAAGATCGGGGAATTCTTTTCCGATAAAGGATACCACTCCCATATCCTGCACTATTATTCCGTCAAGTCCGGCTTCGTATAAGGGCTTTATGAGTCCGTAAAGTTCGTGAAATTCTCCTTCCTTTACAAGCGTATTCAAAGTAAGATAGAGCTTTTTCCCGAAAAGATGCACATACTTTATGGCACTTATAAAGGAATCCTGAGTGAAATTTCCCGCATACGCCCTTGCCCCGAATTTCTCAACTCCGGCATAGACTGCGTCCGCGCCTGCATTAATCGCTTCATAGAGGCATTTTTCGTCTCCTGCAGGCGAAAGAAGTTCATGCGAAAAAATAAGGCCGCCACTGCCGACAGCCTTATCTGCATATTTCTCTTTATTTTTTACTAAATCGTTTTCGACCGTCATTTCCTTCTGCTGTTTGTGAACGCCTGCCGGTCTCTTCCCCGAAGCTCCGCTTCAAGTTCTATGACCTTGCGCTGGTTACGGCTGTTTTCCTCCTGAAGTTCCTTGAAAGTCTTTTCAAGCGCCTCCATCTTTGTCATCTGTACCACTAGATTATGCTTCAGGTCGTATGCCTCCTTGTCCCTCTTTTCAAGATCAGATAAAAGCTGGTCAAGCTCCTCCTTCGCCTTGAAATAATCATCCGCGATATTGAGAAGCATCAGCACATTCTGAGTCTCCACGGGCAGACGCCTGAATCCGTCAGATCTCTGATATTCCGAGATCCTGCTGTTTATATACGCAGCCACGCGCTGGAGATACTCCTCACTCTCATATCCGGTAAGGGTATATACTTTCCCGGCGATCGTAACATCCGAATCCTTCTTATCTGAATAATTAGACATCCTCTCTTGTACCCTCCTATGATCAGAACCACAACATCTTGTATTGTATCACTATTTGGGAGTTATGGCAAACAGCAAAATAATTCTGTTCATATTTTTACTTAAATATTAAGTCCCATATGCTCTATCGCTTTGTCCGTGACTGTCCTGCCCTTCGGCGTCCTTATTATGAACCCGTTTTTCAGAAGAAACGGTTCATATACATCCTCAAGGGTGCCCGGATCCTCTCCGAGCGTGGCCGCAAGCGAATCGAGACCGACAGGGCCTCCCCCGAATCTCTGTATCATGGCGGTAAGTATGTTCCTGTCATGATTATCAAGGCCGTATCTGTCAACCTCCATGATATCAAGCGCTTCATCGGCTATATCGCTTGTTATGACGCCGTCGTAGCGCACCTGGGCATAATCCCTTACTCTTTTGAGTATCCTGTTTGCTATCCTGGGCGTGCCCCTTGAACGCATGCCCATCTGATAGGCTCCGTCTCTTTCAACCTTTACATTGAGCCTTCCAGCGGAATTTATTATTATCTGCGTAAGATCGTCGTTATTATAATACTCAAGCCTCTCGGATATGCCGAATCTGTCACGCAGAGGCGCAGAAAGCAGCCCGGCGCGGGTCGTGGCTCCTATCAGGGTAAAACGCGGGAGCTCAAGCCGAAGCGATCTGGCTGTCGGTCCCTTTCCGATCACGATATCTATGCAGTAGTCCTCCATGGCGGGATACAAAACTTCCTCCACCTGGCGGTTCAAGCGGTGGATCTCGTCAACGAACAGGACATCACCTTCCTGAAGGTTGTTGAGTATGGCAGCCATGTCGCCGGGTTTTTCTATGGCAGGGCCGCTTGTTATCCTGATGTTCACGCCCATCTCATGTGCGATTATCTCTGCAAGGGTTGTCTTGCCAAGGCCCGGAGGTCCGTAAAACAGGACATGATCAAGGCTGTCGCCTCTTTCCTTTGCGGCTTTTATATATATTTCCAGTTTTTCCTTGATCTTTTCCTGTCCTATGTATTCAGACAGGCTCTGAGGTCTTAAGGAGGATTCGATCTTTTCATCCTCCGATGTCAGATTTGTTTCGATAACGCGTTTTTCCATAAAAATCACCCAAGGAATTTCAAAGCGTTCTTCAGCAGTTTATTGGCATCGGCAGATTCATCTTTAAGCAATGCTTCCGCTTCCTTCACCGCTCGATAGCTCTCCGTTCTGCTGTATCCCAAAGCGATCAAAGCTTCGGCGGCTTCCGAACGTTCATCCAAAGGCCCGCTCTGTCCCGTTCCTGCTGAAACGTTTTCGCCGGTCTCTTTGGATGAACCGTCCCCTATCTTGTCTTTCAGTTCAAGTATGGCTTTCTGGGCAGTCTTCTGACCGATGCCCGGAGCCCTGGCTATGGATTTTGCATCCCCCGTAAGGATGGCAAAGCGAAGATCATCGGCTCCCATTGCCGAAATGATCTGTACAGCCCCCTTAGGACCGATACCGCTCACAGTGATCAGAAGTTTGAAAAGAGACAGCTCATCGGCTGTCGCAAACCCGTAAAGAGAGATATCATCCTCCCTTACAGACATATATGTATGCACAGTGACCTCGTCACCCATGGAAATTCCGGAAATAAACGGAGAAGACCCGACATTTATCTCAAATCCGACCCCCGAGACATCAAGGAGAAGGGTGTTTTCCTTTATTCCGGCCACGATCCCCCTCAAAAAACCTATCATTTTTACAGATCCTTTCTGTAACTCTTCAGTTTATTTCTCATTTCAGTCATGGAATAATGGATTCCCAATGCTCTTGTAAGCTGGACCGTGAAGTCAAGGACAAAGACGACCGCCGTAGTCTTTATAAAGAGTATTCCAACATTTTCAGGTATCATATCGGTCGTCTTTGAAACGAATTTCTGAAGGAATCCGAAAAGAAACAGGCAGTAAAACCCCCATGCGATACTGCTTTCAAGGC
The DNA here is from genome assembly GCA_024690825.1 of Lachnospiraceae bacterium. Taxonomy (GTDB): domain Bacteria; phylum Bacillota; class Clostridia; order Lachnospirales; family Lachnospiraceae; genus NK4A144. The sequence goes on along the minus strand of JAILOK010000056.1, from coordinate 127,152 downwards.
AAAGTATCCCCCTGTAATTAAAGGGTTTATTTGTGTAATCCCACCATACAGCCCCCAGAAAACGCTTCATCAGCAGAGCGACAAAGAGTTCAAAGGAAGTACCGGCTATGACTCCGATAAAATAAAGCAGGACATATCTTTCCGCAAAAGGCCTAAACAGCAGATATGCTCCCACAAATCCAAAGCCGTAAATGGGACAGAAAGGCCCCTTGTTAAAGCCGCGGTTCGTGAGTTTCTTATTGCACCATGTCATGTAGATGCTTTCCACTGCCCAGCCAATGACACTGTAGGCGATGAACCACATCGCAATATGGTAAATATCAAATCCAAGAATCTGTCGGTCCCACATACATAGTCTCTCCGTCATGACAAGCCGGTTTCTGCCGGGCAGACCACCGGTCTTAAGGTTTAATGCGTCTTAAATCCCGTTACTTAAATTAAACGATAAACAGCCCCGGGTTAACAGGGCTGTTTGAATTCAAAGATCAGTTATATTTGCGCTTACGGGCAGCCTCAGACTTCTTTTTGCGTCTGACACTCGGCTTTTCGTAATGCTCTCTCTTGCGGATCTCCTGCTGTATGCCGGCCTTCGCGCAGTTTCTCTTAAAACGCCTGAGCGCGCTGTCCAGAGATTCATTTTCTTTTACGATCACATTTGACATTCTCTCAACCCTCCCTTCAGCCATCCTAAACTGAATGGGTAATAATGTGCCTTCAAAACACACAAAAAGATTATATACATTAAACCCCGCCCCGTCAAGGGGGCAAATCCTACAGTGTATACCCCGATTCTTCCGTGCCGTCAGGCATATGCACCGTCACCGGCACCTTGCCCATTCCGGAGGGTTCAAGCATCCTCACCTCGGCTCTGCCGCCTCCGAAAAATGCCTTGAAGGTCATGACTCTGTTCCCTGATGTATCAGGTATCTGCGTCACAACGCCCTTTCCCATTTCGGGAAGGAAATAATGAAGCGTCAGTCCCTTTGTATAATCGTAGTCGGGTCTGTCATTCTCCCCTCCTACCGGAAGAAGCGTATTTTCCCTCACAAACACAGCCATGTGCATTGTGTCATATGTTCTGTCATAAAAACCGGGTCCCGCAAGGATCTCATCATCAAGCAGATTTTTCCATTTTCCCGAAGGAAGATAGAACCTGCTCTTTCCTTTTTCTTCAAATACCGGTGCCACAAGTATGCTCTCACCGAGCATATACTGACGGTCGAGATAAAAGCATGCCGGATCCTCTGGGAAAGCCATGGCCATCGGTCTTGCAACCGGAAGACCGGTTTCATGGGAAATACATGCCTGCTCATAAAGATACGGCATGAGCATGTTCTTGATCCCCGAAAACTTCTTAAAGACCTCAAGTTCCTCACCTTCAAAGAAAACTCCGTTCTGTCTTGTCTCCGGAAGCCTCAGGCCGAAATGCGTTGAGAAACATCCAAACTGGATCCATCTTTTGAAAAGTTCCGGATCCCTGTCTGCCATATCAGGAGATATCTCATGACAGAAATAAGCCGCTCCGCCGAAGGTCATCGAAAGGCCCGATCTTAAGGTCCTTGCCATATGCGAAAAGTTCTTATCCGCATCCGGAATCCTGTAAACAACAAAGCTGCTGTCCGGATCCGGATTCCCGGAAAAAAGAGAGACTGAAGCGTCCGGCAAAAGGTCCGTGAGCAGTTCCGGATAATAAGAACTTAAACCGTCGACTCCGTTATCAAGGAGTTCCTTCACCTTCTCGGAGTACCACTTCACAGCTGAAGGATCCTCAACATCTATAAGAGCGGGTGCGCCGGGAAGCCTGTCCTCCTGTTTTATTCCACGGCCGTCTTCCCTTTTGGTAAAATATCCTTTTTCGAGTCCCTCGGCAAAAAGGATGTCATCCTGTCTGACAAAAGGTCCCGCATTCATGCATATCCTGAAGCCCTCTCCGTGAAGCGTGCCGATATATGTGCTGTCACAGACTATTGAGGGATCGGCAAAGATCCACGGGCTGAAATCAGCGGCGGGAACAAGGCCCGGCATTCCTGTAAGATTTTTAAGATTTGCCGATATCTCCCTTATATCCTTTCCGCTGATCAGATGAAATGAGAGCTGCTCGCCCGGAACCCGTATGACCATCCTTCCGGGGTCCTCACCTCCCACGCTGAAACTTACGCTTTCTTTATGATCACAGAGCAGAGCATATCCCTTATCCGAAAAATATATGGGAAATGTTCCTTTTATCGTCTGTCCGTTCTTTACAAACGGAGCCTTTGTCCCTCCAAAGCCCCATATTATTTCGGATGCTCCGAAAGAAAGTCCTACCGTCATCGATACGGGATACTCATCTGCCTCTCCGGCCGGATTTCGTTCAAAGCCCAGATCACCCGGCTTTATTGATGTCAGAAGCCTGCCTTCTCTTTCGATCCTGATTTCCGGAACGGTCTTTCCGGCTCTTACGGTAAAAGCGCCCGCATTTAAGGTGATCTCATCAGCGCCCGCCTCATAAAAAGTCTCCTCGGGGGCACTGTTTAAGTCAAATCCCCTGTCTTCACCCTCATATCCCAGAAGACGCGTAAGATTAAAGACTACATCGCCCTTTGAAAAGCTTGCGATATCAAGGGTGAGCGTATTATCCGTCTGTATTCTGATACCATGGGGTATTTCGACTGTAGAAACAACTCTTGAAGAGCAAGATAAATTATCCGACATGTGTAATAATAACCTCAAACTTCCCTGTGATAACATGTTCACCGCTTGAAGCCGGTAAAAAGATACTGTCACCTATTTTGAACTCCATCTCTTCACTGCCGTTTCGTATCTTTCCGCTCCCGCGTGTAAAAAGGAGATGTCTGAAAGAATCCTCTCCGGCAGTCACAGTTATCTCATCACTGTCTCCATCGATCGTATCCTTCCTGTCCACCGTGAAATATGCACAGTCAAAGGAACTGAAAACGCCCTGATAGCGCTCTCCCTCCGGTTCAAGTTTGGCAACATCCAGCGCTTCTTTGATATGAAGCTTTCTTTCCTTACCGTCCTTATCCTTACGTTTGTAATCAAATACCCGGTAGGTTACATTTGAGCTCTGCTGAACTTCCGCGAGCAGAATGCCCTTTCCTATGGAGTGTATGGTTCCGGCGCCGATAAAAAAAACATCCCCCTTCTTTACAGGGACTCTGTTAAGGACCTCCATCAGCGTACCGTCCTTTATCCTCTGCTTAAATTCTTTTTTTGTGATCTTTTTATTAAGTCCGTGGCAGAGAGCTGCTCCTTCCTTCGCATCTATGATGTACCACATCTCGCTCTTGCCGTAATTATGTCCGTGAAGCCTGGCATATTCATCGTTCGGGTGGACCTGGATCGAAAGATCTCCCTTCGCGTCTATAAGCTTTACAAGCACCGGGAAATGATCGAGGTGCGCGCAGTTTTTCCCCCATACTTTCCTGCCTGCGATATCCATGTATTCGCTTAAGGTCTTTCCTGCATACTCCCCGTTTTGGATGACCGATTCACTTCCCGGATAACACGACAGTTCCCATGTTTCGGCTATCGTCCCGCCCGGCGCTCTTTTCCCGTATTCATCTATAAGCCGCCTTCCTCCCCAGACATAGTCTTTTACCGAGGGATCAAGTTTCAGCATTGTCATTTTTTCTTTACCTTTATTCAAGCTTTACCCCAGCTGCGCCTCAAGAACCTCTTCAGCCTTTTTCAGCGCCTTTTCAATGCCGGACGGATCCTTGCCTCCGGCCTGAGCCATATTCGGGCGTCCGCCGCCGCCTCCTCCTACAAGCGAAGCGATCTCTTTTATGAGGTTTCCCGCATGAGCACCTTTCTTTATCACTTTGTCGGTTGCGGATACCACCATGTTCACTTTTCCGTCATTCTCGGAAAGAAGGACTACAACTCCTTCTTCAAGCTTCGTCTTCATATTATCCGAAAGTTCACGAAGCCCGTTCATATCCACTCCCTTTAAGGAGGCTGCAAGAAGTTTAACCCCCTTTATTTCCTTAACCATATCGGTCACATCTGAAAGAGCTTCATTTGCAGCCTTTGACTTCAGCGATTCGTTTTCGGACTTTAATGCCCTTATCTCATCATGAAGCTTTCCTATCCTGTCGACAAGGGCATCCGGAGTTGTCTTTGCAGCCTTTGCCGCATCCTCAAGCCTTTCTTCTATCTTTCTGTAATATTCAAGCACATTGGAACCGGTTACAGCCTCGATCCTTCTGACTCCCGCTGCGATCCCGCTCTCTGACAGGATCTTGAAGAATGCGATCTGACCCGTCTTCTTTACATGGGTTCCACCGCAAAGTTCAACAGACCAGTCACCCACATTTACAACCCGCACGGTATCACCGTACTTTTCTCCGAAGAGAGCCATGGCTCCGGTCGCCTTGGCTTCTTCTATTCCCATAACAGAGGTCACAACATCTATATCTTCAGCGATCTTCTCATTGACCTTTTTTTCGGCTGCAGCTATCTGTTCGGCAGTCATAGCCTGACCGTAGCTGAAATCGAAACGCGTCCTTGTCCCATCCTGGTATGAACCCTTCTGATGAGCTCCGTCTCCGAGGATCTCCTGAAGAGCCTTCTGAAGAAGGTGTGTAGCGGTATGGTTCCTGCAGGTTGCATCTCTGTTTGCTTTGTCGACAAGAAGTTCTGCCTTATCGCCTTTGCTTATCGTGCCTTTCATCACTTTGCCTACATGTCCGATCCTTCCTCCGGGAAGCTTTACGGCTTCGCTTACCTTAAACTCGGCAGAAGAAGTCTTTATGATGCCGGTATCGCCCTTCTGACCACCCATTGTTGCATAGAAGGGAGTTTTTGAGGTGATGATCGTACCCTCCTTCCCTTCCGAAAGAGAATCAAGAAGGGATTCCTCTCCTGCAATGGCTGCGATCACTTCTTCACCTTTGAGTGTTTCATATCCGATGAATTCGCTTGTAAGATTTTCATCAAGTTTATCGTAAACGGCAGAGTCTGTGAGCTTTGCAGAGAAGTTTGCATTCTCCCTTGCCTTGGCCTTCTGCCCTTCCATCGCCGCCTTAAATCCGTCCATGTCAACCTTAAGACCCGCTTCTTCTGCAAGCTCGACCGTCAGTTCAACAGGGAAACCAAATGTATCATAGAGATAAAATGCATCCTTTCCTTCGATCTCACCCGATCCGGCATTCCCTGTGGCATCAAGGATCTTTTTATACTCTGCCATGCCGTTTTCCAGGGTTGCCTCGAAACGCTTTATCTCCTTTTTCAGTTCACCGAGGATATAATCCTTGTTCTTGACCAGAAGCGGATATCCTTCGCTGTAAATATCATCGATATAGATGCTTGCAATAAGGAGGAGTTTTTCGGCATCGAGCCCGAGGGATCTGCCGTGACGCACGGCACGGCGGATGAGTCTTCTTAAGATATATCCCGCTCCCGTATTGTCCGGAAGAAGCCTCGCTTCGTCTCCGATGAGCATCACTCCGGTACGGAGGTGATCGGCTATTATTCTCATCGAGCGGGTATTTTTGTCTTCCGCATCATATATAAATCCGCTTAAACTTTCGATCTTTGCGATAACGGATGCAAAAAGCTCAGTCTTATAAACATCATCTATCCCGTTAAGGAACGCAAAATTTCTCTCAAGTCCCCACCCGGTATCGACATTCTTCTGCTTAAGCGGTGTGAGATGTCCGTCATGATGCTTCTCATACTGCATGAAAACATCATTGCCCACCTCGGTATATCTTCCGCAGTGACATCCGGGCTTGCAATCCGGTCCGCAGGGTGCCTTTGTATCGTCAATAAAGAACATTTCAGAGTCGGGTCCGCAGGGGCCGTACTCAAGTCCCCACCAGTTATCTTCGGCGGGAAGGAAGAAAATATTTTCTTTTTTGAACCCCGATTTTTCGCGGAAGGCTGCTCCTTCTTCATCTCTGGGTGCATTCTCATTGCCTTCGAATACCGTGGCCGCAAGATGATCCGCGTCAAACCCGAAAACCTGCGTAAGAAGCTCAAAGCTCCACTTACAGCGTTCTTCCTTGAAGTAGTCTCCGAGGCTCCAGCTTCCCATCATCTCAAAAAAGGTAAGGTGGCTCTTGTCTCCCACGGAATCTATATCATTGGTGCGTACGCAGCCCTGTATGTTGCAGAGTCTTGTTCCCTTCGGATGCTTTTCACCCAAAAGATAGGGCATAAGGGGCTGCATTCCCGCGACATTGAACATGACGCCGGTAGATCCGTCAGATACGAGCGATACCGCCCCGATATCGACATGTCCCCTTTCCTTGTAGAAATCAAGCCATGCATTTCTTAATTCGTTGTAGGTAATTTTTTTCATCATAAACATCTCCAAACAGGCATTTGTCCCGGAAATTCCGGGACATCTGATTATTTTTCAGAATGTGAACTTGTCAGAGAAATAATCCGACAGACCTTCAATGGACACTCTTTCCTGCTCCATGGAATCACGGAAGCGCACGGTCACCATGTTATCCGTCTCGGAATCGAAATCATAGGTTACGCAGAAAGGCGTACCGATCTCATCCTGACGGCGGTATCTCTTGCCGATATTTCCTCTGTCGTCGAACTCGCAGTTATACTTCTTTGAGAGCTCGGCATAGATCTTCTCCGCACCCTCGTTAAGCTTTTTGGAAAGAGGAAGTATGCCGATCTTGACAGGCGCAAGCGCGGGATGGAACCGGAGTACTGTCCTGACATCGGGATTTTCATCCGTTCCGATATTCTCCTCATCATATGCACCGCACAGCATCGCAAGGAACAGTCTTTCGACACCGAGTGAAGGCTCGATAACGAAAGGAAGATACTTGATCCTCTTCTCATCGTCAAAGTAGGTCATGTCCTCACCCGAAACATTCTGATGCTGCGTGAGGTCATAATCGGTTCTGTCGGCTATGCCCCAGAGCTCTCCCCATCCGAACGGGAAAAGGAATTCTATATCGGTGGTTGCCTTCGAATAGAATGAAAGTTCTTCCGGATCATGATCCCTGACTCTCATCTCCTCTTCCTTCATTCCAAGGTTCTTCAGAAAATCTATACAGTATTTCTTCCAATAGGCAAACCACTCAAGATCCGTATCGGGTTCGCAGAAGAACTCCATCTCCATCTGCTCAAACTCCCTTACGCGGAATATGAAATTTCCGGGAGTGATCTCGTTTCTGAAAGACTTTCCGATCTGGCATATGCCGAAGGGGATCTTCTTGCGGGATGTTCTCTGGACATTCTTGAAATTGACAAAGATGCCCTGCGCCGTCTCGGGTCTCAAATACACAGTGGATTTTGCATCCTCCGTAACGCCCTGGAAGGTCTTGAACATCAGATTGAACTGTCTGATATCGGTAAAGTTGTGCTTCCCGCAGGAGGGGCAGGGGATATTGTTTTCCTCGATGAAATTTTTCATCTGCTCCTGTGTCCAGCCGTCCACGCTCGATTCAAGAGTGATGCCCTTTTCCGCCGCAAAATCTTCTATTATCTTGTCAGCCCTGAAGCGTTCATGGCATTCCCTGCAGTCCATGAGCGGATCGGAAAAGCTTCCGAGATGTCCCGACGCCACCCAGGTCTGGGGGTTCATAAGGATAGCGCAGTCCACGCCGACATTGGTCGGGCTTTCGGTAACAAACTTCTGCCACCATGCCTTTTTGATATTATTTTTCAGTTCAACGCCAAGGATTCCGTAATCCCAGGTGTTTGCAAGTCCGCCGTAGATCTCGCTGCCCGGATGAACAAAACCTCTGTTTTTGGCAAGAGCCACGATCTTTTCCATTGTCTTTTCCATAATAAAAATCTCCTCTTTCAGTATATTATAAGGGCGTTCTTGCCGCTTTCAACGATCACCGAGGCATGTCTTTCATCATCCTGATCCACCGTCACGCCGGGTGAAGAATACCTTATCTTTTTCGGTACTATCACATCAGTCGAGGCCGACAGTATCACGGCATTCTTTCCCTCAGCCAAAAGCGCATCTCCCGGAAAGTTAACGCCCTTCTTTTTCAGGTCATCTATCGTATCCGCGTACAGGCTGATGCCGTTGAAATTTGCACAGACCTGTACATCATCATAGAGCAGGGTAAGTTTTGCTTTTCCGTCCTCCACTTCAAGTGAATCCATATCGATCGCTTTGCCGAATCTGGACAGTTCCTCTTCTATCATGGCTCTGAGTCCGGCTTCATCATAAAGCGAGGGATCAAAATCCTCGACTATCACCTGCTTAATGCCGCCGTTCTTTTCGAATATCAGTGTCGAAACCTCTATATCCCTGTCCTTCGATTCCGAGAACTTCTTTACCATGCTGAAGCCGCCAACCACCAAAAGCCCCATTATCAAGACAACGAACATTGCAAATATAAATCTGGCGATCAAAACCTTTTGTCTGCGTCTTTTTCTTTTTTTACTCATTATGATCCCGCCGTTATACTCTCATTTGCGCCAAAGGCCTAAAATCCCATCACACGCGGCTTTTAATTATATCCCATATCCTTCATCACTTCAAGGCTTTTTAGAGTGCCGCCGACAAACTCCCGGCGGTGTTTTTCCGCTAAACTTTCAAGCTGAGAGGCCGAAGTATCGTTGACCCTGAAAGCAAAGATGTCTCTGATATCGGTTTTCATTATATAATCCACGGCATGCCTTGCCGCGCCTTCAACATCATCATCCACGGATCCGTCATAAACACCGTTGAGCATCAGAAGCTTAAGCTGGAATACCGTGCTCACGAATCTGTTTTCAAGGCCGGGCGTCAGCAGAGCCTGCATCGACCGGTATAACAGCCTTAAGATTTGGGCCTCATCATTATTCTCTCTTGTAGTACGGTCGGCAATATCAGTAAAAAAAGATGCGTAGCACATCTTTTCCATATCAAGCCGAAGTTCTTCAAAATAATTGGATATATCGGCCTCTGCCAGATTATATGCCCTTTTTCCTTCAAAAAGCTTAAAAGTGCCGTAAACAAAAGGCATTGACGCCGCCATATTTTTTGACCCCTGTCTTTTTACTCCCTTCGCAAAAACAGTGATCTTTCCGGTCTCACGTGTCAATACGATCATTCTTTTATCAAATTCGGCATGATCAAAGGATTTTAATACCATGCCGGAAAATTGCAGCAATTCACTCAATTTCAAAGATCTCCGGTATCATATCCGTAACTCTTCATCAGTTTTTCATTGTCCCGCCAGTTGCTTCTGACCTTGACAAACAGTTTTAATGCCACATGCTGGTCAAGCATTTTTTCTATGTCATATCTTGCCTGTGAACCTATTTTTTTAAGCATCAAGCCGCCGCGCCCTATTATTATCCCTTTATGCGAATCCTTTTCGCAGATGATCTCGGCATCGATCCTTGTGATATCCTTCTCTTCCTTCATTGACAGGATCTCCACCGCAATGCCGTGGGGCACTTCTTCCTTTAAGTTTTTCAATGCCTTTTCCCGTATCATCTCGGATGCCAGAAAGCGAACGGTTTCTTCCGTCACGGTTTCCTCATCATAAAGAGCCGGACCTTCGGGAAGGCTGTTTATTATTTCCTCCGTCAGTTCATCCACGCCCTCTCCGGTCAGGGCGGATACAGGGATTATCGCTTCAAAGGGGGCCATTTTCGAAAAAGCGCCGGTAACCGGAAGAAGCTCCTCTTTTTTTACGGTATCGCATTTATTGATCACTATGATTATCTTTTTACCAAAATCGCAGAGAGCCTTTGCGATCCGGCTGTCATTTTCGTTTATCTTTAATGACGGCTCGACTACCCACAGACATACATCGACGCCCGTAAGGCTTTCAAGCGCCGCCCTGTCCATATATTCTCCCAGCTTTGTCTTTGCCGTATGAACACCCGGCGTGTCGACAAAAATAGCCTGGCCCCTGTCATTTGTATATACCGTCCTGATCCTTTTCCTCGTGGTCTGCACGCGGGGGGAGGTTATCGCTATCTTCATGCCTATGATCCTGTTCATAAGCGTGGACTTTCCCACATTTGATCTTCCCATGAGCGTTACAAAGCCGCATCTGAATCCCTGTTCACTCATTTACAGAAGGTTCCTCACTTCCCCGAACAGTTTGCTGTTCTCATCGATCTTCTCCTCGGAGCCGACAACACAGATGACATCATCCTTCATTGTCAGTTCAAGATACTGTGCCAGTTCCCTTATGCTTTTCTGGCTGCAGGAAAGAATGCTGTCCCTTTCTTCCTGCAACTCCTCAAAAGTCACGCGGGACATATAGGCTCCGAGCGACCTTAAGCCTTCCGCCTTGGGAGTTAAGGGAGTATCCAGATCAGAGATCGTACCTATTATAAATTTGTTCATATCCCTTTTGCTGACTTTGAATTTTTTCACAAATTCCGCAGCCTCATCAAAAACTTTAAGGGTATGTTTAAGATGAGGATCTCTGTATGAAACAAAGAACATGTTCCCGTTTCTCGAAAAGCCCGACATGCATCCGTACGCACCGCCCAAAACCCTCACATTATTCCACAGATAATCATATCCCATGATAACTTTAAGTACCCTGAGTTCTCCTCTGTAGGGAAGGCCCTTTTCAAAGAAGTTTCCGGCCTTCGCAACATACTGCACCTGTCCGGGGCTTCTGAACCCTTCATTTGCCTTATGCCTTGCAAATCTGATCTTCGCAGGCACCGATGCTTTCTTTGAAAGCAGCTTTTTAAGCTCAAGCGTGCTCTTAACCGTCTCGTCAAAAGCCTTCTTTGAGGATGTCACATCCGTCATGAGATTGTCACCGTGAAGCAGTATCTCAAGCACCTTCTTCATGTCTTTTACCGCTTTGTCTATCCTGTTTTCAAAATCGCGTTCAAGCTCATCAACATAACGGTAGAACTCTATACCGGAAAGTTTGTCGTTGTAATACATCTGATCGCTTATGTATGAAAGAGCCCTGGTGGATGAGACGACATGTCCTGAGGACTGCATCACTGACTGTGCCCTGGATTTCATTATCCCGACAAGTTCTTTAAGTCTCTTTTTATCCGAAAAATCGGAATCAAATAGAATTTCCCTTATCAGATCAAAGGCTTTCCCGATCCTGTCCTCCTTCACCCTGACCCTGATCTCAAACTCTTCATCAAAATCCCGGAAGGATTCGCTGCAGCTGTAGAAGGCTGTCTCGAAACTCAGTCCTCCGGTCTCGATATTTACGAGATTGTTCAGTTCCTTATAAGTATGTTCCTTTGTATTGACGGCGCCGAGAACCGATTTCAACAGCCCGACCGCCGTTACCAGTTCCTCCGGAATGCTCTGCATCGAAAACATAAGGCCGATATAGGCGATGCCGTTGGTGTAGATATCATGGTGAAGAAAGATACTTCCGTCGACCCGTTTTTCATCATTTTTGATCGGCAGAGCCTGCTTTTCTATGTCCTTTATATCAAGTATGGGGATCGTCTTAAGCTCCTCCTGCGTACTGGGACCTGACTGGTATTCTTTCAGCTCCTTCGTTTCTTTTATGATCCTTGCAGTCTCTTCCGGCGAAAGCTTTTCTTTAAGCTTCGCAAGTTTTTTTGCAGTTTCCTCTTCCTTCCTCGTCGAAAGGCCTTTCTCCGGTTTAAGCATGACAAATGAGGAGTGCGTGTTTTTTACAAAGAACCTTTCCAGGATCTTCTCAAAATAACGGCTGTCCGATTCTATCTCTGCCCTTAATGCTTCGAAAACCCCGTTAAGTTCGATATGTGAAAAAGGATCAGAGTCGTCGTAAAGCCAGCTGTCAAGGCACTCAAGACCGTACATCAGTCCCTTGGGATAATTGCCGAAATCCGCTTCCCTGTATTTGAACTCAAAGATATTTAAGCCTGCCAGCAGAGACTGCCGGTCTATTCCGTTTTTTATCAGTTCCGTTATCTTTTCATTGATGATCTTTATAAAAGTATCAGAATGTTTTTCGTCAGAATATTTTGCAACGATCGAAAAATACGGCTGAAGTATGCCTCCCTCATAAACGCTCTCCACATCCTTGCAGATTCCGGCGTCAAGTACAGCCTGCTTTAAGGGTGCGCCCTGGGACTCAAGAAGCGCGTACTGGAGTATCTGGAATGAAACCTTCAGTTTCGGATCAAGATCCCCGTCAGTCACATAGTTTAAGGAAAGATAGGTATTATCTGACAGATCCTCTGAATCTGAAAGCGAATATTTCTTTTCCGTCCTGAGCATGGATGAAAAAGGCTTCTGTTTTCTTATCTTTGAATCGATCTCCTCTTTCCCGTACTCCGACAGATACTCCCTGTCGAGCCACTTAAGCCTTTCTGCCATGTCGCAGTTGCCGTATATGTAGATATAGGAATTGGAAGGGTGATAGTATTTTTTATGAAGCTCCAGAAATCTTTCATATGTAAGATCAGGAATATCGTCCGGATCCCCGCCGGATTCAAGTGCATAGGCCGTATCCGGATACAGGGAATTAAACACAAACCTTTCAAGAACATCATCAGGTGACGAAAAGGCGCCCTTCATTTCATTATAGACCACTCCGTTATATGTCAGTTCCCCGTCGGGGGCATCAAGTTCATAGTGCCAGCCTTCCTGCCTGAAGATCTTTTCGTTTTCATAAATATTCGGATGGAGTACCGCATCCATATAAACATCGCTGAGGTTTTTGAAATCCGTATCATTGGTACTGGCCACCGGAAAAACCGTCTTGTCCGGATATGTCATGGCATTTAAGAAGGTATTGAGAGATCCCTTTGCAAGTTCGATAAAGGGATCCTTGGCGCGGTACTTCTTTGATCCGCAGAGCACGGTATGCTCAAGTATGTGAGGCGTTCCGCAGGAATCCGACGGCGGGGTCCTGAATGCCGTATAAAAAACCTTGTTCCTGTCATCATTCTGCAGGATGCATATCCTCGCGCCGCTCTTTTTGTGTCTCAGAAGATATCCTTTTGAGCGCAGATCCTTTATGTCCTGCTTTTTTATCACCTCATATTCCTTTACATCTTCGATCTTCATTTTCTACCCTTTCTGTACAGATTAGATTAACCCAATGACTTTATACTTTAATGTGTTTATGCGTAAAGAGATGATCGTTGCAATACTCATAATTTCCTTCACATTTTGAACAGAACCTGAATTCGAGTTCCGGATGATCTATCTCCGTCCGGCCGCAGATCGCGCACTTGTGTTTGGATATCTGTCCTTTTTTCATGGTCTCTCCGGCATTGTAGTTCACGCTCTGTTTTGTCTCCGAAAAAAATCCGGGTCCTCCTTTGCTTTCCGTATGATAAGGTCCCTGTTCCATTGCCCTTCTGAAGTTGTTCTTTCTGGCTCTCTCTGCAGGTGATATTGATTTATAGTTTCTGGTCGTAAAGAAAAATATCACAAAGTTAAGGAGTGAAAAGACGATGGCAAGCCTTTCAGGCACGGTAGCATAGATCGCATTGACTGCGATCAGTCCCACATCAAGAAACGCCAGATACTTGATCTTCAGCGGTATCAGAAAATACAGCAGCACCTGCATATCAGGGTAACAGGCCGCAAAAGCAAGAAAGATCGACATCGTAATATAATAAGTCGTGAACATCCCGTCCACGTTTATGCCGAAAAAGTAAAGCACGAAGGCACCGGCGAGCATGAAAAACAGTCCCGAGAAAATATAGAGATTATACCTGAAATCCCCCCAGGTCTGCTCTAAAGCCGTGCCTATCCGGTAATAGAAAAAAAGCATTATGACTGTAAATATATCGGGTCTTGTGGGAGGCATGAATATCCATGTAAATATCCTCCACACCTGTCCTCCCGAAATGATCAGTCTCGGACTTAAATAGATCAGGCTTAAGACCTTCACATGGGTCAGGGCTTCGGTAAAGTACAGAAGATATCCTATGATATAGGTAAGGATTATGAATTTGGTAAGCTGAGGCACGCTGTACCTGCCGAATTTTCTTTCTATCCTGTTCAAAAAAGCGTTCATCGCATCTCCTTTATCATTTCCATACGAACCAGACAAAAACATATCCCACAAAAACCGCGATCAGGGTAAAAGGTATGCCTATCTTTGCAAAATCCGCAAACGAGACCTCACACCCTTCCTTCTTTAAAATACCTATGGCTGTTATGTTCGCAGATGCTCCTACCGGTGTCAGATTACCGCCGAGCGTCGCTCCGGTAAGAAGTCCGAAATAGAGCAGATACGGCGACGCCCCCATGGAAAGTGATATCGATCTGACCACGGGAAGCATGGTTGCCACATAAGGTATATTATCAACAAAGGCCGATATCAGAACGGAAGCCCACACCAGTATCGTATAGAGAAGGAAGGTGCTGCCGCCCCCTGCTTTTATTATGCCGGATGCCATATCATCGATAAGTCCCGTCTCGGTAAGTGACTGAACGACCACAAAAATACCCACTAAAAGCAGCAGTGTCTGATAATCCACATCTTTAAGCGCCCTGACAAATCTCTCTTTGTCCCTGTGCCTGATAAGATCCTGCAGGATCGTTACAAGAGCTATGCTCATGCAGATGATGCCGTTTATCATCTCGGGCTTGCCCGGTATGAACGAAACCGCAATGAGAAGTATCACAATAAGAAGCAGCATGATCGAAGGGACTATATCCTTAACCTCCGTTTTCTCCCTGACCTCTACCTTATCCCTGTATTTCTTAAAGAGGATAAACATCACAAGAATGGTTGCCAGCGCGCCTAATTCGACTGTAAAGAACATTCCCGGCCTTCCGTTCATCCAGAAGAAATCAAGGAAATTCATACCCGCATATCCGCCGAGCAGTATGGATGTCGTGTCACCCACAAGAGTTGCCGCGCCCTGAAGATTGGAGCTTACGGCTATGGAAATGATCACCGGAACCGGATCGATATCGATCTTTTTACAGATCGCAAGACCGACAGGCGCGATCATCAGAACGGTTGCGACATTATCGATAAAAGCCGATACAAGGCCGGAAAACAGCGATATTGATACTATCAGCCACATAACATTGGCGGATTTTTCCATCAGACCGTCCGCTATCCTTGAAGGCATTCCCGAGTCGATAAAGAAAAACACCACAACCATGGTCCCGGCTATCATCATAAGGACATTCCAGTTTATGGCCGAAGGAAGGGCCGAAAGCGGGATCACCTTTGTGACGATAAGGATCAGAGCGGCCCCCAAAGCCGCATGCACCCTGAATTTTTGAAAAAAGATCATAACGATGTACATCAGAATGAAAACCGCTATGACTATCTGCTTATCTCCCATTTTGCACTCCTTTATCAGACAGACACTATTACGGATAATACCTTAAAATCTTTATCTTGTCTATTTATAATAATAACACTATAATATGATGTCAGGGTCAGAAGGACATAATGCTTCATGCTTGCATGATAAGCATTATGTCCTTGTGACCCGTAAAACACAAGCAATCGGTGCAGCTGCACCGATTGCGAGTGTTTTGGAATCGCGGAAGCTGCCCCGGCAGCTGAGCGATTCGTGACATCATTTGATCCATAAGAGGTTTTTTATTATGTCATGCATGCTTGGTATAGATATAGGTTCAACGACCGTCAAGGTGGCGCTCCTCAATGAGGATATGGACATCCTTTTCTCGGATTACAGGCGTCACTTTGCCAATATAAAGGAAACTCTTCATTCCCTGTTAGATGATGCTTTCAAGGTCACCGGTGATGTGGATGTCGATCCGGTAATAACCGGATCCGGCGGACTGACACTGGCCAATGCCCTTAATGTGCCCTTTGTTCAGGAAGTCATTGCCGTTTCAAAGGCCCTGAAATACTTTGCCCCTCTGACCGATGTTGCCATAGAACTCGGCGGCGAAGACGCAAAGATCATTTATTTCGAGGACGGGAATGTCGAACAGCGCATGAACGGCATCTGCGCCGGCGGCACCGGATCGTTCATCGACCAGATGGCCTCCCTCCTCCAGACGGACTCGGCCGGACTCAACGAATATGCAAAACAATACAGCAGCCTCTATACCATAGCTGCCAGATGCGGAGTCTTTGCGAAATCCGATATCCAGCCTCTCATCAATGAAGGCGCCACCAAAGAAGATCTTGCCGCATCCATTTTTCAGGCTGTTGTAAACCAGACCATATCGGGACTTGCCTGCGGAAAACCCATAAGAGGACATGTCGCGTTTCTGGGTGGTCCTTTGCATTTTCTTTCCGAGCTGCGTTCATCATTTATCAGAACATTAAAACTCGATGATGAGCATGCGATCGTTCCCGAAAACTCTCACCTTTTCGCAGCCATAGGCTCGGCAATGAATCATGACGGCGTTCATGTAAGACCCTTGAGCAGCATGGTCGGGATCCTCTCAGGTCCGATCCATATGGACTTCGAGGTTGCGCGGATGGAACCTCTTTTCGCAAACATCACCGAATACAGGGCCTTTTCCAGACGCCATGCCAGGGCAAAGGTAAAAAAGAAGCCTCTCTCTTCCTACAGGGGGCGTGCCTATCTCGGCATAGACGCAGGCTCCACGACGACCAAATGCGCCCTTATTTCCGAAAACGGCGAGCTTCTCTATTCTTTTTATTCCAATAATAACGGATCGCCTCTTCTCACGGCGATCAGATCCATAAAGGAGATCTATGATCTCATGCCCAAAAGCGTCTCCATTGCCGGAGCCTGCTCTACCGGGTACGGAGAAGCGCTGATAAAGTCTGCTCTTATGCTCGATGAGGGCGAGGTCGAGACAGTGGCGCACTATTATGCCGCCTCCTTCTTTAACCCTGATGTGGACTGTATCCTCGATATCGGCGGTCAGGATATGAAGTGCATAAAGATAAAGAATAACACCGTTGATTCGGTTCAGCTTAACGAAGCCTGCTCCTCCGGCTGCGGTTCCTTTCTTGAGACCTTCGCCAAATCGCTTAACATGTCGGTTGAAGATTTTGCCGAAAAAGCGCTCTTTGCCAAACATCCCATAGATCTCGGAACCCGCTGCACCGTATTCATGAATTCAAAGGTAAAGCAGGCTCAGAAGGAAGGCGCCGGTGTTGATGATATTTCCGCGGGACTGGCTTATTCCGTAATAAAAAACGCGCTTTTCAAGGTCATCAAGGTATCCGATGCCGCATCT
This sequence comes from Lachnospiraceae bacterium, assembly GCA_024690825.1. Classification (GTDB taxonomy): domain Bacteria; phylum Bacillota; class Clostridia; order Lachnospirales; family Lachnospiraceae; genus NK4A144. The sequence goes on along the minus strand of JAILOK010000056.1, from coordinate 110,126 downwards.
TTGGGATCCACCATAGTCGTACAGGGCGGAACCTTTTATAATAACGCCGTTCTGCGTTCTCTTGAAAAGATCGGAAATTTCGAGGTTATCAGGCCCGACATAGCCGGCATCATGGGAGCTTTCGGCGCTGCACTGATCGCGCGCGAACGTCATGTGCAGGGGACCGGGTCCTCCATGCTTTCAATAAAGGATATAAATGAGCTTCAGTTCACCACTTCCATGGCCAAGTGTCAGGGATGCCTTAATCACTGCCGTCTGACCATCAACAGATTCAGCGGCGGCAGAACCTATATATCGGGGAACCGCTGTGAAAAAGGAGCGGGAAAGCCCAAAACAAATACCGATGTGCCGAATCTTTTTGATTATAAACTTAAGCGGATCTTCGGATACACGCCCCTGCCGGCGGACGAAGCACCCTTTGGAAGGATCGGCATACCCCGGGTTCTCAACATGTATGAGAACTATCCTTTCTGGTTCACATTTTTCACAAAACTCGGCTTTACCGTCGTGCTGTCTCCGGCTTCGACACATGCCATATATGAGCTGGGGATCGAATCGATCCCTTCGGAATCGGAATGCTATCCCGCAAAGCTTGTTCACGGTCATATCGAATGGCTCATAAATCAGGGTATCGGGCTCATTTTCTATCCTTCACTCTTCTATGAACGCAATGAATTTGAGGATGCCGGCAATCATTACAACTGTCCGATCGTTACATCCTATCCCGAGAATATCAAAAACAATGTTGAGGACCTGCCGCTGAGGGACATAGACTTCAGAAATCCGTTCATAGCCTTTGATGATCCGGATCATATATATCCCCGCCTCATGGAAGCCTTCCCCGAGATCGAACCGGAAAGCATAATAAAGGCAGTCTTTGCCGCTTGGGACGAACAGCAAAGGGCGCGTGAAGATATACGGATCAGGGGTGAGGAAACCCTGCAGTGGATGAGGGAAAACGACAGACACGGAATAGTTCTGGCCGGACGTCCCTATCATATCGATCAGGAGATAAATCACGGCATTCCCGAACTGATCACATCCTTCGGAGTCGCCGTCCTTACCGAGGATTCGGTCTCGCACCTTGCAAAGGTCGACCGTCCCATCAGGGTAATGGACCAGTGGATGTACCATTCAAGGCTCTACGCCGCAGCCCAGTTTGTAAGGACAAGGGACGATCTTGACCTCATCCAGCTGAACAGCTTCGGATGCGGACTTGATGCGGTGACCACCGATCAGGTCATGGAGATACTCGACAGCGCAGACAAGATATATACCTGTCTGAAGATAGATGAGGTTAATAATCTGGGAGCGGCAAGGATCAGGATACGCTCTCTGCTTGCCGCCATACGCGTCAGGGAGATGCGTGATGTAAAACGCAGGATCCGTCCAAGCGCTAATAAAAGAGTGATCTATACAGAAGAGATGAACAAAAAAGGGTATACCATCCTCTGTCCGCAGATGTCACCCATACATTTCAACCTTCTCGAACCGGCATTCAGAGCCTGCGGATATAACCTGGAGGTCATGGAAAACGACGGGCATATCGCTGTAGATGTCGGACTTAAATATGTCAATAATGATGCCTGCTATCCCTCTCTGATGGTGGTCGGACAGATCATGGAAAGCCTTCTCTCGGGAAGATTTGATCTCGACCGCACCGCTGTCGTCATGAGTCAGACAGGCGGCGGCTGCAGAGCCACAAATTATGTCGCTTTCATAAGAAGGGCGCTTAAAATGGCCGGCATGGAACAGGTTCCCGTGATATCTCTTAACATGTCCGGATTCGAGCCCAATCCCGGATTTAAGCTCAGTCCCTCTCTCCTCATAAGACTGGCATATGCCGCCGAATTCGGAGATCTTTTTATGAGATGCCTGTACAGGATGCGTCCCTATGAACTTAAGGCAGGTTCAGCCAATTCGCTGCACAGAAAACTCACCAATGAGTGTCTGCAGTTCCTGACGAGCGGTTCAGTCTCATATTCACGCTATAAACGCCTTTGCAAAAGGATAGTCCGGGAATTTGACATGCTTCCCATAGACGAACGGATGCAAAAGCCCCGTGTCGGCGTCGTAGGGGAGATATTGGTGAAATTCATGCCCGCGGCAAACAACCATCTCGTCGAACTCCTTGAAAGCGAAGGTGCGGAAGCCGTTGTTCCCGACCTTTTGGATTTCATGCTCTACTGTTTTTACAACCAGATATACAAGGCCGACAAGCTTGGCACTTCCAAAAAAGCAAGCCGTATCTCAAAGCTCGGCATTAAGGCAATAGAAACGATGCGAAAGACAGCTTCACGCGAACTTGTGCATTCCGAGCACTTTGTACCTCATTCCCACATAAAGGATATAGCAGATCTTGCCGAAAGTATCGTTTCGATCGGAAATCAGACGGGTGAAGGATGGTTCCTGACCGGCGAGATGCTCGAGCTCATACATATGGGCGTTTATAATATCGTCTGTACGCAGCCTTTCGGATGTCTGCCTAATCATGTCGTGGGAAAAGGAGTAATAAAACGCATACGTCAGGAATACCGCAGGGCAAATATAGTTGCCATAGACTATGACCCCGGAGCGTCCGAGGTAAACCAGCTGAACAGGATCAAACTCATGCTTTCAACGGCCAGGGAGAATCTGGCGAAAAAAGACCGTTCACGGACGAAAAAGATCGTCTGAGCGTGTCAATGATCTCCATGTTAAAGGCATCATTTTCGACCCGGCTTTTATCCGGCTCGTCCTCCCCGCATATGTCAATGCCGAGGACGGGCCGCGTTTTTATTATACCCGTGAAGATCTCAAAGAACTCTTCCTTTGTCATATCACCCTGATCCCAGTTCGTATGAAGAACATCGGCAGAAAGAACATCCTTGTCAACCGAAATATAAACAGGTCTTTCCCCCGGGAAAAGACCTGTTTCATCACCTTTTTTTCTGATATGGACAAGATCGCGCAGAAATGCGTTCTCGTTTCTGATATCGTAAACCCATGAACCGCAGGATTTCAATCCGCCAAAGGCGGGCGGCTTGTCATCCGTATGATGATCAAAAAGACACAGGTCAAATTCATCTCTTACAAAAGAAAGAAAAAGCCTTGTCATATAATGATAGTTTCCGTTATCGATGAAATGCAGACCCGTAAACGAATGCCCGGACAGCCTGTCCAAAATGATCTTTTCCGCCTCTTCGTCCACATACATGCTGCAGCCCCTCATATCCGAAAAATCCACGATATCCGAGACCGCCGTTATCCTCTGTCCTTCATATACTCCCGAAAAGGAACAGATGAGAGGCTTCATTCCTCTTCCGAGCTCCCGCTGTAAAGCAGTTTGAAGATCACAGCGGCAAGTACTGCGCCGACCAGTGGAGCAACAATAAACACCCATGACTGGACGATATAATCAACACCGGAGAAAAGAGCCGGTCCGAGGCTTCTTGCCGGATTGACCGAGGTACCCGTAAGCGGGATACCGAAAATGTGTACAAATGTAAGAGTAAGACCTATGATCACTCCGCCTATGATCGAATTATCGGCCTTTGATATAACTGCAAGCACCACGAGGACAAAAACAAAGGTCAGGATGATCTCAACAAGGATCGCTCCCCCGAGGTTTATTCCCACATAGGAAAAATCACCGTATCCGTTGGCTCCGAGTCCGTTTGACGAAACATCCACCGAATCCGTCATGATCTCAATGATGTACAGAAGCCCGGCGCCTGCAGCGCCTCCCAGAAACTGTGATATGATATAGCCGATAAGATCGCCGGCCGACATGCCTCCTGCAACGAATACGCCCAGAGAAACCGCGGGATTGATATGGCACCCCGAGATATCCCCGATCGCGAAGGCCATGGCCACAACCGCAAGTCCGAATGCAAGGGCTATCCCGAGTACTCCGAGTTCACCCTCCACTCCTCCGGATACCGCAGCGGCGCCGCAGCCAAACAGTGTCAGTACGCATGTACCGATAAACTCCGCAACATACTTTTTCATTACCTGTCCCTCCTTAATATAATCTTAATAATCTCCTCAATAAGATCTTAATAATATTGTAATCATTGCCGGTCTGTCTGCTCATTGTTCTGCCCGGCAGCGTCGTTCTTCTTTCTTTCGATCCCGGCAAATATCCTGTCCATGACAAATACCGAAAGCAGCGCGCAGATAATACCGAAGATCAAACCCGCAATGACATCAGTGGGATAATGGACTCCCACATAGAGTCTTGAAAAACCTATCAGAACAGCAAGTATCAGAGCCGGTATCCCGAATTTTTTCGGAGCCTTCAAAAAGAAAGCAAAACCGGCCGCAAAGGAAAAAGCGGTATGACCCGACGGAAAGGACGGATCCTTCTGTGGTCCGACCATGCATATAAGCCCCTCTATGACCTCATAGGGCCGTATCCTCCCTACTATGGGCTTAACCAGGACATTTACGATCAGTACATCAAAGACGATCGCAGCCATACAGTACAGCCCGATGCGCCTCGTCTTCTTAAACACTAAAAGAACTGCCGTAAAGATCAGCCAGAAAACCCCTCCATCACCCAGCTTCGTGATAAACATCATCAAAGGATCGAGGATCGGATTTCTGACACAGTTTTGTAAAAAAAGTAATAATTGAACTTCCATATTAACTGTATTTTATCACAAAAATTTAATCTTGACTAAAAAAAAAAGAAAAACTAAAATATTTTCTCGGCACTTAAAGCACAAAAAAGGAGCAGGTCATGGATACAACAGAAATTTTAAGGCAGCTTGCCATAATAGTACTGGCCGCCAAGTTTTTCGGACTGGTGGCAAGAAAGATAAAAGCGCCCATGGTAGTGGGCGAGATCGCAGCCGGACTTATCATAGGCCCCTCAATGCTCGGCCTTTTGCAGTCTTCCGACTTTCTTCAGGGTATGGCGGAGATCGGCGTGATAATGCTGATGTTTTCGGCAGGACTTAACACCGATATAAAGGAGCTTAAAGAAACCGGAGTAAAATCCACTGTCATTGCCTGTGCCGGAGTATTTGTTCCCCTGATATTAGGAACGGTTCTTTACATGTGCTTTTACGGTTTTTCGGGTCCCGGCACCACGCATTTTCTGAAGGCGGTCTTTATAGGGACTATCCTTACAGCGACCTCTGTCAGCATCACGGTTCAGACATTAAAGGAAATGGGAAAGCTGTCTGATTCCATCGGTACCACCATAATGAGCGCCGCGATCATAGATGATGTTATAGGAATCATCGTTCTTACAGTTGTGATAGGATTCAGAGATCCGAATGCAAAGATCTGGGATGTGGTATTTCACACCTTCCTTTTCTTTGTATTTTCCATAGGAGTCGGTATAATCACCTATCATGTGTTCAAACGGCTGGACAAAAGGTATCCGCATACGAGGCGTATTCCGATCATGGGCATGGCTCTGGCTTTCATCCTCGCCTGGATCGCTGCCGAGTTTTTCGGTGTTGCCGATATTACCGGAGCCTATATCGCCGGAGTTATCCTAAGCTCACTTGATGACTCAGCCTACATTTCAAGAAAGATGGATGTAAATTCCTATATGCTCTTCGGACCCGTCTTCTTTTGCAGTATAGGTCTGCAGACAAACATCAGAAATGTGAATATGAGTGTACTCGTCTTCTCCCTGGCCTTTGTGGTTGTCGGACTTCTTTCAAAGATAATAGGCTGTACCGGCGCCTCCTTGGGACTGGGATATAGCATGAACGACAGCCTTAAGATAGGGCTCGGTATGATGACAAGAGGCGAGGTTGCCCTTATAGTCGCACAGCGAGGGCTTGCTGCCGGACTTTTGGACCAGACCTATTTCACATCGGTCATCCTGCTGATAATAGCAAGCTCCATCATCACTCCGATACTTTTAAAGATAGTTTATTCAAAAGACCCTTCAAATGAAAAGGCCCCGTCAACCTGACAGGGCCTTAAATCTTAAACTATGTCTTCAGTCTTTTTCTTCTTTCTTTTTCTGTTTCATCTCCTGCTTCATCTCTTTATATCTCTTCTTCATCTCAAGCTTCTTTTCCTTGTATTCGCGCTTTAATTCCCTTCTGGCATAGCGTCTGGCCCCACCGCCTCTTATTATGCACAGGATGATCAGGATGACAACAAGCCATGCCAGTATCTTTATCCAGTTTCTTGCAATATAGATCGCTGCCTTATCGCAGAAGTCGTAGAATTCAATGATCGAATTGTTGAAGCTCTGCCACAGCTGCTGTTCAAACGGCAGGTCAGCCGGCGGTTCGGGTTCCTTGTACTCTTTAACCTCCTGCAGCGAAATATTGACATAGGAGTAGGCAACATCCGTATCCATTCTCGAGATATCCGACTTGCAGCGGTTTAACTGTGTCCTGACTTCGGTGATCCTTTCCTGGATATAAAGAACATCCTCGATCTTCCTTGCGTCCTTCATGATCTCCTCAAGCTGTTCCATCTCGGTCTCAAGAGACTCTATCTCAGCTTTCGTATCATAATAGCTTCTCGTGATGTTCCGGGCGCTTCTGTTTAAGTTGCTGACGACTGCATCAAGATCATAAGCCTCTGAAAGGAGCGCCTTGTAGTTCTCGGCAGGGACTCTGTACTCGGCATAGTAATACCTGCGGTTGGAACCGTTCTCGTCTCCTCTGGTATACCAGCCTATATCTCCCTCATTGTAATTTTCATTTTCCAGGATCGCGCCGTACTTTTCTGCAAGTTCATCTATCTGATTCCTTGCATTGTCAAAATGCTTGGAACTTAAGTTGATATCTGCATAATAAACAATCTTGTCGGCATCAAGGACCGGAGAATCCCCCGTAGAACCTATGGTCGAAATATCGGACTCATCATAGCCGTCCTCATATCCTCCATCATCATATTCTTCACCATAGTATGCCTCTTCCGCCTCAGCCTCAAAAGCCATGTCATTTGCTGCATATCCTCCCGAAGCTTTGGCCATGGGCGCTGCCATTTTAGCGCTGCCCATGTCGGCAAGGTCTGACGCCACATCATAGGCTGCCTCCGAAGCGCGTTCCGCCATGTCCGCGGCGGCACCCCCGCATCCGGTCACAAGCACGGTCACGAGCATAAGCGCAGGCAGAAGTTTCCCGAAGATAAGATCATTTTTATTCATTTTGGATTCCCCCTTTTATATTGAGGCACCAGAGGTGCCCATAATATTCTTTCCTATATCATTCCGGCCAGTGGATCAAAACTTAAAGAGCCGTCCATAAATGCCTCTACGGCTTCTTTTGATCCTCCGGATACGCCTGCATAAACCTCTATGCCGGCCTCCTTAAAGGAGCTTCTGGCTCCGCGTCCCATGCCTGCGCATATAACGGCATCAACCTCTTCCTCTGCAAGGAACTCGGGAGCTGACATGTACCAGTCTTTTCTTACCGTGACACTCTGTCCGAGCGTTACCGTACCGTTTTCAACATCAAATAAAAGAAAGCTTTCCGCATCCTTAAAATCCGCCACATTTCCCTGTGTATCTGCAACTGTGATTCTCATGACATGCCTCCTTTTTTTTCTTCGCCAATGGGTAGATAATTATATCATCTTTTACGTTTTTTGAACAGATACGAACAGCGGGCTGATACCACATTTGACGATTCATGGATAATCAAATATAATTGCGTTTGAAATTTTTTTATTTAGTAGGAAGGAGATACATCATGACTACTGCGCAGATCATAATCGTTGTAACCATAGTAGCCTACCTTTTTGCAATGCTTATGGTAGGTGTCATCTTTAACAGGAAGGGCGCCGCTGATACCGCTGACGGCTTCTACATCGGCGGAAGGTCCTTAGGGCCGCTTGTAACCGCGATGAGCGCGGAAGCCTCCGACATGAGCAGCTATCTTTTGATGGGTCTGCCCGGACTTGCCTATATCGCAGGCGTGGCCGAGGTCAGCTGGACCGTCATAGGACTGGCTTTGGGAACCTACCTCAATTTCCTGCTCGTATCAAGGCTCCTTCGAAGATATTCGGCACGCATAAACGCTTTTACCATACCCGAATTCTTTTCAAACCGTTATGAAGACAAAAGCCACGCTCTGTCATGCATATCGGCGCTTATTATACTGATATTCTTCATACCTTATACGGCATCCGGCTTTAAGGCAGTGGGAACTCTCTTCAACAGCCTTTTCGGCGTCGAGTACCATATCGCCATGCTCTTCGGAGCCGTAATAATAATCACCTATACGACTTTGGGCGGCTTCCTTGCGGTATCAACCACCGACCTCATACAGAGCATATTCATGACGATCGCTCTGATCGTGGTCGTCTTCTTCGGCATTAACCAGGCAGGCGGAATGTCAAATGTAATGGAAAACGCAAAAGCGCTTCCCGGATACCTTTCCGTATTCAAGGGATATGATGCGGCATCGGGCACAGCCGGATCCTTCGGTTTCCTTCCCATCGTTTCAACGATGGCATGGGGACTCGGATATTTCGGAATGCCGCATATACTTCTTCGTTTCATGGCTATCAGGAAGGAAAGCGATCTGAAGGTATCACGCCGCATTGCATCCATATGGGCGCTTGTCTCCATGGCGGTTGCGATCCTTATCGGACTCATCGGCTACAGCATGTCAGTTGCCGGAAAGATACCTATGCTTGAATCAAGTTCCGAATCAGAGACGGTCATCATAAAGATAGCCGACCTCATGAGCCGGAACGGATTTATCCTTGCTCTTGTCGCCGGCATCATCCTTGCGGGTATTCTTGCAGCTACCATGTCAACTGCCGATTCGCAGCTTCTTGCCGCAGCATCAAGCGTATCGCAGGATCTGATGCAGGATTTCTTCAAGATCAAGTTAAGCCAGCGCGCTACCATGATAACAGCCAGGGCAACCGTCATAACCATAGCCGCCATTTCGATCATTCTCGCCTGGAATCCCGACAGTTCGGTATTCCGAGTGGTATCCTTCGCGTGGGCCGGTTTCGGAGCCACCTTCGGTCCTGCCATACTCCTGTCGCTCTTCAGAAGACGTTCAAACCGTCAGGGCACCCTTGCAGGCCTTATCGCCGGCGGTATAATGGTATTTGTATGGAAGTTTGTGATAGCGCCCATGGGCGGCGTATTCGCGATCTACGAGCTGCTTCCCGCATTCATCATCTCTTTGATCGTGAACCTGATCGTAAGCAGCATCACAGCGGCTCCCGAAAAGTCAGTTACTGATGTTTATGATGAAGTACACGCAAAATGAACGGGCCGGATTAACGCTGAACGCAAAAGACCCTGCGTGATCCCGGCGAAGGCCGGACAGCTTAGATCAATGTAATAAAATAGCGCATCCCTCAGTGACGGGGGTGCGCTTTTTCATATACTTCTCTGATATGATTGTGGCTTAATGCCGCATAGATCTGTGTGGTAGATATGTCCGAATGTCCGAGCATCTCCTGAACCGACCTTAAATCTGCTCCGTTCTCGACCAGATGGGCCGCAAAAGAATGTCTTAAGGTATGAGGGGTTATATCCATCTGTATGCCCGCTCTCTTTGTGTAATACTTGATCAGCTTCCAGAAGCCCTGCCTGGACATCGGCGCTCCGGAACAGTTGACAAAGAGCGTTTCCTCGTTCTTATTCTCTATCATCGCTTCCCTGGAATGCTCTATATAATTCTTCAGGGCATTTCTCGCTTCTATTCCGAACGGAATTATCCTGTCCTTATTGGGATCATGGCAGTCCACATAGTTCATCTGAAGATTTATGTCGGAAACCTTCAGCGTGATAAGCTCCGTAACCCTCATTCCCGTAGCATACAGAAGCTCGAGCATGGCCTTGTCCCTGATGTCCTTGGGAGTGTCTCCCGACGGCTGCTCCAAAAGCCTTATCACTTCGTCCTGAGTCATGATCTGCGGAAGTTTTTTTTCTATCTTGGGAGATTTGATCCCGTCGGCGGGAGAAGTTTCTATGATACTCTCCTTCTCCAGATAATTAAAGAACGCTCTGATGGATGCGATACTTCTCGATACTGAAGCCGGCGCCGCTTTCTCGTCATTGAAATGCTGCACATATCCGACAAGATCCTCATTCTTTACCTCATGAACATCCTTTACACCCCTTGCGGAGAAATAAGAGTTCATCTTCATAAGGTCACGTCTGTATGACAGCTCAGTATTCTTGGAAGTCTTCTTCACATTATGTAAATAATTTATGAATGCTTCGATGAGTTGTTCCATAAACCGTGTTTATCCTCTCCATCCGCGTGCTTCCCCGAAGCACCACTTATGACATTATATATACGATTTTTGAGAAAAGCAATGCCATATTTTCCCTGTTTTTCGCACTAAAATCCCCACTTTTGGGCAAAAACAACAACATGTCGTTGACTTCGTTTTTTCGTCTCACAACATGTTGTAAAATCACATAATAAAAAAAAATTTAGTTTTTATGTAAAGGATTTATGAAAAGGATTTATGAAAAGGATTTATGAAAATAACTCATGAGCGCAGCTATGGTTTTTGAATCCTGTATCTTTCCCTCAAAGATCATGTCCGAAAGTTCTTCCCGGCTAAATGCTTCCACCTCGATAAACTCATCCGGATCCAGATTCTGATTTGAAGGTTTCAGATTTTTTGCGACAAAAACTTCTATAACTTCATTGCAGTAGGCTATGGCTGTGACGATGCTTATGAGCGGCTCCAGATCATCGCTTCTGTACCCGGTCTCCTCCTCCAGTTCCCTTGCCGCCGCATTTATAAAAGGTTCATCAACGCTGTCCCTTCCCCCTGCGGGTATCTCAAGTGCAGTCCTGCCTATCGCATGTCTGTACTGTCTGACTAAGAGTATCCTTCCGTCATCAAGCACAGGCACGACAGCCGCCGCACCCTTATGAAGAAGAGTCTCATAAACCGTCGTTCTCCCGTCGGGAAGTCTGAGCGTATCCTTGCAGTAATCAAATACCCTTGTTTTATCGACGACATCCCGTTTTATAAGTTCAAATTCCCGTATCATTCCGTTTCCTCCGTAAAAAATCCCCCTAAATCCATCATATATTACTCCGGGACCCCCAAAAGGTCAAATATTCCTTGTGTTTTGTTTCCTCTCATGTTATACTTCAACCACTATAACGCGATGTATCTTTAGTCCTAAGGGGGACCGCCACTCCTCCTTTGGGACATCGAAGAATGTCAGCAGGAGGATAAAATGCTTAGTAAAAATTCAAAAGTACAGAAACTTGTGGGCACTGCAATACTTGTAGGTATCGTAATAGTACTTCAGGCTTTTGCGTCCGGGATCCATTTCGGTCCGTTCACACCTACGCTTGCTCTTATTCCCATAATCATCGGAGCGATCCTTTTCGGCCCCGGAGCAGGAGCTCTTCTGGGACTGATATTCGGCATCATAGTTGTTATCACGGTAGTCTCCGGTCTGGAACCTTTCAGTCTGATCATGTTTAACCAGAATCCGGTATTTACAGTCGCCACATGTCTGGTCAAGGGTGCTGCTGCCGGTTTCTTTGCGGGCATCGTTTATAAGGCTCTGCAGAAGCATAAATATGTCGGTGTTGCGGTTGCCGCTCTGATAGCGCCCATTGCCAATACCGGCCTCTTCGCTTTGGCAATGCTTACCGTATTCAGGAATCTTCTGGTGGAAAGCGCCGCGGGTCAGAATCCTGTCGTATTTCTGCTCGTTGCCTTCATAGGCGTTAATTTCCTGTTCGAGCTTGCCTTCGACATAATTCTTACACCGGTAATAATCAGGATAATCTCCGCTGTAAAGAAGACTTCATAGGAGGTGTCTGAAAATGATAATGGCTGTCGACATGGGCAACACCAATATTGTTGTCGGATGCATAGATGATCAGAAGATCCACTTCACGGAGAGGATATCTACAAACCTTAACTATACCGAACTTGAATATGCCATGGTCATAAAGGCTGTGATGGACATCCATGAAACAGCTGCAGAAGATGTGACGGGAAGCATTATTTCTTCGGTAATCCCATCTCTTACTCATGTAGTAAAAAACGCCCTCAGGAAGGTTCTGGGAAATGAACCCCTCGTTGTGGGCGCAGGCCTTAAGACAGGGCTGAATATCAGAATAGATGATCCGGGATCTTTGGGCGCGGATATCGCTGTTGACTCAATCGCTGCCCTTAATCTTTACAGTGCTCCGAATATCGTTATCGACATGGGAACAGCGACAACAATGACGGCACTTGATAAAGACGGTTCGTATATCGGCGGTATCATATTTCCGGGTGTGAATGTTTCTCTGGAATCGCTTGTTTCAAAGACTTCTCTTCTGCCAAGGATTTCATATTCCACCCCTAAAAAAGTAATAGGCGCCAATACGATTGACGCCATGAAAAGCGGTATCATCTACGGAGAAGCTTCCCGTATAGACGGCATGATCGACCGGTTCGAAGAGGAACTGGGCCAAAAAGCTTCCGTTGTCGCAACAGGAGGACTTGCAGCGGTCATAATCCCGCATTGCAAACATGACATAACCCTCGATCCCGATCTGCTGCTCAAAGGCTTAAAGATAATATACGATAAAAACAGATAACGATCAGATCACCTGCTTCAGCTTTGCAAGCAGGTCTTCTTTTTTGATGGGTTTGACCAGAAATCCGCTGGGATGAAGCGATATGCAGTTCATCACCATATTCCTGTCGGAATTGCCTGTCAGAAATACAACGGGAACACGCTTTAAATTCGGCATACTTCTTATGTGCTGCAAAGTTTGAGCGCCGTTCATCTCCGGCATATAACAGTCAAGAAGTATCAGATCGGGTCTCTGCTTTTCAAGGAATTTCAATGCAAGCATTCCCGACTTAACGCAATTCACCTTGTAAGTCTCATCAAGATATGACTTTACAAGCTTCAATGAGACTGAATCATCATCCACCACAAGTATGGATTTTATCTTTTCCGAGGTAGCGCACAGTCTTTCGATCCCCAGACGAATATCACGCATAGACGCATCAAGCGGCACCACATAATCGGGCGCAGGCTTAACATTCTGCTTGAAGATCTCAAGATCAGCATCATCCGCAATGAGCAGCAGGGGAACATTGATGATGCTCTCCTGCTCCCTGAAATCCATAATGCCAAAAAGCTTGGTCCTCGTGAGTGTCTCTGCATGCACAACTATGCAGTCAGGCGCGACCGTCAGCTCATTCATGATATTGCCGTTTGTTAGCGGCAAAGCCTGAACCCTGTAGTCACCCTCAAAGAAGTGCTGCAGTTCTCTCATCTTTTGTGTATTTGAGGAAATGATGAGTAATCTTTCCATACTGCTCTTAAACCCTTAAATATCTATCCTTCCGGTTTCTTTATTGTTGATCACATAGTAACATGCCCTTTCCTCAGGCTTGACATAGAGCTGAACCTGTTTGATGGCATCCTTCTTGCCGCCCTTTGAGGCAAAATCCTCGATCGCCCTTTCGTTCATATCCTTGGCATAGTAGGAATTTCCTCCAAACTGAACGATAACCTCATGTTCAAAGATCTTATTATCTACTGCCTTTTTTACCGCCTTTGCCTTTGTCTTTGCAGCCTTTACGACAGGCTTAACCTGCTTCTTTGCCTTTTCGACAACGGGCTTTGCCTTTTCTTCCGCTTTGTCAACTGCACTCTTTGCTTTCTTTGCAGCCTTGTCAACATAGGGCTTTGCTTTTTCAGCAGCCTTATCTACATAGGGTTTTGCCTTTTCGGCAGCCTTATCTACTGTTTCATTGAATTTATCCGTGAATGATTTATCTTCCATTTTTTGATCCTCCTTAAATAAGCTGTAGTCTGTGTCCGGTCGACTACTGCAGGAAGTCCGTCCCTGCAGCTGATCTCCCGGTTTGCTTTTTCTTAAATCGATCCGCAGGATTTACTGCGGCTTCGGGCTTCCGCAGTTTGAGCAGAATTTTCCGGTATTTGCCGTTCCACAGGAGCATGTCCAGGGACCGGCCGGATTCGGACTTCCGCAGTTTGAGCAGAACTTTCCGGTATTTACCGTTCCGCAGGAGCATGTCCATCCACCCTGCGCAGGTGCAGGTGCGGGTGCGGGTGCCGGCTGAGGCGCCTGTGCTGCTCCCATGCTGAAAAGCTGGCCTGCATTCATTCCGCCGGCCTGTCCGGCCATGTTCATGCCGGCAAAAGCCATCATTGAACCGTTCGGATTCTTTGCGGCATCCTGCATGGCCTGAGCCTGTGCTCCCACAAGTGTGGCAGCAGCCATATTGGGATTTCTGTTTATTGCATTCCTCTGAGCTTCCTTGATCATCTGTTCATCCTCTTCGGATGCCTTTACGGATGATACACCGAAGGATGCAACAGCTATTCCTCTCTTTTCCTTCCAACTCTTGGTAAGGACCTCATTCAACGCATCGGCGATCTCGGTTGTATGTCCGGGAAGCGCGCTGTATCTGATCCCCTGCTCCGATATTTTTGCGAATGCAGGCTGAAGGGCGGTTAAAAGCTCTGTCTTTAACTGTGAATCGATCTCGGATCTTTCGTACTGGTAATCAACATTTCCGCAGACATTCGTATAGAAAAGGATGGGATCTACGATCCTGTATGAATACTCTCCGAAACACTTGATGGAGATATCTATGTCAAGACCGATGTTGTTATCCACAACCCTGAAAGGAACCGCATTGGCAGTACCGTATTTATTTCCTATGATCTCTTTTGTATTGAAATAATAAACTCTCTGATCCTTGCCCGTGTCTCCGCCAAAGGTAAAACGCCTTCCTATGGCCTTGAAGGTATCAAGGATGCTCTCGCCGAGGTTTCCTGAAAAGATCGAAGGCTCGGTAGACGAATCATATGTAAATTCGCCGGGTTCCGCGCAGATCTCGGCAACCTTTCCCTGGTCAACTATGATCATGCACTGACCGTCGTTTACGGCTATGACCGATCCGTTGCTGATAATGTTATCCTCGCCCTTCGTATTCGAAGAACGTCCGGACACTCTCTTCTGTCCCTTCACTACAAGCACATCTTCATTGATGGACTCACAATAAAAATACTCTTTCCACTGATCAGCGAGCACTCCGCCTGCAGCGCCTGTAATGGCCTTGATCAATCCCATATTTATCTCCTCCGTTAATCTGTGGGGCGCCTTAAACGCCCGGTCTACTTGCCTTTGCGCACTTAACGGCGCATTTCATGGGCGCAAATCCACCCAATCCCGCATATTTTATCACAAAATCAGATTCATGTGAAGTACGAATACTCACCATCTTCACGGTTTTTGTCCCGTCCCCGGTCTGTATTTTCTTTCCTGCCGCGGGAGTTTTAAGATTTCTTATCCATAAAACTGTCTCTCACTGCCCGTAGGGCGTATTAAACGGTTTCGCGTCATCTGCCGGCACCGTACTGTCGGGTTCTTTCGCTTCCGGGATCTGTCCGTATTCAGGCTGCCCATATTCAGGCTGTTTATACTCGTACTGTCCGTATTCGGGCTGTCCGTATTCGGGCTGTCCGGAATATTGACCGCTGTAATATGCGGGCTTTGTTTTCAGAAATTCATACAGCCCGGCACATGCACTGTAATAGTAGGGATTGACAAAAAAGATCCCGGCAGCGCCGAGGGTCACGGCATCAAGCAGAAACCACCCCAAAAATGACAGATCAAATATGAAGGCATCAAATTTTGATCCGGTCATGATCCTCCTTGATTCCATAAATGCTTCCTGATCGGAGATCCCGGGATTCTCCGCAAGGATATAAGGCACCATTCTGTACTCGTAGGCCTTTATTATTCCGGGTATGATAAAGAGCAGCGCCCACAGAAAGATATAGAGCTGTCTTAAGAACATGATCTTCACCACATTTGTATATGACGCCGAAAAAGCCTCCCCCAGATCTGCCAGATTGTAATCTTCCTTTCCGGCATCGATAAAAAACTTCCGGCATCCCACTTCCAACGGCTGGAGCAGGAAGATCGTCAAAAGCGCGGATACGACGATCGCGATAGTAAGGATGCTGATAGAGGTTCCGATCATATATGCCGGGATATTGAGACTTCCAAACATGCCGCCGAAGAGATCGCCTGTATCATATCTGTATATACTCTCTCCGGAAAAACCGCCTTCTATGATATCATTGACGTTGTACCTTCCGGGTGAAGGACTGCTGCCCAAGTCTCCGGCTGCAAGCGCCATGACAAGACCTGCCAGCACGCAGCTCCAATAGCTCTTTGACAATGTTTTTCTTGCGTTATTCTTTAAAAGCAATCTGTTGATATACATCGATTTTCCCTCTTTTTCAGCTAAAAATTTATATATTCCCTATCAATTTAAACCCTGTCACCATTCTTGTCAAACCCGCATCTTTGGGCTAATATAAAGTTATTCATAATTTTTCGTTTTTAAAGGCAGACCGCTTAAAGCGGTTCACAGGATAAGGAGGATTTAAAATATGGCAAATCTTGAAACCAATCCCAGACTCAAGGGGACCCAAACCGAAAAAAACCTGCAGGAAGCTTTTGCCGGCGAATCACAGGCGCGCAATAAATACACCTACTTTGCTTCAAAGGCAAAAAAGGACGGCTATGTCCAGATAAGCAATCTTTTTTTGGAGACTGCCGACAATGAAAAGGAACATGCAAAACTCTGGTACAAGATCCTTTACGGCATAAACGACACCGTGCAGAACCTGAAAGATGCCGCTGACGGTGAAGCACATGAATGGAAGGAAATGTATCCCGCCTTTGCAAAAACCGCAAGGGAAGAAGGCTTTGATGACATAGCGGAGATCTTTGAACAGGTCGCTGCGATCGAAAAGGAACATGAAGAGCGCTACAGGAAGCTTTTGAAGAATATTGAAGACGGCATCGTTTTCTCAAGAGACGGCGACATGATATGGCAGTGCGCAAACTGCGGACATATCGTTGTAGGGCCTAAAGCGCCGGATGAATGTCCCGTCTGTAACCACCCTCAAAGTTATTTCCAGGTAAAGGCGGAAAATTATTAGGAAGAAACTTCTTAATATCCGACAGGACAGGGGGATGATCCCTCTGTCCTGTTTTTTACATATGCCTTACTATGAAATTCCGGCTGTTTTCCGGTTCCTGTACTGATGCGATAAGAAGCGGTCTGCTGCCCCGCTGTCCGAGGATATATTCAAGAGATGCCCTTTTTTCGTCTTCGGTCATGCCGTTAAACGGTTCATCCAAAACTATGAAATCGGCAGGAACAAACAGCGCCTTTACGATCTCTATGATCCTCTGCTTTCCCTCCGGCAGTTCACCCGCCTGACAGTTCATTTCCGCCTCGCTTAAAAACCTTCCGAGTTCTTCGACGGCTCTTTTCTTTGATGCTGTCCGGTGGGCTTTTTTCACATTCCATACGGCGTTCTTTTTTGGATTAAGACTGCTCAGCTGCGGGACATAGGCACTCCTTAAGGATGGATATTTGTAATCCCCCATCCTGCTCACCTTCCCGGAATCAGGCTTTATAAGGCCCATGAATATCTTTAGCGCCGTGGTCTTTCCGCACCCTTTCGGACCCACGAGCACATAGCATCTGTCATCCTCGACCGACAGACTGAAATCATCAAGAGCCGTAACCCCCTTAAATGTCTTGCAGATGTGTTCAAGATATATCGTCATTGTCTTCGAAGTCCTTTCGGATAATGATTTTTTATGATATTTCCGGTCTTTTTTCCAAGACCCGCCGAAACACCGCCGATAGTAACAAGACACCAGCCGTCCGTAATTTCTGCGTTGACAGCGCCCGGATCAACGGACATGCCCGAAAGATATGACAAAGCGGCGCTGCTTTCACAGGGAAGATCGACAGAATTTTTCACATCGCTCCTTACGAGCGCCATGGCAAGAGAATGAGACGGGACAAAGCGGTTTTTCTGTATGCTTCCAAGACACAGTCCCGGCCTTATCACCCTAAGACGGCCTATATCGCTTATTTTGTCCGGAAGATAATAAAGATCATCCTTAAATGATATGATCTTTTCGGGATCGATCTTTGAAAATGCTTCCTCTGTCAGAAATCCTTCCAGGAATTCAAGAGCGGTTTTCAGTCCCGAAGGCGGCTTTATATTTTTCTTACGTTTGTAGGCAGCTGTACTGTCCGCATTTCCGTCTCTTTCAAAAAGCGCCGCAAAATGTCCCTCACCGCGTATCTTATGAGGATAAAGCTTTTCCGTGCCGACGAGCGAAAAATCCGGGTGGGCCGAAAGGAATAATTCCACATTATCCTCATCCTCTTCCCTTGAAAAGGTGCAGGTGGAGTAGACAAGCTTTCCTCCCGGTCTTACGCATTTTGCCGCCTCATTTAAGATATCGGTTTGTCTTGCCGCGCACATGAGGACATTTTCCATGCTCCAGTTTTCCCTTGCGGCATCTCCCCTTCTCATCATGCCCTCGCCTGAACAGGGCGCGTCAACCAAAACCCTGTCAAAGCATGACGGAAACGCATCTGCGACCGCTGCAGGCTCCATGGAGGTAACCACTGCGTTTTTTACTCCCATTCTTTCAATATTGGAGGACAGGACAAGCGCCCTTGATCCGATTATCTCATTTGAGACCAGAAGGCCTGTATTACGCATATAGGAAGAGATCTGCGTACTCTTTCCTCCGGGGGAAGCGCACATATCCAGGATCATTTCATTTTCATGCGGCGAAAGGAGATTTACCGGATACATGGCAGATGCTTCCTGTATGTAGTAGGCGCCCGCATCATGACAGGGATGTTTTCCCGGTGTCAGCAAGCCTTCCGCTTCATAATAAAAACCCGTCTCCTCCCAGGGAACCTTCTCAAGGTGCCACATTTCCTGCAGTTCCTTTGAAAGCTCTGTGACACCCTTCAGAGTATTTAACCTGAGTGCCTTTACCTCTTCTTTTTTCAGACTGTCAAGAAAAGCCCCGTACTCACTGTCGAGGCTTTCTTTCATCTTTTCAAGAAAAGCTGCCGGTATCTCCATGGTCACTGACCCAATGCCACTAAAACCACGCCGCAGAAGATAACAAACATTCCGATGATCTTCCTTTTCGTGATCGCCTCATGCAGAAGCCTGTTTGAAACGAACATCGTCCAGACATAAGTCAAAGCACCCACAGGCATCGCGACCGTGTAGGGTATGAGCTGCAGAAGATAGATATTTATCCCTGCTGATATCACATACAGAATACCGCCCAGATAAAACCAGGGCGAAAGCAGTATCTTTAATTTATTATCCACTGATGATGATTTTTTTAAGAAATAGCTCGCAAACGAAGCTATACAGGTCATCGAAAGAACACATATTATAACCTTCATTTGCTGCTCCCTCCCATCAGTATCACTCCGGCGATGATGACGATTATTCCCGCAACCTTGAGCACCGTGATCGGTTCAGTCAAAAACATGGCCGAGAGGATAAGCGCAAATACATAGCTCATGGAATTGACCGGCTGCAGAACCGACAATTCCCCGTAGCCCAAAGCAATGGTCATAACGAGAGCTCCCACGGCATATATGATAAATCCCGGCAGCACTCTCAAAAACAGAGTAATAAGACCCGAAACACTCCCCAGTTCACCCGTGATACTTCCAAGATCCGCCAGTTTCCACAAAAGCTGGCCTATGGAAATGCTCAACGCCGATACCGACATGAGGATTATGCCCTTTCCGTTTTTTCGTAATGATTCCTTCACAATATTCTCCTTTCTCACCCGGCATCATCTGCCCAGAACATGGCAGCCCTGACCGCTCTCTTCCAGCCGCTTATCAGTCTGTTTCTTTTTTCCTCGTCCATACCCGGCACAAATTTTCTGCCTTCCTGCCAGTTTTTTCTGATCTCTTCCTTATCTTTGAAATAACCTGTCGACAATCCGGCAAGATATGCCGCGCCCAGAGCCGTTGTCTCAATGCATTCGGGACGCCTTGCCACGGTACCGCTTATATCTGCCTGAAACTGCATCAGAAAATTGTTGGCGCTGACTCCTCCGTCCACTTTAAGTTCTCTTAAAGTTACCCCTGCATCCTCCTCCATTGCATGAAATACATCATAAGACTGATAGGCTATGGATTCAAGAGCCGCGCGGATAAAATGCTCTTTTCTGCATCCTCTCGTGACACCGAAGATACTGCCAAGGGCGTACTGATTCCAGTAGGGAGCGCCTAAACCCGTAAAGGCGGGAACGACATAGACTCCGTTCGAATCATCTACCGCTTTTGCGCAGTCTTCCGACTGAGAAGAAGTCCTTATCATCTCCATGCCGTCCCTGAGCCACTGGACAGCCGCTCCGGCAACAAATACGCTTCCTTCAAGGGCATAATCGGGTTTTTCGTCACATCCTGCCGCTATCGTGGTCACGAGTCCGTTATCCGATCTTATCCTGTCCTTTCCGGTGTTCATGAGAATGAAGCTGCCTGTACCGTAGGTATTTTTGACATCTCCCTTCTCAAAACAGCACTGCCCAAACATTGCCGCCTGCTGGTCTCCCGCTGCTCCGGCAATTGGGATCGGTCCTCCGAGGATGCTTTCCTCTACAGTTCCGAAAATATGTCCCGAAGGATATACCTTTGGAAGCATTTTTTCCGGGATATCAAACAGCTTCAGAAGTTCTTCATCCCACTTCAGTTCCTTTATGTTATAAAGCATGGTGCGTGAGGCGTTAGTGTAATCCGTGGCATGAACCTGCCCCTTGGTCAGCTTCCATATAAGCCAAGTATCGACGGTCCCGAAAAGGAGCTGCCCGTCTTCCGCCCGCTTTCGTACACCCTCCACATTATCAAGTATCCATCTGATCTTTGATGCGCTGAAATAGGCGTCAGGGACAAGACCTGTCTTTTCACGGATCATATCAAAATGACCGGCTTTTATTATGCCGTCTATGATAGGCGCGGTCCTCCTGCACTGCCAGACTATCGCATTGAATACGGGTTCCCCTGTGATCCGGTCCCATACTATTGTGGTCTCACGCTGGTTTGTTATCCCTAAGGCTGCAATATCACCGCTTTTAGCGCCGATCACCGCCATCGCCTCGGCGGCTACCGAGATCTGGGACGACCATATCTCTTTCGGATTGTGCTCAACCCAGCCCGGCTTCGGATAATACTGCTCAAATTCCTTCTGCGCTGATGATACGACCTTTCCTTTTTTATCAAAGATGATACATCTGGAACTGGTGGTACCCTGATCAAGGGCCATCACATATTCAGCCATAAATCCTCCGATTTGATCCATACCTTTTGAAAACACACGGCAGTTACAGTATAACACAGTTCGGTAACAAAATCCCCATGGTATTTATACACCATGTCCGGTATATGGACAGCAGACAGGGATGCTATTATAATAAAACCGTTCCGGGACAGCGCGTGAAAACACGGGCATCCTTTAAGCAAGAGAGAAAGAAACGGGTTAAGATGCAGCGATTTAAAGACAAACGGTTTATCAGGTATTTTTGCATACTGGTCTTTTTATATATGTTATATGTTCTCCCGATCATGCTGGCCGACAGATATTATAACGACGACATCAGCAGATCCCTTTTAGGCGTATCAGGCTGGATCGGCGACGGAAGGCCTTTAACCGAATTTATCATGATCTTCATCAATTTCGGGCGGCCTCTTGCGGATATTTCTCCCCTGCCTCTCATATTGAGCGCTTTCTTTCTGGCGTTTGCCATAACATCATATATCACGGTCAAACTTCCTGATGCAGACATATCACCGCTTCTTGTTTACGCGGGCGCGCTCGTGATGTTCAATCCCTTCCTTCTCCCGTGTCTGTCATATAAATTTGACTGTCTGACCATGGTGCTGTCGATATGCTTATCATTTGCCATCCACTGCGTAAGCTTTAAGAAGATAATCCCCGGCATATTATTGCATTTTGCGGCATCGCTTGCCATACTCTGCCTGTTTCAGCCTTCGATCGGTCTGTACGCAGCTTTGTTTGTCATGGAGATCTTTCTTTTCGTTGTCACCGGAAAAGACGGTATCGGAAAACTGATCAGAACACTGTCCGCATACGCCGTAGGAGGCGCAGCCGGGATCCTCTGTTATCTGGCTGCCATAGCACCCGCAACGGTTGACAAAAAAGGCTGGCGCGCAGAGGCCTCGAAGATGGATTTTTCACCGGAAAGCCTGAAGGATCAGTCTGTAAATATCATCAATATTTTCATGAGATATTGCAGTGGGCTTACAAAAAGCCTCCTCATACCCCTGATCCTGTTTATCGTCCTTGCTCTCACAGCACTGATCATGTTCTGCAAAGAAAAGAATACCGGCGCAAAAAAATGCGTATTATCGGTGATACTTTTGTTTATCACCCCTTTTTGCCTGCTGTTTGTTTCCGTTCTTCCGCTTCTGTTTTTGAACTCCATCGGCAAAAGCGATCACATGCTTACGGGCTTTTGCGTCGTAATGCTGTTTTTCGGTCTGGCAGCCTCCTTTTCCCGGGGTATGTTAAAAAAAGCGCTCATTATCATCATGATCCCGTGCATCATTTTTAACTATTCCTATGCTTTTTCATACGGAAATGCCCTAAAATGCCAGAAGGAATACGAAGATTTTGTAATAAGGGATGTGGCAGAGGATATACAGAAGGCAGACCCTGACAGGGAATGCGAAAAAATAGTTCTCACGGGCTCTATGCCGAAATGCCGGGAATTAAAGCTGTTATGTGATAAATATCCTCAGTTCTCTGCCATAGTTCCGGTCTATATGTTTGAAGAAAACTGGATAGGAACCGCCCCGTTAAATCATTATCTGCAGCAGCAGCTGATGTGGAACGAGATCTCCGATGAGGATAGGGACTATATAAAGAATAACAGACCCTTCAGTTCTAATTCGGTATACAGGCTGTACAGGCGCGAGAGCAGCATCATCCTGTGCTTTGACAGATGACCGTATCCGCTATTTTTTCATCACCTTTGTATACCACAGAAACTGCGTATTTGTAACAAAATATCTTCCAAAGAGCCTCTTTGGATCGGAAAGAAGGCGGAAAAGCCATTCAAGTCCCAGCTTTTGCATGAACTTTGGGGCTCTTTTTTTTGTTCCGGCGTGAAAGGCAAAACCCGCTCCGACACCAAACATCAGGGCATTTACTCTCCCTCCGGTTTTTTGCATGAACAGTTCCTGCTTGGGAGCGCCAAGACCTATCCATACAAAATCCGCGTCTGAATCATTGATCATATTTATATCGTTATCGATCTCTTCATCCGTCAGTTTCCTGAAGGGCGGAGAATACATCCCTGCGATATTTATCCTGGGATACTTTTCCTTAAGGTTTCCCGTAAGTTTTTTTAATGTCTCATCTGTCGAACCATAAAAATAATGGCTTATAGAGCCGTCTGCGCTTCTTTCAAAAATCTCCTTCATGAAATCAGGTCCGGCGATGCGTTCAGCTTCCTCAAATCCCTTTCTTCTCTGCTCTTTCGCTATGGGAAAGCCGTCAGGGAAGACCAGTTTTGCTCCTCTTAAGGCTTCCCTGTATGCGTCATTTTTAAATGCCATGACGGTTGTATGGACATTGGAAAAACAGACATAAGCTCCCGCAAGATCATCCCTGTTTTTTATCACATGATCCGCGGCGCTGTTCAGATCACCTACATTTATATCGATTCCAAGTACTTTGCACTTCTTTTCCGGGTCAAACATAAATACACACTTCCTGCCGTAAAGCCTGTTGTGCTTCATCAGTCTCTGCATCAAATACTACACATGTAAAATTTCTATCTTCCTGCAAAAAAAGCATCTATACCGTCCGCGATCCCCTCTGCCGCCGACTGCTGGAAGCTCTCTGTCTCCATGAGCTGGTCATCGGAGGGGTTGGTCATAAATCCCATTTCTATTATCGTCACGGGAACCTGTGACCAGTTTAATCCCGTCATGCCGTCATTTATCTGCATTCCCCTGTTCTTCATGCCGGTTTTGGCGCAATACGAGTTGATCACGTTTTTTGCAAGAGACTGGCTTGAAGACGATATCTGGGCGCAATATGGATTTGAGGCAGAAGGGGCAAGAGTCGACGCGCCTGTTGCCGATGCACTCTGCGCTCCGTCCGCGTGGATCCTTATGAAGGCACCGGCTCCGGCATTATTTGCAACCTGAGCTCTTTCCACATTGCTGATGTCGACATCATGGGAAGATCTGCACATCACAACCGTATATCCCCTCTGCTGAAGCACGCTTTGAAGTTTTAAGGCAACAGCAAGGGTCAGCTGATATTCGGGTACTCCTGTGGTAGTCCCGGATGTACCGCTTGTCACCTTCATCTTTGTCTCCGACGATCCCGGACCTACGGGTTCTTTTGCGGAATTCTGTTTTCTCTGGTGTCCCGCATCTATGCAGACCACCTTTCCCCCGCCGGTTGCGGGTTTCGGTGCCTCCTGCACGGGATCGGCGGATTCTTCAGACTTTTCATCACCGGCTTCTTCAACATATGTCTCATCTGAAGATCCTTCAGAATCTCCGGCATCTTCCTGCTTTTCTCCTTCATCCTCCGGCGTATCTTCAGATCCGTTTTCCGTTTCACCGGATGTCCCGGCATCCCCGGGATCTGCAGACGGCTGAACGGCTGCAGAGGCGTTCTTTCTTGCCTGCTCCACTAACAGGCTTATATCTTCCTGCAAAAAGACATCCTGCCCGGCTCCGGCCCTTTTTAACACCCTGTAGCTTTCTTCGGTTACAGGTGTAATAATTGCCCGCTCCGGTATTTCTTCCGGTATCTGTACGGCCGTCTCCGCCTCTTCGCTGTCCCCTGCCTCAGTACGGGAATCCGATCCGCAGGCAGCAGATAATGCACACGAAATGACAAGAAAGACCATAACTATGTATTTTTTTGATCGATCGAAATTATTCATCTGTTACAGATCCTTATACAGACATTGTTTATTTATATTATCACAATTTCTTCACCCAGTGTAACGGAATATATTATTTCTCCCGCGATCTCCATTCCGGTAAGCTGCCTTATGGCCCTTGCGTAGAAATCAAGCTGGGCTTTGTATTTTTTTACCAGTTCTCCGCCGTCTCTGACCTTATCGGTCTTGTAATCCATGATAACGGCCTTACCGTCTTCAATAAAATATGCATCTATTATACCCTGGACCATCACGGTCTCATCTGACGGATACGAGGGATCTATCTCATCCGCATTCACAAGGATGACAAACGGCCTTTCTCTGTAAAGATTCCCTTCTCTTCCGGCCTTTTGCATCCTGTCTGCAAGATCCGAGCGGGCAAAATCAACTATATCTTCCGCATTTATCATTCCCTTATCTTTTTCATCAAGGATACCTGATGATACAAGATCATCTATCTGCTTTTTTACATCCTCCGCATCTGACATCCGCTCAAAGTCCAGATGCTCAAAAAGCGCGTGATATGCGGTTCCTTTAAGGGCACCGTTGTTGGCCTGTCCGCCATCCTGCCCCTCACCGAGGTAAAAGCGCGGTACCGGCACCGTCTTTTCCGGGGCAAGAGCAGCTATTGCCACCCCCGCTTCTTCCATGGCTTCATGCTTTATGTAGGATACCGAAAGTTTTTCGGGGACGGCAGACAAAGCTTTTGACGAAGGATCCGTCCTGAAGCATTTCCTTATTTCCCTGTCTTCATCACCCTCGTAGTTTTCAGCCTTCAGGATAAAATCCTTTTTCTGAAACATTGCATCTTCCGCCTCATCAAACACATTCAGGGTAAGTTCTTCCGTGGTCCTTATATCCTTCTTAATGAAATTTTCCACCTCATCATCCATACTGAAAGCCAGATCTATGAGGGTACTGTATGAACCCGCGTCGTCAACTGATGCAGGCATCTCTTTTTTTGATCTTCCAAGACCGTTCCCAAAGTCATCTTTTGCTTCCATCGCTGACAATATAAGCTTTTGTTCGGCTCTTGTCATGGCAACATATAAAATCCTCAGTTCCTCGCCCCGTATCGAATTTTCCTTTCTGAATGCGATGAGTTTTTTGATGAAGGTTTTTTTCTTTGTCCGTCGGATAACATCTATGATATCCGCCCCGGCTCCGAAAAGATCATCCGTAATGATCCTTTCCCTTAAATCCATCATATTATACTGCCTGTAGAGTCCGCAGACAAACACCACCGGAAATTCCAGTCCCTTGGAATGATGAATGCTCATTATCCTGACGGCGTCTCTTTCGGAATCTTCTCCCGAAGGTCCCTTTAAGTCGATCTCATACTTTTTCATATACTCGATGTATCGTATGAATCTGAAAAGTCCCTTAAATGAAGTCTTTTCAAATTCGGAGGCCCTGTACAGGAGCATATTCAGGTTTGCAAGCCTTATCTGCCCGTCGTTCCCGGCTCTTACGATGTTGTCGTAATCATGGTCCTTTATTATCAGGGAAAGAAGCTCAAACATCGAAAGATATGAGGCGGCATGCCTGTAGTCTTCAAGTTTTTTTAAGAATCCGCAGGCTTTTTCATCACCGTTTTCCGCGGCGGAAACAACTGCCTTATAAAGCCCGGTTTCCGGACAGGCCGACCTTATAAGAGCCAGTCCGCTTTCATCAAATCCCCCGAAAACGCTTAAAAGTGTTCCGGCCAGGGGTATATCCTGATACGGATTGTCAATCACATTAAGAAAAGCGATCAGGGTTCTTATCTCATCCGAGAACAGATATCCGCTCCTGTTGTCAAGGGATACCGGTATGCCGTTGTCTCCAAGTATCCTGGCATATTCGCTGTCATATCCATTCATGGCACGCATCAGTATAACTATATCTTTATATCCGCACTTCCTGACGGTGCCAGCCTTCCTGTCTTCTATTTCATAATTACCCACAAGCTCCTTTATCCTTTTTGCAATGGACAGCGCTTCGGTTTCCTGCTGTAAAAGACCCGAATCATGATCATATTCTGTCAGAAGATACTCTGTCATATCACCGGGGTTGTCATGAGTGTAGGTATGAGAATAATTTAGGAATGCATTTTTATCGTATTCCACTCCTCCCACGGATGCATGCATGACATTCCTAAATATTACATTTGTGGCATCAAGAATGCTCTTCCTGCTCCTGAAGTTCTTTGACAGCAGGAGAAGCCTGCCGCCCTTTTCTTTTTCATAATCTCTGTACTTGTCTATAAAAAGATCCGGGCACGCATCCCTGAAGGAATAGATGCTCTGCTTCACATCTCCTACACAGAACAGATTGTTCCCGTTTGAAACGCTCTTGAATATCTCCTCCTGTATACGGTTGCAGTCCTGATATTCATCGACCATGATCTCCTTAAAATGCTCCCTGTATCTTTTCTGAACCGCTTCGTCCTTCAGTATCTTAAGCGCAGTGTGCTCCAGATCCGCAAAATCCATAAGTGATCTCTTCTTTTTTTCGCTGTTGTAATCACTGTAATATTCCAGCGCAAGCGCAGAGAGGACCTCGATATCTTTTCTGCCTGTTTTTAACTCCTCCAGGATATCATCGATACTTCCGTCGAAAAGAGATTTTTTCATATTGTCAAATACATATTTGGCTTTGGCCCTCAGTGCCTTAGCTTCTTCCCTGATGTCTTTGTCTTCATCCGGGGATTTTTTGGTGGGAAGCCTTGAAAAAGACGCGGATGAAAATCTTTCAAAGAGAGTCAGAAAGGAATCCGTATCCGCAAGATCCTTTAACATGCTGATATCATCCTCAAAAGAAGCCTGATATGCTTTGGGACCGCCGGGAGACATTGCAAGATCACATGCTCTTTTCATTGCTTCCATGATCCGCAAAAGCTTATCCCTGACAAGACTGTGCGCCGTCAGAAACAGTCCGTTTTTATTAAGATCCTCCGCGCTTTCCGCTTCATAGACCGATGTCGTGGAAGCGATGAAGTTTTCCGGATTCGGACGGCTTACGGCAAAATCATGTATCTTTACAATCGCATCCGTAATATCATCATCATTTCTTTTTACGGAAAATCTTTCCAGAAAATCATAAAAACCGATCTCATCTTCCTTTACTGAATAGTGCCTTTCCATCAGTTCATCCATTACATCGGCTCTTATCATTGCGATCTCCCCTTCATCCGCAACCCGGAATGACGGATCGAGACTTATGACATCAAAGTTATTTTTTATGACATCAAGACAGAATGAATCTATGGTTGTGATAGGCGCTGAATAAAGGAGCGAAAACTGCTTTTCGATATGTCTGAAGGAAGGCGATCCCGGATCGGTATCATCAAGCTTCTTTTCAAAAGCAGCCCTTATCCTTTCCTTCATTTCCCCGGCTGCCGCTTTTGTGAATGTAACAAGAAGGATCTGATCGATATCGATCCCGTCCTTTATCACCCTCTGTATCAGGCGCTCAACAATAACGGCGGTCTTTCCCGACCCCGCCGCTGCGGAAACAAGGGCATTTGTACCCCTGATATCTATGACATGCTGTTGTTCTCCGGTGTATTCCATGCTCCCTTTTTCAACCTTCTCATTTTTCCCCTGTCGCATATGGACAGATATCTGCAATACTGACAGGCATTACCGTTCGTAAAATAATAAGGCGCCCTGCTTATGACTCCATCTTTTATTGACTCCCTGAAATCCGTTACCAGGGACAAGGTGCGGTCTATCATTTTCTTCATGTCGTTCTCATCAAGGACAATCTTATTATCGCGTATTTCCCCGTTCTTATCGGCACGCACCGGAATGACGCACGAGCTTCTGTTTGCGGTAATACCCCTGTCATAGGCATGAATGATCTTTTCATCCGAATTGACCACACCCGAAAGGCGCAGTTCGGCCCGGATCTTTTCTTCCACATCTTCTTCGGAAATACCCGGTTTTTCATCTACTATGGGATCATCGATATGATAATAAAAGAGGCCTGCGGGATGAACCGTGCTGCCATCTCTTCCGTTAAGGGATATCTCCATGTCCATGGCAGCCGACATATAGATCAAAAGCTGCAGATCCAGACCGTAATAAATCCTGTCACGATCAAATTTCCTATCCCCGGATTTGTAATCGATGATACTGATATAAACATCCTGACCGTCTTCGTATCTGTCCACTCTGTCAATATAGCCCTTAAGTCCGTTAAAATGAAAATCCTTTTCAAATGCAGACGGCAGGAAATCACCGCTTCGCGCCTGATACCGTAAAGTGTCAACCGTTCTCCCCGCTATCCGTTCTATCCGCTTTTTCATATATGCATTTCTGGCACTGCTCTCATAAAGTCTTTCGATCTTTTCCTCCCCTGCTTCCGAAAGAACTTTTTTCAGAACCGTTTCAGATTCTTCATCCGTAACATTTACAAATGTAAGTTTTTCATTCTCAAGCTCAACGGAATATCTTTTTAATATATCATGCAGCAGGGTTCCTATATTATCTGAAGCAAATTCAAAATCAATCCTTTCCTTAAGCCTCAGCCCGTATTGCAGATAATGCGCGTAGGCACAGGCTGCAAAGCGTTCAAGCTGACTGGGGCTCTCCTGTTTTGTCCCGCCGAAAAGCACCTTTGCCGCGTCTTTGGACAATCTGTCTGCCCAAACGGTAAAATGTGCGTCAACTATCCTGTCCGCAGCCGGATCGGGACTGAGTGCCCGGTATAAAGGCACCGCGCTTTCATCACATCCTATTAAATCCGCAAATGTCTTAAGGGCATCCGACCGGCATAAGATCACGGAATCCTTCCTGTCATCGTATTCCCGGATCTCTGCCTCATTAAAAAGACGCATGGTCTCCTTCATAAAATATGACATCTTCCGGGACGAACCGTCTCCGGAGGTTGATGAATACGAAAGACAGAGCTTCTCTGAAGGCTTAAGTATATTCATGTAGTAATAAAATTTACCGACAGCAGCCTTTTCCACAGCCGTAGGAGCAAGCTCAAAATCATTGTCTTTTAACAGCTGCCTGTCCATATCCGAGATGATCCCGCCCTTTGACGGGGGCGCGGGGACATTATTCTCCGAAAGACCGATGAAGAACAGGGCTTTTATATCACCGAAACGGCTCCTTTCAAGATCGCCTGCACTGACACAGTCTTTCGCAGGAGGAAGCGTCCCCACCTTTATCTCCGAAAGTCCGGCTTCAAGGATGCCGTAATACTCTTCTATATCCATGACAGAATCCCCGATCGTTGAAACTATCGAGTCAAACAGATCCATGATCTCCCTGTAAATCTGTTCAAATTCCATCTTCCGGACCATATCGCCCTGTATTTCAAATTCAGCGGCCCTCTTTTCCAGATAAGCGGCAGATGACATATTTACCGTCAGTTCATATAATTTTCCGGTATAATCATGCGCCGTGGCGGATCTTCTGATATCATACAGCGGTCTTAAGAGACCTTCCGCGCGTACTCTCACCCGGTTTGCCGCCTCTTTCATCTCTTCACTGATGCCGGCGTAGCTTTCCGAAAATTCCTTTGCATACCGGTTCATGCCCCTTATTTTGAAGGCTCTGATATAGTTTTCAGCCATATCGATATCGTCTGTATCCAGTCCCGTCATCTGAGTTCTTAAGAAGTTGAATACGGACTCATATGACATATCCTCCCTGACGCAATTCACGGCCGCTTTCAGCATCTGTGAAAAAGGATTGAACTCTATCCCTCTTGTGGCGTCAACATATACCGGCACATCCAAACGAAGGGCCTCTTTTTTCAGGATATCAGCATATTGCCCGGTATCACCCATGATCACAGCTATATCCCTGTACCTGTATCCCCTGTCTGAAACGAGGCTCCTGATGCCGGACAGGACAAAGCCTACTTCCTCTTCCATGCTTTTTGCGGCACAGAAGCTGACAGAGCCGTCATTATCGACGGTCTTCCCCGTTCTCCTGAAAATGTTTTTACCGATAAATCCGAACACGCCCGGATCCGCATGCCGGACAATTTTACCTTCATTCACATCCATGACCGTCAGATCTCCGTCTGAAACCTGTTCAAGGTGATCTATGGTCGACCTTCCGAGTTCAAAAAGCGGGTCCCCGCTCCCGTCATCCGTGACAGTGACATACATTTCTCCGGTTATCTCATAGATACTCCTTATGAATTCATACTGAACCGGTGTAAAGCCCGTAAAACCATCAAGAAAAACAGCCGTACCTTTTAAAAACGGAGCTTTTTTTGCATCCCGTGCGGCTCTTACAAGAAGTTCCTCTCTTGTCATATATTCTTTTCCGAGTTTCTTTTGGAATTCTTCGTAGATGATACGGATATCGGACAGTTTACAGGCCAGCGCAGGCTCAGTATCCCGAATCTTTGCGATCATGTCATCAATATCAAAAAGGCCATATCCATACTGCATAAACTCCGATATCACGGATTTTACGCTGCTGACATAGCCCTGTCTGTTCATATTATTTCCAAATATCTTCAGACTGTCTTTTTTTTCGGATGCGATCAGTCTGATCAGAAGATTCTTTGCCGTGTCATCAAGGATCCGGGCTTTTCCGTCTCCGGAGCTTTCAAAGATCCTGTGTGACAGTCTGTTAAAACTTAATACATCAATATTCAGTATCCCCTTTTCCTCACTCATTTCCATGATATGTCTCATGGCGCTCAAAGTGAACTGCTCGGGGACACTTAAGATGAAGTCTCTTGTCTTCTGTTCTTTTGCTTTTTCAAGAAGGATCCCGTACAGGCGCGTGGTCTTGCCAGCGCCTGCGGGACCCCTAAGTACGGTTATCATTTATTATTTCTTTGAAAATCTTCCCATGAAGTTTGCCAAAGGTCCCACCGTTGTCTCAAGATCTTTTATCGCCTCGTTCAGGCTGTCGAAATCGATCGCCTCGATCTGCGATATGGCACTTGCCAGAGCTTCGGAATTTTCGGAAAGCATGGCAGAAAGCTCATCGCTTGTAGTCGTCAGGCTTCTGCTCATCTCATTTATGTCGCTGATAGCCGCATCGGCCTGCTTTAATACCTCGTTTGCCGAATTAACTGCCACATCGATATTGGCCAGTGTATTGATGGCTTTCGGAACAACCATGAAAAGGGCTCCGCCTATTACCACAAACAGCAGGATCATAAAGAGAGCTGCTATACGCGCCCAGCGCACCTGCTTCTTGTTTGATTTTTCGATCCTTTTAAGCATCTCCTCGATCTTTCCGATATCAACAGCCGAAACCTCATTCTTATTTACCTGTTCTGCCATGTTCACACCTCCGTTTGAACCATTTGCTTCATTTTCGATCTTTTTGCTGCCCGAATCATCCGATGTTGCCGCAGTCTCCGGCAATACCGTTCCCGTCACATTCACGGTACCGTTCGAATCATTCTCGTTATTGCCCTTCACCACCGCAGTCGTTTGTTCTTCCATTCATTTTCCTCCTTCTCCGTAGATTTTCCCTTTTTTATTTTCTGGCCTTCTTTATCACCTTGAACTTGGGGCCTTTAGATTCATCGTCTTCTTCAGGACTGTCTTCTTCATCATCTTCGGAAATCTCACTTCCGTCCCTTCCATTATCACTCATACGGCTCATACTTGCAAGTACCCGTCTTTCTGTTTCAAATCCGGCATCATCGTCATCGTCATCATACCCATCATCATCATCGTATTCTTCATCATCGTCCGGGTAGCTTTCGTCAGTTTCCGTATGATCGGGCGATGCCAGTTTATTTATGATCCTTCTCCTTCTCCTGCGTCCGATCTCTTTTACGGTCATGGAGAATATCATGATAAAAGTCAGATACACCAGAGCCAGAAATATGATCAGGACCATCGCGCTGACTTTTTCCCTGTCGGCATAGATAAATCTGATATAAAGGAGATTGTTCAACAGTATGCCCAGAACAGCCGCCCCCATCAGGTTTATGTCCTCAAGAAAGAGCGTTACCGTTTTTTTGCTGTTACGGTAGTTCAGGTAACAGAATACTGCCGTCACAAACATCATTATCACAGCGCTCAACACCTCGCCGAGCGGAAAGAGCAGACACCATACCGGTACGATCAGCCAGTCGAGCAAAAACATATTGACCTTTTTCATGGCGTCTCACCCAGTTCTTTTAAGAACTCTTCCTCGGTAATAACAGGTATTCCGAGTTCCTTCGCTTTTTTATTTTTTCCGGAGTTCGACATGGCGTCATTGTTTATGAGAGCATATGTCTTTTTTGAAACGCTGCCTGCCGCTTTTCCCCCATGCTTTTCTATAAGAAGGACAAGATCCTCCCTTTTCGAAAAATGCGCAAGATCTCCCGTTATCACATAAGTCCTTCCCGCCAGAACATCATCTCCCGTGTCGGTCTCGTCCGAAGCCATATTAAGGCCGTATGCCTTCAGTCTTTCCATGAGCTTTGCGATCTCTTCATTTCTGAAGAATTCATATATGGATGCCGCTGTTATCTCTCCAACATCTCTTACATCTGTCAGTTCTTCCAGCGAGGCACTCATGAGGGCATCAAATGTCCTGAAGTGCTTCATGATCGTTCTTGCCGAAGTTCTGCCCACGTTTTCTATTGAAAGACCGGTGAGCAGCTTTTCCGGAGGATTTACCTTTGATGCTTCAATGGCTTCCAAAAGCTTTGCCGTGTTTTTTTCCTTACCGACCAGCCCCTTTGATATGAGTTCATCCCGCTTTTCCTTCAGGGTATAGATGTCGCTGATATCCCTGATATACCCCTCATCAAGCAGGGCTTTTATCGACTCGGCCCCGAGGCCTTTGATATCCATCGCATCCCGGCCGACAAAATTGACGATCCTCTTCATGAGTTTGGCGCTGCATTCAGGATTGATACAGCGAAGATCCGCACTGTCCTTTTCCCGTCTTACCGGAAAGGCGCAGATCGGACAGGTGTCGGGGATCTTAAAAACTTCTCCGTCCTTCGGAGCTTTTTCTTTATTCACACCCTTGATCTTGGGAATGATCTCACCCGATTTATATACGATCACGGTCTGTCCTATTCCTATGCCGAGTTCATCTATGAAATCCTGATTGTGAAGGGTGGCTCTTGAAACGGAGGTACCGCACAGCCTTATGGGATCAAAAACAGCGGTAGGATTTATCCTTCCGGTCATACCTACCGAAAGCTCGATCGATCTTATCACGCTCTCCTTCTCCTCCGGGGGATATTTATATGCTATATGACCCGAAGTATATTTACTCCCGGCAGGGAAATCATCCCTGTAGGCGATATTGTCAACTTTTATGACGGCTCCGTCAATATCATAGGGGAGTTCTCCCCGCATTTCGCCTATCCTGTCAATCTCCTTCATTATCTCATCGATGTCCCTGCAAAGCTTTGTGGGAACCGTTTTCATTCCAAGCCTTTCGGCGAGCATCTGCATGGAACCGGCATGTGATGTCATATAGGCATCACTTCCCTTCTGCACATTGAAAACAAACATGGACAGGTTTCTGTGTCTGACCACGGCGCTGTCAAGCTGTCTTAAGGTTCCGGCCGCGCAGTTCCTGGGATTGGCAAATAACCTTTTCCCGTACAGCTCCTGTTCGGAATTTGTCTTTTCAAAGCTTTCATGATTCATGTAGACTTCGCCCCTTACCTCGAGATAATCCTCTTTTTCGGGAAGGGTCTCCACCACATCATCTATCACAAGCGCATTTTCGGTAACATCCTCACCTGTATGGCCGTCTCCTCTTGTTTCTGCCATGACAAGCCGTCCCTTTTCATATCTGATGCTCATCGACAGACCGTCTATCTTCTGTTCGACATCAAACAGGGCATCGGGATGAACGCTCTTTACTTCATTTACCCACTCCGACACTTCCTCTTTCGAAAAAACATCCCGGATCGAAAGCATCGGAACATCGTGCTCCACACTGACGCCTGCCGTTCTCTTTGTACTGCCGCCTATGATACGGGTAGGGGAATCGTCCCGGACAAGCTCAGGATGTTCCTTTTCCATATCTTTAAGCCTCATCATAAGTTCGTCATATTCCCTGTCGGAAATCTCCGGAGTATCTTCATCGTAATACTTACGCATGTGATATTTGATTGTCCGTGTCAGTTTTTCATATTCCGCCGTATAGTCCATTTTTTTCCTCTTCCGAAAGGATCCTGTATTCTCCCGTTTTCAGTCCGTTCAGCTCAACACTTAAAAATCTTATCCTGTGAAGTGATATGACCTCTTTTTCAAAAAGAGCGCAGAGTCTCCTTATCTGTCTGTTCATCCCTTCCGTGAGCACTATATCATACTCCCCGTTTCCTGTTCTTTTGATCCTGCAGGGCTTTGTCTTTCTGTTTTCAAGCAGCGGTATCCCGCCCTTTCGTATCCTGGAAAGTTCATCGTCCGAGAAATCCCCGTTGATCTTAACGGTATATTCCTTCTCGTGTCCGTTTGCCGATCTCAGCAGACTGTCCGTAAGATCACCGTCATTTGTAAGAAGTATGAGACCGGTGCTTTCCCTGTCAAGTCGTCCAACCGGATAAAGGTGCATCTTAAGGCCCAGAACCGAGATTATGTCATTTACTTCTTTTCCCTGTGATACCGTCGAACAGACAACGCCTGCAGGTTTATTATATGCCAGGATCACGGTTTCGGGTTTCTCTCCAAGACCTTTTCCGTCAATAAGAATGATATCCTTTTCGGGATCCGCCTGCATGCCATGCTGCGCCGTCTGCCCGTTAACACTCACCCTGCCCTCTTCGATATATCTGTCCGCCTGTCTTCTGGAACAGATCCCATATTCTGACAGGATCTTGTTAAGCCTCATCTCTCAGCCTTCCTGTTTTTCCCATTCCCTTGTATACGATCTTTGTCGAAGGCAGATAATCCAAAAGGATCTTTTCCACCTGTTTATCCCTGATCGGTTTGGGAAGATAATCATCAAATCCGTTTTCTATCAGATTCTCCTTTATATCGTCATCCAGATCCGCAGTCAGGCATATGACGGGAATATCGGCATTACGTTTGTCATATTTGATCTCCTGCATGGTTTCCACTCCGCCGATCCCCGGCATCACCTGATCCATGAAGATTATATCCGGTTTTACATTCCGGAGTATGCCGATCGCCACAAATCCACTGTCAGCCGGTATGACCCTTATCCTGTAACTTTCAAGCAGGTTCTGCGCCACCTTTAAGTTGACCCTGTTATCATCCACGACCACAACCAGCGTATCCCTGCAGACAAAATTTCCAACATCTTCGGCATTTTCATATTCCTTTTCATTCCATCTGTCGCAGAAGATATCGCTCAGGTTTATCAAAGTCAACGGTCTCCTGACCAGCCTGCATTTCCTGAAATCTCCGAATCTGTGAGTGATATCTCCCACGATATAGGTTTTCTCCTTTTCGGTCGTTTCATCCAGATACTTTTTCACGCTGTCATACATTGCCGCATCTATGAATATATGCGAATAATCCGACTTTTTGATCTGGGAGGCAAATTCTTCTTCCGTCAGTGCATGATCCGCAACTGTTTTGAATTCATTAAGTCTCCTGCACCACACCCTTACTTCCCACTCCGAATAACCCGCAGCCAGAACCCTGGAGCTTTCCCTGCCTGTCGTATCAAGCAGACTGTCCTGATCGGCCACAAAACAGTCAAATGAAAATGTCACGGAACTTCCCACATCCTTTATGCTGTCATAATGCAGTTCTCCGTTCATCATCTCAAGCAGGCCTCTGCAGACCGTCAGTTCGAGCCCCAGTATCTTTATCCTGCTGTCCTTTTTGGAATCATAGCTTTCAAAGCCGTTATATATGTTTTCAAGATCCTCTTTTGAAAGACCCTCCCCGGTATCGGTGATCCTGCCGGTGATCCTTGCCTTTGAACCGTCTCTCGTCCTTTCCGCTCCCAAAGCCATGATCACTCTTCCGTTTTCGGTATTCTCAACCGCGCCCATCAGAAGCGTCGTCAGTATCCTTGATATCTTGATCTCGTCTCCGTAATATATGAACGGCATATCGGGAGAAAGCTCAACTTCCAGCTCGGTCCCGTTTTCAAAAGCCGCATCCTGGGCTTCAAGGATAATGCTGTTGATCAGTTTGTCAAAATAAAACTGCTCATTTACCGTCTCGGCTTTTCCCGATTCAAGTTTTGAATACATCAGTATGTCATTGATCAGTTTAAGCAATGTTTCAGCCGTATCCTTAATTACATTGAGCTCATCCGACACCTCGTTTCCTTCATCAACCTTCTCCATGAGTTTTGCCATTCCGATGATGGCATTCATCGGCGTCCTGAGTTCATGTGACATGTTTGCCAGAAATCTGCTTTTTGTCCGGGCACTTTCCCTGCAGGAATCCATGGCTTCCCCGACCTTGATATTCTGTCTTTTCAAAAGTATTCCCTGATATCTGACAATAAAGAGATTAAGGGCAACCGAACAGAATACCGCTATCGCATTGCTTATGATAAATTCCGTTCCCTCCGGAATATTTCTGACAAGATTTAATCCCGACACCTCCAGACATATGATAAAGATATACCAGCATGAAAAGAAGATCAGTGAAATCACCTTTATCGCGCCTTCAAGGAGAATAAAGGTTTCGATGAGACCCGGAATGAAAAAATATTCCATTCCTCCCTTGATACCTCCGCTGAACATATACATTATGGGAAGCATCAGAAAATTCAGCAGATAGCAGAAGCTTATCGAGGCGAACTCAAATCTGCCAAACTGAATACTGAAAATAAGCAGGCACAGATATGCCAGCCCGAATGAAAATACAAGGACCGCTGTTCCGGCAAGCCCTGCCGCCGCCGCAACGACCGTACCGATCATGATCGTTGCCAGGGCATAAACGGACACCAGGACAAAAAGTCTTTCCCTGTAAGGAACATCATCATTTAAGAGGAATGAATTTATCTTTTTCATTGTCTCCTCCTTTAGTCCCTGACCCACTCTATAAGAGCCGGGTCTATCTGGTCATATATGGCCTCGGCAAGCCTTTCAACCTGTATGGGTTTTGATATATAGTCATCAAAGCCCGCATTTATGAGCATCTGTCTGGCCCCGTCGGCAGCATCCGCGGTAAGTACTATGCACGGCACCTCGGCACACCACTGTCTGGGTGTCTGTCTGATCTTTTTTAATGTATCTATCCCGTCCATCTCCGGCATCATATAGTCTATAAAGATCATGTCAAACCTGTTATCGCCTATGAGATTCAAAGCCTCCTGCCCACGCTGCACGGTCACGGTATTCATGCCGTAACGCTTCAGGAGTCTTTCTATAACGAAAAGATTGGTCCTGTTATCATCTATTATCATTACATTCGCTTTGGGACACATAAAACCGCGGTTCAGATCATGTCTCTTTGTATAACTGTCATGATTGAAATACATGGCTGCGGAAATCGTGCTTACGGGTCTTAACAGCCTGTCCACATCCCGGGGTATCCTGTCGGAGCCGTCAAGATGCGAGATCACCACGTATTTCAGGTCTTTATCCGGAAGATGTCCGAGATTCCTCTCAAAATGATCAAGAGATATGAACAGATGAGAAAAACCGGGATCATTTACCGCCTTATCAAGGTCTTCATCACTGTAAACCGCTGTGCAGGCCACACCCAGATCATCAAAGACCTTTACGGAAGTATCCGAAGTATCTTTATCTTTCTCATACAGGAGCACCGAAATGTGCTTTGCATTTTCAACGGAAACCATCGGAGATTCATCGACTATATGCACAGGTATCTCAAAGGTAAACCGGCTTCCCTCATTGTAGGTGCTCTCCACATCTATCTTTCCGTCCATGTTGTCGATGATCGACCTGCAGATGGAAAGTCCGAGACCTGTTCCTTCCACCTTCATGCTGTCATGCTCCCTGTCATCAAACTTTTCAAAAGCATCAAAAAGCCTCGGAATATCCTCCTTTCTGATCCCTATTCCGGTGTCACTTATGGATGCCTTCATCATGATCTTTTCATCCGACACCTTTTCGAATCCAACCTCAAGGGTGATGGAACCTTCCGGGGTATATTTGACCGCATTGTTCAGGATGTTTATGAAAAGCTGTCTGATCTTGGCGCTGTCGCCCTTAAGAACTGCCGGTATGTCAGGATCGATCGCGATCTTAAACCTTACCGGACTGTCAAGAAGCCTTACCGAAATGATATTTATTATATCTTCAAAAAGTATCCTTGAATCAAAATCCACTTCCGTCAGACTCATGCTGCTGTTTTCGGCCTTTGAGAACAGCAGCAGATCGTCAATATTTGAGATCAGCGCATTGCATGCATTCTGAAGATATGCCACATTCTGCCGCATTGCCGCGCTTTCGGTCTTGTCTCCTATAAGACCCGTTGCCGTTATTATCGTATTCATGGGAGTGCGCATCTCATGTGACATGTTCATGAGGAACAGATCCTTTGTCCTGGCCATTTCTTCCGCCTGACTGCGTCCGTCGGCGACCTTTTTTTCTTCCCTTTCATATATCCTGTCCCTGTAGTCCATGGCCTTGCATGCATAAAAAGCGCATACTGCCAGGGGAAGCAGAACCTCCGTAATGACATTCACCCTGCCAAGGTCAAAGGTTCTCGTCCTGTAGTACAGATAATAAATGCCGTAAACAGAAAGTAGATAGGATACTGATGAAAAAACCAAAGCTATGGCAAGAAGCTTTCCTTTCAGACAGAATATGCAGAAAAAGAAACTCATTATAAAGAAAATGACAGCGGGACAGATCAGTCTCGAATCATAATAAAAAGACACGGGGAGCTCGATCACATTTATTATAAGTGATGTGATAAAAGCCCCTTCATTGTACATTCTGTATCTGACGGTGTAGGTATGCAGTATTATCGTCAGAAAGAATACTATCAGCGTAACAACAAAAAAAGGAAGGGGAAGAGAGATGATCAACCCGTAGATAAGGGCGGCAAACATGATGGTGAAATAAAACACCATTGCCAGATTGA
Source organism: Lachnospiraceae bacterium (assembly GCA_024690825.1). Lineage (GTDB taxonomy): Bacteria > Bacillota > Clostridia > Lachnospirales > Lachnospiraceae > NK4A144. The sequence continues at coordinate 70,454 of JAILOK010000056.1, read as the reverse complement.
CGTTTTTTTCCTCCAGCGGTATATCATCGCCGAAATAAGCCCGGAAAAGATCATTTACCATATTTATAGCCTATCTCAGATAATTTCAGCTGTTCCTCTATCTTTTTGAAAACAATATTTTCCGTAAAGGGTTTCTTCACAAAATCCGACACACCCAGCGAAAAAGCCTTTGAAAGAGCCATAACGGATACATCACATCCTGTAAAGAGCATCGGTATATCCTTTAATTCTTCCTGCTGTCTTAACGATTCAAGCAGACGGTATGCCCCCTCTCCCTCCAGATACATATCCGCAAGTATTATGTCGGGATGATTTTCACCTGCAAGAGTTAAGGCCTCCTTTGCATCATCACAGGTAATGAGCTCGTACCTGTCCTGCATTATCAGCTTTGCCTGCGAAAGGATCGTTGCCATATCATCTATCAAAAGTACTTTTTTCACCTGTATGCCCTCTCCGAAAATATTGGTTGCTTTAATTGATAATAAAATAAATATGTGGGATAATCATAACATATACAGTACTTTTTTTAAAGAACGGGGAGGAATTTTTATGGCTTCTATCAAAGGCCTTTACGGCGGCAGAAAACCAGTTTTTTCATGCGAGATATATCCGCCGAAAAAAGAGGCTGAATTTACGGATATCAACAGCAAACTTCAGGATCTTAAGGACATAGGACCGGATTTCATCTCCGTGACCTACGGAGCCGGCGGATCAAATGCCGGAAAGGCTCTTGAGATCGCGTCATACGCAAAAAACACCTGCGGTCTTGAGGTTCTTTCACATATAACAAGTGTAGGCTTTGACAGAAAGAGACTTGAGGAAGGCCTCCTTGCATTCAGAAAGAACAACATAGAAAATGTTCTGGCTCTAAGAGGCGACAGGCCGAAAACAATGACTGACGAAGAATTTGACCGCAGGGATTTCATACACGCAAGCGACATGGCAAGTTTCATCACAAAAGAATACCCGGACTTTACCGTGGCAGGCGCCTGCTATCCCGAAAAGCACTTTGAAGCGCCCGATCTTGAAAGCGATGCCGACAATTTAAAGATAAAGGCAGACGCCGGCTGCTCTTTTTTCATCTCTCAGCTGTTTTTTGATAATGATACCTTCCTTAAGATGCTCGAAAGAATAAAGAAAAGAAAGATCGATATTCCCGTATCGGCGGGCATCATGCCCATAACAAGCGCAAAGATGCTCGGGAATACCGTAACGCTCTCGGGCACTTCCGTACCCAAAGCCCTTTCCGACATAATAGCAAAATACGGGGACGATCCCGAAAGCATGAAAGAAGCAGGCATCTCCTATGCCGTAAAACAGGCGGAGAACCTGCTCAAAGAGGGTGTTGACGGTATTCATCTCTACATCATGAACAAACCGTGGCTTGCAAAACAGATATTTGAAAGCATACGGTAATACGAAGCCTGTTATACAAACTCTTCTTTTTTTGCTCGCCCCATGAGTTCGGAAAGCGCATCAGCCGGTGATTTGCCTCCGAAGAGTATCTCGTTCACCTGCTCTATGATCGGCAGCGGAACATTATACTTAGCGGCAAGAGCAACCGCAGCTTTTGCGCTGTAGACACCTTCAACCACCTGATTTACTTCCTTCATGGCCTCGTCATAGCTTTTTCCCTGTCCGATAAGTATGCCGGCCCTTCTGTTTCTGGAATGCATGGACGCGCAGGTCACTATCAGATCTCCGATGCCGGTAAGTCCCTGGAAAGTCTCTCTTTTCCCGCCTGCCGCCTCGCCCAGGACGGATATCTCATGTATGCCCCTTGTGATAAGGGCGGCTTTTGTATTATCGCCGTATCCGAGACCGTCCGCAATACCGGCTGCCAGCGCTATGACATTCTTCAGCGCCCCGCCAAGTTCCATTCCGTACGGGTCATCGGATGTATAGACTCTGAACACCTCACTCATAAAGATATCCTGAACCGTCTTTGAATCCGTATTGTTCCGGCTTCCGGCGACTATGGCTGTCGGCATGCCTATGGCAACTTCCTCCGCATGGCTTGGTCCGCACAGCACGACTGTCGCGGCATCTTTTATCTCATCCTCTATTACACCGGTAAGAGTAAGAAGAGTGTCCTCCTCGATGCCCTTTGCGACACTGACGATCAAAGGATTTTCGGGGACCACCTCTTTCATCATGCGCGCCGTACTCCTGGTAAAAGGCGACGGCACGGCAAGTACCAGTATATCCTTTCCGTTTACAGCCTCTGCAAGGTCCGGGGTAAATTTCATCCTGTCACCCAAAGGAACACCCGGCAGTTTTTCCTTATGCTCCCTGTACTTATTGAGCATATCAATTTCATCTTTTATGGCGGACCATATCGTAACCTCATGTCCGTTCCTGTCTAAAAGCCTGGACAGCGCGGTTCCCCAGCTTCCTGCTCCGATCATTCCTACCTTTGACATTTCATGCTCCTTTTCGTGTTCAGTCCTTACTGTCATTTCCGGTGTCATTTTGAATTTCCGGACGGTTCTTTTTGAGATAAGTCTTTTTTTCTGTTCCGTTCATCAGTCTCTTTATATTCTCCCTGTGCTTGAAAATGGTCATCGCCGTCAGAAAAGCAACCAGGATGCAGCATTCCACAACTTCAGCGTTCGTAGCCTCCTTGAACATCAGAAGGTGAAGCACGCCGAAGACCACAAATTCTATAAAGATCGTGATATATACCATCACCGAACCCAGTGATACATAGTGCGTGATAAAAAAGATCGAAAAAAAGACCGTCAATCCGAGCAAAGACATGACAGGATCCAGAGAAAAGATAAATCCCGCTGTACACGCAATGCCCTTTCCGCCTTTAAATCCGAGATAGAAGGGAAAATTGTGGCCGAGTATCGCTCCGACCCCCGCCCAGCTGATGATCAGAGGAATCTGATCCGGATGTGCGCTTCCGAAGATCAGGCGGCATACCCACACCGCCGCCATGGTCTTTAACACATCTCCCGCAAATGTTATAAGACCGGCTTTTGTACCCATGGTACGCAGCATATTTGTAGTCCCGGCATTTCCGGAACCGTGCTCTCTTATATCTATCCCGTGTGCCTTTCCGTAGATATAACTTGTCTGAAAAAGTCCAAAAGCATAACCGATCAATAAGCAGATAAGCCTGAACATTATTATTCCTTCTCCTCTCCGCGCTCTCTTATGATAAACCTGACCGGTGTTCCGGAAAATCCAAAAGTCTCCCTGATCCTGTTTTCGATATATCTTGTATATGAATAATGCATGAGTTTTGAAGAATTAACAAATATTACAAATGTCGGCGGTTTTACGGCCACCTGGGTGATATAGAGAAGTCTGAGCCTTCTCCCTTTGTCCGACGGCGGCTGCTGCATGGCTACTGCCTCTGCCATGATCTCGTTCAATACACCGGTCTGTACCCGCAGCGATCTGTTTTCTATCACCGTATCTATGGAAGCAAACATCTTCTCAAGTCTCTGTCCAGTCTTTGCCGACACAAAGAGGATCTCGGCATAAGGCATGAATGACAGCTTCTGTTCTATATCGCGGGACATCTTATAGATCGTCTTGTCATCCTTTTCCACGGCATCCCACTTATTGACGGCTATTATTATCCCCTTTCCGCGCTCATGGGCAATACCCGCGATCTTTGCATCCTGCTCGGACACTCCCTCCACGGCATCTATCACAAGGATGACCACATCCGCCTTTTCAACCGCGGAAACGGTCCTTGCGATCATATATGCCTCAAGTTCTTCCTTAACCCTGCTCTTTCTCCGAAGTCCGGCCGTATCAACAAAAATATATTCCCTGCCGTTCCTTTTCACGACCGTATCCACGGCATCTCTTGTTGTTCCTGCAACATCCGAGACTATGAGCCTGTCCTTGCCGAGATATCTGTTGATCATCGAGGATTTTCCGACATTGGGCCGTCCGACTATCGCGATCCTCGGTCTTTCGTCCGCATTCCTGTCATCGGCTCCGTCGGGAAGATTCTTTGTGACCTCGTCAAGGAGCTCTCCTATTCCCTGTCTTTCTCCGGCAGAGATGGGGATGGGATCCCCGAGTCCCAGATTATAGAATTCGTAAACATCCGCCTCATATTTTTTGAAACTGTCAACCTTGTTCACGGCAAGTATCACGGGCTTACGGCTTTTTCTCAATATATCCGCCACCTTGTGATCCGCATCCGAAAGTCCCAGCTGGACATCAGTCATGAAAATGATCACATCCGCGGCATCTATGGCTATCCCGGCCTGATGACGCATCTGCTGCAGGATCTCATCGCGGCTTTCCGGTTCTATCCCGCCCGTATCGATTATGGTAAAGTTTCTGCCGTTCCATTCGACATCGGCATATATCCTGTCTCTCGTAATGCCGGGTTCGTCTTTTACGATCGCGATGCGCTCGCCGGCCAGCATATTAAAAAGAGAGGATTTTCCGACATTCGGTCTGCCTACAATGGCGACCAGCCCTCTGCTCATGATCTTCCACCCTCATACATGTTTATGAACGAAGTACCGTCTGATTTTACAATATCGACTTTGACTTGTAAAGACTGCTCGAGATCGCCCAAAGTCACATCATCCAGCAGCACATCCTCTCCCGCGCGAAGGACATTTTCCGGGATATAGAGCCGTTCTCCCAGTTTCTTTCCTTCAAGCTGTTTTATTATATCCTTCCCGGTCAAAAGCCCCGTAACGGTTATGTTCGGCCCGAAGAATTCATTTTCTATGCAGTATACATGAGCAGCAACATTGGGATAATACTCCTTCATCCTCTCCGTGATCCTGACAATGAACGGATAAGAGATCTTTCCGGTTATACAGGAAAACTCTCTCCTGACATCCGATACCACAAGACCCCTGACGGATTCCTCAAATCCTTCTTTCAGAAGTCTCAGCATCCCGACCCCGTTTTCAAGCTGCGGGTAGCCGTCATAGGTTTCGGCCTCCGGCAGATCCCTTCCGGCCTTAACATACCATTCGTCGGAGGCATGAACAAAATGTATCCCGTGCTTTCTGTACAGTTTTTTCTGCCATTTTTCGATAGAATCTATGACCTTTCCGGAATCCTTCTCATCAAAAGGCTCAAGTTCAAACAGTCCTTCCCTGTACTTTGAAAGTCCCACCGGTACAACGGAAAGGCTCTGAAGATTCGGGATATAAGCCGACAGGTCACTGATGCTCCTTTCAAGTTCTTCCCCGTCATTTATACCCCTGCACAGCACGATCTGGCCGTTCATGGTAATTCCGGCGTCATTGAGTCTTTTTGCCTTCAGAAGCGCCTCGCCCGCAAAACGGTTGCCCATCATCTTTATTCGTAATTCAGGATTTGTGGTCTGAAATGAAATGTTGACCGGACTTAAGTTATACCTGATGATACGATCTATATCATCATCCGACATGTTTGTAAGAGTGACATAGTTTCCCTGAAGAAATGAAAGTCTCGAATCATCATCCTTAAAATACAGCGTTTTTCTCATGCCTTTCGGCATCTGGTCTATAAAGCAGAAAATGCACTTATTACGGCAGGAGCGGTAATGATCCATGAGGCCTTCTTCGAAGACAAGCCCCATATCCTCATCCTCCGTCTTTTCGACGGACACTTTTTTAAGCCTGCCGCTGCTGTCCTTAAGCTTAAGGATGCACCTTTCGTCACAGCACGCATACTGATAATCAAAAACATCCTTTATGACAAGACCGTTCACGCTTATCAGTTCGTCTCCGACGCTGATATCACACATGGATGCCGGACTTTTCGGTCTTATTTTCACAATTTTGCGTGAACCGTCATTCATCATGATATTTGGCTATGGGTACATCCTCACGGTTGTTGTAACGGACAAGTATCTCACGGATCCTGTCGGTAGGAGTACGGACATTGTCCATAGAAATATCATGATTGGAATAATCAATTATCTGGGCAAGATATTTGCTCATATCAGCTTCCACATAATAAGGACGCGTCAGCAGTTCTTTTCTCCTGTAATTGAGGTTCGTGGTAATGACCTTGTCAAAATAGCATTTTTCATAGGCCTCATCAAATTCCTTCATTCCGTCAGTGAAAAGCCCGAAGGTACAGCAGATAAATACCCTTTTGGCGTTCATGGACTTAAGCTGCTTTGCGGTATCAAGCATCGATCCGCCGGAGCTTATCATGTCATCAACCACTATGACATCCTTTCCGTCCACTGCTTCACCCAAAAATTCATGAGCAACTATGGGATTCTTGCCATTCACGATCTGCGTATAATCCCTTCTCTTGTAGAACATTCCCGTATCGACTCCCAAAACGGTGGCAAAATAGATCGCCCTGTTCAGCGCGCCCTCATCCGGGCTTATTATCACAGTATGATCCTTGTCGATTATCATATCCTCCTCGGTATCAAGGAGCGCCCTGATAAACTGATAAAATGCGGAAAAATTATCAAATCCGCAAAGCTGTGATGCGGCCTGCACCGACGGATCATGCGCATCAAAAGTCATAAGGTTTGTCACGCCCATCTGCGCAAGCTCATCGATCATCATCGCGCAGTCAAGAGATTCCCTCGAACTTCTCTTGTGCTGTCGGGACTCATACAGGAAAGGCATTACAACTGTAAGTCTGTGAGCTTTTCCTCCTACCGCAGCAATGATCCTTTTTAAATCCTGATAATGATCATCGGGAGACATATGATTAGCGAACCCATTCAGATTATAGGTCATTGAGTAGTTTGTCATGTCACCGATGATATAAAGGTCCTTCCCTCTGACAGATTCATTCAGGATGCACTTTCCTTCACCCGTTCCGAAACGCGAGAGCGTAAAGTCTATCTTGTAATTATCGGCCGTATAGCCCTGGAATATCGGAGAATCGGCATGCTCATGGTCTCTGTCCCTGCGGTATTCGACCAGATACTTGTTCACCATATCCCCGAACGGTCCTATATTATCCATAACGGCTATCTTTAACGGTGCCACCACTCTGTGCTCCGCAAGGATATCTCTTTCTGACATTTGTAAGTCCTCCTGTACCGGTTGATCCTGTATCATTTCCTAAAACCGGATCATATCCATTATTTCCTCTGCTTTTTCCTTCCCCTCGAGCGCGGTTATTATCTCTTTGCCAAATTCCATGGCCGCTCCCATTCCCCTGGCCGTGATCATTTTCCCGTCCGTTACGGCTTTGCACTGCGGCAGGTACTCTGCGCCCTTCAGATGCTCCTCGTTACCGGGATAGCAGGTAGCTTTTTTTCCTTCAAGGAATCCGAGTCTTCCGATGATCCTCGGTGCGGCGCAGATGGCAGCTATAAAACGCCCCGCATCATGAGCCTTTTTTACTTCCGCCAGAACTTTCGCATGCTCTTCAAGATTCTTTGTTCCCAGACCTCCGCCCGGCAAAACGAGCATGTCAAAGCCGTCGTATTTTCCCTCGCCGAACATCTCATCTGCATAGACATTGATCCCGTGCGATCCCTTTATCAGAAGTTCATCCATGACCGATACCGTCACGACCTCTATTCCGGCTCTCCTGCACATATCAACGGATGTCAGTCCCTCGATCTCCTCAAATCCGTCTGCCAGAAACATTGCTATCCTGCTCATACCAGCTACCTCCGCTCATTCGATATATTCAAATGCATTTTTATACCATTCCACACTGCTGCCACTGATTGATATTATATCAAATCTGTAAGGCATATCAACGGGCAGTCTTTTTACCATCCTGTAATGGTCCGCCGTCCTGCAGATAGTCCTCTGTTTTGTAAATCCAACCGCCTCACAGGGATGGCCGGAATCGGCGTTCTTTCTGTACTTCACCTCAAAAAAGACGCGCGTGTCACCGTCAAAACCGATGATATCGATCTCACCCATCCTGCATCTGTAATTTCTTTCGATGATCCTTATCCCGTTTTCCTGAAGGAAATCCGCCGCCATGTCTTCTCCCGCGTTTCCTTTTTTACGGGTATTCTTTTTTCCGTCCGTCCCTATCTTCTCCCTGTCATATCGATCTTCTGTCTGATCTTTTCCATGTCGTTGACAAAGACCAGAACCTCAGCAACAACTTCATACAGTTCGGGCGGGATCATTTCACCTATCTCAAGGTTTGCCAGGGTCTGAGCCAGTTTGCTGTCTTCATGGACTGCAACATTGCTTTCTTTTGCCTTTTCTATGATCTTTTCGGCAACCAGTCCCCGTCCGCTCGCAACAACTCTCGGCGCGGCGTCGCCGGCATCATAACTCAGCGCTACGGCTGTTTTTATCTTTTTCTTATCATCAGCCATGATCTTTACGCCCTCTACGCCTTTGCATCAAAGGAGAGCTTCTGGACAAGACGCTCATCCTTTACGGTCCGAAACATTATCTGCGGAACATTTTTCTGTTCCCTGTTTAAGGCAACATCCGAAGTCACCCTGTACCCGCGTTTTTCAAGTCTTTCATTAAGTTCAGGGAGATGTTCGGCAATAAAATCAAGGAGTTCCTCTCTCTGCATGATGAAATGAGTCTTCACATTCCCCGTATCATTGTTCATTGAAACATGAACATCCATTGTCCCAAGGTGTTCCATGTCAAGATGAAGGAGGGCCGATACATTTCCACCCCTTTCGGCAAGCTTCTTTTTGTTGGTATAAACATAGAGATCACCGTGCGCCGCTTCATCATTGAGCTTCAGCGGAAGCTGGACATAGGTGAACACCTGATTTAACTGATTCATGAAATCGACATTTTCACGGATATTTACGGTATCCTTAAAAAGCGTGGTATTCTCTCTTCCGGAGTCCGCCAAAGCCTCGGAAAGTTTCGCCGTATCACGCACAACTCTCTGATAATATTCACGCACCTTTTCATTGTCGGCAACATCCTCCGGTGAAAGCAGGAGTCTTCCCGCGATCTCGTTTTTCAGAAGTTTTCCGTATTCGATGCCTCCGGTAAGACTCTTCAGCGAAGACGTGAACTGTTCCGTATTTTCGGATTCCTTTGAAAATACATCGATGGCGGTCTTTATCATGTCAAGCGTCTCGGATGTCGTCATCTTTGCATCCCTTACATCTGTAGTTATTGATTTCGGTATGCCGAGTTCCTCCATTTTATCCGCAAGGGCATTTCTTTCATCCCCTGTCAGAAGCCTTGAAAGGTCGTCCGTCACCGTATTTTTCCCGTAAAGTATCTCGGCGCTGTCGGGTTTGACGGTATCTGCGGCTGCTGCGCTCTCCTGCGGCACCCCGGCGCTTTCATTTTCCGAAAGCACGACACCCCCGGTCTGTTCTTTAACCGGAGTCTCCGGATTTTTTATTTCTTCCTCCGGCAGTTTTTCAGCCTGCGCAGCATTCTCTGCTCCTTCCGTTTCCACGGGAATTTCGCCGTTTTCCGCTTCAAGAAGGGCATTTTCCAGAATCTTTTGACTCCCCGTTTCTTCACCGGGTGTAAAAATATCAAGCAGCGCGCTGTTCAGGGAAAGGTCCTCTCCCGCAAGTTTTGCGTACCCTTCGGCAAGCGAGCTTACATCTGATGCGATCTGATGGGAATTGTTCTTGTAGATCTCAAACTGTTCGGCATTTTCCTCCGAAAGAGGTATTCCGAGTTTCTGCATCTGGACAATGGATGTGGGCGCGGCCTGAGGAAACCGTGCAACGGTCCTTGCCATGTCAAGAAGGGAATTAACATCTATGGACATGCCTTCCTTCATCATTGCCTGGACCATTTCGGCATTTCTGGAATCCATAGGCAGCTGCGCAGCTCCCAGAGCCTTTGCCACCTGACTGTCCCCCGCAAGATTTGCATAAAGGGGGGTGAGCGAAACTTTGCCTCCGCCGTTGCCCGTGATCTCAAAAGACATGGTCTGCCCGAGCTTTAAGTTCATCATCTGCGAAAGCTTCGCGTTAAGGACGCTTTTATCGGCAAGCAGAAGCTCAAGGGCCTGGCCGTCCATGCCCGTGATCTTACCCGTAAAAGTATCGCCGACATGCATGTACCTGACATTCCTTGCCAGACGCACGGCCTCGCCTGAGGTTCCCCGTGTTTCCTCTGTCGGAGATGCTCCGCCGATATTTCTCCCTCCGTTCTGGAGGATCTGGTTTTCGTGACTTACTCTTATACTCATAATAAGACCGTATCAGATATATTTATGAATAAATGACCGTCTGTGGATCGGTGTCGGTCCCAGTTCCTTTAATGCTTTTATATGAGCAGCTGTACCGTATCCCATATTGCTTGAAAAGCCGTATCCGGGATACATCTCATCATACTCTTTCATGTACGCATCTCTTGTGACCTTTGCTATTATGCTTGCCGCTCCTATGGATATGGACTTGGCATCTCCCTTTACTATGGGAACCTGCCTGATATCGATACCCGGTATCGTAACGGCATCATTTAATAGTATATCGGGTTTTACCGCAAGATTCTTTACCGCTTCACGCATGACCTCATAAGTAGCCTGCAGTATGTTTATCTCATCTATCCTGTCATTTTCAATCCTGGCAGTCGACCAGGCAACCGCTTTTTCCTTTATTATCTCACACAGCTCCTCCCGTTTTTTTGCGGAAAGCTTTTTGGAGTCATTGATATACAGGATATCGCAGTCCTTCGGAAGTATGACCGCTCCCGCAACCACAGGTCCCGCAAAGGGGCCTCTTCCGACCTCATCTATACCGCAGATATATCCGAAAGAAGAATATTCCCTTTCATATGCCGATATCTCATAGGTTCTTTTTTTCTCGGCTTCAAGCTTTTCTTCCGATGTCATTTTGCAGTCACCTTTCCGAAATTCTTAAAAGGCCATATCACAACAAATGCCTTTCCCTTTATCTTTTTTCTTTTGACATTTCCGATCTCATATGACCTGCTGTCAAGAGAATCATTTCTGTTGTCCCCCAGGACAAAGTATTCATCGCTGCCCAGGGTGATCCCGTCTCCTCCGGCAAGTCCCGGATCAAGGATCACTTCCGTACCGTATCTGTCCTTTATCATCCGTCCGTTTACGATAACGGCGCCATCATCACCGATCATAACGGTCTCATTGGGAAGACCGATAACGCGCTTGACTATATTGACATTTTTTTCAAACGGTGAAGGAAATACCACGATATCGAATCGTTTCGGGGATGAAAACCTGTATGAAACAAGATCCACCATCAGGATATCCCCGTCATTTAAGGTGTCATACATGGAATTTCCGCTGACCACATCTCTTGTTATGACGAAGCTGTTTAAAAACCAGGCAGCAGCAACTATAACAAGAAAATAAATGCTTAAGCCTAATGCTCCACCGAAGGGTGTCTTTTTTTTCCGTTTCTTCTTAGGGGAGCTCAAGTGTCATCCTCCCGTAATTCCCGTTTCTGAAGGAATCGAGCAGAAACTGCCTCGCCCTGTCCAGATCTGGTTCTCCGCCTTTTTGAAGCATATTTAGCGAACCGGCCATCTTTGAAAGCACCGCCGTGGCATCATCTCCGGCACTTACACCATACATACCGGAAAGGATCCCGGGATATCTTTCAGCCATTATGCTTATAAGCTCACCGACCAGTCTTTCAATATTGATCGCCTCGTCATTCATTGAGCCTAAAAGCGCCAGATTGAGCGCAGCCTTCTCATCTTCGATCTTCGGCCACAGAAGTCCGGGGGAATCAAGCAATTCGATCCCCTTTGAAACCGTTATCCACTGTTTTCCCTTTGTCACTCCGGGTCTGTTGCCTGTTTTTGCGACATTTCTTTTCGCCATCGAATTGATAAAGGTGGATTTGCCTACATTCGGTATCCCGCATACCAGCGCTCTCACGGGACGCTGCATCCTGATCCCTTTTCTTTTATCCTTTTCATGTTTTTTTTCCGCGGCATCCATAAGCAGGGATCTGATCCTCTTCATGCCGGAGCCGCTTTTCATGTCAACACAGGCTGCATCAAGGCCTTCATCCTTAAAATACTGCGTCCAGCTGTCATTTCCTGAAGGCTCGGCAAGGTCGGATTTACTCATCACCATTATCCTTCCCTTTCCGTTCGCCATATTATTAATGTCCGGATTTCTTGAGGAAAGCGGTGCCCTGGCATCCGTCAGTTCGATCACCACATCTATGAGTTTTAAATCTTCGAGTATGGCGCGCTTTGCCTTTGCCATATGTCCCGGATACCAGTGAAAGTCAGACATTCTTCACCTCACTTTATCACACCCAGACCCTGATTGCCGCCTGCCATGTGAAACCATGCCCTTCCTATTATCGATTCCTTCCTGACATTGCCTATATTGGCAGTCCTGCTGTCTTCGGAAGAATTACAGTTATCACCCATAACAAAATATTCATCTGTCCCCAAAGTCAGTTCCTCGGCTATCATCCCGGGATCAGCTATGCTGTCCGAAAACAGATCCGGCACGGCTGTACCGTTAAGAAACAACATTCCGTTCATTATCTGCACCGAATCTCCGGGTACTCCAACCACTCTTTTGACATATGTATGAACATTTTCATTTCCGTTAGGCTTGAATACTATGATATCTCCCCTTTTCGGTTCAAGCACATTATATCTGATCCTGTCGATCAGGATCTCCTGTCCGTTCACCAGGCCAGGGGACATGGAATCACCTATAACGACGGACTTGATGCCCCATCCGTAGACCACGACCCATGCAAGGAGCACCGCTCCCAAAGTCAGAACGAACCACGAGATGAACTGATATATCTGATTGTGTGTTATGGTCTTTTTCTTTTCGTAAAAAGAAAGACCGCCGCTTCTTCTCCTGCTCATGATCTGATTTTACCATAGTTTATCGCGGAAAGTAAGACAATGGATGATCCGTCAAAAAAACCGCAGGAAACTTTCGCTTCCTGCGGTCCGTTGATATCTTATCAGTCGATGGCTTCCTTTACCTTTGCCCTCTTTCCGGTAAGCTTTCTCAAATAGAAAAGCTTTGCTCTTCTTACCTTACCGCGCCTTACAACCTCGATCTTCTCAATGAAGGGCGAGTGGATCGGCCATGTCTTCTCAACTCCGACACCGTTTGAGATCTTCCTGACCGTAAAGGTGGCTCTTGATGTGTTGCCGCCCTGTTTCTTTAATACAGTTCCCTCAAAGACCTGGACTCTTTCCCTGTTGCCTTCCTTGATCTTGTTGTGAACTCTGACGGTATCTCCGGTGTTGAACTGAGGAAGTTCTTTCTTTTTCTGTTCTTCTTCAATCTCTCTGATTATATCGCTCATATTATCCTCCTATATTTCAGACGTTCTTTCGCAGCCCCTATGGATGCCAGAGGACCGTCCGGTCTCACGAACCAACATTTTAACACACTTCTGTTGAATAATCAACTAAAAAATGCCTCTTTTTTTAATATATTCCCCGTATAATTCAGGCCGCAGCTCCTTTGTCTTTCGCCTGGCCTCTCTCATCCTGTACTGGTCAACCTTTTTGTGATCTCCCGAAAGCAGGATTTCCGGCACTTCCCTGTCATGCCACTTTGGCGGTCTGGTATACTGCGGATACTCCAAAAGACCGTTCCCGAAGGATTCATCTTCGCTCGACTCATCGTTTCCCAGCACTCCGGGTATGAGTCTCGACACCGCATCCATTACAATAAGAGCAGGCAGTTCTCCTCCGGTCAGCACATAATCACCTATTGAAATACGATCCGTCACGATCTCATCGAGAACTCTTTCGTCAACGCCCTCATAATGACCGCAAAGAAGGATAAGTGATCCTTCTTTTGAAAGATCCCTTGCCGTATCCTCATCGAAGGTCTTTCCCACAGGTGTAAGATATACAACACGGCAGTCCTTGTTTTCAGGCTTTTTTTTCGCTTCGGCAAAAGCGTTATAGACAGGCTCGCACATCATGAGCATGCCCGCTCCGCCGCCGTAGGTATAATCATCCACGCTCCCGTAGGCGTTCACTGCATGATCCCTGATATTAACGGTATCAAGCGTGATAAGACCGTTTGCTACGGCGCGTCCCGTTATGCCTGTCATAAATGTATCCCTGATCAGCTCAGGAAACAGTGTCAGAACCGTAAAATGCATCACACCAGTCCTTTAAGAAGATGTACCTTCATCCTTCCTTCATCCGTATCCACATCAAGGATACACTGTTTTATGGCGGGAATAAGTATCTCTTTCCCGTCTTCAGCCCTTACGGAATAGACATCATTTGCCCCTGTGCGGATTATCTCTTCAAGACTTCCGATCCTTGTCCCTTCCTCGTCAAACACTTCCATTCCCAGAAGATCGGTCTCAAAGTATTCGTCTTCTTCAAGCTTAACAGCGTTCTCCCGAGTAACAAAGAGCCCGGCGCCCCTGAAACCTTCAACTTCGCTTATGTCGTTGAATTCCTTAAATTTAACTATAACGAGATTCTTGAAATATTTAACCCTTTCCTTTGTTACGGGGATCTCTTTTCCGTTCCGGATGAGTATGCATTCTTCAAGATCATCAAATCTGCTTACCTCATCCGTCAGCGGAAATATCTTGACTTCTCCCTTAAGAGAATGGGTGGTGGTCACTGTTCCTATCTGAACATAGTCATTTTTTGTCATTTCTGGATTATTTCCACATTCACCCTTTTATCGGTCTTTGAAGACGCCGCTTTGACCACGGCCCTGATAGCCTTTGCGATGCGCCCGGATTTCCCTATGACTTTGCCCATATCGGATTGGGCAACCTCAAGTTCGACAGTTATGCTGTCGCTGTCCTCGGTCTGGGTTACGGCAACCTCGTCGGGTTTGTCGACAAGGGCCTTTGCCAGCACCTCAACCAATTCTTTCATCTATCGTTAACCTCCGATCCCCGGATCACTTTACTATGCCGGCCTGCTTGAAGAGTCTTGAAACAGTCACTGTGGGCTGTGCTCCGTTACCGAGCCACTTCTTTGCTTCTTCCTCGTTTATCTTTATCTCTGCCGGCTCCTTTAAGGGATCATAGGTTCCGATCTCGGCAACAGTGCTTCCCTGCATGGATGTCCTTGAATCCGCAACAACGATCCTGTAAAAAGGTGCCTTCTTCTTTCCGATTCTTCTGAGTCTGATCTTTACCATTTCTTTAATTTCCTTTCTCTTGTAAAAATGTTTTTTATTATCTCACTGATCCGCTTCTCCCAAAAAGGATGTGCGGCCGTGGTGATCACATCATATCTTCAGGTTCCTCATGAGACTGTTCAGCGAACCCAATCCCATTTTACCTTTTTTCATGCTCCCGCCCATCTGTTTCATGAGCTTTGATGCCTGTTCAAACTGCTTGACGAGACGGTTCACATACATTATGTCAACCCCTGCTCCCTTTGCTATCCTGTGCTTTCTTTTAGGATTCAAAAGTTTGGGATCGGCTCTTTCGGCCGGAGTCATCGAAAAGATTATCGCCTCGTTGCGTTTTAACGATGCCTCATCTATCGCCGGCATGTTTTTTCCTCCCATGCCCATCATTGAGAGCACGGATGTCATGCCGCCCATCCTGTTCACCTGCTTCATGCTGTCGATATAGTCGTTAAAATCAAAACGCCCCTTCTTCAGTTTGGCGTTCATGTTTTTTGATGTCTCTATATCGACATTTTCGGCTGCCTTTTCGATAAGAGAGAGAACATCCCCCATTCCGAGGATCCTTGACGCCATCCTGTCGGGATAGAACTGTTCAAAGTCCGTGGGCTTTTCGCCGGTCGCGGCAAAAAGGATCGGTTTTCCGGTGATCGCCCTTATGGAAAGGGCAGCACCGCCTCTTGAATCACCGTCAAGCTTGGTCAGTATCACTCCGTCGATGCCGACTTTTTCGTCAAAGCCCGAAGCCACATCCACCGCAGCCTGTCCGGTACAGGCATCCACAACAAGTATGGTATCATGCACGGTAACGGAAGCCTTGATCCTTGCAAGCTCATCCATCAGTTCCTCATCTATCTGCTGGCGTCCTGCCGTATCGAGGATAACAACATTATATCCGTTCTTTTCGGCATGACTTACGGCTTCCTCTGCTATGATTACGGGGCTTTTATCATCGCCCAGGGTAAACACATCGGTTTCTGTCTTTTCTCCGTTAACCTGAAGCTGTTTTATGGCTGCGGGTCTGTAGACATCACAGGCAGTAAGAAGAACCTTTTTTCCCTTTGTCTTAAGCTTAGCCGCAAGCTTACCGCAGGTAGTCGTTTTACCGGCGCCGTTCAGGCCGCACATCATGATGACGGTGACCGATTTTCCCGGAGCGAAAGTAAGCTCGCTTGTATCCGATCCCATGAGGCTTGTCATCTCCTCATTTACGATCTTCACCACCATCTGACCGGGATTTAAGCCGTTCATCACATCTGCGCCGACTGCCTTTTCCGTAACAGAGTTCACAAACTGCTTTACGACCCTGAAGTTCACGTCCGCTTCCAAAAGCGCCATCTTCACTTCTTTTAGGGCAGTCTTCACATCCTCTTGTGTCAAAGATCCCTTTGACTTCAGCGATTTGAACACATTCTGGAGTTTATCGGTAAGGCTTTCAAATGCCATTTTTATCCTCCCAAAATAAACAGCCCTGTTATACTACCACACAAAAAAACCACTGTCAACATTTTTTCTTGACAGCAGTTCCTTCAATAGAGCATATACCGCCGGGCTGCCGGTTTTATATGATAAAACCCTGCCCTGTCAGATACCAAGCTCATTTTCTATGTTTTTCAGCTCATTTTCAATAAATCCATCAACCCCGTGTTCCCTGATGCTTCCGACTCTTTCCAGGATGTTCTTCGTTTTTCTTATCATCCCGAGTTTATCTTCAAATTCAAGAAGTCTTTCATCGGCCCTTTTTAAGAGATCCGACGCAGCCTGTCTTGTGATGCCCTCCTGCTCTCCGATCTCCGAAAGCGACATATCCTCCGATACGGTATACTCAACTATCCTTTTTTGTTTGTCATTCAGAAGTTCGCCGTAATGATCAAAAAGAACGGCTCTTTTAACCAGTTTATCCATCTTACAGCGTGGTCCTTACGATCTTCGGCATAAAGCCCTCTCTGTCAAGTTCCTTTAAGATCTGATCCTTGTGCCCGGTTCCGAAGGCTTCAAGCGTTATGCGAAGCTCCACCTGAGCGCTCCTGTTTGTTGTCACGAACTGATTGTGTTCAAGCTTGATGACATTTCCGTTGGCTTTGGCTATCACGCCGGCAACCTTCTGCAGTTCACCCGGTTTGTCCGGAAGGAGCACGGATACGGTAAATATCCTGTCGCGGTAAATAAGTCCCTGTTGTACCACGGAAGACATTGTTATGACATCCATGTTTCCGCCTGAAAGGATGCAGACTATTTTCTTGTTTTTGCATTTGAGCTTTTTAAGAGCGGCAACGGCAAGAAGGCCGGAATTTTCAACTATCATCTTGTGGTTTTCGACCATATCGAGAAAGGCCATGACAAGATCTGCGTCATCAACAGTGACTATCCTGTCTATGTTTTCCTTAAGATACGGAAATATCTTTTCTCCCGGAGTCTTCACTGCGGTACCGTCCGCTATCGTGGATACACTCGGAAGAGTCGTCACTTCGCCTTTTTTGAAGGAGGCTGAAAGACATGCGGCGCCTTCGGGCTCCACACCGTAAACCATACATTTGGGATGAAGAAGTTTTGTGAGAACGGAAACCCCCGTTGCCAGTCCGCCTCCACCGACAGGAACAAGTATTACATCAGTAAGAGGCTGTTCCTTGAAGATCTCCATCGCAATGCTTCCCTGACCCGTGGCAACACAGGGATCATCAAAGGGATGCACAAATGTATATCCCTTACTTTTCGCAAGCTCCAGAGCCTTTTCACAGGCTTCATCGTAAACATCTCCAAACAGGATCACTTCGGCTCCCAGTGCCTTTGTCCTGTTTACCTTTATGAGCGGGGTTGTATTCGGCATCACGATCACGGCTTTACATCCGTACTGTTTTGCGGCATAGGCAACTCCCTGTGCATGATTTCCCGCTGATGCGGTTATGACACCCTTTTTCCTTTCTTTTTCGGAAAGAGTGCTGATCCGGTAATATGCACCCCTCAGCTTATATGCACCGGTTCTCTGCATATTTTCGGGCTTTAAGAAAACCTTGTTTCCGTTTCCGGCAAGCTGCGAATAATACTCACTGTATATGAGCGGTGTCTCTACCGTCACCTCTTTAACCTTGTCGGCAGCCTCTTCAAAAGCACTCAGCGTAAGATATTCTTTCATATTCGTACTCCTATGATTCTCCTCTCAGACTCCTGAAGAATGCAAAAGCATCTTCCTTTTCCTGTTCACTTGCACCGACGACAACTTCACCCTTGCCGTCTTCAGTCGCATATACTACCGTTCTGGCCTCTATATCCTTTGCCTTTTCCTCTTCGCGCGCCACAAGTTCCTCGCTTCCGGTAAGCGCCGCAGCGTAACCTGTGGAATCAAATTTCTTCAGATCGGTGATCTTTTCCCCGACACCGACAAATTTCACCGGGATGGACAGTTCCGATTCAATGGCTATGACTATGCCGCCCTTTGCGCTTCCGTCAAGTTTTGTAAGCACAACTCCCGATACATCGGTGACTTCTTTGAATTCGCGTGCCTGTTCCTTGGCATTCTGTCCTGTGGAAGCATCTACGACAACCAGAGTCTCCTTCGTGCATTCCGGATACTCCGAAGTGATGATGGAATTGATCTTCTTCAATTCGTTCATCAGGTTCTTTTTATTGTGCAGTCTTCCCGCAGTGTCGCAGATCAGCACATCTATATTCCTTGCCTTGGCCGCCTGTATGGCATCAAAGACTACAGCGCCGGGATCTCCGCCGTCTCTTCCTTTTATTATCTGTACGCCCGCGCGTTCCGCCCAGACATCGAGCTGTTCGCCGGCTGCCGCCCTGAATGTATCTGCGGCGGCGAGCATCACATTCTTTCCGAGTCTTTTATATCTGGCTGCAAGTTTTCCTACGGTTGTAGTTTTTCCGACACCGTTCACTCCGACTACAAGAATGACGCACTTTTTCAATTCGAAATCATAGTCGGACGGCGATGCGGTTTCATCAAGCCTTTCCTTTACTATATTGGAAAGCAGAAGCCTGCATTCTTCGGGAGAGCCCGTCTTCTGCCCGGCCACCCTTTTTCTTAATTCTTCTATGATCTCTTCGGTCGATGAAACACCAACATCCCCCATGACAAGGGTTTCTTCGAGTTCCTCGTAGAAATCCTCCGAGATCTCTTCATATTGTGAAAAGAATCCCGATAATCTTGAAAATATTCCCGCCATTATTTATATGTCTCGTCAGACAGGTCAACAGCGACCTGCGTCGACACTCCTTTCTCCTGCATGGTTATACCGTAGAGCCTGTCAGCCTTCACCATGGTGCCGCGTCTGTGGGTAATGACAATGAACTGTGTATGCTCCGTAAGTTTTTTCAGGTATTTCGCAAACCTTTCAACATTTGCTTCATCAAGCGCCGCTTCTATCTCATCGAGAAGACAGAAAGGAGAAGGCTTCATGTTCTGGATCGCAAATAACAGGGCTATGGCTGTCAGGGCCTTTTCGCCGCCGGAAAGCTGCATCATGTTCTGAAGTTTCTTTCCCGGAGGCTGCGCAGTGATCATGATGCCTGCCTCAAGGACATCCTCTTCGTCAACAAGTTCGAGCGTTCCCTTTCCTCCTCCGAACAGTTCGACAAATACGGTGTTGAACTGCTTCTGGATCTCGGCAAACTGCTCAGTGAACTGCTTTTTCATTGCCTCATCAAGGTCGGCGATGATATTTCTCAGATCTTCCTCTGCCTTTATGATGTCATCACGCTGTCCGGTGAGGAAGGTGTACCTTTCCATCAGTTCCCTGTACTCTTCTATGGCGTTGACATTTACATCACCGAGCTGTCTGATCTGAGCCTTTATCCTTACCGTACTCTGTTTCATGTCGGAAAGAGATCCAAGTTCCCCGTTTACAAGTTCCCGGCTTCCTATAAGGGTCAGTTCATATTCATCCCACATATACTGGGCCAGACTTTCAGACGATGCTGCCGTTTTTTCCTTCAGTGTCTCAAGTCTGTATTTTTCCTTATCAAGACCCAGTTTCCTTGAAGCCGTCTCATCTCTTTCAAAGAAAAGCTGCTGCTGGATCTTTGTCAGATCCTCCTTTTCCTTTTCTTTTTCTTTCAGTTCAAGGCTCTTTTTATCGTTCACATCATCGGCTGTTTCCAAAGTCAGGGTCAGTTCATGTATCTGCTCCTCCTTAACCCTGACATCCTCCGCGTTTTTGTCAAGATTCTGTTCAATAGCCGAAAGTTCTTCGGAAAGTCTCTTTTTCTCACCCTCGACACGGTCGATATTTTCCTTTGCAAACTCCAGCTGCTGTGAATACTGGGCGCTCTTCATCGCAAGCTCATTCACAGACTTGCGAAGCTTTGAACTTTCGTTTTCAAGTTTTTCAAGCTCGGCCGAGAAAACGATCGATGCTTCATCCGCTTCCTTTTCCGTTTTTTCCGACAGTGAAAGCGCTTCCTCGTACTGCTTCCTGTTTTCTCCTATTTCCTGTATCTGCCTGTCAAGCTCCGCCCCTTCCTTTGAGATACCGTAGGAACCGCTTAAAGCATCCTGCTTCTTCTCGTTGGCGGCATCAAGATTGATCTTTACCGTATTGAGCTTTATCTGCTCATTCTGCATTTTTTCGGTGAGAGTCTCAAGTTTTTCGCGAAGCGCATTTCTCTTGTCGCGGCTCTCCTCTATAAGCGCCAGGCATGCATCCTTTTCCTTCAAAAGCTCCCTGCCTGTCTTTTCAAGTTCTTCTATCTCTCTCTTACGTCCGAGGAAATTGCTCTTATTCTTAAAGGATCCTCCCGAGATCGATCCTCCCGGATTGAGGGCTTCTCCGGCCAGAGTCACTATCCTTAAGGTATAACGGAACTCTGCCGCAAGCTTTAAGGCATTATCTATATCGTTTACCACAATGTAGTTTCCCAAAAGATTCTGCGCCACCTTTATATACTGCTTTTCCACATTTACAAGGGTATCGGCCATTCCTATGACTCCCGGCCTGTTTAAAGCCTCGGGCGCGTTGAAATCCCTTTTCTGTATGGAGCTTAAGGGGAGAAATGTGACTCTTCCCGCTTTTTCGCTCTTTAAATATCCTATGAGCTTCTTGGCGGTCTGATCGTCACGAACCACGACATTCTGCATGTTCGCGCCCAGTGCGGTCTCAATGGCATTTTCATATCTGTCATCCACTTTTATTATGTCCGCCACTACACCGTTTATGCCGGGATTTGTCGATTTCTGGGACATCACGACCCTGACGGCATTTCCGTAGCCCTCGTATCTTTCCGCGATATTTTTTAAGGTTTCGAGTTTTGTCTTATTTTCTCTGTAAAGGCCGTCGATCTGTCTTTCCTTTATATCAGCCTCTTCGAGTGCCTTCCTGATATTTCCGGTTTCTTCATTGACCGCCGCTATTTCCTCGTCGGTTTTTCTGATCGTTTCGCCTAACTCTTCCAGTTCCTTCTCAAAGGCGGATATGGTCTCGTTCTGCGACTGCTCGTCACTTTTTGTTTTCAGCAGGCGGGAATTAAGCTCTGCCTTTTTTAATGCAGTCTGCTCCCCGATCGTCTTTAATCTTTCGAGATTTCCCTTTATCTCGCCTCTTGCCTCTATCGTATCGACAACAAGCTGTTTCTTCTCTGCGATCTTTTCGTTTAATTCGGCGATCTTTTTATCGTATTCCTCAAGAGATGTCTTGCTGCCCGAACCCGATTCTTCGATCTCCTTTAATTTCCCCTCAATATCTTCCTTTGTTTTGCCCAACACCTCCAGATCCTTTTCATGATCGGCTATGGCCTTCGTTACGGCCTTTGTCCTTTCCGTGAAATTCCCGTCTGAAGTATGGATGGAATTGATCTGTTCCTTTAATACCTGTATCTGGGCATCGATCTTTCCCTTCTGAACGGATGAATTTGAAAGTTCATTCCTCATGTCTCCTATGAGAGCTTCCAGTTCCCCGATCTTTTTTCCCATCTCGTCATAGCGGACACGGCTCTGCTCCATTTGGGCATCAACTTCGGCGGCATCCTTTTCGACGATCGCGTACTTTTCGTCAAGTTCCTTAAGCTGATCCTCATACCTTTTCTGTTCGAGGACAAAAACATTTGCGTCAAGAGTCTTTAACTCTTCCTTCTTTTTCAGATATTCCTTTGCGGCCTCGGACTGCTTTTCCAAAGGGCCGACCTGTCTTTCAACCTCGGAAAGAATGTCGTTTACCCTGATCAGATTGTTCTTTTCGGATTCAAGGCGTTTTAAGGCAGTATCCTTCCTTTTTTTGAACTTCACGATACCGGCAGCCTCATCAAAAAGCTCTCTCCTGTCCTCGGGACGCCCTGAAAGAATCTTGTCTATCTGACCCTGTCCGATTATCGAATATCCTTCTTTTCCGATACCCGTATCATAAAAAAGCTCATTTATATCCTTTAGCCTGCACTCATTGCCGTTTATCAGATAATCGCTCTCTCCCGATCTGTATACCCTTCTGGTAACGGTCACCTCGTCGAAATCCGCGGAAAGAGCCCTGTCGGAATTATCAATGCTTATGGCCACATAGGCATAGCCCATGGGTTTTCTTATCTCTGTCCCGGAAAAGATGACATCCTGCATGGATGAGCCTCTGAGCTGTCTGGCGCTCTGCTCCCCCAGAACCCATCGCACTGCGTCAGCAACATTGCTCTTTCCCGATCCGTTAGGGCCCACTATGCCCGTGATACCGTTCAGGAAATCGAGCTTGATCCTGTCCGCAAATGATTTAAACCCATGTATTTCTATACTTTTCAGATACATTTATTTTCCGTCCTTTATTTTTTCGTATGCAATATAAGCAGCCTGCTGTTCGGCAGCCTTTTTTGTATGTCCTGTTCCCCTTGCGGCTTCATTTCCGTTTATCACTGCCGCCATTTCATATACCCTGTCATGATCGGGACCCTTCTGTCCCACGAGCTTATATTCAAGCTTCATGCCGTTTCTCTGTACATGAGTCTGAAGCAGGGATTTGCTGTCCACGAAAGCTGCCTTTTTTTCATGGTCTTCCAGTACATATTTTTCCACGAAGGGCTTTGCCGCATCCATCCCGCCGTCAAGATACAACGCTCCTATTAAAGCCTCGAAAACATCGGATATAATGGAATCACGGTAACGGCTACCCTGCATGTCATCGCCCTTTCCCATCCTGATATATTCCGAAAGGCCGATCCGGCGGGCAGCCAGCGCAAGCGAAGGCTCACACACAAGGCTTGACCGCAGTTTGGTCAGCCTGCCTTCATCCAGATCGGGATACTTATCAAACAAAAACCTGCTGACGATAAGCTCCAAAACAGCATCACCCAAAAACTCCTGCCGCTCGTAATCTTCCTTTATATTGATCACCCTTTCATTCATATAAGAAGAATGAGTGACGGCAGTGAGAAGATAATCCTTTTCCTTAAAGGTCCACCCCGCCGCTTTTTCAAGATCTTCTATCGGGTACCTGTCATTCATATGTCCACCAATAAACGAGCCGGGCTTTTACCCCGGCTCAAATGAAAACCTGTTTATGTTTATTTTTCCCTTGCCGCCTTTATTTTGCTGACCGCATCACCGACCGTAACGATCTTTTCCACTTCCTCGGTATCGATCACTATCTCAAATTCCTGCTCGATACCCATGATGATCTGGAACACATCCAGGCTGTCCGCGCCGAGATCGTCGGTAAATGTAGTCTCCAGTGTTATCTCATCCTTGTCAACATTCAGAACCTCTGCAATGATCTGCTTTAATTTTTCCAATTCCATGATTTTTCCTCCCAATGGCTTTTGATATAGGAAACGAATATATTTTTATTTAAATATCAAGTTTTTCCTTAATCCTGTCGTTGATCCTTTCTTCCTTGAATGAAACGCACTGGATGATCGAATTCGATACTTCCTTTCTGCCGGCATTGCCGTGTGTCTTGACCACCAGGCCGTTCAGTCCAAGAAGAGGTGCGCCTCCGTATTCCTTCGCATCAAAACGCTTCAGCGTCTGCTTTAAGGATTTTTTTATAAGAAGAGCCCCCAGCTTTGTAAACGGGGTAGCCATCATGGCATCCTTCATTTCGGCAAGGAGCACATTTCCGACTCCTTCATACATCTTCAATGCAACATTTCCCGCAAATGCCTCGCATACTATGACATCTGCTGCCCCCTCTGCTATATCGCGGGCTTCGATCGAACCTCCGAAGTTGATATCCGGGCAGTTCTTCAGCATCGGATATGTCTCCTTGACAAGAGCATTGCCTTTTTCTTCCTCGGCTCCGATATTGAGGATCGACACCTTGGGATTTTTGACTCCCATCACATACTCCATATAAATGGAACCCATCTTCGCAAACTGCAGCATATGGGAAGGCCTCGCATCAACATTTGCTCCGCAGTCCACAAGGAGAGATATTCCCTTTCTCGTGGGAATTACCGGCGCAAGAGGCGGTCTTTCAACTCCGCGTATCCTTCCAACGATCAGCTGTCCGCCCACCAGTACGGCGCCTGAGCTTCCGGCGCTTATGAATGCATCGCACTCTTTTGCCTTTACAAGATTTAAGCCGACCACTATGGAGGAATCCTTCTTTGTGCGTATAGCCATGACCGGCGGCTCTCCGGTCTCGATAACCTCAGTGGAATCCACCTGATGTATCCTTTCTGCCGGATACGTGTATTTTTTCAGTTCTTTCTCCACGGCATCATGATTACCGACGAGATGCACGACGATGTTATCTCTTTTTTCGATCGCATCAACCGCACCGGCTATTATCTCACCCGGAGCGTTGTCACCTCCCATGGCATCAAGAGCCACATTGACCATTTCGGACATTTTTTCCTCTCACAGAAATCTTCTTAAAGTATCCAAATAGTTACTTTACAATACATGATAAAAAAAATCAATCTTATTGAAATAAGAAGAATATAACTGTAAAATATCATTATCATGAGAAAAAAGATAAGATTTGATTCGGATTTTACGAAACAACTGTATACGGAAGTCTCTGCTCTGCAGGACATGGAAAAGATCGACAGACCCTTCATCTCCCGCAAATACATGTGGGCCGTATGGCAGAAGGTCTACAAAGCGCATTTCGGATGCACGAGGCATTTCATTCTTCCCGAAGAAGATCAGGATAAAAATTAAGCGGACAGCCTTCAAGCTGCCCGCCTTTTTCTTTTACCCAAAAGTCCCCGACAGCCATCTGCTGTCAAAGTCTTTCAATCCATGGCTACGATCTCTTTTTTGTTGTATGTGCCACAGTTTTTGCATACCCTGTGGGGAAGCATCAGGCTTCCGCATTTAGGGCAGTTCACAAGGTTCATGGTATCCATCTTCCAGTTGGCTCTCCTCTGATCCCTGTGTCCCTTGGAAGATTTATTCTTCGGGCAGATCGACATCTTTCACACCTCCTTATAGACAAAGCCGGATGTTCCGGTAATAACTTCGTTTCCTGCGCGATATTTACACGCACTGATTGATTATACAGACCGTTTTTCCTTTTGTCAACGGATTTTTCGTCTGATCCGTTTTCTCACCGGTATGGCGATCACAAGATATAATATGAGCGCCATAACTACGCCCAGCATGTCGATCAGAACATCCCTCACCATTCCGGCGCGTCCCGGGACAAATAGCTGGTGGATCTCATCCGAAACCCCGTACAGAAAGGATATGGCAAAAGCGGTAACCGGACGCACTGACATTTTTTTGATAAAAAGCGAAGCCGGGATCAGCAGTAATAAAAACAATATCCCGAATTCGGTCATATGCGCGATCTTCCTGATATGCGGTTCCATTGCGGTAATGATATATGCTTTTTTCGCCGGATCCACATATATGAATCCCGATACCATGTTCAACAGCATCTCCGTGACCGTGATGCTCTCGTTTGTCGAAATGACCGCGGGCTTGTCGGACATGGAATAAATGAACGCCATCCACGACAACGGCGGGATAAGGGATAATATCCTAATTATCGTTTTCTTCATTTCTCACTATCGCGATATGGACATCATCAAGCTGCTTTTGTTCCACCGCGGCAGGCGCTCCCATCATCAGATCCTGGGCATTTTTGTTCATAGGGAAAGGGATGACCTCGCGGATACTGTCCGTTCCCGCGATCAGCATCACCATCCTGTCTACTCCCGGAGCAATTCCTGCATGAGGCGGAGCTCCGTAACAGAATGCATTATACATGGCAGGGAATTTTGCTTTCACATCCTCTTCGCCGAGTCCCACCTTCTTAAACGCTTCTATCATTATCTCGGGATCGTGATTTCTCACAGCCCCGCTTGAAAGCTCAACTCCGTTGCAGACAAGATCATACTGATATGCCAGGATCGAAAGAGGATCTTCATTAATAAGAGCGTCCATTCCTCCCTGGGGCATGGAGAAGGGATTGTGGCAGAATTCAAGTTCTCCGCTCTCCTCACCGATCTCATACATGGGAAAATCAACTATCCAGCAGAATTCATAGGCTTCCTTATCCATATGGGAGGGTGCAAGCTCACCAAGCATTTTTATAAGCGTTCCGCCTGTCTTATAAGCCTGGTTCCTGTTTCCGGCAGCAACCGCAACAAATGAATCCTTTGAAAGTCCAAGTTTTTCGATGATATCGGACGCCCTGTCCTGCAGGAATTTAGCGATTCCTCCGGCAAGCTCGCCGTTTTCTCCCACCTTGAACCAGTAGGGTTTCGCGCCCGATACAACCTCAACATCCGCGCACAGCTTGTCGATAACCTTTCTTGTCCCCTCAAATCCCGATACGACCACGGCCTTTATCACATTTCCGGATGCAAAGGGTTCGAAACCGCAGTCCGAAAACAGTTCGCTTACATCTGTAAGCGTCAGGTCAATGCGAAGGTCCGGCTTGTCCGTTCCGTATTTCTCAAGGGCCTCCCTGTAAGGGATTCTCTTAAAAGGAGCTTTTGAAGCCTTGTCATACTTACCGTATTTAGCGAATATGGGCGGGAGCACATCTTCAAGCACCGAAAATACATCCTCCTGCGTTGCAAAGGCCATCTCCATATCCAGCTGATAGAACTCTCCCGGCGACCTGTCTGCCCTTGCGTCCTCATCCCTGAAGCAGGGCGCTATCTGAAAATATCTGTCAAAGCCCGAAGCCATAAGTATCTGCTTGAACTGCTGCGGTGCCTGGGGAAGGGCATAGAATTTGCCTTCATGAAGCCTTGACGGCACCAGATAATCCCTTGCTCCTTCCGGAGAAGAACAGGTAAGTATCGGTGTCGTGATCTCCAGAAATCCCTGATCTTCCATCGCCTTTCTCAGTTCCGACACTATGCGGCTTCTTAAGATTATCTTGTCCTTTACCGCGGGATTGCGAAGATCCAGATATCTGTACTTAAGTCTGGCATTTTCGTCAGCCTCAAGCGACCTTTGGATCTCAAAAGGCAGCTCGTTATAGATACATTTCCCCAAAATTTCGATCTTTTCGGGAACAACCTCTATATCACCCGTCGGAAGCTCCGGATTTTTGCTGGATCTTTCCCTGACTGTACCGGTTACGGAAAGTGTGCTCTCGGTGTTGATCCCGTTTATCGTTTCCATCATGCTTTCATTTTCGATAACAACCTGGGTACATCCGTAAAAGTCCCTGAGTACGAGAAATCCGAGGGTTTTGCTGACCTTTCTTAAGTTTTCGTACCACCCGGTGATCGTAACCTTTTTACCTGCATCACCTATCCCCAGTTCATTACAGTTGTGGGTTCTTGATTGGATCATTGTCTCCTCTTTTCCGCGAGATATCATTGTTCTTCGCTTTTGTTTAATATTATGTGTATCCTGTCTATCCTGTTTTTTGAAATGCCCAGCGCCTCAAAAACATTGCCCGAAGCATCGGTGACCTTTTCACCCGCCCTCGGTATCCTGTCTAAAAGCCCGAGCATGTAACCGCCGACCGAATCATAATCATCCGATTCCAGCTCCGTCCCTATGGCATCGTTTAAGTCGTCAAGCTTCACGCTTCCTTCAACTATATATTCACCTTCACCGATCTCGTTGATCAGTTCCTTTTCATCCTCGTCATACTCATCCCTGATCTCGCCGACGATCTCCTCAAGCAGATCCTCCATGGTCACTATGCCTTCCGCGGCGCCGTATTCATTTAAGACTATGGCCATTGAGACGGATTCTTTCTTCATCTCCACCATCAGCTCCGATGTCTTTTTCATCTCGAAGGTATAATAAGCGTCCCTCATCACATCCTGAACTCTGAAGGCCTCGTCGGATACGAGAAAGAAATCCTTTAAATTTACCACACCTATTATATTGTCCGTGTCATCCTTGTATACCGGGAGTCTGGAATACTTCTCCTCCTCAAAGATGGTCCTGACCTCGCTGTAGGCAGAATCTATGCTGACTTCGGCCACATCGATCCTCGGGATCATGATGTCCTTCGCCCTGCAGTCGCCGAAATCCACCACATTTTTGATCATTTCCTTTTCTTCACTCTCGATGACGCCTTCTTCGTGGCTTACCTCCACGATGGTACGAAGCTCACCCTCTGTAATCCCTTCATTCCTCTCCCTTATATCTATGCCAAACAGAAAGGTTATCAGAAAACAGGTCTTATCTATGATCCATATTACAGGTGTAAGAACGATCATCAGGAAATATACAAAACCCGAATATGCCAGAGAGATCTTTTCCGCGCGGGCAGCCGCCACATTCTTGGGAGTGATCTCTCCGAAAACAAGGAGAACCAGCGTGAGTAAAAGGGTCATGATTCCCACATTGAGGCCTATGGATATGGCAAGAGTTGTGGCAAGCGCCGAAGAAGCCACATTCACCACATTGTTCCCGATCAGGATGGATATGAGCATCTTTGAATACTTATCATGAATTTTGCGCACCCTTACGGCCCTTCTGTCTCCCTCTTCCGCCAGTGTCCTGATACGGATACTGTTGGCAGTCGTAAGAGCCGTTTCCGCGGAAGAAAAAAAGGCCGAAAGAAAAAGGAGAACTATGAGAAATATCCATTTGACCATCATAATACATCTATAGCCAGTTTTCTCAGACTCCCGGCCGCCTCCGCTATATCTTCACTTCCGAATATGCCGTTTCCGACTCCGACGCCGAATATCCCGGTACCGCGGAGTTCATTAAGATTCTCATCGGCTATTCCGCCGTATGCCACTACCGGGATGGAAACCTTTGAGCATGCCTCCTCAACTTCCTCGACATTAACGGTTCCCTTCTTTTTGCGTTTCCCCTTATGGCTTACCGGTCCCATGAGCAGAAAAGACGCGCCCTCCTTTTCGGCTTTCACGGCATCCGAAACCGATCCGGTCACCACGCCTGCTGATCTGTCAACGCCGAATTTACGCCTTATCTCTTTTGAATTGAAATCCTTAAACTCTACCACGATGCCGTCCGCATCCACTGCCTCCGCGGCCTCAACATTCCCATAGATCAGAAAAGGCACATCATGCATACCGCACATTATCTTTATCCTGACGGCTTCGCGCATGTAGTCCTCTTCCGGAAGCGAAAAATCCCGGAGCAGTATGGTGCTTGCCCCTCCGTTTATCGCTCTGTTTACCGCATCATGCAGCGTGATATCGTCCGGCAGAAAAACAGAATCTGCCACAGCGATAAGCTGCATTTCTCTCTTCTTTAGTAACATCTTAAAAACCTGCCCTTATCAATTATTATAAAACTCCTTAAACTCCGTATAGCCCAAAGCAGCCAGGGACTCCTTCTGAAACTTTTTGTTCTTTGCCATGGTGTCGATCCTTACCGCATTTCCTTCTTTTCTGAGAAGATCGGCCTCCTTCATGACAGCGCCGAGTTTTGCGGCATCCGTTCCCTTTTCAACAAGGAAAGCAGTCTTTGTCTTTTCCTTTGACGGTTTATAACCTTTATCCGCAAGGATCGTCATTATCCTCTCAAAACCTATCGAAAAACCGCAGGCCGGAACGGGATTTCCCGTAAAATTGCCTATCATGGCATCATACCTTCCTCCACCCGCGACCGAAGATGAAAACTCCTTCATCTCGATCTCAAAAATGGTGCCTGTATAATAAGACATTCCCCTGACTAAAGAAGGGTCGAACTCTATGGTATAATCCGCGCTCTTTACCGCATTCACGGCATCCATGACCGCTTTCAGGTTTTCTGCCGTTTTTTGCGCCGTTTCGGTGCCGGTGATCCTTGCCGCTTCGAGGGGATCACTTCCTGCATTTTCAAAAAGGGATATGTATTTATCCACTGAAGCCTCATCAAATCCGGCTCCCGTAAGTTCATCCCTTACGCCGCTAAGGCCTATCTTGTCCATCTTGTCCAGGATGATGAAGACCTCCGGCTGTCTGTCCTCTGCAAATCCGCATGAAGCAGCCATCTCCTTCAGCAGTCTTCTGTCATTTATCCTGACCCTGAAATCCTTAAGGTCGAGTTTTGAAAGCAGCGTTGTGGTGGCGTTTATCAGTTCGATCTCCGCCAGGTTTCCGGGTTCTCCCAGGATATCGATATCGCATTGCATGAATTCCCTGAATCTTCCCTTCTGAGGCCTGTCAGCCCTGTAGACATTTCCCATCTGAAGTGCTTTGAAGGGTGTTACGAGTTTCGAAAGATTACTTGCGTAATATCTTGAAAGAGGCAGGGTCAGATCGTAACGGAGTCCCGAATCACAGAGATCGTTTTCTTCCTTCGCATCTTCAATATTCAGTTTCTCACCCCTCTTCATTATCCTGAAAATGAGCTTTTCATTTTCTCCCCCCTGGTTTGAGCACAGATTTTCGATATGCTCAACGGCAGGCGTCTGTATCGACTGAAAACCAAATGAAGAATATACTTCCTTTACAAGCCCTATCACATAATCGCGAAGCTCCATCTCATCGGGAAGTATGTCTTTCATTCCCGTCACACTCTTTTTTATCAGATCCATTTTTTTCTCCTCTGTATAACAAAGTTTTTTCAGACTTACACCGGCCGGATGCCGTTTTTCGGACACAGCGGCCCCGGGATCCTACCCTTCAAAGAAAGGATTCCACTTTCTTTCATATCCGATGGTCGTAAACTCCCCGTGTCCGGGATAGACTTCAACATCATCCGGAAGCTGCAGCAGCTTATTTTCTATGGAAGAAAGAAGCTGCTTCATCGAGCCCGTGGGAAGATCCGTCCTGCCTACCGAACCGGCAAAGAGCGTGTCCCCGCTTATGAGCACTTTACCTTCCTCATAATAATAGCAGCAGCTGCCCTCCGTATGTCCCGGAGTCTCGATCATCCTTATCTTCATGCCTGCGATTTCAATCTCCTGACCGTCATCGAGCAGTACATCCGGCTTAACGGTTATGCTCCTTCCGTAACTGTCCAGAGATTCATTCAGTTCCCCGTCCATGAGAACTCTTTCCTCATTCCTTGCGGCATATACCGGAACCTTCAGGCCGGCGACCACTTCACTTACACCTGTAATATGATCAAAATGACCATGCGTCAGAAATACGGCCTTCAGTATCAGTTTTTCGCCCTCCAGATAGTGCACTATCCTCTCACCCGCATATGCCGGATCAAACAGTACGGTTTCTTTTGTCTCGTCATTGATGAGAAAATACACATTTGTCTGGACAGGACCCAGTACCATGCTCTTTATGCTCATATCAACCGCTCGTCCTCTCTATATCTATAACACTCTGGATCGACCTCAGTTTTTCGACGATCCGCTTCAACTCGTTTGTATTATGGATCTCAAAACCGATATTGATAGTAGCCACACCCTGCTTGCTCGTCCGGGTGTTGCAGGACAGTATGGTAATGTTCGCTTCGGTAAACACCTTTGTGATATCCACCAGAAGGCCGTTTCTGTTATTGGCGTAGATATTGATCTCCGCCGCGTATTTTTCGGTGCTGTCCTCGCCGGGAACAGATTCCCATTCGGCATCAATGAGTCTTCCCTTTTCATCCTCGGTGAGGCTTATTATATTGATGCAGTCGGTACGATGGACGGATATGCCCCTTCCTCTCGTCACAAAGCCTATTATCTCGTCCCCCGGAAGAGGCGAGCAGCACTTTGAGAAATGTACGGAGACATCATGAACTCCTCTGACTATGATGCCGCCGCCCTGCCGTCTTTTTATCGTCTTTTTGCTCTGTTCCTCTATCTCATTTAAGACTTCTTCATCGGAAAGATGCTTTGAGTGGTCTCTTTCGTAGCCCTCGAGCATCCTGTTGACCACCTGGCCCTCTTTTAAGCCCCCGTGTCCGATAGCCGCATAGACCGCATCCCACTCACGGAAACCGTATCGCTTGAGGACGGATTCCATGTATTCCGGCTTCATTATATCGGTTAGCGTTATGCCGTGAGCCCGGCAGTATTCGTGAAAGGCTTCCTTTCCTTTTTCGATATTGTCTTCCTTGAGTTCATTCTTGAACCAGGCATTGATCTTTGAACGGGCCTGTGTACTCTTGACAATGGCAAGCCAGTCGCGGCTGGGTCCTCTTGAATTCTGCGAGGTTATGATCTCAATACGGTCGCCGTTGTTGATCCTGTAGTCGATATTTACAAGTTTCCCGTTGACCTTGGCTCCTATCATCCTGTTGCCGACCGCGGAATGGATGCTGTAGGCAAAATCCACCGGAGTAGAACCCGAGGGAAGAGTCTTGACATCTCCGGTGGGCGTAAAACAGTATACCTGATCCGAAAAGAGATTCAGGTCACCCTTGATGATGTTTAAGAACTCCTTGTTGTCGGACATATCCTTCTGCCACTCAAGGATCTGACGGAGCCATGCAAGCTTTTCCTCCTCTTTCATATCGGGAGTTTTTCCGTCTTTTGATTCCTTGTATTTCCAGTGGGCCGCAATACCATATTCCGCGACCCTGTGCATTTCATATGTCCTTATCTGTATCTCAAAAGGTATCCCGTTGGGTCCTATGAGTGTCGTATGAAGGGACTGGTACATATTGGGCTTGGGCATGGCGATATAGTCTTTAAACCGTCCCGGCATCGGCATGTACATCTCGTGAATGATACCGAGCGCGGCATAGCAGTCCCTGACCGAATCAACATATATCCTGACAGCAAAAAGATCATAGATCTGATCGAGGGTCTTGCCCTGATTCACCATCTTTTTATATATGGAAAAGAAATGTTTGACCCTGCCGTCGACCCGCGCCTTTATTCCCGCGTCGTCCATATGCTGCTGCACCTCGTTGACGATCCCGACCACTATCCTCTCTCTTTCGCTCTTTTTGGCAGCGATCTTGTCAACGAGATCATAATAGATATCAGGCTGAAGATACTTAAGCGCCAGATCGTCAAGTTCCACCTTGACTTTGGAAATACCGAGCCTCTGCGCGATCGGGGAATAGATATCGAGTGTTTCCCTGGCTATCTCCAGCTGTTTTTCCACTCTCTGGTATTTTAAGGTCCTCATGTTGTGAAGCCTGTCAGCCAGCTTGATTATAATGACCCTGATATCCCTGGCCATGGCCAGAAACATCTTTCTTAAATTGTCGGCCTGAAACTCCATCTTGTTTCCGTGATAGGAAAGCTTGCTGAGTTTTGTGACTCCGTCCACAAGATGCGCGATCTCCTCGCCGAATTCCTCCTTTACTTCTTCGAAGCTTATCTCGGTATCTTCGACGACATCATGCAGAAGACCGGCCGCGATCGTTTCCTTGTCCATCTCGAGATCGGCAAGTATCACGGCTACGCTTAAGGGATGTATGATAAACGGCTCTCCGGATCGTCTAAGCTGATCCTTATGAGCATCATTTGCGACATCATATGCCTTTTTGATGATCGACAGGTCATCGGAGGGATGATATTTTTTAAGCTTTGCGATAAGCTCCTCATACAGTTCATCACAGTTTAAACTGTCAAGCATGGGCGACACGGTTACCCTGTCAAGTACGATACTTTCTTTTTCATGCTCTGCCATTTATCATCACCTCCTTTCCCGTATGATAAAAAACGAAAGTCCCGGCCGGCGGGACGAGTAAGCGGTTCCTTGGTGGATTTCAGGGCCTTATTATACCGCAACGGGTATATTCTTCACCTGTTCACCGTATTTATAATCAATAAGTTCAAAATCGTCAACCGTAAAATCGTAAAAATCCTTTACATCTCTTTTAATGCGAAAGACCGGCGCCGGATACATGGGCCTTTCGATAAGCTCTCTTATTATGGGAACATGTCTGTCATAGATATGCGCATCCGCTATAACATGCACAAGCTCTCCGGCCTGCATGCCCGAGATCTTTGCCAGCATGTGGACAAGTACCGAATACTGTACGACATTCCAGTTGTTTGCAGTCAGGATGTCATTGGACCTTTGGTTTAAAATGGCGTTTAATACAAGCTTTCCGGTGTTTTGGTCCTGCGTCACATTAAATGTCATCGAATATGCGCACGGATACAGAGCCATTTCATGAAGATCCTCATGCACATACATATTCGCAATGATCCTTCTGGAAAACGGGTTGTTCTTAAGATCATATATGACCCTGTCAACCTGGTCAAATTCACCTTCCGCGTATTTATGCTTCACGCCAAGCTGATATCCGTAGGCCTTTCCTATAGATCCGCTTTCGTCTGCCCATTCATCCCAGATGTGTCCGTTAAGCTCGTTTATATTATTTGATTTCTTCTGCCATATCCACAGCAGCTCGTCAACGCATGTCTTGAAGGCAACCCTTCTGAAGCTTAAAGCCGGAAATTCCTTTGACAGGTCATACCTGTTCACAACACCGAACTTTTTTATCGTATAGGCACTCGTTCCGTCCTCCCAGTGAGGCCGTACCTTTTCACCCTTTGTATCCGTACCGTTTTCAAGTATGTCCAGACACATATCCCTGAATATCTCATCAGCTCTGCTCATTATTTACGATCTCTCCCTTACAAAGTTTTACGAAGGTATCGGCATCAACCGCATCGGCCATGAGCCTTCCCTGCGCGTAATGAACCTTGGCTTTTTTCAGTTCCTCAAGAGTATACTCATCCTCCACGCCGACCGCGGCGATCTTTTTGCCCATCTTTTTCACAAGAGCTACCAGGGCAAGCCCGGCCTTTTCCATCTCGCCCGAGTCTTCGGAAAAACAGGTCTTCAGCACATCCCTATCGATCTTGACAAGAGAAACCGGAAGACTGCTCAGTTCCTCAAAGCCTCCCATCTTCTTGCCGAACTGATCAAATGCGATCTCCACGCCGTAAGCCGAAAGCCTGTAGAGATTTCTCATCAGGCTGTCCTTTGAGAATGTGGTGGAGCTCTGCATTATCTCAAAAATAAAATTGCTTCCGTCAAGATCATACATCTTCATCATCTCGATCATGTCATCCGCAAAATTTCTCTGGACACACTGTGCCGAGGACAGATTTACGGTTATCTTTCTGATCTTCAGTCTTCGAAGCTTGTTCTGGCTTACGAACCTGCATACACCTTCAAAGATCCGAAATCCCATTCTCAGGATTATACCGCTTCTTTCAGCCACCGGGATGATGTCATCGTTTACTATGAATTCTCCGTCGGCGTTCCTCACTCTCGCCAGAGCCTCAGCGCCGAATATCTTTCCGGTCTTCAGATCGTATATGGGCTGATAAAAGACCTCGATGTTATCGTTATCCATAGCCTCAAGGAGCATGTTTTCAAGGACATCCCTCTGTTCCTTCTCCTTGATATCATTCGGACCTATGACCATATAGTCCTTGCGTCCGTTTTCCTTCACCTCTGTGGCGAAAAATCTCAGGGTGCTTATCACTTCATCGGCTGACTTATAGGGTATGTTCTCTTTCGGAAACGCGATGATCGTCGGATTCAGCTCAACCTTTATGGTCTCGATCCTCCAAAGCGACATCAGATCCTGTCTAAGTGAAAAGACTTCATTGTCAAAGCTCGCATTTCCGTCAAAAACAATGATGAAATCCATCTCATCGGTGTTGAAAACCGCTCTCTTCCCGGACTTGCCTTCTTCAAGATGTTCCACGAGCGACTTCATGAGCTTGCGGTACATCTCCTCTCCGTACACATCCTTGAAAAAACGGGTTCCCGCAAGATTTAAGTTCATCAGCGAAACTTCCCTACCCTCGCTGTAAAGTCCGTCCAGATATTTACCCAGTGCCTTCATATTGAAGGTTCCCGTATCCTTGTTCGTATAGCTGCTCGGATCTTCAAGACGCAGGTAAATGTACACCGTGCCGATTGCAACGGTAACACTGGCTATCAGGGTATTGCGGTTAAAAACCTGATAGACGGCAGCCATCGTCATGGCTATACAGAAGGTCATTATCGCATTTATCCTGGAATGATCGATCTTCTTTCTGAAAATAATGATATATACACAGCACAGCAGTAGGAATACCATTCCGACCGCAGCGCCTATATTGGTCGCGTACCCGTGTGAATAGATGTTTCTGACATCGATAGAATATTCAAGCGGCAGTACATAGATGGCGGGAATGGCAAGAAGTTCAAGCAGAACATATCCGAACAGTCTCCCCATCTTCAGTACCGCGCCGCCGTAGATCTCGGTCATTGTATAGAAAAATGCCATCGAAGCCACAAGCGTAAGAGTAACAATGTAGGTCTTGCATACGAACATGTTGTAGCTTTCGGATATCTTTTTGTCATTGACCATATTGATCGTATAAACAGACCATATGTCAAAAACAATGCTCACAGCCACGGAAATGGACAGCAATTCAAAGGAAAAGTCAGCCATCAGACCGATCTTTTTCCTCGTTGAATTCATTATTATGATCATAACCGCAAGCACCAGACCGATGACCTGCATATGGATGTTGAGATTGATCATTCCTTTGCCCTTGCCTTGCACATTTTTCGACACTCTAGTATACTACATTTCGATACCAAGGTCAAAAAAAATCATAGGGAGGATCTATTTTTGATTGCAGCAAATAATGTAACCTACCGTGTAGGAAAAAAAGCACTTTTTGAGGATGTAAATATCAAATTTACCGAAGGAAACTGTTACGGGCTTATCGGCGCCAACGGAGCCGGAAAATCCACATTTCTTAAGATCTTAAGCGGTCAGCTCGAAACCACCTCCGGAGACATATCGGTCACTCCCGGGCAGAGGATATCCGTCCTTGAGCAGGACCATTTCAAATACGACCACGAGACGGTCCTTGATACCGTGATCATGGGAAACGAACATCTCTTTGAAGTAATGAAGGAAAAGGATGCCATCTATGCAAAGGAAGACTTCACCGACGAAGACGGCGTAAGAGCCGCAGAACTTGAAGCCGAATTTGCCGAGATGAACGGATGGGAAGCCGAATCCGATGCCGAAACCCTCTTAAACGGACTCGGGATAGAGCCCGACCTGCACCGTGCCCTGATGGGAGATCTTAACGGTAACCAGAAGGTCAAGGTACTCCTTGCCCGCGCTCTTTTCGGCAATCCCGACATACTGCTCCTTGATGAGCCCACAAACCACCTGGATCTTGACGCGATAGAATGGCTTGAGGAATTTCTGATCGACTTTGACAATACCGTCATTGTCGTGTCCCATGACAGGTATTTCCTCAACAAGGTCTGCACCCAGACAGCGGATATCGATTACAGCAAGATCACTCTCTACGCTGGCAACTATGATTTCTGGTATGAGTCCAGCCAGCTGCTGATCCAGCAGATGAAGGAAGCAAACAAGAAAAAGGAAGAAAAGATAAAGGAGCTGCAGGAATTCATTTCCCGTTTCTCTGCAAACGCCTCCAAATCAAAGCAGGCGACCTCAAGAAAGAGGGCTCTTGAAAAGATCGAGCTTGATACGATCAAACCCTCGTCAAGAAAATATCCTTATGTCGATTTCAGACCCGAGCGCGAGATAGGAAACGAAGTCCTGTCCGTTGAAAACCTGACCAAATACCAGGACGGAAAGATCATACTCGACAACATCACATTTACTTTAAGACGCGAAGACAAGGTCGCGCTGATCGGCCCCAATGAGCAGGCCATCACCATGCTTTTCAAGATCCTTGCCGGAGAAGAAGAACCCGACAGCGGTTCCTATAAATGGGGCGTTACCACTTCGCAGAGCTATTTCCCCAAGGATAATACGGAGGAATTCAACAACGATTACAATATAACCGAATGGCTTACGGGATATTCACCCGTAAAGGATGTGACCTATGTCAGAGGCTTTTTAGGCAGGATGCTCTTTCCCGGCGAGGACGGAGTGAAAAAGGTGCGCATCCTTTCCGGAGGCGAAAAGGTACGCTGCCTTCTTTCAAAAATGATGATCTCCGGTTCCAATGTACTGATGCTCGATGAACCCACAAACCACCTCGACATGGAATCGATCACAGCCTTAAATAACGGTCTCATCAAATTCCCCGGCGTGGTTCTCTTCTCCTGCCACGATCACCAGTTTGTGCAGACTACGGCAAACAGGATCATGGAGATCAGGCCCGACGGCACGATAATTGACAAGATCACAACCTATGACGAGTATCTTGCAACAAATACAGATGCAAGAAAGAACTTCATCTATACGGCTGATATAGAGGACGACGAAAACTAAGAACCGTTTTATCGGCAGCACCGAAACGAAAGCACAAAAATGAGGGTAACCGGAATCGTCGCAGAGTTCAATCCTCTGCACAACGGACACAGACACATACTTGAAAAGGCACGCACTCTTACCGAAGCAGACTGCGTGATCGCAGTAATGAGCGGAGATTTCACCCAGCGTGGAACCCCCGCTCTTTGTGACAAGCATCTGCGTGCTGAAATGGCCCTGAAAAACGGCGCGGACATCGTGATCGAACTTCCGGTAAGAGCGTCCACTTCTTCAGCCGAGTTCTTTGCCGGATCTGCTGTATTTCTGCTCGATGCCTCAGGTGTCGTTACCGATATGATCTTCGGGATCGAATCGGGAGATACCATCTCACTGTCGAGGATCTCGGAAACTCTTCTTTCCGAGCCGGATTCTTACAAGCGTAGTCTCAAAGACGAACTGAAAAAAGGACATTCATTTCCTACAGCCAGGCAGTCCGCGCTGATCGCCGCGATCCCGGAAATGCATGATCTCCCGCTTCTGATGTCGACAAGCAACAACATTCTTGCGATCGAATATCTGAAAGCCCTGAAAAAACTGGGTTCTTCCATCACGCCTCACAGTGTGCAAAGACTCGGGGCGCAGTACCATGACAATCTGCTGCATAATGCGTATTCTTCCGCCCTCGGCATCCGAACGGCCATACAGGAAAACAACAATATAAGCTCCATAAAGTCACAGCTGCCCGAAAGCGTATACGAAATACTCGAAAAAAATTTTGGAAAAGTCTTTCCCGTGACGACATCAGATCTGTCCGCCATGCTCAAGTACAGACTGATAAATGCCATATATGACGGCGATGATCTTTGCAGGTTTGCCGATGTGTCAAAAAGCATATCAGACAGGATAGAAAAAAGAGCCATCAGCTTCACCGACCCCGATGACCTGATCTCCTCGGTCAAGACCAGGGATATGACCCACTCGCGTATAAGCCGCGCTCTTCTCCATATTCTTCTCGGCATAAAGTCACCGGAAAAGGCCCTCGACGCTTCCGATTCCTATATCCGCATCCTCGGTTTTAAGCAGGAGGCTTCGGCTGTCTTAAAGAAAATGCAAAAAAATGCATCGGTACCCGTTATCTCAAGGGCAAGCGACGCAAAAGATGTTCTGCAGGGCGCCTCACTTGAGACCTTTAACGACACCCTAAGAGCAGGTGATATATATAATAAGATCATCGAGGAAAAATACGGAACAGTTTCCCCCGGTGATCTCAAACGAAAGGCCGAGATAAAAGACGGCCTGGTTTTATGCTGATCAGTTTTTGAACGAGTGTATCGGCGCAGGTATCCTGCCTTTTCGGTTCACAAATTCATCGCATGAAAATCCGTTAACCTTCATTATGGGCGCAAATCCCAGCAGTCCTCCGAACTGCGCCATATCTCCGACCTTTCTGCCCGCAACGGGAATTATTCTTACAGCCGTGGTTTTATTATTTACCATGCCTATCGCCATTTCATCGGCTATGATACCGGCAACGGTTTCGGGTTTTGTGTCTCCCGGGACAGCGATCATGTCAAGTCCGACCGAGCACACGCAGGTCATGGCTTCCAGCTTCTCTATGGTAAGAGCGCCCGCCTTTACCGCATCGATCATCCCGCGGTCTTCGCTTACCGGTATAAACGCACCCGAAAGACCTCCCACATAACTTGAAGCCATCACGCCGCCCTTTTTAACCTGGTCATTTAAAAGAGCCAGAGCCGCCGTGGTTCCGGGGGCGCCGGGCTGTTCAAGTCCCATCTCCTTTAAAATGTCGGCAACGGAATCGCCTACCGCAGGAGTGGGCGCAAGCGAAAGATCGACTATTCCGAACGGAATATCAAGACGCTTTGAAGCCTCCAGCGCAACCAGCTGTCCTACTCTCGTCACCTTGAAAGCCGTTTTCTTGACTGTTTCGCAAAGGGTCTCGAAATCTTTTCCTCTTACTTTTGTAAGCGCTGTTTTGACAACTCCCGGTCCGCTGACCCCGACATTTATTATCTCGTCCGCCTCCGTCACACCGTGAAAGGCCCCTGCCATGAACGGGTTATCATCAGGCGCATTGCAGAGTACGACCAGTTTTGTACAGCCTATGGAATCGTTATCGGCAGTCTTTGCCGATGTCTCACATATCACATCTCCCATAAGCCTGACGGCATCCATATTTATACCGGTCCTTGTGGATCCGGCATTTACGCTCGACATGACCCTCTGTGTCGAAGAAAGAGCCTCGGGTATGGATCTGATGAGTGTTTCTTCACCCTTCGTCATTCCCTTTGAGACAAGGGCGCTGTATCCGCCGATAAAGTTCACACCCACATTTTCCGCCGCTTCTTCAAGAGCTGCCGCGATCTTCACAAAATCGGAGGTCTTTGAGCAGGCGGACGAGCCTATTAATCCTATGGGAGTGACTGATATTCTCTTGTTGACTATCGGTATGCCGAATTCCTTTTCGATATCCTCTCCGGTCTTTACGAGTTTTTCGGCTCTGCTCTCGATCTTGTTCCGGATTTTTTGGCATAACCTGTCAACGTCAGGATCGATGCAGTCGATAAGTGATATACCGAGCGTGATCGTCCTGACGTCAAGATTTTCCTTTTCGATCATTTCATTGGTCTCAATGACCTCTTTCATATTGATCATATCTTTATACCCTGTGCATCAGATCAAAGATGTCCTCTCTCTGGCAGTGGATCGCCACCCCGACTTTCTTTCCTATCCCGTCAAGTCCGGTGACCAGATCGGAAAAGCCGCTCTTCGGCTCCGTGACATCCGCGATCATCATCATGTTGAAATATCCGTTTACTATGGTCTGGCTGATATCGAGTATATTCACATTCTGCTCTGCAAGATATGTGCAGACGCTTGCGATTATGCCCACCGTATCATGCCCTACAACTGTAATTACAGCCTTTTTCATACCGTTAAGAGTTCCGTCCTTTCATTTCTTTTTCCTATCAGGACTCTCAGGTCGGAAAACCTGAAGCCCGTATCCGACATGGTAACCTCCATCCTGACAGTCTCATATGCAAGCTCGGCAAGGTTATTTTCCTGGCTTAAGTGTCCCAGGACGATATTTTCAAGCTTCGAGCTTAAAAGGTCTACCAGAAGCCTTCCGCAGGTGTCGTTTGAAAGATGTCCCCTGTCTCCGAGTATCCTTTTTTTGAGCATATACGGATAGGGTCCGACCTGCAGCATGTTCACATCATGGTTTGCCTCAAGCATCACCGTATTGCAGCCCTTCATGGAGTTCACCGTGTAGTCGTCATATTTTCCAAGATCCGTCAGCACGCCTACGGACTTTCCCTTATTATCAAGCCTGAATGCCACGGGTTCAGCCGCGTCATGCGATATCGTCACGGGTCTGATGCAGAAATCTCCCAGCATGAATACCCTGTCCGCCTTTATCTCGTGAAAGAGTTCATCCGGGATGGACGAGTATTTCGGCATGCTTTTTATCGCCGCTATGGTACCCTTTGTGGCATAAACCGGTATGCCGTACTTTTTCGATACGACCGAAAGACCGCCTATATGATCACTGTGTTCGTGGGTTATGAGGATCCCGGTCATATCCGATGTGGTAAGTCCTATCTCATTTAAGCCCGCTTCGATCCTTTTTCCTGATATGCCGACATCCACAAAAAGATGTGTGTTATCGTCGCCGATATAGGTGCAGTTGCCGGAACTGCCGCTTGCTATATTACAAAACCTCATGCAGACTCTCCTTTTTGGATAATTATGTAATCCAAACAGGTATCATGATACACTATCTTGTATAATAAAGCAAGCAAATATACAATATTATGTAAATTTTTTACTCACTCCAGTATATATCCAGTATATCCCCGGGACGGAGTTTTTCGGCATAGGATGATGTCTTCATGCCGTTGAGTTTTGTAATAACGGCTTTTCCGCGCGGAGTCGAAAGATCAAAATCGATC
The DNA here is from genome assembly GCA_024690825.1 of Lachnospiraceae bacterium. Classification (GTDB taxonomy): domain Bacteria; phylum Bacillota; class Clostridia; order Lachnospirales; family Lachnospiraceae; genus NK4A144. Next base: position 28,091 of record JAILOK010000056.1, on the reverse strand, counting down.
CTGTCAAATACATCAACATATATGTATTCTTTTTTGCCCGTAAGCAGGACATCTTCTCCGTTGACACGGACCGTCATCTCTATGGTGCCGTCCGGCATCTGCTTTCCTCCGGATACTTTATCGGATGAGGGGTCCGTTTCTTCAGCCTTTTGTGCAGTTTCAGTTTTTTCCTGTGTTCCGGCCGATTCTTCAGATGCGGATTTTTCCTCATTCACTGTCTTTTCCCCGGACCCGGCTTTTTCTTCAGCTTCCGGCTTTTCTTCACTCAAAGTCTCATCTTCACCCGGAGCTTTTTCTTCACCCGGAGCCTTTCCTTCACCCAAAGACTTTTCTTCACCCAAAGACTTTTCTTCACCCGGTGTCTCTTCTTCACCTGAAGCCTTTTCTTCACTCTGTGTCTTTTCAGCTTCCGCGTTTTCCTCTTCGGGCTGTTTCTGTGTGGTATCGCCCACCAGTTCTTCCTGTCTGATCTCTATCTCGACACTGAAGTTTTCGTAGACCGGCATGTCGGAATACGCCTCCTCATGGTTTACATAAATTTCAGAGTCATCCTCCTTGCTGATATCCATGAAATCCAGGATCTGCGCGACAGTATAGTAATCCCTCATGACTACCTCGTCGCCATCCTGTATCTCATAATAACCGCTCTGAAGCTCACCGTTAACCGCAGCAAATTTCGGCATTGAGACGGTCTTGTCGTTTACAAGGATCTTTATGGACTGTTTGAATTCCGGAAGGGAATCTATGGTAATGACTGCCGGATCTCCCGCGGTTGAGGGCTCGACCTCTATGATATCTCCCGCCTTGATCTTTGCGTTGATGGGAGCATTCTCACCGTTTAAGCGAATGACCGCGCCTTCTCCCATTGTACCGCGGACGAGTCTCTTACTCCCGTTCACCGTATAATTGATCTCCTTCCCTCTCTTGGGGAAAAGATCGGCATTCGAAAAGCCCGATGCCATGGCAGCATCCACGATCTGGAGATGATCATTGTCATAGAGCTTGATCTGGCTGTCGTTAAAAGATACGAAAATGAAATTGTTGACCTGATTATAAAAGTTCAGACATATGCCTATCGGTGTGACAAGAAGCGAATCCTTTTTCACCCTGTCATCCTTGAAGTCCACATTCTTTAAGACTTCCTCACCCTTTACGGCCACCCTTTCGCGCGAGATCTCCATCTCATCGGCCAGGATTTCCGTAAAGACAGGCACCTTTCCGCCGCCTCCGACAACAAAGATGGCGCTTACAGGCTTTCCGCCGTTGAGCTTTTTGATCTGGTCGGATACTTCCCTTGCGATGATGGACGCCGTCGGCCGCAGTATCTCCTGCACTTCCTTCGAATCGGTCTTGTGGTGGATCCCCATGATATCCGTGAACTCTATGGCGCCCTTGGTATTTACTCCGAATTTGATCTTTTCGGCCTCATCGAAATCGGTCAGATAATGCTTTGCTATCGCTTCGGTCAGCTCATCACCCGCACTCGGGATCATTCCGTAGGCAATGATCGCGCCGTCACGCGTTATTGAAATATCGCTGGTTCCCGCACCCACATCCACCAATGCAAGATTCAGCATCCGGTATGATTTCGGGATTGCAAGCTCCATGGCTGCAATAGGCTCGAGGGTCATATTCGCAACATTTAAACCGGCCATGCTGACCGCCTTGTACAGTCCGTCCACAACCTCATCGGGCAGGAATGTCGCGATCACATCTGCGCCTATGTGGCTGCCCTTGTGGCTTAAAAGCTCTCCCATTGGAAATTTATTGAGATAATACCTCTCCACCGTGTATCCGACGCAGTAAAAACGCATATTGAGGGTATTGTTCTTTAAGAATTCCTCGTAGGCCCTCTGAGCGCCCAAAAGCTCCAGCGAATAGATATGCTCTGCCGTTACATCCGTATCCTCTTCGAATTCGTGATCCACATGAACGGTCACGGTCCTCAGCACACGTCCCGCAGCCGCTATACAGACATCCTTTAAAGGCTGTCCGGTCTTTCTCTGCAGTTCAGCCTTCACATCCATGATGGTATCGGCCACTGCCGCGATATCGTGGATCTGTCCGTCAAGCATCGACCTGGTCTCATGCAGTTTTGATTGTATGGCTATAACATGAAATTTTTTGTTGAACATATAGCCGACGGTGCCGACTATGCTCCTTGTACCGATATCAAGTCCGAACACCAGCGGCCCGGGATATCTTTCCGTTGTTTTTGCCATTTGTCAATTACCCTTTCCAAATCTTAAAGCAAGCTGCATTGCTTTTTTTACCGTAACATCGGAGTTAAAATGTTCCCACTGCCCCCATCTTCCGAGTCCGTAAACATTCTTCTTTTCCGCTTCTTCAAGTATCAGCGCTATTGCCTGTCTCTTATCCGTGGTATTTACAGGATAGGCATATTCATTTACAAAGCACGGACGGCCATCATTTATGTCGGCGCGCTTTACGTTGCTTTCCGTCCAATATCCCTTAGAACCTCTGCAGAAATTGGAACGGTACAGTATCCTGTGATACTCCTTTGACTCCTCCGGAAAATAAGTCCAGTGCGAATCGGTATCAACAGTTTCATCATAATACTTAATTACTACAGATGTAAATTTAAGTTTTTGAAGAGCGGCCATGAAGGCTTCCCCTGCGCCGTCTATATGATCAAAGTCCGTCCACGGAGCCGTATTTATTATATATTCACCTTTATAGTGCCCGTTTACCGTCCTGCCGTCAAGGTCAAGTTCGGACGCCTTCGTGTCATATATCATATTATCCTTTACGGCATCCGCCATTTCAAGCCACACTTTTCCGTATCCATGCTTTTTGGGATAATAAAAACTCGCATGCCCCGGAAGGCTTTCATAAATACTGCTGTGCCTGATGCAGCTTAAAAGCGTATCCTCAAAGGAAACATCCGGAAGTTTTTCAAGCCAGTAGGTTCCTATTTCGTCCAGATCCATGCACCACATCTTGCTGTTGTACGGAAGCATGTAATCCGAAGCTATCTTTTCGCCGAGTTTCCAGGGTATCCACTTTGAAAACAGTTCCGGCTTTTCTTTTCCCAGATTGCATCCCGCCCTTGAGATCGCCACAAGATGCTTTACCTGCTCATCCTCGGGCAGCTGCCAGATATTTGATTCAAAGGGATAATCAATGACCGCGTTTCCGAGATCTATCCTTGATATCCTGTCATATCTGTCCCATTCTTCCTCAGGAAGAAACGAAAATACAAAGTTTACGACCTCCGGATCCCTCACATCAAGGAAGTGGCCGCCTCCGGTATCAAGCGGAGCCCCGTCCACGATCGAAGATCTGCATAATCCTCCCGCCTCGCTTTCCTTCTCAAGCACAAGAAAAGAATCCTCTCCGGAAGCTTTAAGCATATTTGCAAAGGCGAGTCCGGCAGGTCCTGCTCCTATTATCAGATATTTAACACTCTCCAAAACCAAACTCCCTTCTCTTCCTGACTATAAGATCGTGTATCCTCTCTGCGGCCCCTTCTTCGTCCGAGTCATTTTCTATGATCTCCGCACAGTTCCTTCTGAATTCGTCTTCCGAAAGCTGTGAGGCAAAGATCGAGGACGCCTTTTCGTTGCTGTAGCCCCGGGTTTCCGTAAGTCTTTTTCTCCTTGTCTCCTCCGATGCATATATGTACCAGAGTTCATCACATATCCTGTCATATCCGCATTCTATCAGAAGCGCAGCCTCAATGAAAAGAAATTCTATCCTTCGGGCCTGTCTTTCTTCATTTATCACATCCGTAATATATCTGTTGACCGCCGGATGGATAATTGAATTAACCATGCTTCTGGCTTCTTCGTCTCCGAATATAACACGTGCAAATTCAGCCTTATCGATCTGTCCTTTCCCGTCGAGAATGCCTTCCCCGAAGGCACGGACGATCTCATTATAACACTCCCCGCCCGGTTCCTGGAGTTTCTTTGCCGCTTCATCTGCGATCAGCACCCGGCATGAACACTCCTTTTCAAGAAGCGAAAGGATCATGCTCTTTCCTGCGCCGACGCCTCCGGTGATCCCGATGACCTTCATCCTGTCCGTATCCTCCTCAGTGCGCGTCATAAAAATCCCTGCCGGTATTGATGTCGACCTCAAGCGGAACCTTTAAGTCCGCAGCGCCCATCATGTTCTTTTTCAATATATCATGCACGGCCTCTTCCTCACCCGGAGCTGTTTCCACAAGAAGCTCATCATGCACCTGAAGCACCAGACGGGACTTTAAATGCGCCGCTTCAAGTCCCTTCGCGGTATCCCTCATGGCGATCTTCATGATATCGGCAGCAGTCCCCTGGATGGGCATGTTCATTGCCACTCTTTCACCAAAGGATCTCCTCATGAAGTTGGACTCCTTAAGCTCCGGCACGGGGCGTCTCCTGCCAAAAAGCGTTTCGGCATAACCCTTTTCCTTTGCCGAGGCAATGAGACCGTCAAGATAAGCCTTCACCTTCGGATAGGTCTCAAAATACCTTTCTATGTATTCCGCAGCCTCTTTTCTTGAAATCGAAAGTCCCTGGCTCAATCCAAAGGAGCTGATACCGTATACTATCCCGAAATTTACAGCCTTTGCGTTTCTGCGAAGCTGCGGCGTGACCTCGGACAGCGGGACATGAAAGACCTGTGAAGCAGTTATGGCATGGATATCGCTTTCCATATTGTATGCTTCAATCAGTTTTTCATCCCCGGAAAGCGAAGCCAGGATACGCAGTTCGATCTGCGAATAATCCGCATCCGTAAAGATATATCCGTCTTTGGGTATGAATACCCTTCGAAGTTCCCTGCCTCTTTCCGTCCTGACTGGGATATTCTGAAGATTCGGATTGTCCGAAGACAGTCTTCCCGTTGCCGTCACGGTCTGGTTGAAGGTTGTGTGTATCCTGCCCGTTTCATCTATGAAATCGGCAAGCGCATCCGCGTATGTGCTCTTTAACTTTGAAAGAGCCCTGTACTCAAGGATCTTTCCCACAAAAGGATGTTCCGCCGCCATCTTTTCAAGCACATCCGCAGCGGTCGAGTAACCCGTCTTTGTCTTTTTGCCGCCGGGCAGTCCCATTTTTTCAAAAAGGATAACTCCAAGCTGCCTGGGGGAATTTATATTGAAATCCTCGCCGGCCTCTTCGATTATCTGCCCCGAAAGTTCATTTATCTGCTCCCCGAGTTTTTCTGAAAGGTCGGAAAGCGCCTGTCTGTCAGTCCTGATCCCTTCCTTTTCCATCCCGGAAAGAACAAAAGCCACCGGCATCTCTATCTTTTCAAAAAGATCCGCCATGCCGTCTTCCCTGACTCTGTCATACCTTTCCCTGCCGAGGAAAAGAGCCTGCTCCGCAGCTTCTCTTACATCCGTAATCTCTGAATTGTCCGGGTTTAACGGATTTAACAGATAATCAAGGATCCTGACATCCTTTGTCCTTCTGTTTTCGTTGATATTTATGTATTTCAGCTGTTTCTTGATATCAAAGGTAAAACTGCAGCCGCTCTTCGCCACAGCCGTATTGATCCCGTCCTCTATGAAGAAAGGATTAAAACCTGAAAGCGGAAGAACGAAACCGCCGTCTTCAAAACATACCGCAAGGTTTTCAGCATCAAGATAAAACCCCGCATATATTGATTTCTCCCATTTTTCGAAGAGATTTCCGGCATCCTGTTCGGACGTTATCTCGGTGAATATGACCGAGGAAGAAGCCCTTTCCTTTAAGCCGGCATCAAAGTATTTAAGCAGACTCTTAAATCCGAGTTCCTTAAAGGCCTCATATGCCTCCTTTGTGTATATATCAGAGAGTCTGGCCTTTTCCATATCATAGTCCAGATCTGCGTTTGTATCGATCGTTGCAAGTTCTTTTGACAGAACAGCCAGATCAAAATTCTGTTCAAGCGATTCCCTGATGCTCTTTTTTGTGATCTCGGATATATGCTCTTTTAAATTCTCTATGTTACCGTACTGTACTATGAGATCGGTTGCTGTCTTTTCTCCGATCTTCGGAACTCCCGGGATATTATCGGAGGAATCCCCCATCAAAGCTTTCAGTTCTATGATCCCTTCAGGACTAACCTTGTATTTTTCAAGTACATCCGCTGCATAGAATTCCTCAACGACAGTCTGGCCCCTTTTCGTATGCGGCAGCTTCAGCCGGACATCGGAATCCGTCACAAGCTGCAGAAGATCCCTGTCACCGGAAATAATCACCGTATCTATGCCGTCGCGCGAAGCCCTTCTTGAGATCGTGCCTATGATATCATCTGCTTCGATCCCTTCCTTTGAAACGATCTTTATCCCCATGGAACGCAGGAGATCTTTTATTATCGGGATCTGCTCCTTCAGTTCATCGGGCATGGCATGCCTCGTGCCCTTGTATGCCTCATACATCTTGTGTCTGAAGGTCGGAGCATGCTCATCAAACGCCACGGTTAGATAATCCGGCTTTTCTTCGTCTAACGCCCTTATCAGGATGTTTAAGAAGCCGAGAATGGCATTCGTGTGCACACCGTGCGCATTTGTCAGAAGAGGAAGGCCGTAATATGCCCTGTTCATGATGCTGTGACCGTCTATCAGAAGGATCTTTCCGCTCATCTTTACCTGTCCTTTCAGACCTTGTGTCCTTTGCTTATCAGTTCTTCCTCGCATATCTTTCCTGCCGAGGCCCTGATCGAACCGCCGGTTGCCGCAGCCACTGAAAGATCCGTCCTCACTCTTTCCTGGATCATTGGATAGGGTTTGATCGCTTCGAAAAACTCCCTGTAGGTGCAGTGCTTCATCTTTCCGTCCACGATACCTTCAAAGACCACATCCTCGACACTGATATCATGATCTATGATAAAAAACTTAAGCCAGATATCAAAAGCTGCCATAAACACCTCCCCGCAAACATGCCGGTAACAAAAAAGTAACTGTCCGGGGTCTTCACAAAAAAGACCGCAGACAGTTACATCATAACATTTTTTATGCAATAATTAAAGACTGTGGCGTAACCTTATACTATTCCCTGAGCCTTCATAGCCTCGGCAACCTTAAGGAATCCGGCGATATTTGCGCCTGCGACATAGTCGCCCTCCTTGCCGTACTTCTTTGCTGCCTCATCCGCATTTTTGAAGATATTCTCCATGATGCCCTGAAGCTTTGAATCAACCTCTTCAAAGGTCCATGAAAGTCTTTCCGAGTTCTGGCTCATCTCAAGAGCTGATGTGGCAACACCACCGGCATTTGAAGCCTTTCCGCAGATGAAGAGAACCTTGTTCTGCTGGAAGTACTGTGTAGCCTCGATCGTGGTAGGCATGTTAGCGCCCTCGGCAACAGCTATGACACCGTTTGCGACCAGAGCCTTGGCATCATCAAGATCAAGCTCATTCTGGGTTGCGCACGGAAGAGCTATATCAACCTTTACATTCCAAACGCCGTGCTCGCCGTTCTTCTTCTCATGATATTCTGCTGAAGGTCTCTTTGCCGCATATTCTGTAAGCCTTGCCCTCTTAACTTCCTTTACTTCCCTCAAAAGCTCAACATCGATGCCTTCGGGATCATATATCCATCCGGTAGAATCAGAGCATGTAACAGGCTTTGCTCCAAGCTGCTGTGCCTTCTGTATAGCATAGATCGCAACGTTTCCTGCGCCGGATACGGCAATGGTCTTGCCCTTGATATCAACATTATTTGCCTTCAGCATCGCGTTAGTACAATAAAGGAGTCCGTAGCCGGTTGCCTCTGTACGTGCAAGCGATCCGCCGTAGGTAAGGCCCTTTCCTGTGAGCACTCCCTCATACACATTACGGATCCTCTTGTACTGTCCGTACAAATATCCGATCTCTCTTCCGCCTACTCCGATATCGCCTGCGGGAACATCGGTGTCCGCGCCGATATGCCTGTAGAGCTCTGTCATGAAGCTCTGGCAGAATCTCATGATCTCGTTATCCGACTTGCCCTTGGGATCAAAATCGCATCCGCCCTTGCCGCCGCCGATGGGAAGTCCTGTCAGGCTGTTCTTAAATATCTGCTCGAAGCCGAGGAACTTGATGATACCGAGGTTGACCGAAGGATGGAAACGAAGTCCTCCTTTGTAGGGACCTATCGCGGAATTGAACTGGATACGGAATCCGTTGTTCACATGTGTCTGGCCCTTGTCATCAACCCAGGGAACCCTGAAAAGGATCTGCCTTTCAGGCGTGCAGAGTCTTTCCAGAAGTGCATCCTTTTTGTACTCTTCCTCGTTAGCCTCAATGACTACTCTTAAAGACTCCAGGACCTCCTTTACCGCCTGATGAAATTCAGGCTGCGCGGGGTTCTTTTCCACTACATAGCTGTAGACCTCGTCAACATACGACATTTCTTTTTTCCTCCTAATCTTTTATTATGAAAAAATAAAAAAGACATCGGTAAAAAGGGGACTTTATCCCCTTTATCCGACGCCATTGTCAACAAAGATAATACTACTATGATTTTTTAAAATCAACATATATTTTTTTTACATCATCCCGGCATCAGTTCTTGCTTGCCATGTCGTTTCTGATGAATCCGGACTTTCCGTTGTAATCTATCTCGTACCATTCTCCCGACTCGCCCTTGAGCGTGAACTTGCTTCCGGAAGAAGCCTTGCCCAAAACCGCGCCGTCAGTACCGGCTTTATCCCTGACATTGACATCCGTCTTTGTCACGGTCACCGTAGGACCGGCATCTTCACCGCCGCCGTCATCTGTCGGTTCGGGATTGTCAGCCGTTGTAAGGAAATCCGATCTGATATAGGCTGTCGTATCCTTGTACTTGATCTTGCTCCAGCCGCCTTCTTCCTCGATCCTTGTGAAGGTATCGCCTGCAGCCGACTTTGCGATGATATTTGAATCGCTTGAATCGTCAGCCGAAGATCTGATCCTTACCGCATCCGTGGTCTTGACCAGAACCTCCGGTGTCTCCGTGGGTGCGTCGGGCTGTGATGTATCAATGGGCTCACCGCTTGCAAGCTGGGCTGCGACTGCCTCGTCAAGCTTGGCGGGAAGCGCATCCATGAAAGCCTTTAAGGTCTTGTCCTGTTCGGCTGCCGCATTATATTCGGCATCCACCTGGTTTAAGAGCGCCACCACATCATCCTGCGCCGCAACGCCCCTGATATAGGTCGAAACATTCTCCGGCAGATCCCCGTTATATACATACAGTGATCCGTCAGGATTTGAACATACATAGAGCGATGAAAGACCGGGCGCCTTCGTGTCGATATTCTGGAATTTGATCTGATAATATGCAAATACTATATATGATCCTTCCACCGGTCCGGGCTTGGTATAGCACCTGATGTCATCATAGCTTTCGGTGTATTTTGCTCTTTCGATAATCCTTATCTTTGCGGCATCATCAAGCATGCTGCAGATCGTCTCAAGCGTTGCCACATCTCCGGATGCCATTGCCGAAAAATAAGTATTTACCAGACTGTTCACTTCGGGATAAGCATCTACCTGCAGTCCCTCCGTCGTAAGAGGTATCTCGGCATTCTGATCCGCCTGAACGGTGTCATCCGATACCTCCACTGTCTCGGCAGCCTCCGTGTCTTCAGGTTCCTCCTTGTCTTTCTTGTGCTTTGAAGAAAAGACAGCCAGCACAACGACCAGGATTATGAACAGTATGCCTACTATAAAATACTGATAGTGCCCCAGAATAAAATCCCTGAGGTCAAAATTTCTTCTTCTCATCTTACTCCTCCGTAATACTACGGTCTCCTTTGTGAGTTTTAAAAATCTTCGGTTTTCGAGCGCATTCGGTAAGCGTTCAGTCTGAATACGACTTTTCGAGTGATCAGGGAAATCACTCGAAAATCCGGGCTCCGCCCGGACACGCCTTTGCCTTCGGCAAAGCCTGGTCCAGTACGATCGGTGATTTTTTGAAAAAAATCACCTCTCTGCGTTCAAAGGGATTCGAACCCTCGACACCAGGCGTCGGAGGCCTGTGCTCTATCCAGCTGAGCTATGAACGCCCGGTATGTATGTGCCGGTGTATTTCGGCGCACGGCCGGATCCCATACAGCAACAAACACCCATACTTTGGTATATTAACATAATTTACCTGTAAACGCAAATTTCGTTCCTTTCAGCTTATTTTAAGGGAGACGGGGGATCCGGGCGCACCATGACAGCGCCCGAAACCCCATCTTATCAGGGCTCTTTTTTCCGCCTAAGGCATTCGCGGGTCAGGCCACACAGATCCTGTCCGTACTGCGGCTGTATCTGTAGAGCCGGTACGACAGGATCTCCTCTTTACGGACCTGCGTACTGTTGACCTCTCTTATTATATCTATCATCCTGTCCACATCGGGAAAGGCATCGGACGGCATGAGGATCACCTCGTGTATCGAGGACGGGATGATATACAGATCCTTTCCCAGTCCACCCGCTAACCCCGATACCACATCATCGTAAAGGATGCAGGAGGCTCCGTTTATCCGGCTGCTGTTGGTGAGCACATACATCCCCGCATCCTGCGGTACCATGCCGCTTTCCTCACCTCCCATCATGCTGCCTATCAGATCTGACAGCGCCATGATCTCCGGCTTTGCAAGCCTCGGCGTATTCTTGTTTGAAAGCTTCCAGAGTTCCTCCTCAGAGGTCCCCCAGTTTTCCATATGCTCGGTATGTATGGTGACCGTCGCCTGACCCTTCGGCGTTTCACCCAGCACCACTACATAGATCACGGCAAGATCGAGAAATCTGCGGTGCGGCAGGTTCGCGAGCATCTTCAGGTTGCTCTCATAATTCACCAGCTTATAGGTGATCATGTCCTTAACCTTTTCAAAATTATTGAAAAGATTCACATCAAGATCTCCGCAGGTTCTGTTATTTGAATATGCCTTCAGAATATCATTTACGATATCATCGATATCCCTTCCGTCGCAGTGATCCGTGTAAAAATCCTCCAGATAGATCGATGGTGCGACATTGCTGTCCCTGCTCATTATCACCAGTCCCTTGAGCACCACCGAATTATTCTTCAGTGTATCCCTTAACGACACATTAAAATCAGGACCGCAGATATCGCGCACCCTGTCCCTTACTTCTTCGCAAAAATCCTTAAACTCCATGAAAAACCTCCGAAAAATGATAAAAAGACATGCCTTTTTAAGGCACAGACGATGTGTAATACAAGCCGCCATTCAAAATGAACAGCCTGCAAAAAAGATTTATATAGATATGGGTTCAAAAAAGATCCTTAAAAAACTTAAATCAGAATGAAAAAGAAAGATTCTTCCGCATTCACCCGGGGATCATTCAAGATCCCCGGCATGACGGAAAACTGCGAACGCAGTATTATGATCACTGTACTCTTGAAAGATATTCACCCGTGCGGGTATCGATCTTGATCTTGTCTCCCTGATTTACAAAGAGAGGAACATTTACCTGTGCGCCTGTCTCAACAGTTGCAGGCTTTGAAGCTCCGGTTGCCGTATCTCCCTTAAAGCCGGGCTCGGTCTCCGTGATCTCAAGTTCTACAAATAAAGGAGGCTCAACCGAGAATACATTGTCCTTATATGAGCAGACCTTGCAGTTCTCATTTTCCTTTACAAACTTCATGGCATCTCCTACCACTTCCTTGCTGATGCCAACCTGTTCATAGGATTCCGGATCCATGAAATTATAGATATCTCCGTCATTGTAGAGATACTGCATATCCTTTCTGTCGATCCTTGCATTCTCAAATTTCTCGGTGGGTCTGAAGGTCTTTTCAACCACGCCCGAATTGATCACATCCTTCAGTTTTGTCCTTACAAAAGCAGCACCCTTGCCGGGTTTGACATGCTGAAACTCTATGATCTGGTACACCGTACCCTCTATTTCCACTGTCATTCCGTTTCTGAATTCACCGGCCGAAACCATAAGTATATCCTCCTTATTCAATAAACAACTTCGGATATTTTACACTAACACTTTCAATAAATCAAGAGCGGCGGACTATCCACTCCATCGCTTCGAGATATCCCTCGAGGCCGTGTCCCACTATCTGATGATCACAGGCAGGGGCTGTGACGGATGTCCTTCTGAACTCGTCGCGTGAATTAATATCGGATATATGGATCTCCACCATGGGGATCCTGTCGTAGGATAACAGCGCGTCGTAGATGGCATAGGAATAATGCGTGTATGCACCCGGATTTATCACTATCCCGTCCGTTCCGTCAAAATAAGCCTCCTGGATGCGGTCAATGATCGCCCCCTCATGGTTTGACTGGAAGCACGAAACTTCAACCTTAAGTTCCTTCGCCTTATCCTCGATAAGTCTGATGAGATGTTCGTAGCTTTGCTCCCCGTAGGTCTGTCTGTCCCTGATCCCGAGGAAGTTTAAGTTCGGGCCGTTTATCACAAGGATCTTCATTGCTCCGCTTTCTCCATTATCCTTTTCACTATTTTTTCCGGATCGTCCTCTCCGATCTCGATCACGATATCAGCCGCGTCTTCGTAAAAAGCCTCCCTTTCCGAAAGAAGCTGCTCTACGCGTTCTTTAAGATCATGTCCCGAAAGCATGGGTCTTTTTTCGACTCCCCTTTGAAGCCTTCTTATGAGAACATTACTGTCAGCTTTCAGGTATATCACGGTTCCAAGTTCCTTAAGAAGCTTCCTGTTTTCGCTCTTTACCGGCATGCCGCCGCCAAGAGAAATGACAGCGCCTTCCTGTCTGTCCGACAGTTCCCGAAGAACAGCTGTCTCCATGTCCCGAAACGCTTCCTCGCCGCTTTCTTCAAAGATTTTGGCTATCGTCCTTCCCTGCTTCCTTTCTATGACATCATCCGTGTCGATCACTTCCAGCTTAATGCTTCTGCCAAGCTCACTCGCTATCCTGCTCTTGCCGCATCCCATGAAGCCCTCAAGGATCAAGTTCTTCATAAAGTTCCTCCAGAACATCGGCAGGCACTTCCCTGTCCATAAAGATCTCGTAGGATGACACCGCCTGGTACATCAGCATCCTCAGTCCGTTATAGGCTTTTCTTCCCCGTTCCTCAAGTTTCTTCATGAACACGGTCTTTCGCGGAACATAGATCAGGTCCACGCCTGTTTCCACCAGATCAAAGAAGGCATCATCCTTTATGACACACTCATAATCCTTGGGTGAAAGACCCACACTGGTGCACTGTATACATATATAGTCCTGTTTTTTCGGAATCTTTTCCCATTCGTCAAATCCGAGTATCTCCACATTCTTATAGTTTCCGAACAGATCCTTCGCCTTGCTCTTTGAGCGGTTAAGGACATATATCTTTGACGCTCCGGTCTTTTGCAGGGCGTACATCACAGCCTTTGCAGCCCCGCCCGCGCCGAGCATGATGACCTCCCTGTTGTAGGCTATCACGGAATCATGGTCCATCTGTCTCATGAATCCGGAAAAGTCCGTATTGTATCCCTTGTAGCCCTTCTTTGAAACGGATATTGTGTTGACTGCTCCGATCTCAAGCGCTGCATCATCAAGCTCCGTCACTTCCGCCATCACTGACTGCTTGTGCGGCACGGTCACATTCAAACCTGTGATGCCCAGTCCGTACGCGCCTTTTACGGCCTCGGCAAGGTTTTCCTTTTTCACGTGAAAAGGAACATAGACCACATTATCCTTAAGCTTTTCAGCCAGAAAATTGTGGATGGCCGGGGATGCGGTATGCTCCACGGGATCGCCGATTATACCTATTATCTTTGTCTTTCCGTCAATTTTCGCCATTAGACCGCTCCTTCCAGTTCATCGTGCTTACCCAGCCTGTAAACGGGATAAAAGATCATGATCACATATTCGAGTATTCTTTTTAAGTGGATGTAATATCTTTCGTGAAATGCTATGCGCCGGACCAGTATGCTCCTGATCCCCGCCCGCGAAGACCCCCAGACATCGGTAAAAAGCTGATCTCCGATAAGGATCGTGCTTTTCCTGCCTGTACCCATCTTTTTCATGGAGAGCAGGAATCCTTCCGCCCTGGGTTTTGAAGCCTTGAATATATAGGGGCATCCGACCTCGTCGGCAAAGCTTTTCACCCGTTTCTGCCCGTTATTGGACAGAATGATGGTCTTAATGCCTGCATCATGGATCCTTTTTATCAACGCCCTGCTTCTGTCGTCCGCAGGCGCGTCATGCTCCACCAGGGTATTGTCTATATCAAAGATAATGCCCCTGATCCCGATATTATAGAGTTTTTCATAGTCGATCGTATAGGCCGAACCGGTCCTGACTGTGGGGTAGAGAGTGCTCATAATTATCCGCAATAAAAAACCTGTGAAAAAAAAGCTCTGCCTTGTAATAAAGGCAGAGCCTTAACGATCATTTATCCAAAACCTTTTTCAACTCATCCATGAAAGTGTTGATATCCTTAAATTCCCTGTATACCGAAGCAAATCGTACATATGCAACCGTATCGGTATCCTTCAGCTTGTCCATGATCAGCTCTCCGATCACCGAACTGGGGATCTCCTTTTCTTCTCTCGCGTAGATCTCCGTCTCAACTTCGTCAACTATACGGGTCAGCTGATCCGCAGAGATCGGTCTCTTGTGGCAGGCCTTCATGACACCGTTTTCGATCTTTTCCCTGTTGTAGGATTCCCTGTTATTATCTTTTTTGATGATGATCAGCGGGATCGTTTCAACTTTCTCGTAAGTGGTGAATCGTTTGTTGCACTCATCACACACGCGCCGGCGTCTGATGGAATTGTTTTCTTCGGCCGGTCTGGAATCAATGACTCGAGTGTTCTCATGGCCGCAATACGGACATCTCATTCTTTATACTCTCCTCTATCCTCTATTTATTTCGCAGAAAATCGGGTATTTTTATGCTCTTGGGCTCAACCCTGCTGTTCATGTTCCCGCCTCTGCCGGCATCTGCTCCGCCGTCATTGTTGATCAGCTGGACTTCCCTGGCATTCGGGGCAGCAGGTCTTGCTCCGTACTGTCCGGCCTGATTAGGATTCATGCCGGGATTTATTCCCATTCCCTGGTTCATTCCCATTCCCGGATTCATGCCCGGATTCATACCCTGGTTCATTCCGGGTGCCATGCCCTGGTTCATGCCGGGATTCATTCCCTGATTCATATTCATGCCGGGTGCCATGCCCTGGTTCATGCCGGGAGCCATCTGGCCCATACCCGGTGCCATTCCTCTGTTCATGTTCATGCCGGGTGCCATCTGACCCATGCCGGGCGCCATTCTCCTTGCCGGCTGGACGGGCCTTTGCTGTCCTGCTCCGACTGTCTGAGGCATTACCGCGCCGGCATCCTCAAGTCCCGTTGCGATAACGGTAATGCGGATGGTATCGGAAACATTTCTGTCCTCCTGTGCGCCGAAGATAACATTCGTATCCTCGCCCGTAAGGCTCATGATATAATCGGATGCGCTTCCTACATCATCAAGGGTGATATCACCCGAGATATTGATGATGACATTCTGGGCGCCGTTGATCGTAGTCTCCAAGAGCGGGCTTCCCACAGCCTGCTTTACGGCCTCCATGGCCTTGTCATCTCCCTTGCCCACTCCTATTCCTATATGAGCAATGCCCTTGTCCTTCATAGTTGTGCGGACATCGGCAAAGTCAAGATTTATGAGCGAAGGAACATTGATGAGATCCGTGATTCCCTGAACAGACTGCTGCAGAACCTCGTCAGCAACCTTCATGGCATCTCCGAAGCCCATATTCCTGTCTACTATCTTTCTTAATTTCTCATTGGGGATAACGATCAGTGTATCCACTGCGGACTGAAGCTTTGAAATACCTTCCAAAGCCTTCTTCATTCTCGGCGCGCCTTCAAACTGGAAGGGCTTGGTAACGATACCGAGTGTCAGTATTCCCATATCCTTTGCAGCCTTTGCGACGATCGGAGCGGCTCCGGTACCGGTTCCGCCTCCCATACCGCAGGTAATGACCACCATGTCATACCCCCGCATGGCGCTCGTTATATCATCTATGCTCTCTTCGGCAGCCTTGGTGCCTACCTCAGGCTGCGAACCCGCTCCCAGTCCTTTCGTCAGTTTCTCACCTATCTGAAGCCTGTTTGCGGCCCTGCACTTTCCGAGAGCCTGTTTATCCGTGTTCATGCCTATGAAATCGACGCCCCTCATAGACTCAAGGTCGGAATTCCTCTTGACCTCCCCGTCGATATTCTCATAGCCCAACATCCTGTTTACTGCGTTATTTCCAGCTCCGCCAACCCCTATGACGAGGATCTTGCAGGCATACTCCTGTTCTTCCGACTTGATCTCAAACACAGTTAATCCTCCTTAAAAAACATAAACCTAATATATATTATACTTAAATTCTTAAATAATCAACCTAATCTTTCTCAAATGTTATATATGCGCCGTCTTCCGTGTAATCATCAAGTCTTAAGGTGCCGGACAGCCCCGTGATCTTCGGCGAGATGCCCTTGAGCTTCATCATCTTTTCGTCGATCTCGTCCATGGTGCCTATCAGAACCTTTGCTTCCCCGAAATACAGGGTGATCTGACCCGTCTTTGAAAAATAAATGCGGTCCGGATGGAGATCATATTTATCAAAAAGCTGGGTAAGCGACAGGATGTCCGAAAAAACAGCCTTGTCCCGCACCGGCAGGACCTCATATCTGACGCAGTTGTCAAACTCAAGTCCCGTGACATAGGGCACATCGCGAAGCGGCGCGCCGGTAGTTTCGATCACATACCCTTCCCTGTCAAAATAGATGTACTGTCCCAGATACTTTACATATCCGGCCACAGCCTTTTCGTAGACATCGATCTTGACCTGATCGTGCGAGACTATGGTGATATCCATCTTTTCTATGAAAGGTATATCCGTAACGGGCTTTCCGTTATAAACAAGATAAAGATACAGCGAATTCTTTTTTATCGGGCTGTCAAAAACAAGATCCCTTATCTGTTCATCCGTGTATCTGCTGTTCCCGGTTATCACTATGCTGTCAACGGTATAATAATAAAAGAACCAGGCGGCAGCCGAAACAAACGCAGCCACAATAAAAAGAACTGTCAGGGTCCTGATCATCCGCCGCTTTTTCAGGAAGCTATTCAATTCCGGTCTTCCTTGATACGCTTAAGACTATCCCCACCTCGGCAAGGAGGAACAGCGTCGAGGTGCCTCCGTAGGATATGAAGGGAAGTGTGATGCCGGTGTTGGGTATGGTATTTGTGACGACAGCGATATTTAACAGCACCTGCACGGCAAAGTGCGTCATTACGCCCGTGACCAGAAGCGAGCCGAAAAGGTCGGGGGCATTGATCGCGACCATGAAAAAGATGCCGATAAGAAGCAGGAAGAGAAGCATCACGGCAAGCGCGCCGAAGATCCCCAGTTCCTCGCAGATAATCGAAAAGATCATATCGTTCTGGGCCTCGGGAATATAACCAAGCTTCTGCGTGCTCTGCCCGAGTCCTTTGCCGAGAAAGCCTCCGGATCCTATGGAATACAAAGCCTGAACCGTCTGATAACTTGTATTTGAGGCGTAGGCTTCCGGATTTCTCCATGCCTTGATACGGCTTAACCTGAAGGACAGATCCGCAGGGATTATATTATTTTCCACGGCATAAACGATGCCGAAGATCAGCCCCGCGACTGCCAGAGCGACCAGGATATAGATGAAGCTCTTTTCCGAAGCAACAAAAAGCATGATATAAACTATGCAGAAAATGATTATGGCGGTACTTAAGTTGTCCGTCACAAAATATACCAGCGCGCAGGGAACGAATGTCAGGAGCATGGTCTGGAGCATCCCTTTCATTTTTGACACGGCTTTCACATTTGATGCAATAAAGGCCGCAAAAAAGATTATGAGGCCGGCCTTTGCGATCTCCGCCGGCTGCAGGGACATCCCGAAGATATTCAGCCATCTTCTCGCGCCGTTTTTCGTCATGCCCAGGGGCGTCAGCACCATAAGGATAACAAAACATGAGGCGCCGTAAAGCGGCCAGGCAAGTTTCCTGAAAAGATGATAATCAAATCTTGAAACGACAAACATCGCCACAAGCCCCAGGATCGTGGCGCGCGCCTGTGAAAATAGATAATAGGTCGAGCTGTTTTCCGTTCTCATGGCAGAATAGGCGCTTGCCGAATAGATCATGATGAGCCCGAAAAAAAGCAGAAAAAGCACGACAAAAACAAGTGTGATATCAATATGGATATTTCTGGTTGCAGGCAGCGATGTTTTCTTCAATATTAAAGCTCCCTTACAAGATCCTTAAAGATCCTGCCTCTTTCCTCATAATTTTTAAACATGCCCCAGCTTGCGCATGCGGGCGATAAAAGCACGGCCTCACCGGGCTGTGCTATTTTGTGTGCCTCGTTTACGGCTTCGGACATATCGTTTACAAATACTATATCGTTGAAACCATGCGCCCTTGCGCATTCAGCTATGGCCTGGGCCGTCTGGCCAAGGAGGATCAGACTTTTCACCTTTCCGTCGAAGCTTTCTATCCACTCGTCATACTTTGACGATTTATCATAACCTCCGCCTATGAGCACTGTTCTTTTCTTCATGGCCTGAACAGCCTTTATCGCGGCGTCCGGATTTGTCCCTTTGGAATCGTTATAATAATCAACGCCGTTTACCGTCTTCACATATTCGATCCTGTGTTCCACTGCCTTAAACGACTTGATCGTGGATACAACATCATCCTTCGGAACACCTACGGCAAGGGCCATGCCCGCTCCGGCCATGACATTTTCCCAGTTGTGGGAGCCGATCAGCTGCATATCGTTTACATTTAATAAAAACTCATCATTGTACATGATATTTTCGCCGTCCATGTACAGCAGATCGCATTTTCTGTCGACAGTATCAGGGTTTTCCTTCAGGCTGAAAAATATGACCTTGGCCTTCACCCTGTCCGCAACCGCTTTCGTGTTCGGATCATCATAATTTAAAACAATATAATCATCTTCCGTCTGATTCTTCGCGATGGATTCCTTTATTGAAATATAGTTTTCCATCGTATGGTGACGGTTTAAGTGATCGGGCGTGATATTTAATATCGCGGATACATGAGGCTTGAAATTTATCGCCGTCTCAAGCTGGAAGGAACTGATCTCGGCCACCGTGACCGATTCATCATCCGTATCCGCAGCCTTCAGCGTGTAGGGATTTCCGATGTTGCCGACAATGTAGACATTTTCGGGGTCCCGCGCGATATCCTTCATTATCTGACCCAAAAGGGCCGTCGTGGTGGTCTTGCCGTTTGTACCCGTGATCGCAAGGAGCTGTCCCTTTGCAAACCTGAAGCCAAGCTCTATCTCGCCCCAGATCTTTATGCCTCTTTCCCTGAAGCTGTTTACCAGGGGTATGTCAACAGGAACCCCGGGGCTTAAGATCACCAGATCCACGCTTTTTTCAACATTTGGAGGAAGTTCACCCGTGTATATCCTGGTCAATGTATCTTCGGGAAGCTCCTTTTTAAGCTTCTCGACATCGACATCCGGATTTGAATCAAAGAGTATCGGCAGAGCTTCGCTTTTTTCAAGAAGCGCCGCAGCTCCCATGCCGCTGATGCCTGTTCCTATAATAAGAACCTTCAGCCCTTTGAAATTCATGTTTTCCTCCTTTCATAAAAAACGAATTACTCCGGCCCCTTCTCGACCCGTTTTTTTCATATGGCAGCCAGTCCTATTAAGACCAGAACGAAGGTTACGGCCGTGAATACGGTAGTGACCTTTACCTCCGACCATCCGAGAAGTTCGAAATGATGGTGGATGGGAGCCATCCTGAAAAATCTCTTTCCATGCGTAGCCTTAAAATAAAGCACCTGTATGATGACGGAACAGACCTCGGCCAGATAGATGAAGGCCACGATCAGTATATAGATCGGGAGGTTCATCATGATCGCCGAGGATGCCACAAAGCCTCCAAGGGCGAGTGAACCCGTATCCCCCATGAACACTTTGGCCGGGTGCTTATTATATATCAGAAATCCGAGCAGCCCACCTATCATCGCGGTCGCCGCCGGTGTGATGCCCGACGATGTTATGGTCGAAGCCACAGCCATGAAGATCGCGATCACAGCGGTAACAAAGGATGCCAGTCCGTCAAGACCGTCCGTGAAATTTGCTCCGTTCACCGTTCCTCCGAAAGCTATGATCTCAAAAGGGATGGCAAAAAGTCCGAGCGAGATCATGACCGGAGTGCCGCTTTTTGTAAATATCGATGAGAAAGGCACTCTCATGTCAAATGATACATTCGTGTGGTTCATGATGACCACGCAGAGGACCAGCGCAAGGATGACCTGAAGTCCGAATTTCTGATATGCCTTCAGTCCCAGGTTTCTCTTGAGGACCACCTTGATGAAATCATCCACGAAACCTATGAGTCCGAATCCCACTGTAGCTATGAGGATCGGAAGGATGTTCCTGTGATCCGGCAGATAGAAGGATACGACCACGATCCAGGGTATGAGGAACATGATGCCTCCCATCGTCGGAGTGCCGGTCTTTACCTTGTGCGACTCCGGTCCCTCTTCTCTTTCCACCTGTCTGGCCTTCAGCTTTCGAAGCATCGGAAGGACGCCCTGTCCGAAAAGAACGCTGGCGCCGAAGCATGTTATGAACGGTACGAAATAATCAAACATATATTCATCCTCTGTTATTTACGATCTTCGAGTATCAAAACTCCAGGTCTGACGGTAATGTCTTGTCTATCGGCTGTCCGGTGACGGGGTCGAGCACCTCTCCGGTGTTCGGATCAAGCGGATAGCCTGTTTCGGGATCATACTGTATCCTGTTTTCGGAAGGCTCCACCGGTTCCATTGCAGGCTCCGCGTCATCTCCTTCGCCCTCCGGTGCTTCATTTTCCGAAACAGAATTTCCGGATACGGCATTCTGTGAAACCGCTCCTGCCGAGAAATCTTCAAGCATTTTATCAAGCTCGGCCTGCTCCTCCTCCGATATCTCAAGAGTCGGGAAGATGTTCATATACCGGAGCACCTCTGTCATTATATCCCTGCAGAGAGTTGTCGCAAGCCTTGTCGATTCAGACTGTTCCTCCACATTCGGAGTATCTATTACAACATATGCCAGCACCTCGGGATTTTCTGCCGGCACATATCCGATGAAGGATATGACATAGTTCTTGGCGCTTCTTGGAAGTTTCTCCGCCGTTCCCGTTTTTCCGCCCATCGTGTAGCCTGCCGGCCTGGCGCTCCATCCGGTACAGTCCTGAGGATCGCTCATTACCACTGCATTGCAGAAATCCCTGATCATATCCGAGGTCTCATTGCTTATGACCTGCTTGACTATCCTCGGATTGTTTTCCTGCTTTACGGCTCCTTCCGGATTTAAGACCCTGCTCACGACATGCGGCTGATAATAATAACCGCCGTTTATCAGTGCCGAAAAACCTGCCGCCATCTGGATCATTGTAGCGTTGAAGCCCTGTCCGAAGGATGCTACCGCAAGATCTGTAAGTCCCATTTTTTCATTAAAGGTGGTCTCGGCTCCGTTCACTTCTCCTGCCAGATCTATATTGGTCTTTAATCCGAAATTAAAGTTTTTATTATATTTAAGCCAGTCATCTTTCTTCAGGGCAAAAGCCACATCCATCAAAACGACATTGCAGGATTTGGCGATACCTTCCTTTACGGTCAGCAGTCCGTCTCCGAACCTGTTGTGGCAGTGTATGACATGCTGTCCCACCTCAAGAGCGCCGTTGCACTCATATGTTTCCCAGCCGCTTATCCTTCCGGCATCCTTTGCCGCAGCCACCGTAAACGGCTTTACCGTCGATCCCGGCTCAAATGTATCGGATATGCAGAAATTCTTCCATACCGCATTTTTTATCTCTTCACTGTCATAGAGGTTTTCCTCTTCTGTCTCTTCCTCAGCTTCTTCCGCGGCTTCTTCCTCTGATTCTTTCTCTGTCTCTTCTTCCGTTTCCTTATCGTCTTCGGACTGTTCTTCCTCCGGTTCCTCGCCGGATGGTTCATCCTCCGAAACGCTTTCTTCTTTCTCCTCTTCCTCTTCGTCCTTCTTTTTCTTCTTTTTCTTTACCAGCGATTCGTAGGGCGAAAGATCGATACCCTCCATGTTTCTCGGATCGTTTAAGTTGAACACCGGATAATTTGCCATCGAGAGGATCTCCCCGGTATTCGGATTCATGACGATGCATCCTATGTTGTTTGCCGCGGGGCCGGTCCGGAAGTTGTTTTTGTATTTATCCGCAAATTCTCTTATGTGTTTTTCGACGATCGACTGGATGTTTACATCCACGGTGGAAACTATGGTGCATCCGTCCGTTGCTTTTTTGATGGTACGCTCCAGCGAACCGTCATTGTTTAAGAATCCGTATTCGCGGCCGTTGCTGCCGTTCAATGTGTCGTTGTAGTATTCCTCGAGTCCGTACTGGCCTGTATTATCTCCCTGCACAAAGCCTATGATATCGCAGGCCACGGAATCATACGGGTATTTCCTGACATATTCCTCTTCAAACCAGACCGCGTTCTTTGCGACCTTTGAGGATTCTTCAGCCTCCTCGTCGGCAAGGGATGCCTCCTCGATCTCCTTGTATACGGCAACCCTGTCCGCAGGAACCCTTTTCAGGAATTTTTTGTACTGCGCCCCGGGATTAAGGGCTATGTAATCCCTGAC
This sequence comes from Lachnospiraceae bacterium, assembly GCA_024690825.1. Classification (GTDB taxonomy): domain Bacteria; phylum Bacillota; class Clostridia; order Lachnospirales; family Lachnospiraceae; genus NK4A144. Next base: position 5,534 of record JAILOK010000056.1, on the reverse strand, counting down.
CTCTTTTATGTCCAGCTCTGGAAAGCTCTGCCTTAAGGCATCCATCGTCGCGTCAAGATGCGCTCCGTTATCCTGATTTGCAAGCTTTGCGTCGATTATTACATTGTAGACTTTTTCGGAATAGGCAAAGATGGAACCGTTTCTGTCCTCTATGGATCCGCGTTTGTACGGAAGCACCTTCGAATCGTATGACTGCTGGGATAATACCTGCTTTTTATACGAGTCGCCGTTATCCCTGTTTATCTGCACTATCCTGTATAAAAGCCCTAAAAATGCCGCAAGTACCAGACATAGCAAACCCAGAAGCTTCTTTTTCATCGAAAAAGTGAGTCTTCTGGTTCTGCTTTTTTGGTTCCTGTCTTTATTTTTTTTCGACTTTTTCGGGAATGTCCTGATATTGGCGGACATAGTCTCCAGCCCCTTCCTCTATGTCTACGACCTGCCCGGATTGCGGATAGGTCATACCCAGCTCGTCCATGGCGATCCTTTTGATCTCTTCCATGTCGATCGCTCCCTCGATCCGGTCAAGCTCCTCGTCGTTTTTCTGCCGGAGGGTTCCGAGTTCCTTTTCCATCCCGGCGATCGTCTTTTGCTGGGCCGTGATATCGTTCCTTAAGTTCAGATACATTATGCATCCTACCAAAAGGACCATGGCCATGACAACCAGGAAGAATCCGTAGGCCATCGAAAGGCCCTGCGCCTTCAGGGCTCTGACATCTCTCGGCTTCGCCTTGGGGATCTCTTCCTGAAATTCATAATCATCATATATGTGTTTCTTTTTCCTGACGGTATTTCCGTCATCGTAATATCCGTAATAATAAATGGACTCCGGGCCTTTCTTCATCAAGCTTTCCTTCTTTCAAATATTCTCAGTTTTGCGCTGTGCGCTCTTGTATTTTCAGTTATCTCCGCATTTTTCGGAGTGACCGGTTTTTTTGTTATCACGCAGCCCCTGCTTTTTTTGCCGCATATGCAGACCGGAAACTGCGGCGGGCAGGTGCAGGGATTTTCCGCTGTCCTGAAAGCGTTCTTTACTATCCTGTCCTCAAGCGAATGAAATGTTATTACAGCAAGCCTTCCTCCGTCCGCAAGGAGATCCGTCATTTCTTCAAGCGCCCTTTCAAGGATCGCAAGTTCATCGTTAACCTCTATCCTGACTGCCTGAAAGGTTCTCATCGCCGGGTTTGTATGCTTTTCCCTGTATTTTGCGGGGATCGCCTTCTGTGTCAGTCCGGCAAGCTCCAGGGTGGTTTTTATGGGACTTTTTGCTCTTTCGGCGCAGATCCTTGCGGCTATGTTCTTTGCGAATCTTTCTTCGCCGTACTCTTTTATTATCCTTGCAAGCTCCTCTTCGGAGTAGGTATTTACCACATCATATGCCGAAAGCGGTGAACTCCGGTCCATCCTCATGTCAAGCGGCGCATCCTTTATATAAGAAAAACCTCTTTCGGCGGTATCGAGCTGGTGCGAGGAAACCCCTATGTCTATCAGTATCCCGTCAAATTCAGTGATCCCAAGGTCAAAAGCCGTTTTTCTGACATCGGCAAAGTTGCTTTTTTTGATAACAACCCTGTCCGAATAGGGCTCAAGTCTTTTCTTTGCCGCCTCGATCGCTTCTTCATCCTGGTCAAGACAGACAAGCTTTCCCTTGTCCGACAGCCTTTTTGCGATCTCTTCCGAATGTCCGGCGCCTCCGACGGTCCCGTCAAGGTAGATCCCTGAAGGCTTTATCTTGAGTCCTTCTATGGTCTCGTTTAACAGAACGGGTATGTGGCCAAATTCCGATTCCGGGTTCATAGTGACAGCCCCAGTTCCCTGATCTTTGAAGTTATCTCGTTGACGCTTGAAACCTCTGCCGCTTCATATCTGGCTCTGTCCCATATCTCTATATGGTTTCCGACGCCGAGAAGAGTCACCTCCTTTTCGAAACCGGCATACCTGCGAAGCGGTGTGGAAATGAGGATCCTTCCCTGGCTGTCAAATGTTCCCTCCATGGCGGAACCGAGGAAGAATCTCTGCAGCTTTCTGCTCTCTTCCATGTCCAGCGGCAGGTTTGCGATCTTTTCCTCGAACTTTTCCCAGTCTTCCATAGTGTAGGCGTAGACACAGTCATCTATACCGCGCGTGATCATGCAGCCTTCACCAAGCTGCTCGCGGTACTTTGTCGGGAAGATCAGTCTTCCTTTTGCATCGATTGTGTGATTGAACTCGCCTCTGAACATTTTCGGGAAATTCTCCACTTTCTACCACATGGGTGTAATTATGCCCCACTTTTCACCACTTAAGTGTCATTCTATATCACTTTTGGGAAGAAATCAACATAAAATTGTATTTTTTCGGGAATATGGCATAAAAAAAACATCGGAAAACTGCGTGTTTTCCGATGTTTTACCAGATGTTGTTATTCACTTTATGTATACCACAAGATAATGAAAAGGGTCAGCACCCCTCTGTCAACTTCTTCTTTTGGATCAGGGATATGATGACCGCTGCCGCGATCATGCCGACGGCTGCGACCATGGAGACGGGTATGTTGGTGTTTCCGATATAGAGCCTGTCGGTGCGGATGTATTCGATCCAGAAGCGTCCGATGCCGTAGAGCGCTATGTAGAGACAGAAGATCTGTCCGTTAAATTTCTTTTTGGGACTGAAAAACCAGAGGAAGGCAAGGGCAGCCAGATTCCAGAGTCCTTCATAAAGAAAGGTCGGGTGGACCTGGATATAGTTTGTGCCCTCCACTATGGTCTCCTGCAGCGCAGGCGTGATGTCGCGCGCGCGCACAGCCTCTATGGGCAGGCGCATGGCCAGGATATTGTCGGTATAGCCTCCGAAGACCTCCCTGTTAAAAAAGTTTCCCCAGCGGCCGATGATCTGACCCACAAGAAACCCCAAAGATATCGAATCAAAGGTTGCAAAAAACGAAAGCTTTTTTACCCCGGTATAGATGACGACCGTCAATATCGCGCCTATCACTCCGCCGTATATGGCAAGGCCTCCGGCCCTTAAGTTAAAGACCGAAAGCGGGGCATCCTTATATGCCGCCCAGTTAAATATCACATAATAAATACGCGCTCCTATTATACCGGCAGGTATGCCGTAGATCGCCACATCCCATATCGTATTGCCGTCAAGTCCGTGTCTTTTCTGGTCTGCGGCCGCAACGCACAGGCCCAGCATTATCCCCGTTGCTATTATGACGCCATAGAGGGCTATCTCAAAACCGAAGACCGAAAAAGATTTCGGGACATTGGTCAGATAAATATGAAGGTGAGGGAACGCTATGTCCTTTACTCCCATCATACGTTAAATCTGAAAAGAATGATGTCGCCGTCCTGCACGACATATTCCTTTCCCTCCATGCCCACAAGGCCCTTTTCCTTTGCGGCGTTCATGCTGCCGCACTCCATGAGTTTATCGTAAGCAACGACCTCTGCTTTAATAAAGCCCCTCTCGAAGTCTGTGTGTATCTTTCCGGCCGCCTGAGGCGCCTTTGTTCCTTTCTTTATTGTCCATGCCCTCGACTCGTCCTCGCCGCAGGTAAGGAATGATATGAGTCCGAGAAGCGAATAGCTTGCCTTTATCAGCTTGTCAAGGCCGCTCTCCTTCAGACCCAGATCCTCTAAAAACAATGCCTTGTCCTCTTCGTCAAGTTCCGAGATCTCCTGCTCGATATTGGCGCATACGACAAAGACTCCGCTGCCCTCCGTCGAAGCAAACTCCCTTACCTTCTGCACTCCGGGATTTGACGCGCCGTCATCTGCCAGATCATCCTCTGCCACATTTGCCGCATAGATCACGGGCTTTCCGGTCAGAAGCGAAAACTCCTTCAAAAGCTTTTCTTCATCCTCATCCGCAGGCTCATAGGTCTTTACGGTCTTTCCGTTTTCAAGCATCTCCTTTAATGTCTTTAAGAGATTCTCTTCCTTCTGGTATTCCTTCTGGACTCTTGCCTGCTTGCTGACCTTTGCAAGTCTTCTGTCGATCACCTCGATATCGGCAAAGATGAGCTCCAGGTTTATCGTCTCTATGTCCCTTAAGGGGTCAACCGATCCGTCCACATGAACGACATTCGGATCCTCAAAGCATCTGACCACATGCACTATCGCATCCGTCTCCCTGATGTTTGCAAGGAACTGATTGCCCAGGCCCTCTCCCTTTGAGGCACCCTTTACCAGTCCCGCGATATCAACAAACTCGATCGTTGCATGGGTGACTTTTTTGGAAGCATACATCTTGCCAAGGGTATCCACCCTCTCATCCGGCACGGTGACCACGCCCACATTCGGGTCTATCGTACAGAACGGAAAATTCTCCGCTGCCGCGCCTGCCTTTGTCAGTGAATTGAACAATGTAGACTTCCCCACGTTGGGAAGCCCCACGATTCCCAGTTTCATGTTATGTAAACCTCTCTTGTTCCCTGCATTTTGCGTGCAAAAAAACACAATCTTGGAGATTTTACCACAAAATACGCAGTTTCACAATATATCCTAAAGTCCCGTCATTTTATACCAAGGATTATGTCGGGACAGGTACTTCCATAAGCTCATAGAGCTTACGTTGTTTGTTAGTTATTTCAGACAGATGGTGTGCTTTGCCAGGCTGCTGGTAGTATTCAATAATATCCAGCTCATCAAGCAGAGACTGCATGGTGTAATCACTGAAGAGGCCATTTTGATCCATCTGCTTTTTGATATATGACATCAGCTGCAGTGCAATGAACTGCACGAAGAGCTTGCCTTCAAAGTTCTCTTCAGATGCGACAGACATCCTGCGCATGGAAAGACGCTCTTTGAGATTGCCAAAGGACTTCTCAATGAGATCTTTCAGCCTGTATATACGCAGTGCTTCAACAGGATCCTTGATGCCATTTGTCATAAGCGCAAAGTAGCCATAGTTGCGCTCAGCCTTACATATAGCATCCTCATTGAATGAGTAAACTTTTCCTCTTACCGGTGTCTCATGTATTGTAAAGTACTTCTGATACAGCTTTGTATCTTCCGGATCAGGAGTGCCATTTACCAGGTTGTTTTCAAGGCGTTCAAGCATCGCATTGAACCGTACCTTGTCATCAGTAGCTTTTTGGTCATTGTAGTAGAAATGGAGATATATACGGCGTTTATCAGTAATGACTTCGCCTGAACGAGGTTTTTCCTCAGTGTACTCCCATTCTTCTGTAAATGACATGACATAGAGCTTTAGCTCAGAATTATAGTTAAAGCGGGTAACAAAATCATCACGGATCTTGTTTAGCCGGTTGCTTACAAGGTTAAGTGAGAGCCTGGCTCCGATGAGGAACTTATGATGATGTTTCATCAGATCATTTATGTTCTTCTCGCTGTAAAAGCCTCTGTCCATGACAAGCTTTAGCTTTTCAAGTTTAAGGAAATCCACATCCTTAACAAGGTTCTCTATAGTCTTAACATCAGTGATGTTACCTGCCAGTTTCCTGTAGTAAACAGGGAGCATTGATTCTTCTCCATACAGCAGAGCAAGATTTATCTGCGGAAGGGAATCACCTTCTTTGTTCTTTCCAT
>JAILOK010000049.1 GCA_024690825.1 Lachnospiraceae bacterium | reverse complement strand
TGGCTGATGGCTCCGCCTACAGCATCGAGAAGTGCAGTGCAGCCTCTTACGAAATAGTCCTCATCCGTCAGTTCCTTTACTTCCGAGACCTTAACCCTGTCATGGATAACATCGCAGGAGTCATCAAAAAGGACTGTGGAGACATAGGCCTCGCCATCTTCCTTCTGCTGCTTCCTGATCATGGAATTGAAGCCGCCGATGGTATCTGATTCCAGTCCGCTCATGGATCCGCTTCTGTCAAGTATGAATACGAGTTCTGTTAAGTTTTCTCTCATAATGATCACCTCCGTAGGATCAGGTTTTGTCTGTTTCTGAGGTAATCATATTCTTTTCCGGATGGGTTTCGGTCGCCCCATCGGCGACATCTGAATTCTGATATTCTTGATAAGGAGTATTATGCTGTCTGCATCCCGAGGGGCGGCTCGCCATGCTCGTAAAGAACAATATTGATCTCGAAAATATCGTAGGCTTCTCTCTCAATAAAATATTGGACTATGACATCCTGCTTGCTGCAGGGAGACAGGGCAAGACCAGCCCTGGAAAGGAGATCTTTTGTATCGTCAAGGCTGAGCTCCAGCGCAACTGCCAGAGCCAGTGCCGTGGATTTACTTGGATTCTTGGTGGTGCCGCATTTAAGCTTTGAAAAAGCCTTCCTGTCAAGGTTTGCCTTTTTCTGGACTTCTACGTCAGTCATCCCTTTTTCATCAGCAAAGGAAAAGACCAGCTCCATGAAGGTCTTATCGAGGTTATTGATGACATCATCAAGGCTGCGGTCGGGTTTAGCACCCATAAGGGGAACGGCGGCTGCATATACCGGAGCTCCACCAGCGCCTTCTACGCAGGCTTCATCGTCAAAAAGCGCATCTTCGCAGGCTTCCGCATCTGATAGATCCTCTTCAGGTTCATTTTTTCTGAAAGTCTCCGCTTCGGACATCTTTGCGGATCTGTTCAGGAAATCAGGAACAGACGCCCCGGAGAGTCTCCTCATGAACCTCCCCATAGGCTTCGGAGGCTTGGGAGCCGCAGCGGCAACAGGAGCACGATGAAAGCCTTCGTACTCTTCCAGCGACTTTTCTTCGACGTAGTTTTCACTGATATAGGATTCGATGTCCCCGTAGAGTTCGGAAGACAGGGAGAAGGATTTGTCATCAAATACAACGAGGTAAAGCGCCATATCGTTTTCTGACATGAAGCTCTCTATCTCAGATAAGGCAATTCTTAACGCAATACCCTTTGGAAAACCGTAACTTCCGGATGCAAGCAGGGGGATTGCGAGGCTTTCAATATCATTTTCAACCGCCAGCCGGAATATGCTTCTGTAACAATCCCTAATGACAGATTCCTCACCCTCTCCACCACCATGCCAGGCGGTTCCGACAGTATGGATGATATGCTTCGCCGGAAGCCGGTATCCGTCCGTTATGAACGAAGTCCCGGGCGCCACGGCACCGATCTCCTGCCGTTTAGCAAGAAGTTCCTTCTCACCCGCGGCCTCATACACAGCAGTATCCACACCGGCCCCGTATCCCGGAGACGGATTCGCTGTGTTCACTATGGCATCCACCTGTATTTTTGTTATGTCGTTTCTGACTATCTGAAAAGGCATAGTTTTGGTTTCCTATAAAACTCTTACTCTTACTTCCTACCACCTCTATGCTTCATTTTTTCCAACTGAGCACTTTTTTCCTCGTAATGACTTGTAGTCATATCTAATTCAAAATACTCACACTTTTTCCAGTTATTATATCCATCTATAGGAAGATATAGCGGTCTTTTCTGACATGATTTGTCATCATTGTCGTAATACAAACAATCTCTACAATTAACCCTTCTACGAACAGTATCGTCATGCATAACAGTAAAGCTCTTCTGATAACCCCAAGCCATACACTCCCCCTTTCATACAATCAGACGCCAAAACCTTTTATTTTTTTACAGCAATTCATTAATCTCCTCAATATTTAAAGTTGATAAATGCGAAAGCTTGTTTCTGGCATCCTTAAACTTTTTTAGCTTCTCGTATTCCTTTCCATTTAACACCAAATCCCCACACCCAGCCATATATACAAGAGTTCCAAGTTCTACATCTTTTGGATCTGAATAAACCTCCCCATATGATGCTTCTATAGGTAATTTCTTGGAGATATCAACCGAATACTTTTTAACAAAATCTTCCCTATATTCCTCTATAAATGGATATATTGTCTTAATCTGGGCAAGCCATATCAAATGCTCTATCTCATTGAAGTCTTTCTTATAAATGAAATCTGTTCCACCACTTCGCACTTCTTCATTTGTGATTGTTTTTATTTGTTCCGAAGGATTACCTAAAAACAACCTATAGTTTTTAATACATAATGCAGATAACTCAATATCATTACCTGCTATATTTGCGACGAGCTCCGAAACATATTTCTTTATTATTGCATCTTCATT
>JAILOK010000004.1 GCA_024690825.1 Lachnospiraceae bacterium | reverse complement strand
CGCATGCCTCCGCGGTTCGCTGTTTCTGCTCTGTCTTCGTGCTTCGCACTTGCCAATCGCAGACAGCTATCGCATGGGTGGTTTATAATGCTCTCGCTTCACCTTCGGCTCGCGACAGCATAACAACCACCTCAACATGAGCTGATTGACAAAACTGGTCAAACGGTCGGACTCTCTTCAATTCATAACAACTATCTGAAAGGATCTTCACATCGCGTGCAAGGGTCGCCGGATCACAGGATACATAAACAATCCTTTTCGGTTCTGCTTTGATAACTGCATCAAGCGCCGTTCTTTCCATACCGGAACGGGGAGGGTCAAGAATGATGACATCCGGCTTATCTTCATTTGCTTTTGTCAGCTTTGGCAAAATATCTTCTGCAGCACCTACTATAAAATCCGCATTGTCTATACCATTCAGCTCCGCATTTACCTTTGCATCATTTATGGCATCTTCTATTATCTCAATACCCCTGATCTTTTTACAATGTCCAGCAAGAAAAAGCGTGATGGTACCTATGCCGCAGCACACATCCCACACAGTTTCGTTTCCGGTAAGTCCGGCAAATTCCAGTGCAGTTTCATATAGTTTTGCAGCTATATACGGATTAACCTGATAAAAAGAAAGCGGAGATATACGATAATTCAAGCCACACAGGGTGTCGGTGATATATCCCTTTCCATAAATGATCCTGTTTTCTCTTCCCAGGATGACATTTGTATCCTCCCTGTTTATGTTCAACACTATAGTCTTTACATTTCCGGCGGCAGAAAGAATTTTTATTATTTCTTCTTCATATGGAATGCTTTCTGAAGTCAGGACAAGTACCAGCATGATCTCGCCTGTGGCAAATGCTTTTCGAAGCACCAGATGTCTGATCAATCCCACCCTTGTTTCTTCGTCATAAGCACTTATACCTTTCTCCTTCATAAGATCAAGCAGAGCTTTGCATATCCCTGCAAATTCAACCGGCAGCAACATACAGTCTCCGTTTGAAACGATCCTGTGACTCCTGCCCGCATAAAACCCGGCCACCAATTCTCCCGAATTATCATAGCCTATCGGGTATTGAGCCTTGTTTCTGTATCTGTATGGATATTCCATCCCGACAGTTTCGTCTGTGATCCCGGTAACGGTCTTTCTGTCGATCCCTCCTATCCTGACAAAACACTCTGTTACTCTCTCTCTTTTATATTCAAGCTGCCCTTTATAAACCAGAGTCTGCAGCGTACAGCCCCCACATGGTCCTGCAACAGAGCAGGCCGCCTCAACTCTGTCCTTCGAAGGTTTTATTATACGAAGGATCTTTGCATAGGCAAGCTTCTTTTTTACCTTTGTGATCCTTACCTCACATACATCCCCCGGCACGGAATCTTTAATAAAAATGGGAAAGCCATCAGCCTTTGCTATGCCTTCCCCATCTGATCCAAGCGAAATTATTTCAAGTGATATAATGTTGTTTTTCTTAATTTCCATCTGATGTCTTTCTGATATTTGCATCCAAAAACCTGTTGTATCCAAGCCACTGCGTTCCTGTGGTACTTCCAAGAAGTTCGCTTAAGGTCTCAAGCTTGGCATCCGTATTATCTGCCATATTCAAGGCCATAGCCTCAATCAGCTCCGGGACCTTGGGGGATCCGAATTCGAGCTGACCGTGATGTGCAAGGATACAGTGCTGCAGCTCATGCTTCAGTTTTTCCGGAAAATCCGGTATATCCCTTATATGATCGGCTATCATCTCGCTTCCCATCACGATATGTCCCAAAAGCTGCCCTTCATCGGTATAGTCATTCTGCGGAAAACTGGACAGCTCCTTCACCTTTCCTATGTCATGAAGCAGGGCGGCGCTGATGAGAAGATCATGATTTAAAAGAGGATAGGCTTTTGTATAAAACTCACACATTGCGGTGACTGCAAGAGTATGATGCATGAGTCCGCCGACAAATCCATGATGCACAAGCTTCGCAGCCGAACTCTTTCTGAAGGATGTTACGAAATCCCTGTCTCTTTCAAAGAATGAAAGGAGCAGCTCATGAAGAAAAGGATTTTTCACTCTTTCACAGGCAGCCAGAAGCTCTCTGTACATTTCGTCATTATCTCTCGGACTTACCGGAAGATAGTCCGCTGTATCATATTCTCCCTCCGACGCTTTTCTCAGTCTTTTGATCGAGATCTGTATCTGATTGTTAAAGGTTACCGCATCACCCACAACATAGATGTAATCGAGATTTTCAAAATCGCCGATCCCTGATGATGAAGGCTCCCATACCTTTCCATCCGCTGTCCCGGTCTTGTCCTGAAGGATCACATTCAGATATTCCTTGCCGTTTTTTGTAACGGCTGTTGTCACCTGCTTGCAAAGATATATGTCAGAAAGCTTATCTCCTTCTTTAACTTCCTTTAAATACCGCATTTCTACTCCTTTGAAGTCACTGTCGCTTCCAGCTTCATCTCCTGATACTCACCCCTTGAATATCTCTGAACCGTTACATTCACATCTTCGTCGGGCTTAAGCTGCCCCAACGCTCTGGAATAATCAGCAAAGTTCGAGATCTGTCTGTCTCCCATTTCTACTATGACATCCCCGCTCTGGATACCGGATGCCATGGCGGGTGACCCCGCTATCGTGGATGTGACATAAGCTCCCTTTGGGATACCCAGATCCTTTGCTGCTTCGTCTGTCACATCTGTACCGTATATCCCCATATATATGGCATCCCTGTCATTGGCCAGCCTTTCAAGCAGAGCTCTCATATCAGAGATAGAATAGGCTGTGATAATGTTTTTTGTATCCTCTTCACCGTAGCGGGTCGTGATTATCCCCATCACTCTTCCGGAATAATTAATGAGTACGCCCGAAGCATTGGCGCTTCCGTAAATATCCGTTGTTATCAGGTGTGTATTCATATCCGTCATCTGTTCCTCCTCGGAACTTGAGGTGACGAGTCCGTATCCCTCGGAACCCCTGATCCCAAAAGGATTTCCTATGGCTATCACAGGCGTTCCCACCAGCGACCCTCCGGAGGATCCGAGTTTGGCCGTTTCGATGATCTCTTTTGTCTTGCTGCTTATATCATCCAGGCTCACGCCTACTGTTTCCAGTCCCGTATTTGCATCGGCTTTTACTATCCTTGCATCGACAGTTTCACCGTTTACAAAAGATACCGATACTTTTTCCGCTCCGTCAGTGATGTTTTTTGCAGTAAGGATCATCAGTTCTTTATCGCTCTGTGCAATTATAAGTCCTGCCCCGTTACTGCTGTTTTCATAGGTATTGTCAAACCAGTCCGTGTTGGATACGGATCCTGTCACCGTTACTATCGATCTGGCCGCCTCTTCGGCAGTCTCATGCAGGGAGGCGTACAGCTTTTCATAGCTTTCCGGTGTCATAAGGACTTTATTTGTTATATTGTTTATGACGGTTTTTCTCGGCTCGGTCTTTTCTTCCTTCTGATACTCCTGCAATTCTGTATTTCCATCAGCTTCGCCGGCTTCATCCTCTGATACAGCTTCATCGGAAGATATGCTTTCTTCAGAGGACAGATTTATCTCCTGCGGTTTTTCTTCTCCTCTGACAGTTTCCATGCTCCTCATCGTATAATAAAAACATACCGCCGCGACCACACCGAAAACCGCTGCCAAAAAAACTGTCGTAAAAAATCTCACGATCAGTTTCTTCTTGTTAACAGGTCTGTCTTTGATTTTTTCTTTTATAAAACCGGATGACATATCCACCTCAAAATACTTTTTTTCGTGAATAATGTATTATTATAGTTTATAATAACCGTATAATCAATGAAGTTTAACACTCCCTTGTTAAAAAAGTATGAACCGGCTATGAACGAAAAAGTATTAAAAAAACTCGAATTTGATAAAGTTCTCGACATGCTGATCTCCTTCGCTGCAGGCAGAGAAGCAAAAGATCTTTGTAAAAATACAGCTCCTCTGAAAGATATCCGGGAGCTTGAACGGCTTCAGCAGGAAAATGAAGATGCGCTGAACCGGATATTTAAAAACGGTGCTCCTTCTTTCGGTTCGATAAAGGATATCCGCAGATGTATCCTCAGCACAAAGCAGGAGTTCATCCTTTCAACATCTGAACTTCTTGATATTGCCTCCTCTCTTGAAGGCTTTGCTTCTCTTTACGATTATGGAAAAGAAGAGGCCGTTGACAGCCTTTCCGATCTTTTTTCATGCATCTGTACTCTTCCGGGTATCTGCATACAGATAAGAAAGTGTATCATTTCAGAGGATGAGATAGCAGATGATGCTTCATCAAAACTGAAGGAGATCAGAAGAAAGATCAGAACCTCAAATGACCGTATACGGTCTGACTTAAACTCGATGATAAACGGCTCTTTACGCACTTATCTCATGGATCCCGTTATCACTTTAAGAAACGGGAGATTCTGCGTACCTGTAAAGGCTGAATGTAAAAATCAGGTGCCCGGCATGGTGCATGATACCTCCTCCACCGGATCCACCCTTTTCATAGAACCGGAAGGATGTGTAAAACGAAACAACGATATCCGCGAACTTCAGATCAGCGAAAAACAGGAGATTCAGCAGATCCTGGCAGATCTTTCTTCAAAAGTGGCTCTGCACAGCGAAGAGATCACTGCCGATCTGGATATCGCAGCTTCGCTGGATCATATCTTTGCCAGAGCAAAGCTGGCAGCCGATATGAATGCCATGCGCCCCAAATATTCGGATGATCTTTCTTTCGAATTAAAAAAAGCCCGACATCCTCTCCTTGACAGAAAAAAAGTAGTCCCTACAGATATCCGGCTCGGAAAGGAATTTGACCAGCTTGTGATCACCGGTCCAAACACAGGAGGAAAAACTGTAACATTAAAAACTGTAGGTCTTCTGCATCTTATGGGACTTTCGGGTCTTTTCATACCGACAGCGGATGATTCGACTTTGGGCCTTTTTTCGGAGATCTTTGCCGATATCGGAGATGAACAGTCCATAGAGCAGTCTCTGTCCACCTTTTCTTCTCACATGACGAATATAGTCGGTATCCTGCGTTCTTACACAAAAGATTCTCTCTGCCTTTTTGACGAACTGGGCGCCGGGACCGATCCCGAGGAAGGAGCCGCTCTGGCACAGTCCATACTGAACTTCCTTCATGTTCGGGGGGTCCGTACGATCGCCACGACCCACTACTCGGAACTTAAGATATACGCCCTGAATACCGACGGCATAGAAAATGCCTGTGAAGAATTTGATGTTGAAACCCTTTCCCCGACATACCACCTTCTGATCGGAGTACCGGGAAAAAGCAATGCTTTCGCCATTTCAAAAAAACTCGGCCTTCCGGGTTATGTTATCGAAGAAGCCGAGCGTAGAATGGACGAAAAGGACAGGGGCTTTGAAGATGTAGTCGGGAAGCTTGAAAAAGCACGCATCGAACTTGAAAACATAAAAACGGAATCCGAAAGAAAAAGAGCAGAAGCAGAGGAAAACGCCTCCCGTCTCCGCAAAAAGAACGAACACCTTGAAAAGGAAAGGGAAAGGATAATAAGCGAAGCCAGACAGGAAGCCAGATCCATCCTGCAAAAGGCAAAAGATGAATCCGATGAAGTCCTGCGAAACATCCAGAAATACGGAACCGCCGTTGACAAAGAAGCAATCAGAAAAATGGAAGCTGACAGAGCAGGCTTAAGACTTTCCATTGATAAAAACAGCGACAGGGCTGTTGAAAAAAAGGCCGACGGAATAGATCCTTCAAAGATATATATCGGCATGGAAGTTGAGATCGTCTCAAGCGGATTTAAGGGTACGGTCGCCACAAAACCCGATATTAAAGGTAATCTTACCGTACTTTGTGGTATAATAAAGTATCGTACAAACTGTGCCGATCTTAACGAAACCGTGATAAAGGATCCTTATGACAGGAAAAAAAGGAGATCTCCGGGAGGCGCAAAAGGCCATGCAATGACCATTTCTCCGGAGCTGAACATAATCGGACAGACAACGGTTGACGGAGTTGAAATGATGAAAAAGTATCTTGATGATGCCTATGTATCGCATCTTCCCGAGGTACGCATAGTTCACGGTAAAGGAACGGGAGCTCTTCGAAGCGCGGTACAGGATGCCCTGAAAAATATAAAATATGTGAAAGAATACAGAAACGGACAATTCGGCGAAGGGGATGCCGGTGTCACCATAGTGCGGTTTAAGGGGGAATAGTAATGGTCGATAAACAAAAGGTTCTCATAGTGGATGATGATCAGAATATAGCGGAGCTCATATCCCTTTACTTCACCAAGGAGTGTTTCAATACACAGATAGTTAACGATGGTGAAAGTGCTCTCTCCGTTTTTGATACCTTTAAGCCGGATATCATTCTGCTTGATCTGATGCTTCCCGGAATAGACGGATATCAGGTATGCCGGGAGATAAGGTCAAAAAGCTCTGTTCCCATCATCATGCTTTCCGCAAAAGGCGAAGTTTTTGACAAAGTACTCGGTCTTGAGCTTGGAGCAGATGATTATATGGAAAAACCCTTTGATTCAAAGGAGCTCATCGCCAGAGCAAAGGCTGTGTTGAGGCGCTACAACATGCAGCCGGCTGCAAAGACGGAAGATCAGACAGCAAAAGTCGTTGAATATCCCGATCTCTGTATCAATCTGACAAATTATTCCGTAACATATTTCGGAAAAAGTGTGGATATGCCCCCAAAAGAACTGGAACTGTTATTTTTTCTTACTTCCTCGCCAAATCAGGTTTTTACGAGAGAACAGCTCTTAGATCATATATGGGGTTACGAATATATAGGTGATACAAGGACTGTAGATGTACACATCAAGCGCCTGCGGGAAAAAATAAAGGATCATGAATCCTGGCGTATCTCCACAGTCTGGGGTATCGGATACAAATTCGAAACACTATGAAGTTTCACAAGACTCTTTACCTAAAATTCCTGCTTACCTACCTTATCTTCGGTATTCTGGGATTCATACTTATCTCTGCCCTTACAAGCCGGATGATCCTGCGTTTTCTTGTCCAGAATGAGGCTTCGAGGCTTTATGCCACCTGCCAGCTGATAGCTGCCGATTATGGAGTGGAACTCGGAAAAGCCCTGAAGGAACGGGATGATGCACTAAGGGAGCTTACAAGAACTGCCGGATATTCCGGGTGCGATATCCGGATCATTGACACAAACGGACGCCAGATCCTTTATTCCGGTGATAATGAGGGGTCCGTGACTTCGTCTAATATTTCTGACTTTGATGCAGCTTCCTCAGGCACTTATTATATGACCGGTGATTTCTACGGAGTTTTTGATGAACCTCACCTGAGTGTTTTTTATCCCATAACATATCGCTATACTATTCTGGGCTATGTCATAGCGCATGCTCCGATGGCTGAAATATCCGATCTTTCAAACAGACTGCTGAATATAACCTATATTACTTTTCTTGCGATCTTTATATTAAGCCTGCTGATACTGATTCTGTTTTCTCATGCCGTCTATAACCCGTTAAGAAAGACCATACGAGCCGCGGAGGAATATGCGCGCGGTAATATGGAATATCCGCTTGAGATACACAGGCATGACGAGATGGGATATCTTTCGGGCACTTTGAATTTCATGGCACAGGAAATAGCCAGATCAGAGGATGACCAGAAAAAATTCATTTCCAATATCTCCCATGATTTCCGGTCTCCTTTGACCTCCATCAGAGGTTATCTTGCCGCGATGATCGACGGAACCATTCCACCCGAACTGCATGAAAAATACCTGACCATCGTGCTTAACGAGACTGAGCGCCTCACCAAACTGACAAACGGTCTTTTGGAACTCAATTCTTTCAATGAAAAAGGTATGATCCTGACTATCACGGATTTTGACATAAATTCGGTGATAAAACAGACCTGTGAAACCTTTGAGGTACAGTGTAATAAGAAAAAGATCGCTTTCGAACTTATCCTGACGGGTCACGAACTCTTTGTAAATGCCGACGCAGATAAGATTAAACAGGTACTCTATAATCTGATAGACAATGCCATCAAATTTTCCCATAGTAATTCGATCATAAAGATCGAAACCACCGAAAAAAATGATAAGGCATTCATCTCGGTAAAGGACAGCGGGATAGGGATACCCAAGGATTCGATAAAGCTTGTTTTTGACAGATTCTATAAGACCGATCTTTCAAGAGGAAAGGATAAAAAAGGAACCGGCCTGGGTCTGGCGATCACAAAGGAGATAATCCAGGCACATAACCAGAATATCAATGTTATCTCAACAGAAGGCGTCGGGAGCGAATTTATCTTTACATTGAAGATCTCTGATAATGAATAGATCAGTTTAAAACCAAAACAGAGGGACTAAACTGTCCCCCTGTCCTGTCTGATTTCCTATTTTCGGTTATTATTCTGCAGCTATTGCGCCTACGGGGCATCCTGCCTCGCATGCTCCGCAGTCTATACATGCTGCTGCGTCGATCACATACTTCCCGTCTCCTTCAGAAATAGCGTTCACGGGACACTGTGCTGCACAGGAACCACAACTGATGCATGTATCATTGATCACATGTGCCATAACAATTTCCTCCTTGTTGTATGATGTCTTGTAATTATACTACATTGCTTCCGACTGTTCAATCCTCTATCGCATTCATCTGAGCTACAAGATCATCTGAATCAATTCCGTGCACCATGGCGGCTTCCTCCACGGTCTCACCCATAGACGCCGGACAACCTATGCAGTGCATGCCTATCTCCATCAAAAGCGGTACCGCATTCGGTTTGATCCTCAGCACATCTCCTATCGTTGTATCCTTTGTTATCTCAGCCATTTTTCTTCCTCCTATGATAATCTCAGTTTATTGTCTCAAATTCCAATTCTACCGGGCAGTGATCCGAACCCGTTATATCCGTATGTATCTTCGCATCTTTTATCCGTTTCTTAAGTATATCCGAAAGAATAAAATAATCAATACGCCATCCGGCATTTTTCTGTCTGGCATTGAATCTGTAGGACCACCATGAATAAACATCCCTCGTATCAGGATACAGATATCTGAAGGAATCCGTGAATCCCGAGTCAAGAAGTACCGTCATCTTTTCTCTTTCCTCATCGGTAAATCCTGCATTATGATGATTCGATCCGGGATTTTTCAGATCTATCTCTTCGTGGGCTACATTTAAGTCTCCGCACAGGATCACAGGCTTTTTCTTTTCAAGTTCCTTCATATATCCGCGCAGATCATCCTCCCATACCATCCTGTAGGACAGTCTTGACAGATCCTGTTTGGAATTCGGAGTATAGCAGGTGATAAGAAAATGATCTTCGTATTCAGCCGTGATAATCCGTCCTTCCGTATCATGTTCGGGAATCCCCATCCCGTAGGAAACACTTAAGGGCTTCTTTTTTGAAAATATGGCTGTTCCCGAATATCCCTTTTTTTCGGCATAGTTCCAGAAACATTCATAGCCTTCCGGAGCAAAGTCTGTCTGTCCCTCCTGCAGTTTTATCTCCTGAAGGCAGAAAGCATCTGCATCCGCGCTTTCAAAATAATCCGCAAATCCCTTTTCAAGACAGGCCCTCAGGCCGTTCACATTCCATGAAATATACCTCATATATGCTCCTTTATATCATTCTTCCGCAAGTTCCGTGAAAGAATATGTTTCATCATCTGTTGAATCATCAAATGTCACCGTATAGGTTTTGGTCCTGTAACCGTCTTTTCTTAAGGTTATGACATGAGTCCCCGGTGTCTTTGAAAAGCCCGTAGGAACCACTCCCTTGTAGGAACCGTCATAATATACCTCAGCACCCTCCGGTGAATCTATATACAGCCTGCCCTTTGTGGTCGTCGGAATACTGCCTGAGGCAGACGAAGACGATGAAGAGGAGGACGAAGAGGACATGACAGATGATGAAGATGAGGATGCTGCATCATTATTTACCGGCGCATTTAAGGATACAGGGGGCGCCTGTGTATTATCTTCCTTTATGGCATTCTGATCCGTGTCTTCATCTGTCTTTGTGAGTTCTATCTGTATATTTGCCATGTCCTGGCCTACACTTATATTTTCCCTGATCGGAAGGAATCCCCTGGCTTCTACCTCTATCCTGTATACACCATATTCCAGCTCCCTGGGTTCAAGATAGTCGATCTCCTCTCCGTCTATCTTTACCTTCGGATCCGCGGAAGCCGGCAGGATCGTAAAAACGAGGGTTCCGTATTTTATGAGTTCTCCCTTGAGATCACTGATATCTACTGTTATCTCCTTTCCGCGTTCTATATCGATATGCTTTGTACCACCCCGTCCGTTGTAAGTTACCACCATATCGTAAGAACCTTCCGGAACATCGATTATCATCTCTTCAGTGACGGGTTTTATTATATCCCTTCCTATCTGCACCCAGCCGCCTATGAAATATTCCGTACCCGTAAGCCGGACATGCCCGTCTCCACTGGTGATGATGATACTGTATACATTCTTATCCATTCCCATGACGGTGATGGTATCACCCTCTGATATATCCGCGGGCTTAAGCCGTTTCCCTCCTTTAAATACCGGCGTATCCGTGCTTATCCTGTAATTCTCGCCATCAAAGGTCAGCACTCCCCTGTTTGCATTTACCTTGTAACTTTCTATGTTTCTCCTGATGAAGGCTTCGGGACTCTGCTGAATCCTTGTCACATTTTTAGAATGCACGGATATATCGACATCAACAATGATCCCGGTATCAAACAGCTCTATTACCGAAACCTTGCCGAATCTGTCATAAATCTGCGTAAGCCGGTCATAATTGACCTCATAAACTTTGTTATTTTCGGGATTTAAGAGCCTTATCGTACTGTTTTCTTCATCATGGGAAATATATACCGCCGTATCGGTTGCGGAAAGTCCGTCAGTCAGAGATTCTGCTTCCGTATCTTCGGATACAACCCCGGATGCCGGATCTGCCGCCGTTTTCCCACATCCGCAGACGGCAAAAATGAGCATGATATAAACACTTATAATCTTGATAAAAGATACTCTTTTGTGTTGCACTTCGGATCCTCCAGGACCAATTCCAAAAGTTCATTGAGTTTTTTTCCCAGACCCGGTCCGGGACTGATGCCGGCCTTTATCAGATCTGACCCGTTCACCGCAAGATCAACCAAAGATACACACTCTCTGTCACGGATTATTTCCATATACAGTTCCATGACTTCCCTCTCATATGAAAGTTTTTCCCGTCTTCTGTAAGAACTCTGAGCCAGTGTGTCGGCAACTCTGATCGGAAAAAGAAGTCTGTAATCATCACCGATCCTGTTCATCGCCTTTCGGATCAGATGCTTTTTTGCCTCGGGACGATGATCATGAAATCTGACAAGATTGCGTACCGCTGAAGTTGTATCGTTGTCAGAACGAAAACGATGAAGGATTTCCACTGCCATTTTTTCGGAAACCTCGGCATGTCCCTTAAAATGCCTGCTCCCGTCCTCATCTTCCGTCATACAGGAAGGTTTTCCCATATCATGAAAGAGCAGGGCATATCTGATTTTTTTCTTAATATTTTTTTCCTCATATCCAACGCTGTTTCTGATCCTTTCGTAGGAGATGAGAAAATCCTTCCACTCTTCTTCGGTCACAAACTGCGGGGGTATTGTATGCGGATCGACTGCATCTGCCATAAGGGCTCTTATGGTATGCTCACCTACATTATAAAGATGATGCTTGTTTTTCTGATCCGTTCTCATGCATACATCAAACTCGGGAAGGATCACTGAAGTGATCCCCGTCTCGTACATATCCCTCAGGATCTCGGGATGAGGGGAACATATGAGTTTAGTAAACTCCTCATATATCCGCTCGGCAGAAATGCTTTTCAGATTCCCGGCCAGTTCACCTGCCGCTTTCAGAGTTTTTTCTTCTATCGTAAATCCAAGCTGCGCAGCAAAACGGAAAGACCTCAGTATTCTTAAGGCATCCTCATTAAACCTTTCCTTTGGATCTCCCACAGCCTTTATCATACCGCTTAGCAGATCCTCCCTGCCGTTAAATTCATCTATAAGGCCTTCTTCCTCATTATAGGCAAGGGCATTTATTGTAAAATCTCTTCTTTTCAGATCCTCTTTAAGACTTCTTGTAAAGATCACTTCATCCGGATGTCTGTTGTCCCCGTAAGTCCCGTCTATA
This sequence comes from Lachnospiraceae bacterium, assembly GCA_024690825.1. GTDB lineage: Bacteria > Bacillota > Clostridia > Lachnospirales > Lachnospiraceae > NK4A144. The sequence continues at coordinate 26,088 of JAILOK010000004.1, read as the reverse complement.
CGATAAGTTGTAACTTCAAAATGCTCTTTTCCCTGGATCACCGTAACCGTTCCATGTTTTATTCCTGTGTCAAATGTCCTCCTGAAAAGAGATTTTACCTCTTCAGGCCTGGCATTTGTGGTGATGTCCCAGTCGTTAGGCTCTCTTTTTAACAAAAGATCACGAACGCAGCCTCCGACGGCATATGCCTCGAAGCCTGCGTTCTTTAAGGTTTTTATTATTAGGTTGACTTTCCCCGGAAGGACAAATTTCATCTGACAAGCTCCACTGTCTGCATGGCTATCGAAAGTTCCTCGTTTGTAGGAACCACCAGAATGACCGGATGCGAACCTTCTTCTGATATGATCCTTTCATCTGATCCGTTTTCATTCTTTTCATCATCAAACCGTACCCCCAGGAAGGTAAGATGCTCACATATCATCTTCCGGATGACGTAATTGTTTTCTCCTATGCCTGCGGTAAAGGATATGGCATCTACTCCGTTCATGGCTGCAGCATATGCGCCTATATACTTTGCCACCCTCAAAGCATAAGCTCTCAATGTCATCTTTGCCTTTTCATTTCCCTCGTTTACAGCCTTAAGGATATCCCGAAAATCAGATGATATCCCTGTCATTCCCAAAACTCCGGATTTTTTGTTTAATATGTCTATTACTTCTTTTCCGGTTATATTCTCCTTTTCCATGAGATATGTTATCACGGCGGGATCTATATCACCGGATCTTGTACCCATGATAAGCCCTTCAAGCGGGGTGAGTCCCATTGATGTATCAACACACTTCCCGTTTTTTACGGCAGATATGGAAGCACCGTTTCCAAGATGACAGACTATCGTCTTTAACTGTGTTTTATCTTTTCCAAGGATATCCGCCGTTCTCTCGGAAACATACTCATGGCTTGTTCCATGAAAACCGTATCTGCGTATCCGGTATTTCTCATAATATTCATAAGGGATTGCGTACAGGTAAGCTTCTCTTTCCATTGTCTGGTGAAATGCCGTATCAAACACCGCCACATGAGGAAGCGACGGCATCAGATCCATACAGGCCCTGATCCCCGTAACAGCCCCCGGATTATGAAGAGGCGCAAGATCACTCACATCTTCTATGGCGCTTATAACCTCATCATTTACAACAACTGCTTTTTTGAAATGCTCACCACCATGAACTACCCTGTGACCGACAGCATCAACCTCAGAGAGATCCTTCACCACTCCGTCGTTTACATCGGTCAGAGCATCTATAACTACGGTAACGGCATCCTTATGATCCTTCATTTCCGTAAGCTTTGATATCTTCTTCCCGTCATTAGACTTATATTCAAAATTGCTCCCGTCTATACCGATCCTTTCACAGAGGCCCTTCGCGAGAACTATGTCTGATTCTGTATCTATCAGCTGATACTTTAATGATGACGAACCGCAGTTAATGACAAGTACCTTCATCTGTTTCTCCTTTTTAATAAGCTTTGCCCCAATATACCAGATGCTTTGCAGGCTTTCCGCAGCAGATGCATGTCTTTGATATCTCATCCTTATCTTCGAAAGGAATGCATCTTGAGGTTGCTGTGGTATCAGCCTTTATCCTGTCTTCACACTCTACATTTCCACACCACATCGCCCTGACAAATCCAGGCTTTTCATTCATGGTCTTCTTAAATTCGTCATATGTAACGGCATCGTACATGCTGCTTTCCAGATGCTTCTTTGCTCTCTCGTACATATCGTTGTGAATATCATCAAGAAGCTTCTTTACAAATGATTCAACATTTTCAAGTTCAACCGTATACTTTTCCCTGGTATCACGTCTTACAACAACACACTGACCGTTCTCGATATCCTTCGGTCCTATCTCAATCCTTACAGGGAAACCTCTCATCTCCTGCTCTGCAAATTTGTAACCCGGTGATCTGTCTGAATCATCCAGCTTCACCCTCAGATCCTTTAAAACGCCCTGCAGCCTGCGGGCTTCTTCAAGCACTCCCTCCTTTTTCTGCTGTATGGGTATGATCACCACCTGTGTGGGCGCAACTTTCGGCGGAAGCACCAATCCTTCGCTGTCCCCATGTACCATGATGATCGCGCCTATTATTCTGGTAGACACTCCCCAGGAAGTCTGGAAAGGATGATGGGGCTTATTGTCTCTGTCTGTATATTCTATGCCAAACGCCCTGGCAAAGCCGTCTCCGAAATTGTGGCTCGTGCCAGACTGAAGGGCTTTTCCATCGTGCATCATCGCTTCGATCGTATAGGTTTCTTCCGCACCTGCGAACTTTTCCTTGTCTGTTTTCCTGCCTCTGATGGTCGGAATGGCAAGAAACTCCCTGCAGAAATCTGCATATACATTCAGCATCTGCACTGTACGCTCTTTGGCTTCCTCATATGTAGCATGTATCGTATGACCTTCCTGCCACAAAAATTCACGGCTTCTCAAGAACGGTCTTGTCGTTTTTTCCCATCTCACGACCGAACACCACTGATTGTAATTTTTGGGCAGATCCCTGTATGAATGTACATCATTTTTGTACAGATCACAGAAAAGGGTCTCTGAAGTAGGACGCACGCAGAGTTTTTCGGTAAGAGGCTCCAGTCCTCCCTGTGTAACCCATGCCACTTCAGGTGCAAAACCCTCGACATGATCCTTTTCTTTTTGAAGGAGACTCTCCGGAATAAAAAGCGGCATATATACATTTTCAACACCGGTTTCCTTGAATCTCCGGTCAAGTTCCCTCTGTATGTTTTCCCATATCGCGTAGCCGGCCGGTTTTATTATCATACAGCCCTTCACGCTTGAATAATCTATCAGCTCCGCATTCTTTACGATATCCGTATACCATTTTGCGAAGTCATCCTCCATTGAGGTAATGTTTTCAACAAGCTTATCTGTCATTTTTCACTTCTCCCTGTAGTTTATTTTCCGGTCAGATCGGTTTTGCTCCCGCTTTTTTCTGCAGATCTTCTTTGAACTGCGCAAATTTGCTCTTCTTTACCGGTTCCGCCTTGATGCTTCCCCTTACACCCTTTACTGCAGTGATGTAAATCCCGCTGACGGTAGCCTTAACTTCTTTTTTTGTAGGTATCGTGTCAAATATTGCCGCATCACTGATAAAGGACATCACCTGCGGCCCGACCTTTGCCTTGACCACGGGAACCTTTGAAAATCTCATGAGCTTTGGAGCGTTCTGCATGACCACAGCCGGCAGTCCCGCATCCTTTAATTTCATCTTTTTTTTGTCAATGATAAGCATCTGCACGGTCTGGGCGGCCGCATCGATCTGGGCCTGCTGTTCAGCCTGCTTTTTCTGCATCTTTTTGCCGAAAAAATAAAGTCCGACTGTCGCCGCTATGAGCAGAACCGTAACAATAATCAAAACTATCCATCCGGTATTCAAGTTTTCACCTCCGTTATCTCAATCTGTATCCTTCCCTCTTCGTGGGGTTCTCCGTTGAGAGTCATATCATATACTGCAGATATTATTATTTCGCTCTCCGTTTCTTCAAATGAAAAATCCTTTGATTTAAAACCGATCTCAAATGTTCCATAGGGTGTAACAAAACAGGACTCATGCAGTTGTCCGGGCTCCAGAAAAACCTCCGTTTTCACCTCTCCGTCCCTTTTATAGGACAGATGATCCTTTCCGAATCTGAGTGAAAATTTTTCCATAATACCACCCGTTTCTCTTTCAAAAAACAGATAATGCTCGGAATCCTTTTTGTGATATCGGGCTTTTCCTTCAATATCCAAAGCATCGCTGTGCCCTCTTATACACACATGACAGTTCTTTGTCATCGTTCAATAATCCTCAATGGCGATCCTTTTTGCTCCCAGGATACCGTAGGGAAGGATCATATTTGCGATAGTTTTGAACTTTTCTGCATCGTCACTGACAAAAAACCTGTAAGGAGTTTCCCCCAGCTCGATCTCCCTGTCATTCATAATACCGTTGTCCTTAAGCATCTGCGAGCATTCCAGGGCTGTTTCATAAGCCGGATTTACAAGCTCTACTTTTTCATCCAGGACTTTTTTTATCGTATCCTTGATCAGGGGATAATGTGTACAACCCATTATGAGTGTATCTATATCTGAATCTGTCAGATCCGCAAGATACCTTCCCGCAATCTCTGTCGTGACAGGATCATCGATCAGGCCCTCTTCGGCAAGCGGTACAAAGAGAGGACAGGCTTTGCCTATGATCCGGAAGTCCTCATTCATTTCATGAAGAATCCTCTCATATATTCCGGAGGAGATCGTCGCCTCGGTACCGATCAATCCGATATTGCCGTTTTTCGTCTTTTTTGCAGCTGATACTGCCCCGGGTTTCACCACCCCTATGATCGGAATATCTATCTCTTTTTCTATCTCGTCAAGAGCCAGCGCGCTTGCCGTATTGCAGGCAACAACAATGGCTTTTACACTCTGTGACTTGAGAAATCTGATGATCTGTCTCGAATACTGTGTTACGGTCTCTTTTGATTTTGAACCATAAGGTACTCTGGCAGTATCCCCGAAAAAAATCAGTCGTTCGTTCGGCATCTGCTTCATCATCTCGCGGAAAACCGTCAGTCCGCCGACGCCCGAATCAAAGACCCCTATGGCTTTATTCTTCTCGCTCATGGCATTTTTGAGATATTCCCGTATATCCCCATCGTCTGCTGTTCTATATGGAGTTTTATGATCTCCACCGCAAGATCACTCTTTCCGGCCTCTATGGCTCCTATCAGCATCCTGTGATCTTCAACGAGGTGAGAATACTCCTTCACATCCTTTAAGTATACATATCTGAACCTGAAAAGCTGTTCTTTTAAATTGTTCAGCGTCTCAGCTATTCTTTCGTTACCCGCCGCTTCTATGATGATATGGTGAAAACTTTCATCTGCCTCCGCTATCTGTGCGGCATCCCTGTGATCAGTTGCTTCCTCAAATGCAGAATTGGCCTGTTTCAGTCTTAATAGCTGTTCTTTTGTGATCCTTGAGCATGCTGCATTTACCGTGAAGGTTTCAAGAGTTTTCCTTGCCTCAAGAACATCTGCCAGGCTCTTTTCCGTTACACCCGAAACCTGTGCTCCCCTGCGGGGGAACATATCCACCAATCCCTCCTGCTCCAGTCTCCTGATCGCCTCTCTCACGGGAGTACGGCTCACACCAAGCCTTTCGGAGATCGATATCTCCATCAGTCTTGATCCGGGCTTTAATTTTCCGTATAATATCTCATCTCTTAAGGTGTTAAAAACAACATCCCTTAAAGGTAAAAACTGATCATCCATTATAAAAACCCGTTAAAAAGATCCTGTCTGCTATTCCTGACTCCTCAAGGGAGTTATATGCCTTTTCTATAGAAGCATCATCCACAAAAAGCCCGAAAACAGATGGTCCGCTGCCACTCATCAATGCTCCCGCAGCCCCGTTTTTCATCATTATGTCCTTTATATCCTGTATTACCGGGTGATCCTGTATGGTGACTTCTTCCAGTACATTGCCCAGAAATTCGGGAATACAGCCACTATCTTCCATCTCTATGGCGGCTTTCAGGTGTTCTATATCGGGATGGAATCCCGAAAGTTTTATTCTGTCATATTCTTCATATACATCTTTTGTGGAAACCCTGATGTCCGGAGCAGCCACTATCACGGACAGACCGCAGGGCGCACCCAAAGGCTCTATTATCTCACCGATACCCTGTGCCGATGCTGTACCTCCTTTTATCAGAAAAGGGATGTCCGCTCCCAATTCGGCACCTCGTTCCATGAGATCCTCATCTGTAAGCTCCAGACCGAAGTATTCGTTCACTCCCTTAAGTACCGCTGCGGCATCGGCACTTCCTCCACCGAGTCCGGCTGCAACCGGTATGTTTTTCTGTATATCTATCTCAAGATTATCGGTGATGGAAAATTCACTGAAAAGCAACCTGGCTGCCCTGTTTGCCAGATTTCTCTCATCAACGGGAAGTGACGGGTCGCTGCATGTAAGGATTATGGTCCCTTCCTCTGTACTCCCGTTTACTTCCGGAATGGCTCCCAGGGTGATCACATCATGAAGATCTAAGGTCTGCATCACCGTATTAAGTTCATGATATCCGTCCGGTCTTCTTCCGGTTATATCAAGTCCCAGATTTATCTTTGCATAAGCGTTGATCTGCATATCCCCTTACGCTCTCCCCGTAAATATGGCAAACGACAGATTGTGCTGCAACACCGTATCACTATACCATAAAAACAGATATTCTACAATTTTATTTCTGCGGATCTCCACGCGTGGCGGGGCATATCGAAATAATAAACGCGCTGTCTTTCCCTGTCCCAGGAAAGAGCAGCGCGTTTCATGATCCTTATACCCTACAGATATTCATTTCTGTTACAGATCTTCAGATTTTCCAATACCTTCTTGATATCGGCTGTATCATCCTTCGAACAAATAAGGAGAGCGTCATCCGTATCAACGATAACACAGTTTTCTATGCCTACCGTTGCTATTAGCTTTTCCTTTCCCTGAATGATACAGTTATTCGTTCCGACAGTGATCACATTACCGGCAGTAATATTTCCCATTTCATTTGAAGTCTGTATCCTCTCCAGTGCCAGCCAGCTCCCCACATCATCCCATCCGAAATTTCCGGGGATCGTATATATATCCTTTGATTTTTCCATGATGCCATAGTCTATTGATATAGACGGAAAACCCGGATATATCTTCTCTATGATCTCCTGCTCCTGACTTGTGTTCACGGCATCTCTTATTATAGAAAGACCTTCATACACATCCGGCATGAATCTCTCAAAGCATTTCATTATCGAGGAGACCTTCCATACAAACATACCGGAATTCCAAAGATACTGATCTGTTGAAAGATATTCCTTTGCTGTTTCAAGATTCGGCTTCTCGGCAAAATGTTCCACCCTGTAGCTTCTCTTGTACATATCATCAGGCATGAACTTGATATAACCATAGCCTGTTTCGGGAAAATCGGGTGCTATACCCATGGTAACAAGATTATCCCCGTCTTCCGCAACCTCTATTGCATCCTTTAATGTCGCCAGAAACATCTGATTATATTTGATCAGATGATCCGAAGGCAGAACGAGCATTACCACATCCTCGTCATACCTTTTTGAAATATAAGATGCCCCCAGGCCTATACCGGGCGCCGTATTTCTTCCTACAGGCTCACATATGATATTTTCGGGTTTTATCCCCGGTAACTGCTCCTTTACAAGCGGCAGATAATTTCTGTTTGTTGAAATGAAAATATCTTCTTTGTCGACTATAGGAAGGATCCTTTCCATAGTGAGCTGGATCAGTGTCTTTCCGTCATTGGTGAGTGATAAAAACTGCTTGGGAAGATCCTTTCTGGATCTGGGCCAGAATCTTTCCCCCCGTCCGCCTGCCATGATCAGAGCCGTAACCTTCATCAGTTAAAAATCCCTTTCTTTTTCTTTTTGTTCTTTGCAGAATTATCCGATGACGCCTCATCCGTGTGGTTTTTTACATAATTCAGGGAATCACCTGTCACCTGATCAAACTGTTTCAACAGTTCCCTTGCACTCTGCGTAAGTCCCGTGGGCACCTGAACCACAAGCGTGACATAATGATCTCCTCTTGTATTATTCCGGTTAAGAACAGGTACTCCCTTGCCTTTTAACCTGATCTTCGTGTCGGTCTGAGTGCCGGGTTTTATCGTATTTATAACCTTTCCGTCAACGGTATCTATCAATATCTCCCCGCCAAGCGCGGCCTGAGCGTACGATATGGGCGCCGTTGAAAAGATATCATAATCTCTTCTCTGGAAGATGGGATGTCTCGATACATTTATCTCGACCAGAAGGTCGCCCCTCGGTCCGCCATTGGCTCCGGGTTCTCCTTTTTCTCTGATCCTCACGCATTGTCCGTTATCTATGCCGGCGGGAATGCTTACTTCTATCTTTTTCCTGTTTGAGATATAACCCGTGCCGTAACAGTCTGTACACTTTTCCTTTATTATCTTGCCTGTGCCCGAACAGTCAGGACATGTCTGGACATTCTGTACAGTCCCGAAAAGAGACTGCTGGGTATAAACAATCTGTCCCTTGCCCCCGCACTTCGGACATGTTACCGGAGAAGTACCCTGCTTCGCCCCGGTACCATGGCATTTCGTGCACTCATCCTTCAGAGTGAGTTCTATCTCCTTTTCGCAGCCGAATACAGCCTCTTCAAAGGTAATCCTCACAGAAGTGCGCAGATTTGCACCTTTTCTGGGACCTGTCCTGTTTGCGCGTCTGCTGCCGAACATATCCCCGAAAAGATCCCCAAAGATATCTCCGAAATCCATTGAGTTGAAATCGAAGCCGCCTCCATAGCCTCCGCCGCCCTGAGAAAAAGCGGCATGGCCAAACTGATCATACTGCGCCTTCTTTTGCGGATCGCTTAAGACTGCATATGCCTCGGAAGCCTCTTTGAATTTAGCCTCGGCATTCTTATCACCCGGATTCATGTCGGGATGATACTTTTTGGCAAGAACCCTGTATGCTTTTTTTATGGTCTCTTCATCGGCATTTTTGTCAACTCCGAGAACCTCGTAATAATCTCTCTTTTGCTCTGCCATCTTTCAGTATTATACCTCTCGGTAATCTCCGTCTACCACATCGGGCCCGGGACCATCGGATCCATCGGAACTTCCGGATGAGGATGTATCCGTATAATCAGAACCTGCACCGCTTCCCGCTCCGGCTGCCTGCGCATTTTCATATACTTTCGCAAAAAGCTTCTGTGCGCTTTCCATGAGTTTTTCCTTGGCTGATTTAATCTCGTCAACATCCGAATCACTCATATTCTCCACATCGGAATGCTTTGCAAGTATGTCTTTGAGTGACTGCAGATCTGCCTCCAGTGCTGCCTTGTCATTGGCATCTATCTTGTCGCCGACCTCTTCCATGGCCTTTTCTGTCTGGAAAACAAAGGAATCTGCATCATTCTTTGTATCTATGGCTTCCTTGCGCTTTTTGTCCTGAGCTTCATATTCCTGAGCCTCTTTGATTGCCTTTTCGATATCTTCATCCGACATATTGGATCCGGCAGTAATCGTGATATGCTGTTCCTTTCCTGTACCCAGATCTTTTGCCGACACATTGACTATGCCGTTTGCGTCGATATCAAAAGTAACCTCTATCTGAGGAACGCCTCTTCTTGCAGGAGGTATTCCGTCAAGTCTGAACTGTCCGAGACTCTTATTGTCACGGGCAAACTGCCTCTCACCCTGAAGCACATTGATATCAACGGCTGTCTGATTATCGGCTGCCGTGGAAAATACCTGGCTTTTCTTTGTGGGTATTGTAGTATTTCTTTCGATCAGCCTCGTGGCAACACCACCCATCGTCTCTATGGAAAGAGAAAGAGGTGTGACATCAAGAAGGAGGACATCCCCGGCTCCCGCATCACCTGCAAGCTTACCACCCTGTACGGAAGCGCCTATCGCTACACATTCGTCGGGATTGAGCGTCTTTGAAGGCTCCTGTCCGGTAAGCTGCTTTACCTTTTCCTGTACACAGGGTATACGTGTCGATCCACCAACCAGAAGAACCTTTCCGAGATCGGAGTTGGTAAGTCCTGCATCTTTCATTGCGTTCTGTACAGGTATAGCAGTCTTTTCAACGATGTCGTGAATAAGTTCTTCGAACTTCGCTCTCGTAAGAGTCATATCAAAGTGCTTGGGTCCGTCAGAGGTTGCCGTAATGAACGGAAGGTTAATGTTTGTCGTATTTGCGGATGAAAGTTCTTTCTTTGCCTTTTCAGCCGCCTCCTTCAGTCTCTGGAGGGCCATTTTATCATTTGAAAGATCTACACCTTCTTTATTCTTAAAATCATCGATCATGTAATTTGTGATGACATTATCTATATCATCTCCTCCGAGGTGAGTGTCACCGTTTGTGGCAAGAACCTCGATGACTCCGTCACCTATCTCTATGATCGATACATCAAAGGTGCCTCCTCCGAGATCATAGACCATGATCTTCTGCTCTTTTTCATTATCAAGACCATATGCCAGAGCTGCTGCCGTAGGCTCGTTTATGATACGCTTGACATCAAGTCCCGCGATCTTTCCGGCATCCTTTGTAGCCTGTCTCTGAGCATCATTGAAATAAGCCGGTACGGTGATTACCGCATCTGATACCTTTTCACCCAGATAACTTTCAGCATCCGCTTTCAGTTTTTGAAGGATCATTGCCGATATCTGCTGAGGGGAGTACTTTTTGTCATCTATCGAACGTCCGTGATCGGTACCCATATCTCTCTTGATGGAAGATATGGTCCTGTCGGCATTGGTCACGGCCTGTCTCTTTGCAGGTTCTCCCACGAGCCTTTCACCTGTTTTTGTAAACGCCACTACTGAAGGCGTTGTCCTTGCGCCTTCCTGATTTGCTATAACGGTAGGCTTTCCGCCTTCCATAACCGCCACACAGCTGTTAGTTGTTCCCAGATCGATTCCTATTATCTTGCTCATATCTTTGTCCTTTCCGCGCAGATCATATTGCGCCTTATAATAATCTTAAAATATTTACTGTCCTACACAGACCATGCTGTGTCTTACTACCGAATCTCTGTACATATAACCCTTCTGAAGCTCCCTTATCACCTTTCCGGACTGATCCTCTTCGCCTTCTTCCTGCATCACGGCATTATGAAACTCGGGATCGAAATCCTTTCCTACCGCATCTATGGGAGTGACTCCGGCCTTTTCCAGTTCATCCATCAGCTGTCTGTAAACCATTTCCATTCCATCCATAAAGGGATCCTGTTTTTCATCCTCTTTACTGCCGGCCATCTCCAATGCTCTTTCAAAATTATCTATGATCGGAAGGATCTTTTCTATGATGCTTTTGGCTCCAACCTCAAACATCTGCTCTTTTTCCTTTTCGGTCCGCTTTCTGAAGTTATCAAACTCAGCCATCTGGCGCATGACCTTATCGTTGAGTTCTTCGATCTTTGAATCTTTAGGATCTTTTTTTTCTTCCTCTGTTTTTTCTGTCTCATCTGATGCTGCCTTTTCTTCTTCGGGAAGATCTTCCGTTGTTTCTTTTTCAGTCTCTTCCTCTTCGATATTCTGTTCTGTTATTTCTTCAGGCATAACTTCTTCTGTTTTCTTTTTTTTTGCTTCCGTGTTTTTCAAATCCCCGCCTCCGCTATGTATTATTGTATATCTGATCCAGCTGATCCATGAGCTTCTTTATTGTACCCATGACCTTCTCATAATCCATCCTCTTCGGTCCTATGATTCCGACCGTTCCTCTCATGCCTTCTCCAAGTTCATAAGTGGCCGTGACTACGGAGCAGTCCTTCATGGCGGGCACCGGTGCTTCGCTTCCGATATATACCTGTATCCCGTTCTTTTCGGGATTGTCCTCGGAAAGTCTTTCGGTAACCATCTTTTCAAGCTGTTTCTTTTCTTCAAAGGTATTTATTATATCGCTTGCCCTGTCATTGTCCGCAAGTTCCGGATATCTGAATATGTTGTTGGCGCCGCTGGTATATATTTCCAGATTCTCGTCAGCGCGGATGGCCTCCGCTACCGCATCTATGACGGAACTGACCACATCCGTATGTATTCCTGCTTTTTCCTTCAACAGGGTTATGAGCCCCAGGTTGATCTTTTCAAGAGACAGTCCGTTCAGATGAGTGTTCAACAGCAGGTTCAGCTTTAATATCGTATCGTCGTCAAGAGGCGCTTCCGTATCTATCATCTTGTTCTTGATGATATTGCCCTCCACAACTATGACCGCCAGAATGCTGTTTTCATCCACTCTTGAAAGCTGAATGAATTTTAATTTGTTACGATGTATCTCAGGCGTGGAAACCATGGCAGCATAATTTGTATTTAAAGCCAGAAGCTTTGCAGCCTGTTTGAGGACTTCGGAGAGCTTGTCCGCTTTTTCGAGAACAACTTCCTTCATGTCCTCTATCTCTCTCTCCTTTGTCTCCATAAGACTGTCCACATAAAACCTGTAACCCTTGTCGGTCGGTATCCTTCCGCTTGAGGTATGCGGCTGAAGAATATAGCCCATCTCCTCAAGGTCGGCCATCTCGTTCCGGATCGTTGCGGAACTTAAGCTTAAATCCGTATACTTGGAAATAGTTCTTGATCCTACGGGTTCACCTGTCTCCAGATAGGTTTTTATGACTGCGGTGAGTATTTTTATCTTTCTTTCATCCAGTTCCATGTAGCACACCCTGTTTTCTGTATTAGCACTCATTAGGTTTGAGTGCTAATACCTTCACCACATATTTATATCACCGCAATTTCTTTTTGTCAACCCGGGGATTTTTATACACCAGATATGTCCGGGATCAGATTTATCTGCTCCAGAACTGGACATCATAAGACAGACGGCCGCTGTACAGCAAAATATCATCCGTTTTGCTGTAGCCCGCCTTTTTAAGATCCGCAATATCAAGCCTGTCATAATCCGTATCCATTCCGTCGATCAGCGTGACAAGCTCATATTCTCTGTTCTTTACTTTTTCTTTGATCTTCATCTGCTCGTCATAATGAGCATTGATGACCATACCGGCATTCGGAAACAGCTTCTGCTCCCATAATGTGGAATTATATTCCATCAGAAACTGGATATTTACTACCATATTGTGTCCATTATTATACAGATACTGTCCGTCAGAGAAAGCACAGTATCCTAACGGCGGTACATAATACACTTCCCCCTTTTTTGCGGCATTCGATGTTATTTCATAAGCCCTTTCCCATGACTTTATCTGCTCGTCAGTCTTTTCATATATCTTTAATCTCGTGCCTGTCCTGTATGCAGTAAAGGTCACGGTGACTATAAAAAGAACTGTCAGGATATTTCCCATGACATTTTCTTTCTCCGCTATGAATCTGTCAGAAATGATAAAGGCGTATATTATGACAGCCGGCATAAAAAGCTGAAGATAATAAGAAAGCCAGGCTCCGTCATTTCTTCCCAGATAGATCAGGGCGGCAAAAGCGATGATCATATGTATGATAAGAAAAAACTCGATTTCTCCTTTATGCTTAAAGCCTCCCGCTGCCTCCGTTACTATCCCGGCAAAAGCAAAGAAAAAAACAAGAATGAACATTCCCGCTAAAGACTTAAGCTGGAGAATCTCATAAGAAAATCCTGTTACCGGGTCTGTATTTTCGCTGTTGTTTGTCAATACAGCCTCTTCTTCTTTTTCAGTCCCTTTTTCTTTTATCTCTTCTTTTTCCGCCTCTTCTTCATAGTGCTCATCTTCCGCGTTTTCCTCTTCCAGATAATCATAAAGTTCCGAAAACAGCTCCTCTGACATTCCGAAAGGTCCATGCGCCATAAAGACCGTGTAGGTAAAATATAGTGGGCAGGTCACGGCTACTGTAATGAACACAGCTGCAGATATCAAAAGAGTCTGTATCGTCAGTCTGATGGCTTTTTTTCTGTCATTGATAAATCTGAAGATAATTACCGAAACGGAAACCACAAGAAAATACTGCTTCACGAAAAACAGCATCAATGAAAGGATAGCAAGGATCGTATCCTTAAATTTAAACTCCCTTCTGCTTACGATAAAAAAGACAAATATCATGATAAAAACCGCAAAAGCATCAGGCACTGCATTGATATATCCATATCTCCAGCTGCAGTTTATGATAAAGAGAAAAACTGCGGCCGGTGCAGCCAGATACTGCGTCTTTTCATATGTCATATATGCACAGATCAATGCTCCGGCGATAACAGAGACAAAAGTAACAATGTAATGCATTGTTACCACATCTGCCGGGATGAAAAGACATAAAAGAGCAGTAAACAGAGAGTATAACGGTCCGTAAACATAGATCATTCCCGGTACAGGTCCGTTATAGGCACTGAGAGAATAAGGGTTGCTGCCCTTCAGGAATTCCATGGTCAGCTGAATATTTGCCGCTTCTCTGTATTCATTCGGAAACGCTATTCCCAAAAATGTTGTCCTGCATATCTTTATTATCAGAATAAGTGCATAGACAAGAATACAGATACCTACGGCATTCATGATATTTTTTTTAATGAAAAACTGCCGGATGCTTTCGTATCCGGCAGCCCTCTTTTTTGCTGTCATATATCAGATATTGAACCTTCCGTCTGTTCCGTCATCGGTAACAAAATAAACTGCCGACTCCTCTGCTTTGAAGTAGAGATTCACATTCTTTACTTCGGAGATCTTTCTGTTCAAATCATAAGTCCAGACACCTTCAAATGCCTTTTCGATATCCTTTCTTCTGATATCCCTTCCGCCAAGCTGGACAGTAATATCAACCTTTACCGCCTTTGCAGGTGCTGCTTTCTTTACTGCTTTTGCAGGTGCTGCCTTCTTTTCTGCCTTTGCGGGCGCTGCTTTCTTTACTGTCTTTGCAGGTGCTGCCTTCTTTTCTGCCTTAGCGGGCGCTGCTTTATTTACCGTCTTTGCAGGTGCTGCTTTCTTTACCGTCTTTGCAGGTGCTGCCTTCTTTTCTGCCTTTGCAGGTGCTGCTTTCTTCTCTGCCTTTGCAGGTGCTGCCTTCTTCTCTGCCTTTGCAGGCGCTGCCTTCTTTTCTGCTTTTGCAGGCGCCGCCTTCTTTTCTGCCTTTGCAGGCGCCGCCTTCTTTTCTGCAGGTACCGTTTTTTTCTTTACTGATGATTCATATCCTGACACTGTCGCACTGACAGGAGGATTGATCTTAACTACATCCGATTTTACTTCTTCCTTTACGGCAGCCGGTGCAACTGCCCTCTTTACTATTGCCATTGCTTTTCTCCCTTCAATAATGTAAGCAATACATTTTCCCACACAGTTTATACCTTTGGATTGGGGATTGTCAACGGATTATGGGTGTTTGTTCCTTATTTGTTAACATTTATTTTAAAGATTCTTCACTAACATAAAGTTTTTTATTCACTTTCGTTATGTATACTTATTTCAAACGGAAGAAGTGCCGCTATTAATACCAAAAATCAGTACTTCATACTTAGTAAAAACTTTTTCATAATAAATGCCGGAATGAAAATTCCGGCATCCTCCCTTTTAAACGGCAGATTATCATATACTGACAAAAAAACACTCCCGGCTCAACCGGGAGTGTTTATATCATGGTAATTACAGACTTCTCATGCCTTGTTGTCAGATCCAAGTACATTTATTATCTTGTTATGAACGATCTCTTTGACATATGCACGTCCATCAGTCAGATACTGACGGGGATCAAAATGATCGGGATGCGCTTCAAAGTGTTCCCTGATGCCTGCAGTCATTCCAAGACGAAGATCTGAATCGATGTTTATCTTACATACAGCTCCCTTTGCTGCCTCACGAAGCTGATCCTCGGGAATACCGATGGCATCCTTCAGAGCTCCTCCGTGCTCATTTATTATCTTGACATATTTAGGAGGAACTGATGAAGATCCATGAAGTACGATCGGGAAACCGGGAAGCCTCTTTGCAACTTCTGCCAGAATATCCAGACGAAGTTTCGGATCTGTGCCGGGCTTGAATTTGTAAGCTCCGTGGCTCGTTCCGATAGCGATGGCAAGAGAATCCACTCCGGTCCTCTTTACAAATTCCTCTACCTGATCGGGATCTGTATACATTGCCTTATCATCCGCTACATTAACATCATCCTCAACTCCGGCAAGTGTTCCGAGCTCTGCCTCAACAACAGCTCCCTTATCGTGAGCATAATCAGCAACCTTCTTTGAAACAGCAACATTATCTTCAAAAGACTGGGAGGAAGCATCTATCATTACAGAAGAGAAACCTCCGTCCACACAGGCTTTACAGATCTCAAAATCAGCACCGTGATCAAGATGCATGGCGATCGGAATATCGGTATCCTCAACAGCAGCCTCCACCAGTTTCATCAGATATATCTGCTTTGCATACTTACGTGCTCCTGCAGATGCCTGAAGGATTATAGGCGAATGAAGTTCGTTTGCGGCTTCGGTAATGGCCTGAACTATCTCCATGTTGTTAACATTGAATGCGCCGATGGCATATCCACCGTCATAAGCTTTTTTGAACATCTCGGTTGTTGTTACTAAAGGCATAATGTTTTACTTCCTTTCCTGTGTAATAAAAACTGATATTTATCAAGCGGGCTGCTTAACAGTATCTCCTGCGGCATACCCCGCAACCCTATCCCATAATATATCACTACGGTATCTTCATTTCAACCGCACTTTTCAAGTTCGTTATCTGTGCGTGCCGGATGGAGCCCCCGAATTCGCCGTCCAAAGTCCATGAAACATCTTCATCCGTGTCTATTATCATGTGAGAGGTTTTAAATGTATATACATATTTGGCATCGCCTTTTCCGAGAAAGAAAGCGCGCAGTACCTCCTGAAATTCAGCAGCCGTCTTTGTGGTGCGTACCAGCAGCACTTCAAATTCTCCGTCATTTAAATCGACATCCGGACCTGTAAGTCCCTTAAATCCGCCGACCGATCGGGAATTTGTAACCATCCCGAACATAAAATCATCTTCAAGAGTGATCCCGTTAAAGGCTGCTTTTACATGAACATTCTTTATTTCCCCCAGCCTTTTTGCACCTTCAAGTATATATGCTGAATGTCCGAGGGTGTTTTTTAAATACTGATCCGTATCATAGGACACATCCGTAAACAGACCAAATGCCGCTACATACACAAAATATCTTTCATTAAAGGTGCCTATATCGCAGCTAAAGTTTTTCCCGGAAACTATTGCATCGGCCGCTGCCATCATTCTTGACGGAATGCCAAGTGATCTTGCAAAATCATTGGTCGTCCCGGCAGGTATGTAACCGAGAGGTATGTGCTTTTTCCCCTTCATCATGCCGGATATGGTCTCGTTTAAAGTCCCGTCACCCCCGGAACACACGATCATGGCGTAATCGTCCGATATTTCGGATACTGCCTTCACGGCATCTCCTCTTTTCATGGTGGGGTGAACCGTAACCTCATAGCCGGCTCCGGAAAGAATACCGATTATATCAAGCAAATTGCTCCTTATTCTTTCTTTGCCGGCGAAGGGATTGTATACAAAAAACAGTTTTTTATGTCGCACTTGTGAGATATTCTCCTACTCCCTTTAATGCTTCTTCTTCATCGCCGCCTTCGGTTACCACTGTAACTTCTTCTCCGTTTTTCAGTGCCAGGGACATCATTCCCATGATACTCTTTGCATTTACATGCTTTTGGTTCCAGTCAATGTAAACAGTTGAGTCATACCTGTTTGCAGTCTGGACCAAAAGAGCGATGGGTCTGGCATCATCGCCGCCTTTCACATTTACGGTGATCTCTTTCTTTTTCATAATAATTCTCCTCATATAATCAGGCTTTTACCTTACGGTATTTTGCCGCTTCTTCACATAAACTCCTGAGTCTGTGATTTACCCCGGATTTTCCTATCGGCGGATCAAAAAACTTCCCTAGTTCCTGAAGAGGAAGTTCCGGGTTTTCAAGTCTTATACGGGCCATATCCTTAAGTCCGGCATTCAGCTCGCTTAGTCTGCCTGTTTCTTCGAGGAATCTGATATCCTCTATCTGTTTAACAGCCGCCGAAACCGTTTTTGATATATTGGCCGTCTCACAGTTCACTCTGCGGTTTACCGAATTTCTCATATCCTTGAGGATCCTGGAATTCTCCATTACCATGAGACTGACATGGGCATCCATCAATGCCAGCATATCGACGATCTGCGACCCGTTTTTCAGATATATGACCCGATGGTTCTTTCGGCAGACTGTTTTTGCCTTTATATCAAACCTTTCCATCTGTTCCTTCAAAAAATCAGCTTTTTCATCAGTATCACACACTATTTCAAGGTGATAGGACTTTTGAGGATCATTGCAGGATCCCGAACACAAAAAAGCCCCCGAAATGAAGGCTCTGCGGCTTTCGGCATCATCAAGATCAAGTCCTGCCAGATCTCTTTCAACGCACAGATCACGGCATATATCCAAAGATTCCGCTCCTTTGATCTTTAGCCTGAAAACCTCTGTGTGAGCGTATTTTACGGAACAGCCAATGTTTATATTATATGTTTTCTTAAGCAAAGTAAAGCATATTCTTGCGACATCCTCTCTCTCCGTTACAAAATAAACAGCCGGACAGTTTTCAGAGATCTCTTTTCTGTGTCCGCACTGCATGAACATTGCCGCAAGAAAAGAAATGCGATCCTTTCTTTTTTGCGGCAAGTGTCGGGCTATCTGTTCCTTTATATCCTGTGAAAAAGACATTTATTTTCCTCTTTTTGCGTCCTTTTCTATATCTCTGTGTTCGATCCTTATACCCAGATCTTCCTTCTGTTTCAGTCTCTCATAAATGCAGTTTGCAAGCGTTACGCTTCTGTGTTTTCCGCCGGTACAGCCTATTGCCACCACCAACTGGTTCTTTCCTTCAGTGATATAATTCGGGATCAGAAAATCGAGCATATCTTCCAGTTTGTTTAAGAATGCCTCCGATTCCGGAAAACCCATGAGAAAATCCCGGACTTCTCTGTCATTTCCGGTATGAGCCTTAAGTTCATCAATATAATAAGGATTTGGCAGAAATCTCACATCAAAAACAAGATCCGCATCATGGGGTATTCCATATTTATATCCAAAGGAAAGGATCGTTATGAAAATATTGCCAAAACTCTTATTATTCAGAAAGATCTCATTAAGCTCAGCCTTCAGTTCTCTCGTAAGAAGCTGCGAAGTATCTATTATATATGTCGCATTTTCCTTCAGATATTTTAAGAGTTTTCTTTCCTTTTCAATACCCTCTTCAACTCTTCCGTCTCCAACAAGAGGATGTGCCCGTCTTGTTTCTTTGAAACGCTTTATCAGCACATCATCCGAAGCATCAAGATAGAGGATCTCATGATCGATATTGGTCTTTTTTATGGCATCAATGGCATTTTTTACATCCTTTAATCCTGTTCTGACATCAAATCCGATGGCCATTTTGCCAAATTCATCATCCCTTCCGGCAAAAAGTTCGGCAAATTTTTCTATAAGAAAAACAGGAAGATTGTCGATACAAAAATATCCCATATCTTCCAGCATTTTTAATGATGTGCTTTTTCCCGCCCCGCTCATTCCGGTTACGATGATAAGCTTCATGATATTCAGAATTCTCCCAACATGCAGATTTCCGGTTCGAGTTTTACGCCAAATCTGGCATAAACTCTTTCCCTTATTTCATTTATAAGGTCATATATATCGGCGGATGTGGCCCTGCCGGTATTGATTATGAAACCACAGTGCTTCTCCGAAACCCTGGCACCCCCCACGGTAAAACCTGAAAGACCTGCATCCATTATCAGCTTTCCGGCAAAATATCCCTCCGGTCTTTTAAATGTTGATCCGGCACTGGGTTTATCAAGCGGCTGTTTTTTTCTTCTGCTTTCCGTATTCTGTCTGATCTTTTCTCTGATCTCGTCCCTGTCTCCCTTTTCAAGCTCAAATTCCACTGAAAGGATCAGGTATTTATGTGTTCTGAAAACGCTGGTCCTGTAGCCGTATTTCAGTTCTCTTTTTGTCAGAACGACCGAGCTTCCCTTTCCCGCTGCCACCTTTACGCTTTTTACGACCATCGACATCTCGTCACCATAGGCCCCGGCATTCATCACGGCAGCCCCGCCGACACTTCCCGGGATTCCGGAAAGACCCTCCATACCGGCTAATCCTTCGTCTGCCGCGATATGAGAAACTTTTGAAAGAGCCGCTCCGGTCTGTGCAGTGATGATGTTCCCCGTAACCTTTATTTCATCCAGACCCGACAGATCTATCACAACTCCCCGGTAACCCAGATCACTTACCAGCAAATTGCTCCCGTTTCCGATAATAAAATAGTCCCGGACCGTTTCATTTAAATACCAGACCAGATCCGATGCGGCTTCTTCTGTACGCGGGCTTACGAAAATATCTGCCGGACCGCCCGTCTTAAAGGTGGTATGCTTTGACATATCCTCGTTCATAAGGATACGATCGCTGCCTACAAGATCTGTTATGGTTTTTAAGAAAAATGAGTTCAATCTATCACCATCTTTGCCGCGCCAACGATACCTGCGTCATTTCCAAGCGTTGCCCTTACTATCTTTGCTCCGCTGCATGCATGGAAAACATGCTCCTTAAAATTTTTTTCTATAAAAGGAAGGATCACATCCCCCGATCTTGACACGCCTCCGCCAAGAACAAACACCTGAGGATTTAAAACCCCCGCAATTATTGAAAGACCTGTTCCGAGATAAAAACCGAATTTTTCCGCAACTCTTGTTGCAAGCGCATCTCCCTTTTTTACTGCTTCCCACATTTCCTTTGCGGATATCTCGGTATGCCTCATAATACTGTCTTCATCGCTTTTTTCAAGTTCTTCCTTTAAGAGCCTTACTATCCCTGTGGCGGAAGCATACTGCTCCAGACAACCCTTATTACCGCAGTTACAGGCTTCTGTTTCATCATGTTTTATAGCGATATGCCCGATCTCTCCTCCGGCTCCGGTTGCTCCTGCGATTATCTTTCCCTCATGGATCAGTCCGCCGCCGACTCCCGTGCCAAGCGTTACCATTACCATCTCATCGTAACCTTTACCGGCTCCAAGCCAGACTTCTCCCAAAGCAGCTACATTTGCATCGTTTCCGGCCTTTACTTTCATCCCCATAAGGAGTCCGGACAATTCATCAGCCACATTAAAAACCTTGTCCCAATGCAGGTTTACAGCTTTGTTTATCACTCCGTTTCCATCAACAGGTCCGGGAAGTCCTATTCCGGCTCCCGCTATATCGGAGGCTTTCAGCCCTTTTTCCTCTATCTTGTTCTTTACGGACTCTGCAATATCGGGAAGTATATTCTTTCCACCGTCTTCGACTCTTGTAGGTATCTCCCACTTGTCAAGGATATCTCCGTCAGTTGAAAGAAGTCCCAGTTTTACCGTTGTTCCTCCAACATCTATTCCGAAAGCATATTTACTCATTCATCTTCTCCCTTCCTGTTCATATTTTCCTGAACTCTCTTGTAAAGTTCCTGCGCGGCATTATAACCCATCTTCTTCTGTCTGTGGTTAACCGCTGCTGTTTCGCATATGACTGCAAGATTTCTGCCCGGTCTTATGGGAATGCTGTGGCATACGACTTTATTCCCGAGATATTCGGTATACTCCTCCTCCAGTCCCAGTCTGTCATAATCCTTATCTTTGTCCCAGTCTTCAAGCCGGATGACAAGATCTATATTCTGTGTTTCCTCAACGGAGGACGCACCAAAAAGTGCTTTCACATCTACAATTCCTATGCCTCTGAGTTCAATAAAGTGCTTTGTGATATCCGGGGCTGATCCGACAAGAGTATCATCTGAAACTTTTCTGATCTCTACCACATCATCCGTAATGAGTCTGTGTCCTCTTTTGATAAGCTCGAGCGCCGCCTCACTTTTTCCTATACCGGATTCACCTGTTATAAGCACGCCTTCGCCGAATACATCCACCAGAACTCCGTGTATGGAAATACAGGGGGCCAGTTTCACATTCAGCCACCTGATTATTTCTGCCATAAAATCCGATGTGGCTTTTGAAGTGTTGAGTATCGGAACATTATGCGAAACTGCGATCTGCCTGAAAAGATCATCGGGCTCCATATCCCTGCAATAGATCACGCATGGTATGTCATCGTAGGAAAAGAATTCATTATATATCCTTTCCTTTGTCTGGGTTT
This sequence comes from Lachnospiraceae bacterium, assembly GCA_024690825.1. Taxonomy (GTDB): domain Bacteria; phylum Bacillota; class Clostridia; order Lachnospirales; family Lachnospiraceae; genus NK4A144. The sequence goes on along the minus strand of JAILOK010000004.1, from coordinate 4,428 downwards.
CCATTTTTTCCATATAGGAAAACTCCACAAAACCGATTATCTCCACACGCGCGGAATCAAAATGATCGAAAAAACCCGCAAGCGCCATAGCCGGCCGGTTGATATCGGGTTTTGTGATCTTGACATGCGTGATATCAACTTCCGGTGTCAGATTTTTCAGATTCATCTTTTGAATGATGGTTTTTAACGAAACTGTTGCCATAAGTCTCCCTCCGATCACAGGAAACAGTTATTTTGTTTACCGGAACTTAAAAATTTTATCACTTATCCCCGTGAAAGTAAATGTATACGGCATGTGCAGCCTTCGCATCCATCCCGTTTACAGCTGCAAGTTCCTCCACATCCGCTTTTTTTATATCCTCTATGCTTCCAAAGTGTTTCATCAGTTCTTTCCTTCTTACTTTTCCTATACCCTTGATATCATCAAGAACTGAATGTATCTGATGTACTTTTCTCAGCGACCGGTGGTATTCTATTGCAAATCTGTGAACCTCATCCTGAATACGTGTCATCAGGGCGAAAGCTTCACTGTGTCTGTCAACCGGCAACTCCGTGTTGTTATAATAAATGCCCCTTGTTCTGTGCCTGTCATCTTTCACAAGTCCTGCTACCGGTATGCTTATTCCAAGCCCGCTTAAAACATCCAGCGCTGCATTCACCTGTCCCTTTCCGCCGTCCATCAATATCAGATCCGGCATCCTGTTGAATGCATCAAATTCGTCATCCGATCCTTTGTGGGTGAAACGTCTGTACAGTACCTCGTGCATGGATGCATAGTCGTCATTTCCAAAACCTGATCTTATTCTGAATTTCCTGTAATCGGAATGTTTTGCCTTTCCCTTTTCAAATACCACCATGGATCCGACAGGATCAAAGCCGCTGATATGAGATATATCATATGATTCTACTCTGTCAGCTTTTTCAAGTCCAAGGATCTGCGCCATTTCTTTTGCTGCACCCAGGGTCCGTCCTTCTTCTTTTCTGATCCTTTCCCTGTTGTTTTCAAGGATCATCTGCGCATTCTTTTTTGCAAGCAGGATCAGTTTTTCCTTGCTTCCCTTTATGGGTATGATGATATTTACTTTTGAACCCTTTTTTTCAGCCAGATATCTTGCTATCAGATCCTTTTCATCTATCTCTTCCTCGATCATTATCTCCTTGGGAACAAAGGGTGTTCCCGAGTAATACTGTTTTACAAATTCATTTAAGATCCCGGCATCTTTTTTATTTTGAACATGTGTCATCATAAAATGATCCCGTCCGATAAGTTTCCCGTTTCTCACGAAAAAGATCTGCACGACAGCATCTTCCTCATCCCTGTAAAGAGCGATCACATCCCTGTCCTGCATATCACCTGCTGTGATCTTCTGCTTTTGTGATACTTCCTTTACTGATTCTATGAGATCTCTTTCAACAGCTGCATCCTCAAACCTCATCTCATCGGAGGCCTTCTGCATTCTCTCTTTCAGAAGTTTCAGTACCCGTTCAAAATTTCCGTTCAGAAGATCCAGGGCCCCGTTAACGGCTTCCTCATATTTTTCCTTATTGTCAAACTCAGGCCGGCAGGGACCCATGCACTTCTTTATGTGATAATTTAAGCACTCCCTGACCTTTCCCCTGTCACGCGGAAGATCTCTGCTGCAGGTACGCAGGCCATATATGCGGTTTATGAGTTCCACTGTATTTTTAACACTAAGTGCTGAGGTATATGGCCCGAAATATCTGGATTTATCTTTTTTCATACTTCTTGTTACAAGTATCCTTGGGTATTCCTCATTAACCGTAACCCTGATATAAGGATAGGTTTTGTCATCCTTGAGCATCGTATTGTATTTCGGGCGATGCTCCTTTATGAGATTGCATTCCAGTACCAGGGCCTCCATTTCCGAGTCCGTGAGTATAAATTCAAACCAGGAAATGTTTGAAACCATCTTAAGGATCTTCTGTGTTTTGCCGGTCTTTCTGAAATATGAATGAACCCGGTTAAAGAGATCGACAGCCTTACCTATGTATATGATCACATCATCCTCATCATGCATCAGGTATACACCCGGGCTGTGCGGAAGTTTTTTCAGTTCTTCTTCTATGATAAATTCCATATTATTGTTTTTTGATATGATAAATCCTGATCATTCCCGGCTTATGTCACAGGCGCAGTGATATGCCACCACTGCGCCTGTAAATGATAATTATTTATGATTTTCTCCAATGAATGTTAAGAGAAACAGGATATTCAGGCCTTCTTGCGTTTTGACAGAAGATCTACCGTAACAGCTCCAAGAAGTACGGCTCCTTTTACGATCTTCTGTATATCGGTGGACCATCCGAAAAGAGACATACCGTTATTAAGTATACCCATTATGAAAGCTCCGACGACTGCTCCCATGATACTTCCGGAACCTCCGGCAACGGCAGCTCCTCCGATGTAGCAGGACGCGATCGCATCCATCTCAAATCCGTCGCCTGCCTTCGGTGTTGCCGAACCGTTTCTTGCGGAAAGAACTATACCTGCAAGTCCTGACAGCAGACCCATGTTCACATACACCCAGAAGAACACCTTATTTGTATCGATACCGGAAAGATTTGCCGCTTTTCTGTTTCCTCCGAGCGCATATATCTGTCGTCCGGCTACGGTTTTTGTTGTAACAAATCCATATATCGTAATAAGGATCACCATGATCAGCAAAACAAAGGGAAGTCCGTTATATCTTGCAAGCTTATAAAAGAAGAACCATATTATGAACAGCATCACTCCCAGTTTTACGGCAATCTGCCAGGTGGGATTCACCGCAAAATTATATTTCTTTTTTGTAGCGTTACTTTTAATCTCGGCAAAGATCAAAAGCACCGACGCTGCTATGGCGACAAATATACTGACCAGATCCAGCGTTCCGTCCCCGAACGGGATTTTTATTACCGGCAGGAAACCTGCTCCTATGAAGTTGTATGAAGGATCAAAAGGTCCTTTGGTCTGAGCCTGAAGCAGCGTATATGTCAGGCCTCTTCCCATAAGCATCGTTGCAAGAGTTGTGACAAAAGGCGGAATCCCAAGATATGCAATGAAGAAACCGGCAAAAACACCTGTCAGCAGTCCCACCAGCATCGCGGCTATGATCGCCACCCACATGTTCATCTTCATATCCATCATTATGATACCGGCAAAAGCGCCTGTCACAGCAACTACAGAACCGACTCCGAGGTCGATGTTACCGGTGAGAACGCACAACAACATACCTATTGCAAGAATTACCACATATCCGTTCTGCATGATAAGGTTGTTGACGTTCATGGGAGTCATGTTTGCTCCTCCGGTCAATACGGCAAAAACCAGATAGATTATGATAAGAGCAAAAAACATTCCATACTGTTTCATGTCCAGCTTGACGGTTTTATTTTTATTAGTTTCCATTTCCATCTCCCTTCCTTTGATGTGCCATGATACACTGCATGATCTTTTCCTGGGTCATATCTTCCTTTGCCAGTTCTCCTGCTATCTCACCTTCATTGATCACATAGGCTCTGTCACAGGTTCCTATTATCTCCGGCATTTCCGAGGATATGATCACCACTGCCTTTCCCTGTTTTGCAAGATCATTTATGACACAATAGATCTCATACTTTGCACCTACATCAATTCCTCTGGTAGGTTCATCCATTATCAGGACATCCGGCTGAGTCATCATCCATTTTGAAACCACAACTTTTTGCTGGTTGCCTCCGGAAAGCGATCCGACCACCTGATTGATGGAATTGGATTTGACATTTATCTTTTCTCTGTATTTCTGGGCTTCAACGATCTCGTCATTTTCATTTATCACTCCGTGTTTGGAAAAATAGAACGGCCTTGCGGCAATAGTCATATTTTCCTTGATATCACCGATAAGATTGAGACCATAGGTCTTTCTGTCCTCGGATATGTACGCCAGCTTGTTTTTGACCGCATCCTTAACGGTCTTTAACTGAACTTCCTTGCCGTTTATCAGAACAGTACCCGTTATCTTCTGTCCGTAGCTGTGTCCGAAAAGGCTCATTGCCAACTCGGTCCTGCCTGCTCCCATGAGCCCTGCCAGACCAACGACCTCTCCGGCGCGTACCTTTATGTTTATATTCTTCAGCATCTGCCGGTTCTCATCATCGGGATGGTAAACATTCCAATCTTTGACCTCAAAGATGACGTCTCCAATGTTTACTCCCTCTCTGACGGGATAACGATTGGTCATTTCACGTCCGACCATAGCCTTGATCACCCTGTCTTCAGAATAATCATCCACTCCCTTTACAAGGGTTTCTATGGTCTTTCCGTCTCTGATGATAGTTACGGAATCGGAAACGTATTCTATCTCGTTGAGCTTGTGGGAAATGATGATACAGGTTATTCCCTGCTTCTTAAGCTCAAGCATGATATCAAGGAGCTTTTTGCTTTCCTCA
>JAILOK010000114.1 GCA_024690825.1 Lachnospiraceae bacterium | reverse complement strand
GGCATGGTCCGCCCGATCCAATATGCCCTCTGACCCCAGAAATCCGCGCATGGTGACAAGACCTGCAAACGGGAGAACGTTCCAGCTCTGTAATGCGGGGATATTCTGTTTTCTGGACATCATTGATAACATCGAACTCTTATTACCTCTTAAAATTTATCTTTCAAGTTTTATATCGGCTATTATGCCGGAAAATGAAAAATGCCCGTTTCTACTTCTTGTAGTACCACAAAAAGTAGGACAGGCACTTCCTACGAACATAATATACTGCACCCAAAATGATGTGTCAATAGTTTTTTGAAATTTTTTCAAAAAATATACCAGGTCTATAAATTCTCATTAATAAAATCATCCACCCTCTGCAACTCATTGTCTTTATCCGGATCATCGCACAAAATATACAAGGATATCCGATTTATTTTACAAAACAATAAGTTTCTTCATCCGAAACATTCCCGTTATACCTATATCCGAGAACATCAATTTTCTTTAACTCATTTGGATCCCGGACATTTTTATCTGCCATCAGTCTTACCATCTGCCCCCGCGCCATTTTCACATATACACCCTTTTGTATAATTCGGCCGTTTTCCATGTTTCCAAAGATTACAGTTATAAATCTGTCCTCAGGCTCCAGATATTTCTCTATGCACCTTGAATATTCTTTTGAGGCAAGGTTAACAATGATCCTGCTGTCATCTATGACCTCATCATATAGCTTCCTCCCCCAGAATTCATACAAGTTCTTCCCCTCTACATTGGTCTTTGCTTCCATTTCCAGCCTGTAGGGCACCACTCCATCCATTGGTTTCAATACCCCATAGAATCCGGAAAGTATCCGCAGGTTTTCTTCGACATAAGAAAACGAACTGTTTTCAAAAACATTCGGGGCCATGTACTGATATGCTATCCCATCATATGCCAGTATTGCAGCAGTCAGCCTCTTATATAAATCCATATCCCGAAGTCTTTCGTAGTTCAGTTCTGCTATGCTGTCATTGCATTTCCAGAGTTTTTTAAGTTCCGAATATGACTGTCCCTGCAGCCATTTCAACAATACTTTAGTATCATCGAGGTATACCGGCAGTCCTTTGTATGATATTGAGTCGTCAGCCTGACGCATTTTTTTCGCAGGAGCTATAATGATTTTCATGTATTTAATTATACACCAATTCTATTTAATACATTATTAATCCGGTTCAGATATCACAGAAGCTTTCTTTCTCCCACGATTCACTGAGGATATAAGCTCCACACTATCCATAACAGCAATAGTCTTCACTGAAATATCTCTTTCAGCATTTTGCGTGTTCCCGAGATATCCAGCGGACAATCTTTGCTTTCCAGAGTTATAAGCAGGTTCTTTCCGGGATATATGCCGTTATTTCTATATTCACCCAGTTTTTTCAAACAATCAGTCCTGTATTGTTCATCATTCAAAAGTCCAAAATGCTCAAGATATATCAATTCTCTGGTCTTCTCTTTCAACAAGGTAAAATCCGGATATCTGATTATGTTATTTCTGAGTTTCAATGACTGCTCATAATGATATGGTATCTGCAGTTCATATAGCATATCGGCCAGGATTGCCTCTGACTTGGAGCGCACCATTTCTCCGTTACGTGTTTCGTATATCTTCCCTTCAGGATTGTAAGGATTACTCTTATATTCTTTCTCCAGCCAGCGGGCAGCATACAACTCGTCCGGCAGTATATATGGTTCTATCAGTTGCTTTCTGCTAAGCGTCATTCCTTGATATACCTGATCGGCATCAATATCCAACAACAACCGGATGCAATACTCCAGTCTTGACAATTCTTTTTTGGCAGCGGCAATGAACTGTCCGGTATAGTTCTTTTGTGCCAGCACTTTGACTATTTCACGCTTGTCCCGTGTGATATATGTTCCGGAACTGTTTCCGGACGGCACAACATGATAGTATCGGATCTGCCTTCCGCTGCGCGAGATCCGAAGACGCCCTTCCGGAAAACCCTCTTTTTTCTTCTCGGCTGCATCTATTGCTTTTTTCAATTCGTTCGCTCGCCTTTTCATTGTTTTTATATACTCCTGCATAAAATTCTCCTTTTTATCTTTCTGTTTATATGTGTTTTATGACTTTATATGACCTAACAACTTATGCGGCATGTCTCCGGGGCATGGATTTATTCTGTTTTAGACGGATCTTCTATGTGAGTTATGACCTACAACGAGCACAGCGTTACCATTGAGTCATGGATTGCCTGGTTGAATGCTGGCTTTGGCGGAAGATGCATGACCCCCGGCGGCATCGGCACCTCAGTTGAGTCATAGTTTGCCTGGATGTATGCTGTCCTCAGCGGAAAATGCATGACTCTCGACAGCTTCTACGTCTCGAATAGGTCATAGTTTGGCTGGAAAAACTTAGGCTTTGACGGAAGATGCATGACCTCCGGCGGCATCGGCACCTCAATTAGGTCATAGTTTGGCTGGAAAAACTTAGGCTTTGGCGGAAGATGCATGACCTCCGGCGGCATCGGCACCTCAGTTGAGTCATAGTTTGCCTGGAAAAACTTAGGCTTTGGCGGAAGATGTATGACCTCCGGCGGCATCGGCACCTCAGTTGAGTCATAGTTCAATACCTGCGCCGGCAGAAGAAAAAATTGTTTGGGATAATACAGGGCGCCGGATCCGGCGCCCGTTTCATTTCGAATAACAGGACAAAGAATTGAAATAGTCTCAGCCCTGACTGCTCTCAATAAGCGGATATGGAATCGATAGTCTGTTAGTTCTGACTTTTGAGGCTGGGAAAGAACAACACGTCTCTGATGGAGGGCTCGTTGGTGAGGAGCATGCAGAGACGGTCGATGCCGTAGCCGATGCCGCCTGTGGGGGGCATTCCCAATTCCATGGCGTGGAGGAAGTCCTCGTCGGTGTGCTGTGCTTCTTCGTCACCCGCTTCTGCAAGAGCATCCTGGGCGGCGAAACGCTCGCGCTGGTCAATGGGGTCATTAAGCTCTGAGTATGCGTTGCACATCTCCCATCCGTTTATGTAGAGCTCGAATCTCTCAACCTTAGAAGGATCATCGGGCTTTTTCTTTGTAAGCGGGCTGATCTCGATGGGATGATCCATAATGAAGGTGGGCTGGATCATCTTCTCTTCGCAGAACTCATCAAAGAAGAGATTCACGATATCACCCTTCTTGTGATGCTTCTCATATTCGATATGCTTCTCGTCTGCAAGCTTCTTCGCTTCCTCATCTGAAGTGACGCTGTCAAAATCTATGCCTGTCTCTTCCTTAATGGCATCAACCATGGTAAGGCGGCGGAAAGGCTTTCCGAGATCTATTGTCACGCCTTCTCCGCTTTCTTCATCACCATAGAAAAGTGAAGTGGTGCCGCAGACCGTCTCGGCTACATGACGGAACATCCTCTCAGTCAGATCCATCATGCCGTTGTAATCGGTGTATGCCTGATAGAGCTCCATCAGTGTGAACTCGGGATTATGCTTGGTATCAAGACCCTCGTTTCTGAAAACACGGCCTATCTCATAAACCCTTTCCATGCCTCCGATGATAAGACGTTTCAGATAAAGCTCCAGTGAGATCCTGAGCTTCCTGTCCTCATCCAGCGCATTGTAGTGGGTAACGAAAGGCCTTGCGGCAGCTCCTCCGGCGTTCTCTACCAGCATGGGGGTTTCAACCTCCATGAAGCCCTGTCCGTCGAGGAAATGTCTGATGCAGCTGATGATCTGTGATCTCTTCACAAAGGTATCCTTAACCTTTTCATTCATGATGAGATCCAGATATCTCTGCCTGTATCTGATATCTGTGTCTGTAAGACCATGGAACTTCTCCGGTAGGGGCTGAAGGGCCTTGCTGAGAAGGGTGATCTCGTGCGCTTCCACGGAGATCTCGCCTGCCTTGGTCTTGAATACTATTCCCTTTACGCCGATGATATCGCCTACGTCATACATCTTCTTGAAATCTGCATAGGGTTCCTCACCCAGATTGTCCCGGGCGGCGTATATCTGTATCCTGCCTTTCAAGTCTGAAATATTGCAGAAGGAAGCCTTACCCATCACCCTCTTGAACATCATTCTTCCGGCAACGGTAACTTCTTTTCCTTCCAGCTCATCAAAGCCATCCTTTATATCCTTAGAATGGTGGCTCACATCATATTTCACAACCTTGAAAGGGTCACGGCCTGCTTCCTGCAGGGCTTTTAATTTGTCTCGTTTTATCTGTAAAATATCTTCCTGGGGCATGTCTTCTCCATATTAAGATCCTTCGCCTGTGGCTCAGGATGACAGGTTTTTATAAATCCTTCGCTAACGCTCAGGATGACAGGTTTTTGATAACGTATTATCAGTCGTTTGCGGAAACCTCAAGTATCTTGTACTTGATCTTTCCGGCCTTGGTCTCAACCTTTACGGTATCTCCCTTTTTATGTCCGAGTATTGCACGGCCCACGGGAGACTCATTGCTCATCTTGCCCTGAAGGCTGCTGGCCTCGGTAGATCCAACGATCTGGAATTCCATATCCTCTTTGAATTCCATATCCCTGATCTTTACTTTACAGCCGATGCTTACCTTTTCGGAATCTATCTCGCTGGCATCCACAACCTCCACATTTTT
>JAILOK010000104.1 GCA_024690825.1 Lachnospiraceae bacterium | reverse complement strand
CGGGGATAATGACAGGCTGATATCCGCCCTGAAATCAGTATTAAAATGATCATATACATTTCCAATAATCCACAAATTTCTCCGGTTCGGAATAATTCAGATATTCAAGCGAATAATAACGGTTCAGCAGATCCCGTTCTCTTTCCGAAAGATTTTTATCATCAGTTCCTCTCAATATCGGAACCTCATGTCTCAACAGATTCAGAAAACTGCAGTACGGAGACTGTTTCATTCCTGCCGCATCAAAAACCGCAGGCAATAACAACGGCATGCTGATGACATCCATGTTTTCCAAAGCTTTAAGTTCTCTGTTTGACCAGATGATATAGGGTGTGCTTCCAAGAGCAAGGAAATCATCCTTCCCGCCAAGCTCGTGAAAATCTCTGTCTTTTACAAAGCTCGGTGCATGATCTCCGGTCATGACAATGACCACATCCCTGTCAACTGTTCTGAAATGATCGATGAACTCTGTCAATGCATCATCTGAAAGTCTGATACAGGATTGGAATTCATTGATGATATGAGTGTACTTTCCAAAATCTTTTCCTGATTTAACAAGCATCTGTTCTTCGGTATTTGATATCCAGTCCCCGTGATTCTGAATGGTAAGTCCGTAAAAAAACAACGGACTGTCATCCGAAAACTCTTCATACCATCTGATCATATTTCTGTACATGGAACTGTCGGTGATATAGGATGTTCTGTTTCCGTAGTATTCCGGTTCCCTGTAATCTTTTGCAAAAGTGATCCTGTCAAATCCCATGGCAGGATATGCCACATTCCTCCTGTAGCTGAAGGTTTCTCCCGGATGTGTCGCAAAAGTTCTGTATCCCATGCTCTTTAAGTATGTCAGGATCGTGTTGGCTTTCCGCAGATCAAGAACATTGAAGGGTGTCGCAACATAGGGCATTATCTGCATTGAATTTGAGGACAGGCATTCGTATTCGGAAACATTGGTTCCTCCGCCGATCCTCGGTGTGACAACCCTTCCTCTCAATGCGTTATCAATGCTCCTGAATCCGGTCAGAGTATCCATGTCAGGATTTAAATCTACCGCATCCTTAAGGTCGTAAAATGTTTCATTCAATATGAATATGATATCCGGTTTTCTGCCTGAATCCGGGTTCTTCCCCTGAACTTCGCCGATGAAGGAAATGTTATCTTCCCTGCTATAGGGATCAGGCTTTACCACAGGCCCTCTTATCTCACTTAAGGTCTGTCTGACAAATGCCGGTATATACCCGTATTTTTCAAGCACCGGGATCCACGACGATGTATTCAGTTTTCTTTCTATAAGGGGTTTCGGCGAGAAAAAAGAAAAAAACAAAAATATCCCAAATACCGCCAAAAGACCCAATGGCAGCCATCTTAAAAAGCCTTCATAGGAACAAAAAAACTGTATCAGGAAGGCCGTTAACAAAAGCCCGGCCAGAAAGATCATCGTCCCCACAGGCATTACAAAAGTATAACTCTTTGCAACAGCCATGGCTGTCCTGAAATTTTTGATCTCCCCCATGGTAAACGGGGTCCCGTGAAATGTATAAATAAAATAATTAACAATCCCGAAAACGAAATACAGAACCGTTAGAACACTGAGCGTGATCCCGGGATTGCCAAAGACCAGACAGAAAAACGAATTTAAAAAGACGATCACGGAATACCCTGTCAGAGTACCCTTAAAGAACTCAGATCTTAAAATGTTTTTATATCTCAACGGGAACTCAATGAAGAGATAATGAATCCCGGAAATAACAAGAAAAGAAATAATAATCTTTATTGCTGATGTCATGATTTTACAATTCCAAAGTCGCTATCCTGGGCTCAAAACAGCAGCAGGGCCTCAGACAGACAATCCTTACTCCGCTGGCTCTTTGCGGGCCCACTTTCATAAATGACGCCAGGACACTGGTATTTCCGTGCAGACCCAATGGCCCTATATCTGCCTCATTAACCCTGCGGGTTATTTCTTTCTCCATATCACTTTGTCTGTCATATCGTCCCTCAACCTGAGCCTGAAGCATCAATGCGGATGCTTCAAAATGAGACCGTCCGACTCCTATAGCCAGAGTACAGGGCGAGCACCCTAACTGACCGACAGCCTCAACTGCCCAGGATACTATTTCATCTATTACTACGCTGACGCTGTGTTTGTGAAAAACTCTGTAGGTTTTTGCTCTGATGGCAGGGCCTCCGCCAAACATCATGATATGCAGTCTCATTACATTTTCCCTGCATCCTGTTATCACAAACGGAGCCGGTTCCACTGCCCTGCTTTCGGGACTGAGACCTCCGGACTGATCAATCCTTTCCGCATCATCTCCCATTATTGCCATAGGTCTCCCGGGAAGGGCATCCAGGCCCTGCGCTATACCCTCTTTAATATCATCAAGCATTTTTCCCGTGACCGGGACATCCGGTCCTACCTCCAGCAGAACATGGGGGATGCCCGTATCATCACAAAGAGGGCTTAAATTCTTTTCCGCGATCTCGGCATTTTCCAGTATCCTTTCCAGGACCCACTTTGCTCTGTCATTTTCTTCCCTGCTGACAGCCTCCCTGTAAGCATTCTTTTTATCTTCACTGAAAGTAGATGCCGCTTTTACAAGGGTATCGCGCACAAGTGAAACAATATCATCATTCTTCATAAATACTCTCTCCGTGTGCCGCAGCAATTATCATCGGATAATCAAAAACCTTCAGCCTGTAAAAAGCCTCCATTCCAAGTTCCGAAAAAGCCACCGCTTCCCTTTCTTCTATCCTGTCAGTCAATATCGCCGTGATCGGGGGGATCACAGCATAAACAGAATGATACTTATCCAAGAGCTGAACTGTTTCTTTTTTTATCTGTCCCTTTCCGATATGAAGCTTTACTCCGGCCTTTGAAAGCGGTCCCATGCTGCTCTCGATCTCCAGCTTATTGCTGGATGTGGGACCCACACCGGCCGGACTGACCGCAGTATGAAATATTGCGCTTCCGTTAAGATCTATCCCTTTATTTTCAATTCCATCTGAATTGATAAGTTCAACGAGTTTCGGAAGAACAGCATCTCTTCCACAGTAAATAAACCCGCTCAGTGTCAAAAAATCCCCCACATGCAACGATCTTATAATTTCATCCGTGATAGGAGTGGTTATAATCTTTTTCCAGGTATCATCATTTTTCATTCTTCAATATTTTTGAAAGCGAAAGATCTTTTCTGATCAGGCTTTCTCCTTCCTCACTTAATACATCTAACTTTGTGTAAGCTGTTTCGATTTTACTGATCATTTCTTTTTCGGAATCCGCTTTTACGATAAAAAAACAAACCCTGCTGCTACTTGCTCTTTTTCCGTCCAACCTGTCTCCCGGCATACGTATATGCAGAATATCTTCTATCACATCCGTATCAATAAGTTCATCTGCTCCTGTTATTTTTTTATATACCCCATCTCGTCCATACACTGTATTAACAACATAAATCCCGGAGGGATAATGCCATGTCTTAAGATCTACTGTATTGCCTGTCCATGAATCTATCGTGGCCGATATAACATCAAATCCGGTGTTGCCTTTTATAGTCTTAAAACAGCTTCCTCCACCTGTTCTCGGGGCAAATTCTATGACATTGATATTTCCGTCTTTGTCAATTATGCCCTGAAAAAAGAGAAGGGAATTATCTATTTCAAATTCATTGGCCAGCCGGGTGGCAATTTCTTCTGCTTCTATCTCATTGTCTTTTTCTATATGGGCAGGAGCGATCGTAGCATAACACTTTATGACTTTATCGGATCCATCCTGAACACTCAGTCTTTCCGCTGTCATCAGAAGTTTTGCCTTGTGGTCTTTGATCACGCAATAGGCGCTTATTTCCTGTCCCGTAACAACTTCTTCAATTATTGCCTGTCCATCTCTGCTTATGGAAAGAGCCTCTTCCACAGCCCTTTTCAACTCTTCCTTATTACTGACTTCCTTGACCCCGTTTGCCGAATTACTGTCAGAAGGCTTTACCATAAAAGGGTATCTCAGATTATCATCTAATTCAACGTAATTACTGACTACCATGTATCTTGATGTCAACACCCCGCAATTCATCATTCCCTGTTTCATGGTGGTCTTATTGGCTGCGCGCATTGCGGCATTATAGCTGTACGGTGGCTTTAATCCCATTTTTTCCATTACATAACAGGCTGTTACATTTGCCTGATCCACACAGCCGCTTATTATAAGTTCAGCATTTCTCTTTTGGGCCTCCTTCAATACGGCTTCCCTGTCAAGAGTACTTTCCTGTACATGTTCGTCCGCAATTCCTTTCGCGGGAGAGTCATCAAGATAATCAATCAGGATGGTATAATACCCTCTTGTTTTCAATTGTCGGATCAGTTCGCAATGAGGAACCGTACCTCCCAGAACTATAGCTGTTTTGTTGTTCATATACAGTCACCCCTGCACATCGTATTCTTTAAGCCGTTCTGAAAGATCCATATCATCTGCAAGCTCATTTATCTCATTGTATTGAGCTTCGCTGATCTCAGAATAATCTACATGTTCCCTGAATGAATTAAATCCCCTCTCGCCCGGCATGAGTACTTTACCGTCGTCTCCACAGAGTTTTACCTCTTTTTGGAAAAAATCCCTTTTCTCCCGGATCTCCTCATCGGAAAGGAAAAAATGAGGATCGATCAAAATGAAAAGATGTCCGTTTCGGGAATCATTATCCATGTTTCCAAGATTCTTCACATTTCCACCGTATGCACTTCCCGTCATCAATCCGGCAAACAGATCCACGAACATGGACAAACCATAACCTTTATAACCACCAATGGGAAAAAGAGATCCCATCAACGCTACATTCGGATCATCTGTCTGCCTTCCATCAGGCCCGACAGCCCAATCCAAGGGAATCTTTTCGCCATTTTTTGCCGCCAGTCTGATCTTTCCCCTTGCTGCTACCGTAGTCGCCATATCCAGTATTATTGGGTCATACTTATCCGTACCGGGAAATGAAAAACAAATCGGATTTGTTCCAAAAATGGTCTTGTATCCGCCTGTAGGTGCTATTGCAGGGGCTGCATTTGCAAATATTAAAGCTGCACAACCAAATGACGCCGCCTTGTTCCCAAAATATCCTGCCATTCCAAAATTATTGCTGTTTTTTACTCCCACAGCTGATATGCCATATTTTTTAGCTTTTTCTGCTGCAATGTTTACCGCCATATCTGCCGATACCTGTCCAAATCCGTTATGTGCATCTATAACGGCTATCGACATGGTATCGGTTATCACCTCATTTTCATCCTGCGGATTTAAATGCCTCGATTTGATCTTTTTTACATAAAGAGGAAGTCTGCCAATCCCATGCGTCGCATTTCCTCTTCGGTTCGCAAAGAGAATTGTATCAACGATCGTATTCGCATTGTTTTTATTCACGCCTGCTTTGAGCAGTGCTTCTCTTGTTACTTCACTGATACTTGAATTCGTTACTTTCAACACTTTTACCCTCGTCTGCGACAGATCCCTGTTGATCAAAGACTTCCTTTGGGAGACCATACGGCATCAGGACAATATTCATCTATCATCCTTTTCACCAGAGCACATTGTTTGGCTCTTTTTTTCGCATCACTCTCCGTGCTGTCCCAACTGTGAGTGGCAGCTACTGAACCACCTGTTTTTAAATATATGGGGGCAGCTACCCTTATCATCTCAGGAACCTCGTAATGCCTTATAAAACCTCCTGTAGATTTTGGATTCTCTGTATGAATATCTATAGGACAGTCTATCGCCTGTCTCATAGCCGCAAGCATCTGTAACTGGATATCCCTGACGGGATTGACCGAGTCAGCTCCGATATTTTCCAAAAGTTTTGCCGAAGCAGGATTTCCATGTCCCGCATGCGCAGAAACCTTAAAGTGACAATCCTTTGGAATCTCGCCTGCTTTTCTGAATTCGTTGAGCGCCCAAAGGCATCCTTCATCATAGACTAAAAATCCCCTGCACCCTAATCTGGCCGCCCGTTTTACATCCTCTATTGCTCTGACTATCTGTTCCTGTCCGCGAAGTCTGTATCCCATACGCACTCCCTCTTCCGTATGGACCGAGGCAGATGTGTCTGTAGTCGCGCGGGGACCTATTGCAAGGATCAGATCTGTCTGCCATTTATCGGCAAGCTCGACCATTTTGCTTATCTCTTCATCGGTCAGCCTCATTATTCCCTGAGTCTGAGTAACTCTATGAAGATAAAGCCCATACCTGTCGATCTCTTCAAGCAATGCCTGCATCACCTTTGGCCCCTGAATACCCGGAACCTCGAATCTGTACTGTCCTCCATCGGGGAATGTTTTTTTCGATGATGGAAGTTCATACATATCTCCCCCCGGCAATCCAAGTTTTTTTAAAAATTCCCTTGTCTTATCCATACTGTTCATATCACACATCTCCATTCTATCTTAAATGATCAATCACAGTTTCCACGGAATTGTCATAGTCCCATATCAGATTTATGATTTTTTGCGTTTCTTCATCCGTTTTTCCGGAAAAGCGGGCAAGTTCTTTGAATTTATCCTCCATATCTTTATCCGTCATTTGATTTTCCGGTTCTCCCCGCGGATAATCAACTCTGTCAGAAAAGACTTCTCCGCTTTCAAGATAAATCTTTACCTCGGCACTTCTCTTTTGAGGATTATTTCTGTCCATCTCGGGATCAGCAGAAAAAAGGATCTTTTTCATACAGTCGTTTATTGAATCATCCTGAAGAATAATATCCTCATATGCGTCCATCCCGTACTTCCCAAGAAGAAGGGCAGCTGACACAGAATATGGTATGCTCATTTTGGCGGATTGAACACTCTTTATTTCAATATGATCATGTCCCTTTATTGCCATCGTATATGTTACGATCTCTATTTTCTTAACAGCATTGTTTATAAAGCTCTTATCTGTCCACCTGTTTTTCTTCCTTATGTTCAAAACAGCTTCTATCGGAGGATGACAATGTCTGCAAGCTGCATATGGTTTAGTGTATATTTCCTCAATGGCATAATTACCGTCTGGAAAAAGGGGCCTGTCTTCTGCATCCTTAAGACGTTCTTTAGTGGAAAGAACAGATAAAAAGCCTCTTCTTCCGCCTATGACATCCTCCGGACCATTGATCCCTGCCGCGCCCCAAACAGCCGCAAGTACCCCTGATGCGGTGGTCTGTGAAATATTATATGGTTTCATCTCTGATCTTCCATCTATCATTTCAAGCAGTCCTGCCGCACTTGTTGCTGCAGCTGCAAGCGTGCTGGACACCTGCTGCCTGTCATAACCCATGATAACAGCCCAGGCCATCGCGGCACCTATCACACAGCATACTCCTGTCGCATGATAACCTTTTAACTTCAGATCCGGCTGCATGCATCCCGCCAACGCTATGGACACATCATAGCCGCACACTATAGCTTTCAAAACTGTCAAATTATCTGTGTTTTTACACTCGGAAGCTGCAAGAGCAGCAGTAATGATGGAAGAACCCAGATGTAGCATACCGTACCTGTGGCCGTCATCCAGTTCCTCAAAATGAGCATTAAAAGAATTTATTGATACTGCTGTATAAACATCAACAGTTGAATTCAATCCGAAAGCCACATTGCTTCCGGCATTTCCGATTTCTTTTGATAAAGACAATATTTTCTGGGAATTAGCGGTATTCTCCGAGGCACCGGCAAGCAATACCCCACAATAATCAAGAAGACATCTTTTAGCAGAATGAATGATATTATCCGGAAGTGAATTTTCGGAAAACCAAAGAACTC
This sequence comes from Lachnospiraceae bacterium, assembly GCA_024690825.1. Lineage (GTDB taxonomy): Bacteria > Bacillota > Clostridia > Lachnospirales > Lachnospiraceae > NK4A144. Next base: position 69,838 of record JAILOK010000104.1, on the reverse strand, counting down.
TTTTTATTACCTGTTCTGTAAGATTTATCATATACTGCACCACAGTTACATTTTGATACTGTCCCTGATCCTTTTGATATCTTCCCTGTCTGGTTCAGATGTCAGAAAGATCCTGTGTTTTTTTATTTCTTCTATATCCCAATCCCACCATTTCAGAGACAGTAATTCTTTTATTACATCTTCATCAAATCTGAATCTGCTGATCCGGGCCGGATTTCCAATCACAATGGAATATGGCGGAACATCTTTTGTCACAATTGCTCCTGCACCTATTACCGCTCCATCTCCGATTTCTATGCCTCTTAAGATAACAGCATTACTCCCGATCCATACATCATTTCCTATTACCGTATCATCAAACTCATCTTCGAGAACACGACTTTTTCCTTCCGCTATCCTGTTAAAATGATACTCAGGAAATGTCGTAACGGCACGATAATTATGATTTTTCCCACCTATACTAATATTCCATGAAAGCGAACAAAACCTTCCTATCCTGCTGTTTTTAATTGTAACATTATGCCCGGTATATGTTCCCCTTCCTAAAGAAGTCTTGTGTATCAGGTTTCCTCTGTTTATCACATTTAACCCTTCAAGATCAGAACCATACAACACACTATTGTCACCTATAGTGGAATCTGGACCAATGGATGAATCCGTTACTTTAACATTGTCATACAGAACTGCAGTTTCTGAAATATTTGAATTCTTTATTCTATCCATTAAACAGCTCCAGATAACTTTGCTTGTTCTCTATGACACCATATACTTCCGCACAGGACACCAGTTTTTCAGCCCATAGATGATGAGGCGCGATCTCATTCATCTTGTTTGCATTATGACTTTTTATGACGCCTCCACCGGTTTCAAGAACCTGTTTTGCATCTTCGTATTCCTCTCTTGTTACAGCCAATATGCCGTTGACATAGTTGATATGGCTCGGGTGTATGACGGTTTTCCCGATAAAACCGTTTGCCTTATCCAGGATCAGTTCCCTCATAAGACCGTCAACTTCAGGATTGACCAGAGGTTCTCTTCTGAGAAGCGACTCCTGTATACTCACCTTTGGAAGTTCGGAAAAGCGCATGCTCTTTTTGGCCTTAAAATATTCCCAGACAGGCCCGGAAATCACATAATCTCCATTTCTCGAAAAAACATTGAGAATATCTGTCAGAATATCTCTGACTGTCATTATGTCATATATCGTATATTCAACATCTCTTCTTGCTCCAAAACACGAAGAAAAATCCGTGGCACCAACCCTGACATTTAAAACAATTTCTCTGTAGTCATCCAAAATAGATTTTATGCCCATAAGTTCATCCATGCGGGTTTCCTTAAACGCAACCCTTCTGTCCTCAATAATGGGCATGCCATATATTATTTCACCAAATTTTTTATTCAGCTCCCTTAAAAACGAAAAATACTCTTTCCCGTTTTCCGTGTTAAACTTAGGGAAATTAAAACCTGTCATTACTTTGATGTGATTCGGCTTTAGCATAGCAGAGAAATGCCTGAACTGCTCGATGTTTCTTACACGAAAAAAAATAAGCGGAATATCTTCATATGTGATTTTCCCGCTGTCAAGTTCCTGCGACAGTGTTTCCAATGTGTTAATGCAATTCTGTTCTGCTCTGGGTACATCCTCTTCGCTGCATGCATCTTCAAAACACATTACCATGGATGTCAGTCCCGGATATTTCTTGTTTATTATGGCATCGGTAAAATCCTTGTGACCCGGCATATACATGGTAGCACCAAGGCAATACTGCAGCAACTTTATATCAGTATATTTATTAAATTCCATGGGATCCTTTACAAATTTGAATCCCCGATTGTACAAATGATGTCTCATGATACTATCGTCCCTGTATATTATACATTTTTATGTGCTCTATCGAGGTTAACTATACCATATATTGTGATTTTTGAAAAGATACCGTGACAAATACATATATATACCAGCATTTGTCAAAATAATAAAATGAAAAAGGATCCCGCATCAGGAGGATGACACAAAAGAAATTATATTTTTGAGAGAATCAAAATATATATCATCTGTCATAAACACATTCCTCAGTGAATAGTTCTTGATCTCCTCTATATTTGTATTAATAGGAAAATCCTGCTCACTCATCTTGAAATAAAAAACACCATCCAGTTCCGGATTTTTTGCACCGATAACGATTTCTTTCTCTCCGCAAAATGACATTTTCATCATCTCATTTTTTAGTTCGTCGTTATCTTTTCTTTTCAGGGAGATGACTACACATCCATATTCCGTACCATCCTGGTCAGTGAAAGTGTTTCCTTTATTCAGATATTTGTCATAGTATTCATCGTGACTCAACAAAAAACAAACACGGTGACCAAGTCTTCTGAGCAATACCCCGATCAATACCATGCCTCTGATGGATGATACTCCATGAATTATCCGATCAGGCATAATAAAGAAGGTTGATCTGTCCAGTTTTTTATAAACATTAACCTTATAAACAATATCGTCGGGAATAATATTTTCATTCCCTGCACGGAAATACTCAACAGCCGCTTCATTTAGTCTTCCCATGTTATATAATATTTCACCATACAATGCGTGAAACTCTTCTGAAGAATCTTCATTTATCCAGATTTTGTGTGCGATCTGTTCCGCTTTTTCATATTCCTTTTTTTTATACAGATCTTTGAATTTTTTAAATGCATCTTCCGGATTTCTACCGGAAATGGATGTATCAGCATTGATCTTCGGATATCCGGATGAATAGTAAAGTATCTCTTTTCTGTTGATATTTATGCACCCGGTCATATTAAACAACCAGGCTGCCTTGTTTCTGACAAAATGTTTCAGACCTGTATCTTCCCGGTTTTTTACCAGATATTTTTTATTATGTTCCGGATTGAGATCAAAGGCCAGTTTGCTGAATGTACTTTTCGCTGATATCACTTTTATCCGGCACAGAGACAGGCAGCAAAAATCTATCACATCTCCGTAAAGCCCGTCCATTGAATGAACAAAATGGATCCTTGCATTCTCTGTCCCCAAAACCCTGACTGCATGATCCATATCATCGCTGAATACATAAAACTCATAATCACTGTTTATCTTTTGCAGATATTCTACAGCTGCCCTGTAGTAATCATCATCGTCATTCTCTGTCAGGCCGGCATACACAAAGTCTCCCCTTCTGATATGTATACCGACAGATCGTGAAAGATCCTTTTTCCTGAAATTATCCAGAAAATGATACAAACCTTCCGGTGCAAAAAAGATCTCTCTCAGTTCATCTAAATACATCATCCAATACGCATCATCCAGCCAGTTTCCGCACAGATAATAATCTTCCTTCTCTTTGTCTGACCACAGTCCGGGTCCCGGATACTTTTCTACCCTAAATGATCTTTCCTTGTTTTTTTTCTGTTCGAAATCAGCTTCAGACAGAAGAACACACTTATCCTTTACAAACTCTTCGCTTATTGAATCAATATTATCGATCACGCCGGCTTTAACTTTCAGAGTATTCTTTATCAGTCCGTCATATCTGATACCCGGAAAACAGTTCAACAAAAATCCCCTTGTAAAGCCGTCTGTACACATGGAAATATCCAGGATCAGTTTCTGATCCAGTTTTCTTGCCAGTGAATAGGCTCCCATATATTGATATATCTGATTTGCAAGTCCTCCCGCAATCCTTGCATAGACCATTTAATGATTTCCCCTTATCTTCACCTTAATATCATGTGCTTTATTCCACAGCCGAATTCCTGTTGTTCTGACTCTCACTCCGATAAATTTTTTTGTAAAATCCCATCTGTCAGAAATGGTATATATTCTTTTTTTTGAACTTTCAAAATGATAATAGTTGCACGACTTTTCACTGTTTTCAAGAGCCTTTATCTGCTTTTCAAAACAGCTGCTAGGATCCTCCTGTATGATATATGAAAATTTCATGGTCTCATGAATTCTTTTTATTAAAACATCCTCAAGCATTTCATCAAACGGTTTTTCCTTTTCCGGATCACCAAAAAGCCCTCCCTGACCTTCGTAACCCCGTAATCCAGCAGCAAGGTGTGTTTTTGTATCAGGTACTATTACGGGAACATTCTGTTGAGAAGAAATCGCCGCACTGCCTGCTCCGGCGATGACAACATCAGCTTTGCCATAGAGCATTTTGGGGATTGGAACCGAATATCCAAGTTTAATGATATCAAGATTGTCCGTTTTTTCCAGCTCAGAGGTGTCTCCTATATCACCCTGTACGATCAACTGTACTTCCTTGTCCATATGCGCAGCACAAAATGATTTGATATCTTCTTTTATCTTTGCGCAATAACTCTTCAATCTCCCGACATAAAGAATATTGTAATCCTTTTTCTTTATCTCATCGATTTTCCTGCTGTAAATATCCTGAACCGTTCCCGCCGCGCCTCCCACGGGCAGCACATATTTTCCGGGATCGTCAACATCTTTGACCAGTTCCGCTACAAGTCTTTCATGGGTAAAATACAGTTCTCCCCGTTTTAATTTAAATTCAAAAAAAGACCGGTCGCCGTTATAACTTCTATACCCCTCGTTCATAAGAAAACAAAAGTTTTTTCCTCCGAATTTCTCTGCGATCAGTTCTCCCCATTCTGCCCAGACCGGAGTAATTGTTTCGATCACAAATTCATCGTTCCCTCCGCCGGTCATCTTCCATATCCTGTTGATCGTATGCTTAACATACCAGGCAGGCCAGAATTCAGGCGGATATTCGATCGCTATGATACGATTCTTATTAAATCCGGCAAGCCCTTCCCATGGTATGTCGGTTTTTTCCGTTACTGCTATCGGTTCAAACACATGTACATCCCAGCCATGTTCTTCAAGATATTTCTTTTTATTGTTCATGTATCCCTGGCTTCCGCCGACTGAACCGATATATCCAAAAAAAATATATTTCTTCATCTCACTCTCGATATCTTTCCGTCTTCCACATTGTAGACCATATCGCAGCCTTCTATGGTATTAAGTCTGTGAGCAACGATAATAAGAGTACGGCTTCCCTTCATGGCATTGATCTCCTCCATGACTGCTTCTTCTGTGTTGACATCCAACGACGATGTTGCCTCATCAAATACGAGGATCGGCGGATCATTATACAGGGCTCTGGCTATGCCAAGTCTCTGTCTCTGGCCTCCGGAAAGCCTTAATGCCTTGTCTCCCACTTTTGTATCCAGACCGTTTTCCAGGCTTCTTACAAATTCCGCAAGCTGTGCTCCTTCCAGGGCTTTCCACACCTTATTGTCATCAATTTTATCGTCCGGTACACCAAGCGCAACATTTCTTCTGATGGTATCGTCCATCATAAAAAGGCTCTGTGCTATGTATCCGATCCGGGAAATGTAACTGTCGTAACATTCCTCTATATCTGTTCCGTCTATCGTCACATTTCCTTTCTGGGGTCTTAAAACCCCGAGAAGTATATCCAGAGCCGTTGATTTTCCGGCTCCCGAAGGTCCCTTGATACCCACCGCCTTTCCGGCAGGTATCACCATATTGACATCATCCAGTACCAGATTGTTCCTGCTCATATATTTGAAACTGATGTTATTTAAGGCTATCTCTTTCCTGAATCCGGATACTTTTTTGTCAGAGGCGGCCTTCCTTTCTTCTCTGTCAGCCTCCCTGATGTCTTCCGTCAGACTAAGTTCCAGCTCCTCGACACCCTTTTCATTAAAGCTCATGTTGCTGATATTTGTCGTAATGGTACCTACGCTGGGCATCAGCTTTATTACAGCCATCGCAAACACACCCAGTGTTGTAAGCATATCCATGATATTATTTCCGCTTTTTACCACTGCAAAAAAGTAGCACATTATGCCGGTGATAGCGATCGCCTCTATCAGCACAGGAGGGACCTTATACCACAACTGAGCCGATCTTTGATTGTCGGTACTCTGCGTAATGGCTTCCTTGTAGACATCTATAAAGTATTTTTCGTGTCTTCCTACCTTTATTTCCTTTATTCCGTCTACAGACTGCTTCAGCCACTTGGTCATCTTCGTAGAAGCTCTTCTGCTGTACTCACCGGCTTTTTTCGTTCTTGGTGTGACAAGTTTTTTAGATACCAGAAGGATCGCAAGCATCAGGAGTATCACCACCATGGTGATCCTCCAGTCAACTATCAGCAATAACATCACTATGAAGAAAGCTGTCACCCCTGTTGTCAGAAGCTGGGTGAGATTTGTCACATTTCCGAAAACCTGTGTCACATTGGAACTGACCTTTCTGGTTATCAGCGCGTAATTGATATTTACGTAATACTCATAGGGCATGTTCATATATATTCTGTAAAGTCTGGTCCCCAGATTTCGCTGCTCGGTATATATGAACCTGTACTGGATATAATACATCAGGGTCAGATATGCAGACTTTATCAGATAGAATATGACGAGAAGAACTCCCATGTAGATTATGAACTGATTCACATCCTGAGGATGAAGGATATCATATATCTTCCCCATATATCCTTCTCTGACACCCTCAGGGTTTGAAACCGCTGAAATAATGGGCATTATAGCCGAAAGACCTATCGTTTCAAACATCGCTCCGACAAGCATCATTACTACCAGTCCGCAATATCTGATCTTCTGCCTTTTATCAAATATTCTGTTCATGCTTTTTAGCATCTTCATCTTTCGTTCATCCCTCTTTTTCTGCCTGTGCCTTTAACATTGCATACAGTATCCCGTCAATGGAATCTATATTTTTGTATCCCTTTGCAGTCAGTTTCTCCCTGAATATCTCAAACTTAAAAGGATCTGTTACTATCACCATGTCTATCCCTTCTTCACATATTTCTTCCGAGGAAACACATCTTACATCCGGAAGCACCATATCTCCGGGATCTATAAAACATACTATGTTTATACCGGTGCTCTTAAGTTCCCTATATAGCCGCACTCCGGCATCAGTCAGGGCACAAAGCGCGACATTCGTCATCCCGGATTCCTTTAAATACCGTGAAAAAGTGTACCCGTCACTGTTCAGTCTGAGCCACATATCATATATCTCTATGATATGGGACATTTCACGGCTGTTTTTTGCCGATATGTTGCTGGCCTCCCGATACAGGCCCCATATCTTTCTCATTATCAGCAGACATATGATCAGAATTAAGATCAGCATTAGTATGATAATTTTCATTATCTCCCCATTCCCTTTATCAGTTTCAAAGACAGAAATCTTCCGTGCCTCTTAAACAGAGCTTTTGTCAACCGCAAAAAAACTTTCATGTTTTCGCTGTCGGGTTTTTGTGTTAAGATCTGCATCGCTCCGACCCAGCATGTAAAACATATTTCCTCGACGGGCATGTCTGTGTTCAGCTCTTCCTTTACATATTTGCTGATGTTGTAACAGTCGGAATATATTTTATAACTCTGATTGTGGCCTGCTATCATAGAATTATAACTGTCCGTGCCATATGTGCGTCTGTATGCGGACATCGCTTCCCTCATATAAAATATATCACCATTCATACAGATTATCGTAAAATTCTTTCTGTCTCCATTAGCCCTCACGGCGCTGTATCTTTCAAAAACTTCCTGTTCCCAGTCTCTGAATATATTTCTTGTTACCAATGTAGCTGTCTGGTACTCATGCTTAAAAGCTATGGCATCCTTTTTTGTCAGAACATGTTCCTCTCTTATGGGATACTGGGAATAATCCCTGTGCAGGATCTCCCCATTTTCATCCACCTTTATCACATTATGGACGCATGCTATATACTCAGGGTGATATTCAAGCAGCGTGATCTGCTTTTCAAGTTTTTTTCTGTCTATCCAGAAATCGTCACATTCCAAAGCGGCATAATATTTTGAATCACAGAATCTTCTGCCTATACGCCCATTTGTCAGGCCTAACTGTCTGGAATTTTTTTTCCAAAGAAGTACCGCTATTTTCTCGGGATATTTCTCTCTGTATTTCATAACTATATCCCTTGTACCGTCGTTTGAGCAGTCTTCACATATGACCATCCTGTAGCGGTATTTTGTCTCCTGCATCAGGACGCTCTCTATGGCCTGTGCCACAAATTTTTCGTGCTGATAGGCGGGCATATAGATATCTACATCGAAATCCTTTCCTTCGGCAGGTATAAATCTATACTTTTCGTTTTCAATCTCCACTATATGCTTCTGCCCTCCGATATCTTTCTTAATGTTTCCGGTGCTGTCTTAAGACTCATTCCCTTAAAACTTACGGGACATATACCGTTTACCGTAAAAACAAAAAACACATAAAGTGCCCAAAGGATTCCAAAATTTCTGAATGCTTCTATCATTTTCAGATTTCCGTTAAAGCCAAGCTCCCTCCAGTCCTCTGACGATACATTCTTTTTTATGAACCGGCACATCTGAGCAAATGCGTTCACCTGCAGCCTGAATTTGTATGTGCTTCGTTTAGTGGAAAGACTGTTTTCTCTTTCTGTAACGATATATATCTTTTCATCTGCCACGCTGATTTTATCCGCTGCACATCCGAATTTGCAATTAAATACAGCATCCTCCGATACCATCATATCCGGAAACCATATTCCGTTTTCCTCTATCACTTTTCTTCTGTACATTTTTCCCCACGGCACAGGCATGTCGTATCTGAGCAAAAGTTCATTCCTTCTGTTCGGATCCGCTGTATAGTTTTCAACCTTTCTGTTATATCCTTCCGCCCTTCCATCCGTACGGTTTCCGTTTTCATCCATGCTTTTCGATTCAAAAAATACAATATCGGATCTGCTGTCAATGTATCTTTTTACCGTTTCATACATTCCCGGCATAAAACAGTCATCGGCGTCAGCAAATATGATCCATTGTCCCGAAGCATGCTTAAGCCCGATATTTCTACAGATTCCTGCTCCCTTTTTTTCACTGTTATTTCTGAAAAATCTCACCCCGGAATTTTCAAATCTTTTTTTTACCTCAAGCAGCTTATCAATATCTCTTTCACTTTTGTCATCCACAACTATGACTTCCACATCATCTTTGTCAAACGGTGATGACAGCAAAAGTCTTTCCAGCATATCCGGTATATTATAATGCGGTATTATTATTGAAATATTTATATCCGTCATGATTTCTCTATCCCGTATGTTTACTGTTTCCCTTTAGTATATCTTCAAGATCTTCATCGCCGATCCCTTTAAGAAAGCTCCAAAATTTCCGTATTTTCTGAACATATCAAAAGCATATCCCATCGTCATCCTCTTTGCTGCTTCCCGTACGATAACCGAAGTGAATTCCCTGTATGCTGCAGGATATTTATTGTAGTCATCTGCATACTTTTCAAGGATATGTTCCCATCCCTTCACCCGTTTATTAAAATCTCCGGTCAGCGATTCATGTCCTATACGATAGATCACCAGTTTTTCCTTTATGGCGCTGACTCTGTATTTTTTTGCTATGGCAAGCCACAGGTCATAGTCCTCTCCAAAGGATAATGCCGTGTCAAAACCTCCTGCCTCCAGCGCGGCGCTTTTTGAAAAAAGCACGGCGGAACATCCTCCTATAAAATTATCCCCCAAAAGCTGCTCAAAAACCATGCCCTCAGGATATTCCTTATCTTCATCCGTTTTAAGTTCTTTTCCGTCTCTTACTGCGCTGATCTCACAGTATGCCAGTCCGGTATTTCCGTCTGTTACCGACATCTGCTTTTCCACCTTGCAGGAAAGCCATTCATCATCATCATCCAGGAAGGCTATGTATTCTCCTTTTGAATGTTCGATCCCGATATTCCTCACATAACTTACCCCGTGAGGTCCTTCATTGTTAACAAAGATCAGATCGGGATACTTTTTCAGGAGTTCTCTTATATTTTCAGCAAATAATGGATGATCATTTATTACGATTATTTCTTTATTTTCATATGTCTGCCCGACAGCACTCTTTACAGCCCGCTCAAGTATGTCCATTTCTCTTTTGCAGGTCGTTATTATTATGCTTACAAGAGGTTTTTCGCTCATCATCTTTCCCTTGTGATACGATACCGTTTTGTCCCGCTGTTTTCAGGAAAACTGTAGAAATCAAAAATTTATCAATTTAACATATTCTTCAAATCTGGGCAGCATCAGATCCACAAATCCCCGTTCGTGACCGTCTATTATTCCCTTTTTGATCAAACGGTCTCTCTGCACGGAAAAAGATTTCGGACTTGCTCCCGTTTTCGCCATAATGTCTTTTGTCCTCATCTCTCCGTTTTCAGCAAGCAAAGATATAATGTCTCTCTCTCCCGCAGAAAGATCATCCCATATCTTTTCATAGCAATACTCAGCCATTCTCTCATCAAAAAAGGGGACTGCTTCCTCTAAGGAGCATTCCTTATCCCACATTATATATCCTAAAACCTGAAATGCATAAGAATAACCCTTTGTAAATGCTGCCATTCTTAAGGCTTCTTTTTCCGAGCACTGAAAGGTCTGCCGGTATTGGTTTTTCATTCCCATCAGACTTAAAGGCTTCATTACTATCTTTTCGGCACGCAAAAGAAAAGAGCATCGTTTGTCTGTCTGAAGACTGTAAACATTCTCGTACAGACCTGTCATTATCAGAAAAACCTCCATTCCCTCCGACAGAAAATTCTGGAATGCACCGACAAAACTGATTATTTCATTACTTTTTGTAATGTCATCAATGGTTATAAGAATCCTTTTCCCGTTATCGTTCACTATCTTGATCATTTTTTTCACAGCTATCTCTATATCGGAAATAGGCGGATTCCTTTTTATATTTATTCCGATTCCAAATGCGGAAAGATTCAGCGAGGCTTTTGTAAAATAATTTCTTAGATTTTCCTCCTCATACAGACCGCTTGCAAGCATTTCCAGCATATCCCTTCCGGGATTCAGGGATATTACTGCCCACTTGCTGTTCTCCCTGTATTTATTTGCAATGGTTGATAAAAGCACCGTCTTTCCGCTGCCTCTGACACCCATTATCAGATAGCAGTTATTTGAGGGAGAAATACTGTCTATCATCTCGCTTATCTGCAGATAGTTCTCCGTACGCTCTACATATCTGTCAGGCTCTTTTCCAAAACTTAAACAAAACGGGTTGTTTCCGGCCATTATGCTTTCTCCTCATGTAAAAGGCTTAAAAATGATTCTGTTAGACTTTTCATTTTCTGTTAGTCTTTGTTAGATTCTGTTAGACTTTGTTAGATTTCGTTAGACTAATGATACCGCATTATTGTATATAAAACAACCGGAAGATTTCTACTTCGCCCTTGTGACCCCTTTCCCCTTGTTAAAATAATAAGCATATACCGAACACAGGATAAACACCGGGATCATCAGCAGTCTCCATGACAGAATGGAGGCGTGCACTTCCGAATGATCCGCGACAGCAAGATACCATATAATCGGATATAATCCTGTCAGCAAAAGCGGCAGAAACATCCTAAGATCACTGAAATCCGGTCTGCGCATCAAAAGTATGATCACCGCTGCCACAACAGATACTGTGATAAAAAACATGATCCGAAACAGGTTTTCTCCCTGAGTAGGCAGTATGGCCTTAAGGTTTAAGGCTATCGTGTAGAACCGGTTAAACTCCACATGCGTGTTCCCTGTTCTGTATACAACCTGGTTCAGAGCATCGGAAAATACATTTTTACCGAGGACCACGGATCCGATGAGCCATTTCTGTACCCACAGACCACCGTATCCTATGAGCCAGGAAGCCGAAAGTCCCGCTATATATTTCATGTTTGTTTTAATGTCCGTGATCTTATACTCCAGCAGATTAAGGAGTATCAGCACGCAAAGCGGCATTCCTATAGTCAGCACGGGAACCGTAAGCAGATCAAAAAAGGCAAGAACGGCTCCTGTTATCATAAATCCTGTATACAGCTTCAGAAAATCAGTCTGTCTTCCCCTGTACCGGCACAAAACCCAGAGCATAGCAGAAAGTGCTATCACAAAGCAGTTTGAAACCTGCATGGTAAAGGGTATGAGGATATAGTTGCCGGCAATAAGCGATATCACAAAGGCAAAAGAAATACCTTTTCCGACCCGTTCCGCCGTCTTAAGGCTTACCGCGCATATCAAAAGCGTTATAACAGCCATTAATAAGTATCTGACCTGCGCATAGGAAAAAACAAGGAACATGATCCTTAAATATGCGCTTCCCCCCTCCCAGTACCTCGGATAATGGCTCATCGCGTTTTTCAGTGGCGGACGATCCGGGTCCGAACGGGTATGCTCAATAATGAGATAATCCGTTTCCGTGTCTATATACCCGTTCCATCCGTGGGTAAACAGCAGTTCCCAGTTTTTATAACCGGGCTCCAGTTCTTTTAATATCTTTTCGCTTCGCTCCCTGTTTTCACTGACTCTGTGTTCGGGAATGCAAAATGAAACGGTAACAAATAATGTACTTATTATACCCGCAAGAATAAGCACTATAGCGGTTCTGCAAAGATAATGAATTATCGTTGATGATCTCATATCCTGATCCCTGCTCTTATTCCTTCGATATAAACAAGGCCCTGTAAACCCGGTGAAGCAGTTCTGCCAGCTTTTTGTTGTCCCTTAAAAACTCAAAAAAAGCAAACACAGGGTAACCTGCGGGAAAATGTTTTTTTATGCACATGGCAGCCTCTGCCCTGTAAGCTGCCTTATTTACAACGGAAGCTCCGTTTAAAGGATAATAGGCCACCGGAAAATTTAAAGCCCTCATCTTCATTTTTCTGTCATGCAGTCCTATGCGAAGCATCCACTCTCTGTCCGCGCAGATCGTATACGATGTATCAAACTTCTCTCTCTTAAGGAGCTTTGATGCGGCAAAGAGAGCCTGATGATTGATACAGTCACCTGTAAGATAATACAGCCTGTTTGCACAGATCCTGCCGTATTTTCTCAGTTCCTGAGTTCCGTCTGCGTTTATATATACTATATCTCCGTATAATGCCGCGGCGCGGGAATCGGCCGCAGCAAGAGCTGCCCTTGATATCACAAAGCTGCTGGTATAATAATCTCCCGAATTCAGAAAATTCACATAATCACCGCTAACAAGACTCACCGCCTGATTCATTGCATCATAGATCCCCGAATCCTTTGAGGAAACATATTTAATGAAAGGATATGCCGATACGGCATCCTTTATTATATCGAGCGTACCGTCCGTTGACATGCCGTCTTTTATTATGTATTCAATATTGTCATAATCCTGTGATACGACCGAGTCGATGGTTTTCTTTATGCCCGCGGCGTCGTTTTTCACCACCGTCACTATCGTTATCTTAAATTTATTCAATTCTTATTCTCCTGTTTCCTGTATCTGAACCCTTCCGAAAAATCCTTTCCCCTCATTTCCGTCTCTTTCACATTTTCCCACAGAGGCACCGCCGGGAACTGATGATAGATGGGATATTCGGGAAGCTCGGCATTATCAACCGGAGTATATATGATAAACTCTTCTCCCGTAGTAGAGGTGATCTTATTCTCCTTCCCTTCATTCAAGGGATAATCCTCGGGAAATACTATTTTGCAGTTGTATGTGTCAAATTTAGTGACCAGTCCGATAAGCATCACTGCCGTAAAAAATCCTGTCACCGTGGCAAAGCATATTCCCACCTTCCTGTCGGCAAATAACATGCTGACAGCCGGAACCATTATCATAAGCGGCATTCCGTATCTTACTATGGGAGCGGTAAAGAACCAGTATGTCCATGCAGTGACTGTCACGATCATAAGAAAAATCTTAATGTCCGCCTTCTTCGAGATGACAGCCTTTATCAATACAACAGTATCAAATATGAGCGCCGCCAGATCGATCAATATGAAAAACTTAAACTCGCTTTCCAGATACTGCCACCATCTGTGTATCCATACACCAAATCCCAGTCCGTACTCTTCGCTCAAAAACAGTCCTCTTCCCCATGCCATTATCTCCCGGCTTTCGTAGGCTGCCTTTGAAGCCGGTATCTTCCAGTCAGGATCAAACAGATCAAGAGCGGGGAAAGGATATAAAAGATACCCGGAGATTATAACATTCCTTATAAAAAACGGAATTATCACGATCGTACCGGACAAAAGCATGACCGCCAGACCCTTCAGGTTCCCGGTCTTTATAAACCTGTAGAACGGATACAGACAAAGTAGCACGAACGGCATAGCCGAAAGCTTGAGAGATACGAGATATACACTTAAAACTCCTAAAAATGCCGTTTCCTCCAATACGCGGTCCTTCCGCCCTTCGGCAATTTCCGTCCATTTGATCAGGATATAGATGAGAAAAAGAAGCGTCAGTATGTCGGAATTAGGGGATGAAATATAGGACGCAGTATATATAACATAGAGGAAGGTGATAACTCTGACGGTATCGGATGCAGAAATTTTTTTTGTATCAAAGATCTTCAGTGAAGTGAACGAATATGCCACCGCAAGAAAACAGAACAGTCCGTTCAGTACATGCAGGGATCTTCCTGTCAGTCCCCTCAAACTGAACAGTGCCTGCAGACAGAAGAACGAGCTGTTGTAAGCGAGTCTTGCGTGCAGATTTCCCAGCCCCTTCACGGCTCCGTATAATTCGTTCCACTCTATCGCCTGAGCGTGGTAGAGATATGAATCGACATGCTCAACCTTAAGCGTAGCGGCCATCAGAAAGAAAAAACCAAACAGCAGGCACATAAATGCTTTCCACCTGCATACGCCTGTATTCCTAACGCTCTTAAACAGATCTGTCAGATCCTTCCGGCAGACCATGATGCACACAAGATCGACTAAAAAGAGCATACAGGTGCACAGAACGCCAACCTTATAGAACAGGCTTACGATCTGAGCGTAAACAGTACAAAAGACGATCCCGCAGACCACGGTCTCATCTGCTCTGTTCATATACCACCCCGTGATCCTGCCGGCCGCCTTTCTTATGAGCATCCCTGTAAGAAAAAACGAAACAAAAGCCCATATCCAGTTAAGCAGTGTTACGATCATGTCTTCTTTGCTTCTCCCTCGGCCGTATCTTTTCCTTCTTCAAAATTGATCCTCCTCTCCTCAACGACAAGAGGCCTGTGCATGATACGGGTATTTATATTCAGTATGTATTCACCCAGAAATCCTATGAAGAATAGCTGTATTGCTCCAAGCAGGAACACGCCTATGATCATGGGCGCATAGCCGGCCTGAAAGCTGTCCCAGTGAGTAAGCTTCAGTATCAGGAAAACAAGAGCAACTATGAAGCTTACGGCGCCTATCGCAAATCCGGCCCAGGTCGCAAGACGCAGGCCCACCTTGGTATAGGAAGTGATCGAAAGCATCGCCGCGTCATAGAGCAGATAAAAATTGTTGTGGGTTTTTCCTGCCCTTCTCTTATTCTGGGTATAGGGAATATCTTTTCTCTTGAAATTGTACTCGGCAACTATACCGCGAAGAAAAGGTATCGGGTCGTCGAGCTGGCTTATCAGATTGATAAAAGACCTGTCATAAAGCCCGGTCCCCGTAAAGTGCTCTATCATCTTCACGGAGGACATGTTTCTTATCATCTTGTAATAGCAGCTTCTCAGAAAATAAACGATGCCGTTCTCTTTGCTCCCCGTCTTGATGGCGCTGACTATTTTATAGCCTTTCTCCCATTCAGCCACAAATTTTGGTATAAGTTCCGGCGGATCCTGAAAATCACAGCACATGGATATCGTACAGTCTCCGGTTGTCTGGCACATTCCGTAAAACGGAGAATTGAACTGACCGAAGTTAGTTACATTCAGGATCGCCTTGATCTTTTTATTTACTGCGCATATCTCTTCAAGTTTTTCCCTGGTACCGTCCTCCGAACAGTTATCGATAAAGACCAGTTCATAATCATACCCTGAAAGCTCGCTCTCCATTATCTTAACGATCGCTTCGGATATCGGTCCGACATTTTCAACTTCGTTATAGCAGGGGATCAGAATACTTATCTTTTTCATTACATCACCTTGTTCACTTTCTCTTTCAGTGAGTCCGCATTTGCCTTTTTTATGAAGCTTTCATAGGCTATACGGAACAATATGATAAAAACCCTTTTCGGCAGGATCCTGTATAAAATCTTTTCGATCTTCAACACAGGTCCCGTCTCTGCCTTCTTTTTTTTGTATTCCTTCCACGGCGACTGCAGCAGGTATCTGTCAAACAGATCATTGTCGGGATGCACATTTCCCTCATGCCAGGGAAACTCTCCCACGAACCTGAAAAAATGATATATCACAGGCCCTTTTAATGCCTCACACAGTTCCCCGAATGTATAGTAACCTGAAGGACCAAAAGTCTTCATGTAATCTGCCGTGTTAAAAGCAAGCAGGACCGGCTGCATATTATATTTTGGGGAAAGCTTTAATATTTCTCCCCTAAGTACAACATTTATCAGATCCTGATCCGGAGACGGATACCAGGCCCGTTTATTCTTTACATGATCCGCTATTCTTTCGGAACAGTTCCTTTTCCGCCATTCCTCCATATCAAAAAGCATCACTCCGGAATTAAAATAGGGCTCATCTTCCGTAAATCCAAGCCTTTCCTTATGCTTTCTTACAAGGGAATCCAGTATCATGGCAACGGGAAGACCCCTCATGTCAAGGCGGGTAAGTTCATCAAGCTGTCCGTCCACTATGGTATCGGCATCAAGATACAAAAGCCTTTTTGAATCTATCTGCGGAATAAGTCCGGCAAAAAGCCTTAAGTTTGCCGCATAGGATCCTCTGTATGAGGGCATTCCCATTTCCTTCATCATGCCGATCAGACTGTCCGTATCAACAAAAATGATCTGTCTTTCATACTCTGAAGCCAGGCTGCAGAGTTTTTCCTTTGAATCCTCCGACAGTTCCTCTCCCAATACAAAGATCCTTATCTCATCAATATGCTTGTTATTCCTGAAAACCGATGTGATCGAGGTCCCTGCATACGGAGCATATTTTTCATTGAACTGATAAAGTATATCTATCTTTTCCATCTGTCTAAAGATTCATTGCCTCTGTATGTACTGCCTCGTATTCCTCCCTTGAAAGAAACGGAAACATATCGTCGATATCGGGTGATTCCATCTTTCCTTCTTCATTCATCCTGCTCGAAAGCTTTGGCTCAAAATTCTGTTTTTCATCTACGATCACTTCAACGATGACCGGACCTTCTGCCTCGAATATCTCATCAAAAAACCCGAGTTCCGTCCTTTTGAGCGAATCTATTCTGTAATAAGGGATCCCGAATCCTCCTGCCAGTTTTTCAAAATCAGGAAAACTGATCCCGTTTTCGGCGCACACTCCGACAAGCGGCGGCTTAAACAGATTTGTCTGAGTCTGCCTGATGGAATGATATCCATTATTGTTCAAAATAAAGATCTTAAGATCCAGTCTGTTGTAAACCGCAGTCTGGAGTTCCTGAAGATTCATCATGAAGCTTCCGTCTCCGTCTATGCAGACAGTCCTGCTGTCTTTCCGGAAGACTGAAACACCGACAGCTGCCGGAAAGCCGTAACCCATGGCTGCGCATCCGGAATTGGTAAACACTCTCTGGTCCTGTTTCATCTCAAAAGCCTGGAAGGTCTGGACACAGGCCGCCCCGTTTCCACAGATAACGGCATCTCCCTCTGACAGATAAAAAGAGAGCCTCTTAATAAAAGCATAGGGATTCAGCGGCATGTCTTTTTCAAGATAATCCTGCCTGCAGGCCGGATATCTGTTATTTATATCCCTGCACCACGCAGTCCATTTTTCGTGATCAGCTTTCTTTTCGCCGGCATGTGACAAAAGATCACAGAGCACATCCTTTACATCGGCATGTATCGGCATATCCACATTTACGGTGGGTTTTCTCAATTCGTTTTCGTCTATGTCGACCATGATCTTATAGGCATTTTTTGCGAAATTATGCTCATTGTAGCTGATGATCCTGATATTCATGCGGCAGCCGAGCACCAGCAGAAGATCGGCGCACTGAACCGCAAAATTTCCTCCTCTTGTTCCGACGCTGCCCGGACGTCCCGCAAATAGGGGATGGTCATCGGGTATGAGGTCATTTGCATTCCATGCCGTCACTACCGGTATCTTCAGAGCCTCGATACATTTAAGGAATTCTTTGTGTGCATTTCCAAAATAGATTCCTTCTCCGGCAAGTATCAATGGCCGTTTTGCTTCATTTATCTTTTTAAGGATAATTTCGGTATAGGATCTGTTATATACGGGATTTTCGATCTCATCATCATCCCTTCCGTCATAGCCGTACAGATCATCTGTCTCCACATACGCGCCCTGAACATCAAGCGGTATGTCAAGCCATACCGGTCCCTTCCTTCCGTTTGTCGCAAGGAAATACGCCTTTTCAAGATGATATTCGATCTCTTCGGGATCCGTCACCATCACGGCATATTTGGTCATATTCGAAACACTTTTTACTATGTCATATTCCTGGTCTCCGAGCTGTCTTAAAGGCAGATCGGTCGATCCGACGGTTGTCGCTCTTTTTACCTGTCCTGAAATAACAAACATCGGTACAGAATCAAGATATCCGCCCAGCACACCTGTAATGGCATTTGTCCCGCCTGGACCGGAGGTTACACACACAGCCGCTATCTTCCCCGAATACCTTGCGTAGGCTTCCGCTGCTATGGCCGAAGCCTGTTCATGATGATTGTATATACTGTGAAGCTTCGGGTGATGCCCTATGGAATCGTTGAGATGCATGGCGCCCCCGCCGGTTACCGTAAAGACATCCTCTATTCCTTTTGACACAAGAAAACCGGCTATATAATCCGAAACCTTTATCCTCATATTTCCAACAGCTCCTTTGGCGAGTCTATTGCCACAGCTCCCTCGTACGCCGTAATATCACACTTTTGTGTAAAACCGAAACCGTAAGTCACACCCACAAAGCCCGTGCCGGCATCCCTTGCTCCCTTTGCGTCAAAGTCCGTATCCCCTACCATCAGGGTTTCATCACAGGTACATCCGCACTCTTCCATGCAGATATTGATTATCTCTCCCTTTGTAAGCTTCCCGTCGGGATCGGATCCGTGAATGGAATCAAGGAAGGCATCGTATCCGAAATGCCTGCAGATCTTCAGCGCCATCCATTCCTTTTTATAGGTTGCAAGAGCAAGCTTCATGCCGCGTCTTTTAAGCGCCTCCAATGTCTGTCTCATTCCGTCATATTCTTCTGTCTGAAACAGATATTCGTCTTCTCCGTAGTACTGTCTGAAGAGTACGCCCTGTCTTACGGCTTCCTCTTTTTTTGATCCGAATACTCTTGAAAAGCTCTGCTCGATCGGAGGACCTATGAAGGTTTCATAAACTTTGTCGGAGACGCGCGGAAAGCCTTCATCGAGCGAGGTCCTTTTTATTGCCTCTACGATCCCGGGCTTTGTGTTAAAAAGAGTTCCGTCCAGATCAAAGATGATAAGCTTAATTCTGCTCATACTCTGACTCCGTTACAAAGGTGATCTCTGTCCCTTTATCCTTCAGATCCTTTATCACCTTCGCAGTGTATTCGTTAAGTTCCAGAGCATAATTGTGCGCAAAATCATACTCCATATCCTCGTTGTAATAATTGACTCTGGCTTCGCTCGAATATCCGTCAAAGCCTGCCAGCGCAATCTTTTTTACGCCAAGCTCGGAAAGCAGCCTCAAAAGCATCGGCAGGGAATTGTCGGGGATGGAGCACTCCTCGTCGATCAGTGAACTGTAATCTATCACATCATCAAAATCGCCTTTTGCACTCGTCACATTCGATGTGGCGATCACTTTCATCCCGTTTTTTCGTAAGTTTTCAAGCGAAGATGAAAGCTGCATATATCTCTTTGAGTTTGAAAGAAAGAGATACTCTGACCTGATTCCTTCGAAATCGCTGTTGATCGTCATTATGACCGGGGTCTTGGTTTTGATGTATGTATCTATTTCCTTTCTCTTCTTTATCAGAGATTTTCCGGGACCGACTATGAGAACTTTTTTGTCTGACAGTTCCCCGGATAACCTGTCTCTTGCCGCACTGTCATTTATGTCATTTTTCTGATATTCAAGATACAGTCCCTCGATATATTCTTCATTGTACGCCAGCCTTTCCTTCGGCTCTATCATTCCGAGTATTTCGTTTATGGACCTTACGGAAAGGGTTTTCTTCTTCATCAGATACTGGCTGTATTTGGGATGACAGTCGTTTGAAGCGCACAGATAATACTGCATCTGATAACCCCAGGGACTTACCGCATATATGTTCCTGATGCAGGTATCTATCATCTCCAGTATCTGATTTGTATCATAATTTTTACCAAGATGGGTATTTGCATACATCGTAAGAAGCTCTAACGGACAGTTTCCCGCGCTCTTGCCCATGCCAAAGGCCGACCCGTCTATAAGAAGAGGCCTTTCTTCTCCTGTTTCCTCTATCAGCGAAATGGAATTTGAATATGCCAGCTGGAAATTATTATGCGCGTGGTATCCGATATGTACCTGTTTCTCCAGGCCTTCGTTCATGATATTGAAATAATGAAGAAGCGATGACCGGTCTAAAAGTCCGTAGGTATCGACAATAGACATAGCGAAAAGACCGGAGTCATTTACATCCTTTGTAAGCTCCCTCATTTCCTCATCGCTGTAACCCGTGATAGATACCGGCTGTGCGAACACAAGATAACCTTTTGCCTTTAACCTGCGGCAAAACTCCACAGCCTCTTTTCTTGTCTTTTTTTTGATCATCACCCTGATCCCGTCAAGAATACACTCCTTTGCATCGCAGACATTCTCCAAGGGAACGGTGCCGTAATCGATCATGCCGATAAGCTTTGAGGATTCCTTTTCGACACCCTCAAATATCCTGTTCATGCCATCCGTATCGGGAGTGATGGATCTGTCTTTATTAAACTCCACCTTGGAATCGATAAATCCCACCTCAATATAATCGATGCCGGCAGACACCGATCTTTCAAGGAGATTTATGATATTGCCGTGACCGAAATTCCAGTCGTTTACAAATCCGCCGTCACGCAGTGTGCAATCAAGGAGTTTGACATCCTTCATACTGTAAGAGCCTCTTTTATGGTCTTTACCATATAATCTATCCTGTCTTCATCCATTCCGGGATAGGTGCCGATCCAGAAGGAACTGTTCATGATGGTATCTGTGTTTTTAAGATCCGATATTACCCTGTACGCGCTTTTATCCTCACGGTACTCGTCAAAACAGGGGTGGCAGATAAGGTTGCCGGAAAAGAGCATTCTCGTCTGAACTCCTTTATCCTCTGTGTAACGCACAACCTTTTCCCTTGAAATACCGTCTCTAACGGTCATCAGGAAGCCAAACCATGACGGATTTGAATTTTCCGTGGCCTCCGGCAGGATGAGCCTGTCCGAGACATCCTTCAAACCTTCATAGATCCTGTTAAAATTCTCCCTTCTTCTTTTTACGAAGGACGGGAATTTTTCCAGCTGCGCAACCCCGACGGCTGTCTGCATATCGGTTGCCTTAAGGTTGTAACCTAAATGCGAATATACATATTTGTGATCATATCCCTTCGGCAGGGTACCGTATTGTCCGTCATATCTGTGTCCGCAGAAATTATCCGTTCCCGGAGGGCACATGCAGTCCCTTCCCCAGTCTCTCATGGATCTTATGATCCTGTGGAGTGTCGGATCATTAGTATAAACAGCTCCTCCCTCGCCCATGGTCATATGATGAGGAGGATAAAAGCTGCTGGTGCCGATATCTCCCACAGTACCGGTAAGGTATGTTTTTCCGTCCATTGTATATTCCGATCCCAAAGCATCGCAGTTATCCTCAACAAGCCACAGTCCGTGACGGTCACAGAAATCCTTTACCTTTTTTAGATCGAAGGGATTGCCCAGCGTATGCGCTATCATTACGGCTTTGGTCCTGCTGCTTACAGCCTCTTCAAGAAGATCCGTATCGATATTGTATCCGGGTATCGTCACATCCAAAAATACGGGCACTGCGCCGTACTGAAGTATGGGAGCCACGGTTGTGGGAAAACCGGCCGCGACGGTTATCACCTCATCGCCTCTTTTAACTCTCCGCTCTCCCAGAAGCGGAGATGTCAGAGCCATAAATGCGCAAAGATTTGCCGACGATCCGGAATTGACCACTGAAACATATCTGATCCCGAGATAATCCGCAAATCTTTTTTCAAATTCATCGGTATATCTGCCGGCCGTGAGCCAGAACTCCAGCGCGCTGTCCACAAGATTTACCATTTCCTTCTCATCGTAGACCCTTGCCGCGTACGGTATCCTGTCCCCTTCTTTGAACGGCTCCTTCGTGCATTTGTATTTCCTTGCGTATTCGGCCACCAGATCAAGGATCTTTTCCCTGGCCTCATTTTCATTCATCTGTTCAAACATTTTCCCGATCCTTTATAAATTCGTTTATTTCCCGCTCCATTTCCGCAACCACATCTCCGCCGTTTGCGTAAACCTTTGTCCAGTTAACGGTTTCCGTAACCGCTCTTTTGATGTTCCATACAGGTTTCCATCCGAAAGTTTCCTGAACCTTTGTGCAGTCAAGTCTGAGGAAGTTCGCCTCATGGGGTCCCTTGTCAGATCTGTCTATCCACTTGAGATCATGCCCCCAGTTTTTCACAAACATTTCGGTGATCTCTCCGGTGGTTATACAGTCGGAAAGCTTCGGCCCTACGTTGTATGCCCCTTCCAGTTCCTTGTGTCCGAACTGCTTTTCCGCTATCAGAAGATATGCAAACAGAGGCTCCAGTACATGCTGGAAGGGCCTGATGGATCCCGGATTTCTGACGATTATCTCTTCACCGTTAAGGGCCGCCCTGACGCAGTCGGGGATTATCCTGTCCTTTGAAAAATCTCCCCCTCCGATCACATTTCCGGCTCTTACGGTAGATATCGAACATGTCCTTCCGTTAAAAAATGAATTTCTGTAGGAATGGGTGACCAGCTCCGAGCAGGATTTGCTGTTTGAATAAGGGTCATACCCGTCAAGCGGCATATCCTCAGTAAAGGGAGTTCCCTTATCCTCATTCAGGTAAACCTTGTCAGTGGTCACATTCACAAAGGAGCGAACACTGTCAGTTCTTCTTACCGCATCGAGAATGTTTACCGTTCCCATGACATTTGTCTGAAAAGTCCTTACCGGTTCCTCATAGGAGATCCTGACGATAGGCTGTGCGGCCATATGAAAGACTATATCGGGCTTTCGGGTTCTAACGATGCTTAAAGTCGCTCCGTAATCCCTGATATCGAATATGCTCTCTTCGATATGTTTTCCTATCCCGGTCAGTTCATAAAGTGACGGCACCGTATCACTGTCAAGCGACAGTCCGCTCACCTTTGCTCCGGCATCCAAAAGTATCTTTGAAAGCCAGGTTCCCTTAAAGCCTGTATGGCCTGTTATAAGTACTCTTTTTCCTTTATAAAATTCCAATCCCATAAATCCACACTCCAAAAAGAAATTATACCATATTTTGTGGTTTATTTCAAAGTCAGACTAAAAGAGCTCATATCCTCTTTAATATCTGGTGCACGATAAATGCACCTATCGGGATAATATAGAAAACCGTCAGTGCAGCCGCAAATACCGCTCCCGTAAGGATCCGGCACGCGTTTCCGAACCGTTTTTCATCAAAAAACGGAAGTACGAACAGTGCAAGGATCAGTCCTGCGGTACTGACGATAATTCCGGCAGTAAAGCCAAAGGGCTTAAATTCCAGTCTTACTTCGTTCGTTCCTTCTTCAAGCGGTATTCCCATAAACATTTCGTCGACATTTCTTACCCGGGTCTTTTTTCCGTTCACATATGCCTTAAAGCCCCTGTCGAAGGTCAGCGGCACAAGAGCCTGCTTTGCGCTGTCTGCCGTCACGGTAAAGCTGTATGATCCGTTTGAAAACTCCACGGGTATCTTGCCGGAGCAGATACTGCAGAGTTCCTCGAGCATTAAAAGATCGACCGACAATATCTTTGCCTCTTCCTTAACACCCTCGATCTTTACATCCTCATTCTCATATATTCCAAGATAAAGCAGATTGGAATTGAAGGGAGCCGGATATTCCTTATTGTCCGGATGACCTATGGTCGGAACCGGGATGCTTCTTCCGTTCACCCGTATCTCTTCTCCGCTTCCTCCATGCAGATACAGAGCTTTAATACCGTCAACATGCAGCTTCATTTCATCGTGATATTCCGCTATCTCTTCGTTTCGCGGTCCTGATCCGGTGCAGCCTTCATACAGGGCCGCATAGTACGCATTTGTTATTTTTGCGGCATCCGTTCCGGGCTTAAATGCTCCCGCAAAATCTTCTTTTGTGAACATCACGGACGGCAGTATGTATTTATTGTCAAACAGCGAATAATCCCCCGACTGCTTTATTTTTTCGTACGCTTTTTTTGTATACAGTTCGTCCCTGCAGGTAAGGGTCTGTGTCACATGCAGCAGGGCATCCGAAAAGACGGTTCCTCCGCTGTCAAGGATCCGCATGAAATGCGCGTTGTATCCAAACGCCATTGTGGCATCAAGATGATCTCTTCTTGCCGTATTTGCCCATCCCCCGACTGTTGCGCGGCGGATCACCATCCCGTAATTCGTATTGAGCATGGTATCCGGATTTTTAATACGATCGAGGGTGCTTTCCTCTATCCCCAAATCATCCTTAAGGTCAAGCGCTGTCTCTACATATGCTCCGGACTGTTCCGGATCGGATGAAAAGACATCCGTAAAATTCGGCATTCCGTATCCGATAAATGCACCGACAAACAGTTCTGCGGCAAGAAAGAATAACGCCCCGTCCGGTCTTTTAAAGATTATAAAGACAAAATATATGCAAAACATGACAGCGGCAAAGATCAGATACACCTTAAACAGATCATGTATCTCCCATACCCCGTGTCCGGTATATATTCTCAAGACCGCAACGGCAAGAATAACAGCCAGTGCGGCAAAGATAATATAACCGGTAACCGGGAAATACTGACTGCCGGCCTGTATCCTGTCCGCCTGCTTTTCGGCAAAGTACGCACCCGCCGCAAGCAGGACAAACGGAATGAGATATCCGCATCTTATCGGATAATGATAATAAGTGCCCATATGCCACAGCAGGTTTATGGATTCAAAGATGATGAGAGCGCACGGATAAAAACAGAAAAGGCACAGAAAAAGATTTATCCTTTTTTCCTTCCTGAACCGGAAAAGTCCCGTGATAATGAAAGCAGCGGCAAAGAAACAGCCAAAGACTGCAAAGCCCTTGATATAATACATATCCGCTCCGATAGCCCACAGGATGTCCTTCAGCGTTCCGAAAACCGACCCTTCCATATTTGAATTAAATCTTGATGATGTCGTCATCTGAAGAGCCGCGGGAAGAAGGATAAAAGCAGATATCAAAAGTCCAAGGACGGTTCCCGTTACAAGTTTTGCCGACACCGTCCCCCTTTCCTCCTTCGGGACGATCAGAAAGATGCAGGTCCCTGAAACGAGAAGTATGAAAATCAGATCCATGAAACCCAGATAATAACTTAGTGCGGTCATATATCCGAGACACAGCGAATAGACCGCTGTTCTTTTTATTTTTATCTTTTTCCCGATACAAATATCATCGCTGTTTTGCAGAACGCGGAACAGTGTGAGCATCAGAAGCGGGAAAAGCGCGGCAGTATCAAGATATGTTGTAATGGTATAGTGTGTAAGGGTGTAACCGCATAAACCATAACAGACACTCATGGCAATACAGACCGCTGCGCTCGTTTTGACATCCCTGATGTTTCTTTCAGACCCGTCTGTTTCCGAAAAACGATCCGCTCTGAACCGTCCCGGCTGACTCACCAGAAAAATACACATGTTCACGGACATAAAAACAAGTCTTAGTCCCGTAAAAAGAGAAAGAGACCGGAAGCACAGGCTCCTCGGTATCAAATAATAAAAGAGATTGTATACAGAAATATTCCACTGTATGGCGGATGCCATGGAAAGATTCTGTCCTCCGTCAAGAAAAGGGGTATAAAAAAGCGGACCTTTGAAATGGAGAAAATCCCAGAGATGGTAGTAAAGCGGCGCATTTGTCTGTCCCATATCATAATAATCTATGGTACTTGCCCCAAACGGCCATATGCCCTTTACAGCCAGGACAGACAGGAAGATCACGGCTGTGATCAGCCCCGCGGCAAAAACAGATATAACTTGAAATCGTCGATTATTCATGATCTCGTATCAATGACCGCCCGTCCGATGCTGTCATATACCATGCCTTTAACGGAAGCGATCTTTTCTGCATCAAAACAGTTCCTGCCATCTATCACGACAGGGTTTTTCATCAAAGAAACAAACAACGACGGGTCAAGATTTAAAACCTCCGGCCACTCCGTAAAAATGAAACATACATCCGCGCCCTTAAGCGTCTCCTCAACTGTATCAAAGTATTCCACGCCTTCAGGCACCTGTTTCCTGAAATTTGAAACACCCACCGGATCCCAGGCTCTTATCTTCACGCCGTCATCGATAAGTATCGGTACCGTCACAAGCGAGGGCGCCTCCCTCAAGTCATCGGTGCCGGGCTTAAAGGTCAGACCCAGCACGGCCGCTGTAATACCCCGCATATCATTAAAATATCTCGCGGCCTTTTTTACCGGCAGGAGCTTCTGGTTTTCATTTACCTCTATTGCAGCCTTTACGGTCTTTATCTCATGATCGTTAAATGTCGCAAGCCAGCTTAAGGCTTTCGTATCTTTCGGAAAACATGAACCGCCGTAGCCGATGCCGGCATTCAGGAATTTGTCGCCTATACGCGCGTCATAACTCATTCCCTTTGCAACATCCTTTATATCGGCCCCGATCGCTTCGCACAGATTTGCTATCTCATTGATATAGGATATCTTCAGCGCCAGGAAATCATTTGAGGCATATTTTATCATTTCCGCCGAACGCCTGTTAGTCACAACCACCGGCGCATCAAGCCCCTTATAAAGAGACAGGAGTTTTTCCCTCGAAAAATCATCCTCAACACCTATTACGATCCTTGAAGCATGAAGAGTATCCCTGACCGCCGTACCCTGTGAAAGAAATTCCGGATTTGAGGCCACATGGATCTTTACCCGTCCCGCACTTTTTTCATTTATCGCATTTTCAACCCTGTCATTCGTGCCGATGGGGACCGTAGATTTGATGACCACAACACACTCTTTTTCGGCGTTCTGCGCTATCTCTTCAGCCGCAGCAAACACATAGCTTAAGTTTGCTGATCCGTCCTTTTTTTCGGGAGTGCCGACACCTATGAAAATGATCTCAGCATCCCGGTATGCTTTGGCATGGTCCGTGGTAAAGGTAAGCCTGCCGATATTTTTCGTCATAAGCTCCTGCAGCCCGGGCTCATATATCGGAGATTTACCCTCCTGCATCATCTTTATCTTGTTTTCATCCACATCAACACAGGTAACATCATGTCCGTTTTCCGCCAGACATACACCCGTCACCAGTCCGACATATCCTGTTCCCGCCACCGCAACCTTCATGGCATCATTTCCTCTCATCTTCACATAGCAGTCCGGATTTTTTCATATTTTCCATACATATCAGTGTACCATCATTTGGCTTGATTTGCCACATTTCATTTGATAATCTGTTCGTATGGAAAAGAAGAGAACCTGCATACCCTATATCATACTTTCCCTTTGCGCGGTCTGCCTTATCATACGCGCTTTTTTCGGATTCTGTTCCTCTGATGAGCCCTTTTACATCTCCACTGCAAAGAGGCTGTTTGAGGGCGATCTGATATTTGTTCATGACTGGTTCCCGACACAGCTTTCCTCTCTCATCCTCCTCCCCTTCTATGCGGCTTTTGTCACCATATCGGGTGGAACTTCGGGGATCATCCTGTATTTCAGGATCCTTTATGTTGTCATCACTCTTTTGTTATCATTCATCACCTTTCAGATAATAAAAAAAAGATCCGGTACGGCTGCCGGTCTTGCCATGGCGCTTTTCATGCTTTTTTACGCTCATCTTAGTATAGCGGCCCTTTCATACTATACGATGTCCTTTGAATTCTTTGTGTTCGCGATGATACTTTTTATGGAACAGGGAAAGATCTGTCAGACTGCGGGCGGCTTTTTCCTGGCCCTTTCCGTTCTTGCCCTGCCTTCGCTTTGCATAGGAGTTATCCTGTTGTGGCTTACTTTGCTTGTATTCTCTTTTAAGAAAAAGGATCTGAGGTCTCTGCTTATTTTCTCCGCACTCGGGATGGCCGCGGCTCTTGGGCTGTTTGTGCTGTATCTGTATGTTTCGGGAAACAGCGTGGAGAATCTTTTCAGATTTCTTCCATATGTCCTTTCTGATGATGAACATCAGACAAGCCTTGTTGCTCCCTTCAAAAAATTCTTTAATTCCGTTACCGATGTATACGGTCCTCTGTGGTATTTATCATTTGTCCTTTCCGCGCTCGGACTGGTCGCTGCAAGATTTAAGAAGCTTATCCCCTGGATATTTGCGGCAGATTTTGTGCTGTTTTTGTATTTCTGCTTTCTGTCCTTCGGTCATACAGGCTATATGAACACTGCTCTTGCCCTGTTTGCGGCCCCTCTCTTTTTCATGTGCGAAAAAAAGGATATTAAGACTTTCGTTTCCCTGTTTCTCGGAGGACTCATAGTCTCAATGACCTACAGCTATTCCTCAAACGGGGAACTGTATGTTCTTTCGATCGGACACGGCATAGCCTGCGCTGCCGGGATACTCTTTATCTTTGATTTTTACGGAGAACACGACGATCTGGTGCGTCCGGCACTGATCTTTACGCTGTCCTTCTTTCTGATGCAGACCGCCGCCTTAAGATTTATCAATGTTTACCGTGATGCGCCGTTAACCAGGCTGGACACAAGGATCACCGAAGGCCCGGCCCTCGGTCTTCTGACAACAGACGAACACCATGACACCTATATGTCAGTTCTTGAAGATATAAACAGATATTCGGAAAATGACGGATATGTACTCTTTTCAAAGCTTCTGCCCTGGGGATATCTTGCTTCGGAAAAAAGAGTGGCGGCGCCTTCGACCTGGAGAAACCCGGTCGGAAGTGAAAGACTGGCAGAATTTCTTGTGTTATATCCCGAGCGGACTCCCGACCTTGTTTTTGTCCTGAACGCTGATGTGGGTTCCTATGATTCATGCGGGGATATAGAAGCAGATCCTGCTCCGAACGAGAATGAATTTAACGGATCCTTTGCAAATCTGCTGAACAGTTCTTACGAAAAAACAGAAACCTCTTGCTGTACTATTTTTGTACGCCGATGATCTTTCCCGCTCGCATCGTCATGGCAAACACGATGACCGGCACCGATGTAAGCATCACCCTGTTCCCGGAATCTCCGGTTCCGAGCCGCAGATGATCTCCTCTTCCCCATGCGGCACATACCGAGATAAGGATATATCCGATCATAAGGACATCAAAAAATGATATTTCCTTATCTTTTTGAATGACGGCATATAAAACACTCAGAACGATAAATATAAAGAACACAAATCCAAAATAACCCCATCCGTTTCTCAGCCTTACATTCATAAAGAACATATAAAGGTTTGTCAGGTATCTTTCACTGTTTACTGCAAGCATTGCAAGGTTTAAAAGGATCACTCCCAGTATTATGAATAATTTAAGTTTTTTCTGAATGCCTTCAAACACTTTGGTTTTTACCGTAAGGACTCCCATGCCTGCAGCAAGGAGCATGGCAAGTATGAGAACTGCCTTCTGCCTCGTCAGAAAAGCATACAGAGGTCTCACATTTATGAATACAAATATTCTCAGATAATATAATCCGGCAGCCAGAAAGGCAGGTAAAATATACAAAAGAGCGATCCGACGTCCTTTAACCTCAAGAATACAGAAACAGACACTGAGAAAAGCGATCATCACCGGCCCCTCCTGGCGTACCATCGTCACCATGAAGGCAAAGAGCGCAAGGACCGGAGCCATGTCGATTTCCTTATCCTTTGTATCCCTGTATCCGAAATATGCCAGAAGGAAGAAGAAAACCATAAAATAATCTCCTGCCATGATCCACTTGGCAGTGGTAAGGTAGGCGGGACATGTTGCAAGAAAGACCGCTGCCGTGCCGGAGATCACGCCTCTTATACGCACTGAAAGTTCCTTCTCTTTAAGCTCGAAAAACAAAATGTATGAAAAAATGATCAGAAATGTAAAATTCAGAAAATGCTGTATACCGTATGTATTTGAAAACCCGAAAACAAAGGGAAGAGTGTTTATCACGGCTGCAACCGGTCCGACATCGGTAAGCAGCACGTCAAATTCATACTTTAAGCACCCGTTATGTATGATCATCTGAGGATAAGTGGAAAAATAATAATACGAGTCATTATCAAGGCCCACCGACAAAAGACCGCTTGCCGCGATGCAGGCCAGAACTGTGCTTCCCGCTGTAAGTATCAGGAGATCCTTTTTATTAAAAGCCTTCGGATCCGGCAGATACACCCCTGATCTTTTCTTCCTGTAAAGGCTTAATCCCGCTGCCGCCGATATAAAGACAGATAATGCCGTAAGGATAAGTCCTGGCACCGAAATCCTTATATTTATGACCAGCATCGTATAGATCACGACACAGTAAAATGACAGCCCTGCAGGAAAAGACAGCAGTACAGTCCTTATTCTGTCAGTTTTTGCGCAGAATGCCCATATTAATACATAACCCAGGGCACACAGAAAAACTATGGTAAGCACCTGCGATACATAATAACCGGATGAAACTGTCGATAAAAGTCTGTTAATATCCATGATCCCGGCCTTATCTAAAAATAATCCGACATATTCCGTTCATAAAAATCCCTGCTCATGACATAGAGATTTTCATGGTCATCCCAGATCGCGACAAGGCTTTGCGCATTTTCAATATCCTCATCCGCGATATAGAGCCTGAAATAATCCCTCAACGCCTCTTCCTCCACACAGGAATAATAAAAATAGGAATAATGAAAATAGGAATTCACATACTCCGGATCCTCGTTAAGAAGAAAGATATACCTTTCCATATCCGGGGTATTTCCGCAGAATACAAACTGCCTGTCCCTGATCTTACCGATTTTAGCCTGACTGACTTTTTTCGGAGATGGAAGTGTCTCATCCACAACCCCCGTCTTCGAGTATTTTTTGAAAAACAGTCCGTAGTTATTGTCACTGTAGTACTCATTTGAAAAAAATGTATCGATGGCAGGGTCATCCGAATGATCATGTCCGTGCGACGGATAGTTAATGTAAGGACTGAAATCAGCCCATACGGAAACCTCCTTATCCCTTATCAGAGCCCGAAGCAGCGCATCCGGATATCTGCCGTCTTCAAGAAATTGGGGCATGTATGTAGTCTGGTTTGAAAACCCGGGCCTGTAAAGCGCTACTCTGTCCTGAAATTCTCCCATAAGGCTTTTGGCATTCAAAAGCAGCGCGCCGGCAGTTACGACGGTAAATATGATCTTAATTATTGTGTTTGACGAAACCTTTGACATAACCGATACAGATCTCCAAAACCTTTCTGTCGATAAATGCAGCCGATACCAGAATCAGGATCCCCGCTCCCACTTCGGCCCATATGCCTGTATCTGCCGTTGCGGCAACGCAGTACAAAAACAGCATGACAGTATAAACAGCAGTCTTCTTAAAACCATATCCTATTTTAATACATCTTTCGCCCAAAAACGATCCGGCTGCAAAATAAACAAGATACGATATCCCTGTAGTCACCGAAGCTCCGACTCCGCCCAACACGGGAACCAGGACCGTATTCCCGGCAATATTTATGATTATGGCAAAAAGCGAAGCCAGATTCAGATAGAGATTTTTTTTGGAATACTTTATACTCTGAACCCTGATCTCAAAAAGCATCGCAAAGACAGGCATAAGCGTGAGAAAAGGTATCATTCTTTCCGCCCCTCTGTAATCGGGTCCCAGAAGCAGTACGATGACTCTCCGAAACAGTATCAGTCCGGTGGCAGCAAATACACACAGAAACTGTGTAAGATCGTATGCGGACCTGAAGAATCTTTTATTATCCTCCATGTCATTCTTTTCAAACCGTTCCATGGCAACCGGCGACCAGTAGGCTATGAAGGTATTCTTGAATGTCAGAAGAAGCACGATGATCTTCATGGCGCTGGTATAGATCCCAAGCTCGTCAAAATCCGAAAATGTACGCAGTGCCAGCCTGTCACAGGATGACAGCAGCCATTCCATGAGCAGTACCATAATGAACGGTGTGCCGTATTTTAACAGTTCACCGTAAGAAGGAGCATCTCCCAAATTCCCTTTGGATGAGCCTGCGATACGGAAATATCTTATGATGATAAACACCGTCGTTATCCCCCAGGGCACCGCCAGCGCATAAAGTCCGACTCTGAAGTCATTGCCGAGAAAATACCAGGAAACAACTATGGTAAGCAGTGCGAGAACCTTCTGGGCTATATTTATGTTTGAATACAGCTTCCCGTTCTGCTGCATCCTGATGTCAAGAAAAAAGAATCTCTCAAAGACCGAAATGAGAGCATAGATCACGACAAGAGCGGTGATATCGGCGCCGCTTTTGCCAAAAAGAAATCCGTTTATCATCCCCGCATTAAAGCAGTATATGACAGCGATCGCCGAAACGATGAGGACGGAAGGCATCAGACATTTAAAAAGAAGGCTTTTTCTGTCCGCTCCGTCCGAGTAATAATATCTGATATATGCCTGGTCGAGACCCATGACGGCAAAAATATAGATGATCGTGACGGCTGTCTCGTACATTCCTGTTCTTCCGAATTCATCGGTTGACATGAGTCTGGTAACGATCGGAGTCTGGATGAATCCCAGGATGAGAACCACGAAATTACCGTAAAAATATGAAAGAAACCCGTTGAAAGCCCGGGTTCCTTTTTTATTGTCAGAGCCTCCAGTAGGAGTATCCATTTCTTTCTACCTCTTTTTTATCCAGAACGCTCTTAATGTCTATGATGACCTTTTCACTGTTTTTAAGAGATCTGTCAAAAAGCCTGTCACAGCCGGAAAGACCCATTTTTCTGTATTCATCATGGGCAACACCCAGTATGAGACAGTCGGCATCATTTATTTCATCTATATCCGTCAGCTCATATCCGTAGGTTTCCTTCACATCTTCAGGGTCGGCTTTCGGATCCGTGATCCTTGGTTTGATCTCATATTCAGACAGAGCCGAAACAACCTCCATTATCTTGGAATTCCTGACATCCGGACAATTCTCCTTAAAGGTGGCACCGAGAAAAACAACCTTTGATGTCCGGACTCTCTTTCCTGACAGG
Source organism: Lachnospiraceae bacterium (assembly GCA_024690825.1). Lineage (GTDB taxonomy): Bacteria > Bacillota > Clostridia > Lachnospirales > Lachnospiraceae > NK4A144. The sequence goes on along the minus strand of JAILOK010000104.1, from coordinate 36,575 downwards.
ACAAGCTGCTTTATGACCTTTTCAGCGATAAAGGAAGGCATATCATCATTGATGCGTCTTCCGGAAGAGATTATCTGTGAATGATACCCGCGCTTTTCCGCTTCATAAACAAAGTAATACGGATCGACACCTATGCAGTGGCCTCCGACAAGTCCGGGTCTGAAACCAAGCGCATTCCATTTGGTATTCATCGCTTCGATCACCTCGGTTGTATCTATCCCCATACGGTCAAAGGCCATGGCAAGTTCATTGATAAAGGCGATATTGATATCCCTCTGGGAATTTTCAACGACCTTTGCGGCCTCCGCGACCCTGATGGAGCCTGCCCTGTGCACGCCTGCCTTTATAACCGTTTCATAAACCGAGGCGATTATCTCAAGAGACTCATCATCCATTCCGGACACTATCTTTTTGATGTTTTCCAGACGGTGAACCTTATCTCCGGGATTGATGCGCTCGGGAGAATACCCGACCTTAAAATCGACACCGCATTTCAGTCCGGATTCCGCCTCAAGTATCGGAATGCATACATCCTCCGTAACTCCCGGATAAACCGTGGATTCATAAACAACGATCGACCCCTGCTTCAGGTTCCTTCCAACGGTATGGCTTGCGCCTTCAACAGGCTTTAAGTCCGGTGTCTTATCCTGGTTTACCGGAGTCGGCACCGCTACTATGATAAAACGCGCTTCCGAAAGACGCCTTTCATCATCGGTAAAATCCACCGTCGTATTTCTGATCTCCTCATCACCCACTTCATTCGTGGGATCGATCCCTGATCTGTATTTATTTATCTTTTCCGAATTCATGTCGAATCCGATCACATCAAAATGTCGGGCAAAGGCTACCGCTATCGGCATGCCGACATAACCCAAGCCCACCAGGGCCAGTTTTTCCTTTTTTTCCTTAAGCCCATCAAATAATCTCATGATAAAGCCTCCTGTGCTTTTCTATATAGATATCCTCGCTGTAAAGAGTTTTGTATCTCTGATAAAAGTATTCTCCGGCGTTTTTAAGTTTTCCGGGATCTTTGGCAAGTTCCCTTATGCAATCGATCCCTTTTTCGGCATTATCCTTTGTATAAAGAAATCTCTCATCTCCGATGACCTCCGGCAGACCTCCCACGGATGTGGAGACCACCGCGCATTTTCTGCTCATCGCCTCAACAGCTGCCTTCCCGAAAGACTCAAATCTGCTCGTCATCAGAAATACATCAACATCATAATAAAAGTCAGCCATCTCTTTCTGGGAAAGATTTAAGTGGGACGAAAGATTATCTTCTCCGACGGTCTTTGATATCTCTGAAAGGATCTCCCGTGTCCTTTCTTCATCTCCTCTTTCAAAGGTTGAAAGGACGATATTTATTCTTATATCAGGAACCGCATCATGCAGTTTTTTTATGAAATCGACTGCAAAATCCCAGTCTTTTTCCACGCAGATCCTGCCCGCAAGACCCACGGTAAATCTGTGGTCTTCTCCCACATCCCTTCTTTTTGATCCGTCGTATTCTCCGAAGTATCTGGAGCTTATTGTGTTCGGGATCACCGTAAGAGGCCTTATATCTGTTTCCTTCCGCCACAGTTTTTCATTGAAATGTGTTGTCGTCACGAGCATATGACTTTTTTTCAGTACTGGAAACATGAACAGTCTCGACCTTTTCCTGTATCCGAAAAGAAGACCCCTGTCTGTATAAATAAACCTTACTTTACGGAAATGCCTTTGAATAAAACCGTAAGTGATCAGGGATTCGGACATCTGGATATGAATGAGGTCCGGCATTTCCTGTCTGATATACTTTTTAAATGCTCTTATCCTTATAAACAGGTTTCTGATACGGCTTTCCGTCATCGGATATGTCAATATCCTGAAAGGATAGTCTCCAGGTTTATGCTCAAGGAGATCCGGACAGATCACAACCGGCTCATATCCGTATTCCGTATGATCCGACAGACCCTCGCAGATGCTTAAGGTCGACATCTGCGCCCCGCCTGCAAGGTCTATAGGATATTCCATAAGATATACTATCTTTTTCAAAGTTTTTCCTTAAACCAGCTTTCTTTTATCTTTTCCGCACGGCTCAGAGGACCTTTGTCAAAATAATAATCCTTTCCCTCAAGCCTTTTTTCACATACTGTAAGCAGCCTTTCCGATGCCTCCTTCGGATTCCAGTACCGGGACATGTTTTCATAAGCGTTTCTTCCCAGCTCATGTGCCGCTCCCGGGCTTGAAAGCAGTATCCTGAGTTTATCGGCAAGACTTTCTATACTCCCGCTCTGAAAGATATATCCGGTCTTTCCCTGAGTGATGAGAAAAGGAGAGGCTCCGGCCATGGACGGCGCGATAACGGCACAGCCCGCGGACAATGCCTCATATATCACGGATCCCCATCCCTCAAGCTTGTTGCTGGTGCATACAAAAATATCAGCTCTTTCCATCCTTTCCCTGGTTTCCTCCGGGCTTAAAAACCCAAGGAAGGTAGTGATCTTATCAAGCTTCATCTGCTTTACGAGCTTCTTTATCTTTTTCTCCTCTTTTCCGTCGCCGACAAATTCAAGTTTCATGCTCAGTCCCACATCCCTGCATCTTTTGGCTGCATACACCAGAAGTTCGGGCTGTTTCAGCTTCAGAAATCTCCCTGCCCAAAGGACCTTTAAGCAATCGTTTTTCTTTCTGATATTTTCTATTTCCCTGAATGACAGCTGTTCACCGGCCGGAAAATAACCGAATTTATAGCATTTATTCTTATAAGAATGAAGAAATGCATAGTCGGATGAAACGAAAGCTCCTGCCGCGAGTATATAAATGTTCTTTTTTCTCTTGCTGTAATGATTTATATAAAACTTTTTTGCAAGATAGGGGACGAGCACCTTCCACCTTCCCTCTTTTAAAGGCCTCTCCGAATATCTGAAGGTAAGTCTGTCCTCCTCCATCCTTTTTTCTATGAATTCCTCCGGGGCCGTGCCTATGATCACAACATCACTGATATTTGCCAGCTCATAAGCCCTGTTTTTTTCATCATCACCCAGATGGCTTTTCAAAACATACTCCGGGATCTTTTCCTTCCCCCATCCCATCTGTGAACGGAATTCCTCCATCGGTTCCGTCTCGACAAAGGTAAAATCTTCCCCGAGTTTTTCATAAAGACAGTCGCATAAAGCCTTTTGGTGATGATTAAAATAATTGGAATAAAAAGTTAGCTTCATTATAATTTTGAACCTATATACTTAACAATCTCAAATCCTATACACTCAAAAATGTAAAACGCACTGTAACCGTTCTGCCTGTATATCCTGTATCTTCTCCTGATCCTTGTCCCTACTTCTCCGATGGGTATACTGCTGCTGACTCCTCCCATCATGAACTGCGCGAGAACTTCGTTTATGACAATGATCTTTTTTCCGTCCTTCTTTATTTTGAAATAAAGATCCATATCATCACTGATGTTTTCACACCTGTACCGGTAAGTATCATAGATACTCCTTTTTACAAACTGTGTCGGATGGTTCCAGTCCCGGCTTGTGGTATAAGCGCGCAGTCTCGCCTTCTTTATAAATGTCTTTCCCGAAGGGAGCACCATCCTTATATCGCCGAAAGCAAGATCGAAGTTTTCTTTTTCGTAAGCCTCCGCCATTATCTGCACGGTTCTATTTTCATAGGTGTCATCGCTGTTAAGTATTCCAACGATATCGCCCGTGGCTTCGTCAATGCCTTTGTTCATTGCATCATAGATACCGCCGTCCGGACCGGAAATTATCTTTAATGCGATGCCGCGCTTTTTAAACTCCTCCTCAAACCCGTAACATATCTTTAAGGTGTCGTCCTCCGACTGTCCGTCTTTTATGATATATTCAATATTTTCGTATGTCTGTCCCAGTATCGATCTGATGGTTCTTTCTATTGTCTTTTCACTGTTTTTGCAGACCGTTACCACGCTTACTTTAATATCACTCATCGAATCCTTCCGTTGATTCCTCTGCCGAAAAGAGCACGGTCAGAGTCTGCAGCAGTATCTTTATATCCGTTGCTATGCTGAATTCCTCAATATACATAAGATCCAGTATCAGCTTGTCCTTTGATGAAGTATTGTATTTTCCCATTATCTGCGCAAATCCTGTAAGTCCAGCCTTCATCTTTAACCTGTAGGAAAATTCCGGCAGGTCCTTCGTATATTCTTCCACATTTTTTAACATCTCCGGACGGGGTCCGACAAGCGACATCTCGCCTTTTATTATATTGATGAACTGCGGCAGCTCGTCTATCCGGTACTTGCGCAAAAATCTTCCTGTCTTTGTTATTCGGTCATCATCTCTTACTGCCGAAAAGTTTTCGATATTCTCCTTCATGGTCCTGAATTTGTAGATCTTAAAAACCCTGCCCCTGATGGTTGCTCTTTCCTGCCTGAAGAAAACACTGCCATGATCCTCGCTTTTTATCGCTATGGCGCTGATAAGCAGGATCGGACTTGTGATCAGAAGCATGAAGGCGGAAACAAAAATATCCGCCAGCCTCTTTATGACCCTCTGCTCAAAAGTCATCCTGTTAAAATCAGACAGATAAAAAGGCAGATCGGAAAACATCAGCTGGGGGGAATTATGCATCAGCACATCTTCTATACAGGGAAAGCAGTAGAGACTTACTCTTTCGACATAGCATTTTTTTACCAGAGCCGCTCTTTCTCTTTCCGGAATGTCGTAGATAAAGACACTCTTAAATTCCGGTATCAGTCCCTCTATATCTTCACTTCCCGCCAGCGCCATACGGGTTATGTCATATCTCCTGTCAAAGAGTCCTACCGCTCTCTTTACTTTTTCAAGATCCTCCCTGCATGCCGCTACTATCAGTGTTTTTTCGGGCTCGGTCACGGCAAAAAAGAAACTGTTCCCAAGATGCACAAACAAAGATATGATCAGGATCTGTCCTATGACAGCAAGGATCAGATATCCGATGGATGAAAAACGCACCATCCGTCCATTCTCATCATTTGTATTCATTATGACCATGACAAAATATGTCACGATATCATCAAGGATCAGCGCAAGCGAAAGCGATATCACTATGGGGCGGCTTTTTCTGATACCCACATCAAACCTTCCATAGGTCCGTACCAGCAAAAATCCCACAATGATAAAGGTAAAGGCCATTACAACGGAGGTTCTTGAAAGAGAAACAACGGCAAAATTATCAATACCCAGCAGTAAAAACAACCCCGCCATACAGCCGGAGTACATGATGAGGGCTATGACAGTTATTATGCTGTTTTTGAATCTTCTGATGTTTTTCATTATTTTTCCGTCAGATATTTTTTGTAACACTCTTCATAATACTGAAGGTATCTTTTATCCCTGTCATAGTTAAGTGCCCGTTTTCTGCAGTTTTCACGGATATCCTGATCTCTCCATGAGCTGTCCTTTATAAGCTCCTCAACTTTTTTCAGATCATCGGTCTGAACAACTCTGCCACAGCTTTCATCCAGGGATTCCGGACTTCCTCCCGCGGCATAGGTTATGACCGGACATCCGCAGGCCAGCGCCTCGATATTGGTTGTCGGAAAGGTATCCTCCCGCGTAAGGTTTAAAAACACTTCTGCGGAATTATACCATTCAGCCATTTCCTGTATGCTTTCTGTCTTCTCTACGGCGGTGACATTATCCGGTATGAGAGAAAGCTGGCTTTTCTTAAGCCCTATCATCACTATGCGGTATTCTTCGGGAAGGATCCCCGCCAGCTTAATAAATTCATCCAGGCCCTTCCGGTCACGCCAGGGATTTGCAACACCAAGAATGACTTTTTTGTTTTCCAGGCCTTTTCTTTTTTTTATATCACTGTCTGCAGGCTTAAATATGCCCAGATCTATGCCTGTCGGTATGACCGTCGTCTCATATCCGGACAGAAAGGATTCCTTTACCCTTTCTTCAAGCCATTTTGACGGAGTCACTATCTGAAGATCCTTAAATCCTGTAAAAAGTTCTTTTTTCAGAAGAAAGTTTTCCTTTGAAGCATCCTTAAAAACAGATTTCGGATATTCTTTAAGTTCGGTACAGTCATGACACCCCTCTTCCTTCCATTTGCTGCATCCTGCATATTCAAAGTGCGTGCAGTGGCCAGTGAAGGTCCAGCAGTCATGAAGAGTCCATATGACCGGAACGCTCCGCTTTTTCAGGTCTTCCATAAGCGTCCTGTAATTCAGGTAATATCCGTGAAGATTATGCAGATGGATGAGATCCGGTTCAAATGAATCAATGACCTTAAGCAGGGTTTTTGTTGCAGCATCCGAATACAGACCGTGTCTGTCAGTGATCCTGCTCAACGCTCCGTGAATGTATACATCCATATCCCTTCCTATCCTGAAGGTTTGGATACCGTCATCTGCTTTTCCTCTCCCATAGCAGACGATGCTGTCAATGCTTTTTTTTGAAAGCATACCGCAAAGCCCGGAAACAAGCCTTCCGGTGCTTCCGGTACCGACTATGGAATTAATGAAAAGAACTTTTTTATTCCTCATTGAGTATGATCTTGATCACTCTTTCCTGACCCTTTTCAAATTTCCTTGAAAGCTGCAGGTTTCTCATTTCCTTACGTACCCGCGGCATATCTGCCAGGTACATGATCGTTTTGATTATCGTGATGTCATCTGTTTTTGAACCGATGCCGAGGTTTATAAAACCGTTTCCCATACCTGCAAATACATGCTCGGCTTCACGTTCATTCTGAGCCAGCACCACGGCCGGAACACCCATTGACGCAAGTTCAAAGACCGTCCTGCCCTGGGATGTGATGCAGAGATCTGCCTGTTTCATGTAGGCACTGACCCTTTTCGCATCATGATGCACGAATATATTGTTCTCCGGGTCAGTCTGTATATTATCCTTGTTTTCATAGGCAAAACCTGTGAGAAAATGAAATTCCACATCCTTCATTTCCGAATGAAGCGTTTTGCAGATATTATAAAGCTTTCCCGTCAGATCCGACGGATCCGCTCCGCCGAACATTATCATTATGTTTCTGCACTCATCTGAAAAATCTTTGGGTTTTTCTTCGAGAAATTCGTCTCTTATAAAGAAATAATCCGATCCCTCATATACATTCTGGGGCTTGTTCTTTCTGTTTTCATAAAGCGCGTTGATCACGGCATCGGCAAGCCATGCTCCGGGACCCATGTCCTCAAAGTTCACTATCCTTGATGTGTGCTCTCTTTCAAGCTTTACCAGTTCTTCGTCGGTGTCCAGCACATCATTGATCACGACATCGGGCGCGTATTCCTCCAGCACCTTTTCGTATTCCTTCCTGTCGGACACAACCTTCATGGCAAAATGGGATTCCTTCAGTTTCTCTATACCCATTGTACTTTCGGAATCGGTTACAAAGAGTATCTCATGTCCGATCAGTTTGTAGGCTATGGTCAGACATCTGTAGATATGCCCCATGCCGAGACGCTGCTGGCCCACACAGAAAAGCAGGATCTTCTTTCTCTTCAATATGCTCTCCGCTGCGATCCAGTCTTCCTCTGTATCGATATCAACCGCTTCCTGAGCCGAAGTCTCGTATACCGTTATGTTTTCGCCTATCCTGGACTTTTCCGTCACGCACTCTCTCTTTGTGATGAGAAACGCTCCCGTTTCAAGAAAATTACAGGGGAGTTCCTGTGAGTTCAGTCGTTTTTCATAGTTCTTGATGATCTTTCCGTCACTTTTCGTCCATGACAGATGGGGTTTGTTGACACAGCTTATCATTGTGTCATACCCTTCCTTTTGGAATTCCTCCAGGGCATCCTTTAATGTTTCTTTTTTCAGTGTCGGTGATGTTGCCTGCATCGTGATCACGATGTCATAGCTTTTTCCCGCGCTTTTTTCCTTCTTTATCAGGGCATCGTATATAACGGGATCCAAAGTAACTTTGTCCCCGGCCAGTTTCCCCTCTCTTTCGATGACTTCCACTCCGTGGTTTCTTACGATCCCCATGAGCTCCTCATCATCGGTGGATACTACTATATCGGCGCCAAACGCGTTTTTAAGGCTCTCGGCATTTTCAATAGAGTACAGTATGAGCGGTTTCCCGTTCATGATCCTGACATTTTTTCTCGGTATTCTCTTTGATCCTCCCCTTGCGGGAATCACAACCAATATATTTAACATAGTATTGCTCCGCAAAATTTATATTATCACGGACACAGATGTTGTTTTGCTTGCCTGTTTTTTCATGGCTATGATACTAAGAAAGTGCTCACAGACTGTGGAAAGTCACGGGTCGGCCACGATTCGCATCCTTGCTCAGCGTGGCCTAAAAGGCACATCCATGTACCTTTTCCCCTGTATTTTTAGCACTTTCAAGTATCATGTACGCCGTGAAAAAGGGCGTCGCAAAACAATCATCTGTGTCCTGTCCTCAAATTCTTTTTTCCTAATACATCAATTCTTATTTTTTATATAATGTTTACAAATTCTGATTATATCATATCTATAGATAAAGGCAAAAACTCCGGCCAGGGCGATCACCAGAAGATAGCGCACAATCCAGTTCTTATATACATACATTATCGCAAGTCCGCAGGCACATGTGATGAAAACCATCACAAAATACTGACCGTGAAAATACAGATCCTCCTTTAAGATGAATTTCACAGAGATAAAGTGGAGCACCATCAGGATGAAATATCCTGCAAGCGTCGTATATGCTGCCGCAATATAGCCGTATTTTTGTATGAATATATAGTTCAGGCCCGTATTAATGAGAGCCGCAATGATCGAATTGACAGCGATCATCACGGTTTTCTTGTGAAACAGTTCCTGATTTACATAATTTGTGTAGAAGTACTGGCACAGCGTCCCCAAAGCCACGGGCGGGATCACCCACATACACTCGTGATAAGGTTTCGCCAACAGTATCTTTACCGCTTCAGGTGAGACCGCGATAAAGATCAGAGTCAGAAAGCATCCCGCTGTCATGAGATACCTGTTTTTTGTCCGTATCAGTTCCTTTTCACCGGCCGCAAGTCTTTCATTAAACCATGGCTGCCATGCCTGGCCGACCGCGTTGGAAACGAACATCAGAAGAGTTCCTATGGTATATCCGGAGGTATACAATCCCACATCGGAATAACTGCACATCGTGGATATCATTGATGTATCGATCCTTGCAAGCATGATAAGCGCAAGTCCGTGAGGGATCATCGGCAGTCCGATGCGAAGCGCATATGACCAGTATTTCAGGTTAATGAATTTTCTGCCTTCTTTTACCAGACTTAAATAGCACCATATGGCAACCAGTCCCGAGGGTATGACGGTTCCCAGGATCTTTGCAAATCCTTTGTTATACGGCATCAGAAAAATAAGAGTGATCGTAAGAATCACCGTTGCCACCGTGATGATGACAGAGATGGCTATGTTCTCTTTATATTTGTATTCAAATCTGTATTTGTATTGTCTGTAATCGATGGATGGAAAGATCACAAGATAAAAAAACATGATAAAGATGATCAGTTTATCATATCCCAGGATACCTGACGGAGGTGACAGAACCATCACCATGATCAGGACCGCCAGGCCGAAAAAACTTGAAAGAGCCTGTATGGACGACATGTAGGCATCAAAATCGTCCGGAAAATCTATCTTTGCCCTTCCTACGCTGTATATAAGACAAAGACAGGTCACTACCGTAAACAGTGATACATAGTTATTGAAATTATTTGCAAAACCTGTTTCCGAGGTTGTAAGCAGCCTTGTATATATGGGGGCGGTAAGAAGGCCTACTGCCCTTAACATCACATTTGATACAACATACCAAAGCCCGGATCTTACAGCCTTGCCGGAATTATTCTCCATTTTCCCCCTCATCTGCTTCGGGAAGCTCCATGGCTTCTATCATCCCCGGCTGCAGCACGGTATCTTCCGGAATATCACAGGCTGCTTCATGCCCGAGTACGGTTTCAATGTCTGCCGGGGAAATTCCCGAAGCAGGTCTTTTGAAAGTCAGCATTTCCGGAACGATAAGTTCTCCCTTTTTTATGTCTTTTGCGCTGACAAGAGAGCGTCTGGCATTTTTTCTTGCAGCCTCTTCTGTCTCCAGACTTACAAGTTCCGACCGTCCCCTTATCATATCCATTCTTTCGACTGCTTTTATTATTGCACGCGCATCATCGGGATCCATTGCATGATAATGATCATTTCCCTTCAGTGTCTTATCCAGTGTGAAATGCTTTTCTACAAGCAGCGCTCCGAGATTATACGCTGTCTTTATTATATCTGCATCTTCCGTCGGTTTTGTATGGTCCGAATAACCTATGTAACAGTCCGGAAACTGCTCGGTAAGCGTCCTTATTTTCAAAAGGTTTGCATGTTCAAGGGGTGTCGGATACTCAAGAACACAGTGCAGGAGTACTATCTCCCTGTCGTTTACGCTCCTGATGGTATCAACTGCTCTTTCTATCTCGTCAAGATTTGATGCTCCCACGGACAGAAGGATCGGTTTTTCCTTTTTTGCCTGATATTCTATAAAAGGTATATTCGAAACATCCGAGGATGATATCTTATATACATTCATAAGGTCGTCAAGATAATCGGCACTCTCCCTGTCAAATGCTGTCGAAAGAAACTCTATGCCAATCTCATCGCAGTATTCCTTCAATTCTCTGTATTCCGGCTCTCTGAAGGAATCGAATTTCTTAAACAGCTCATACTGGGAGGTTGTAGGTTCCTCTGTCAGATCCCAGTAAGACGGTGATTCCTTGGCTGCAAGAGTTTCTGCCCTGTAGGTCTGAAATTTCACGGCATGGATCCCGGCCTCTTTGGCTTCTTTCACCATGAGCTTAGCCGCTTCCATTGGGGAAGTCCCGTTTTTTGCGGCAATATCATAATAATTTACCCCGATCTCCGCTATCAGAGTGAACCTGCCGTCCTTTAACCGTTCTGTGATCGTGCTTTCCATGATTTATAATTTTCCAATCCTTTCTCATAAAACCGTAAGAGCTTTTCAAGCTCCCCGGCAAACTCCGGGCTTTCCTTATGTCTTCCGGCAAATATCTCTTCCGCCTCATCCATTAGATAAAAGATCTTCACTTCTTCTCCCGCCGTCTTCACCGCCGAAAGATAGGATGCCGCCGAGTGGATATTGTCGACGGTTCCAAACGATCTGACCGCCTCCGGGAGATCTTCAAAAGATCTGATCCTTATTATACCCTTAATCAGGGAAAAAGGCACATCCCCGAAAACTATGGCCTTTTTGCCCAAAAGAGCAGCCTCATATGCAGCCGTTCCGGTTATTGTCACAACGCCCAGCGCTTTTGTTATCCAGGGTTTGGGATCCCTGTAATAATTTATCTGTACTACGCGTACATTGGGAAGCTCCGCAGCCCTTTTGTAAAAGCTTACATCCCTCTCTCCAAGCATTGCCTGATGCTCCTTGACATAGAGTTTTACCCCGGCGGGCAGCGACTTTGATACCTGCTCGATCAGATTCAGCTCATCCACATAAAACGATGCCTTGACAAATACCGAAGATTCGGGGATCAGATGAAGAGGCATATATACATATTTTTCCCCTTCTACCGGATTTTCAAAATATTTATTCGGAACAAGCAGTTTTCTCCTTATCCTTTCCACATCAAGATAATACTTAAGATATGGAGCCGTCGGCGCATAGAGCATGCCTGAAAGTTTTTTTCTTTTGGCATTGCCGGCCGTATGATCCTGATCCCAGAAATAATTCCATTTACCGAGCATTATCTTCATGGAATTGATAAGCGGGATCCTTTCGTACTGGCTTGTGACGGAACCGTCAAATTCCTTATTCATTATCGATGATTTCTCGCGGAAATCATTTATGTATCCATATTCCTCTGAAAGCTCCTCCGGACTTTTTTTTAAGTTTTCCTCATACAGTTCCCTAAAGTAGGGATCTATGGAAAAAGCGTTCTGAAAACTGGGATATTTATAATATCCGTATTTTCCGTATTCTATCGTTGCGTAAGGGATCCCTCTTTTGTATGCCGCTTCTGTCAGGATCGTACGCTGCAGTTCGGCATTATCGGTGTCAAGAATGACATCCGGCTTAAAATCATCGAGGATCCTGAATATATTTTTGTAATTTAACTCAAGCCAGTATTTGTTTTCGGCATCGCTTGTCACAGGCCAGTATTTTCGATAATGATAATGCCTTGTATTTTCCTGGCTTGCCATAAGCTGCAGTCCCAGCGGCTTAAAATGGGTATATTCCCTCTCCAGCATATCAAGGTAATCCTGATCGGAGGGATCTTTTTTGCTGCGCATACCGTTTACAAACTCATCGCATATCCCCGAAACATCATAGAGCTTTACATCCGGCAGATTTTCTCTCCATTCAAAAATGGTATGTTCGTTATAATAGCATTTGTTGTAGGTGCATTCCGAAGACATGATATAAAAAGCCGCAACTTCACTGGTTTCCTTCAGATCTCTTGCCAGAAACCACAACGGCTTCGAATATGTCTCCCGGCAGACAAAGAGGATCCTCTTTCCGTACAGATTCGGATAATTTTCCTTACTGAAATTTTTTATCATAGGCTAATTTTTCCACATGTTTTTTTGTGATATATTTAAGCAGCCCCGGAGCATGAAGCGCCAGAAGTCTTTTGATCTTAAGACTCTTTCCTATCTCGGGATTTCCGGAAATGTCCTTTCCCGCGTCCCTTACGTATTCTATATGTTCCTTAAACCTTGTCTGCATTCTTTCGGTGTTTTCGGGACGCCCTTTATAATAAAGGAGATAATTCTGGATGCAGGTCAGATGATCATACAAAAGAAAGGAGTCGGCCAGGTTCTTAAGCTGCGGTGCTTCCTTAACCGCAAATTCCGCAAACTGAGTATCCGCATCCGTATTGTACTCCGCCATATCCTTAACCCTTGAAAGACTGTCGCCGCGGACTCTGTAATGATAGAGCGGGGTCGTGTCATAGACTATCTTTCCTGCTCTTTTTATGGCTTTATCTATAACATATCTGTCTTCGAGATATCTGTCATCCGGAAATCTTAAGTTTTCAAATATATCTGCCCTGAAAAGCTTATCCCAGCAGTGAAAGAAAAAACCGTTTCCGCGCAGCAGCATCTCAAAGGATTCGGCTGTATCCATATCCCTAACCGGAAACTGCTCATCAGGCTCGGACCTGTCGTCATATTCACTGTATTTTCCACAGACGGATATGCCCGCCTCATGTGAAACAAGGTTATCAAGCAGTTTTTCAAACATATCATTTTCTGCCCAGTCATCTCCGTCCACAAAGCCTATGTAATCTCCCGTTGCCGCGTCAAGTCCCCTGTTTCTGGCATCTCCGGTTCCCCTTGCGGGCGTGATCAGAAGCTTGATCCTGTCATCCTTTTTGGCGTACTCCCTGCAGATCTTCTCATCTCCCGTATCCTTCCCCTCTTTTTTCCCCACGACTAAAATGATCTCCAGATTTTTATAAGTCTGGTTTACCATGCTGTCTACGGCCTTCGGGAGAAATCTTGCCACATCATAGATTATCGATATTATTGATATCTTCGGATTATTCTCCATCAGTTTTCCCGTTTTTCAATAGAATCTTCTTTCAGTATCATCTGCGCTGCAGTAAGGAGATCTGGAGCTATGATGTCAGGTTTTTCAAACTTAAGCCTTGCGCATACATCACATTTATAATCTCCTACGAATACAGACTTCAGTCCGGCGGCATTTGCGCACTCGATATCGGTAAAGCTGTCTCCCGCCATAAATGAAGCAGACATATCTATCAGATATTTTGACTGTGCCTGACTGATTAGTCCGGTACCGGGTTTCCTGCAATGACACTTCCTTATAAGACTTTTTTCCGTACTGCGGCTGCTCCCCTTCGGATGATGGAAACACACAAATATGTCATCAATTCCCGGAATAAGTTCCTTCAGTCTGCTGTTAACATCATAAAGATCACAAAGACATGCTTTTCCCTTTGCCGCTGCAGGCTGGTTTGTCACCACAAAAATATAGTATCCGGCAGCCTTGAGATCATCCACTGCCTCTCTCACACCGTCAATGATCTTTAATTCATCCTGTTTTAAGGGAGAATCCAGCTGTTCGATGTCTTCATTATAAACTATCTCGTTTAATACCCCGTCGCGGTCTATAAAGGCTGCTTTCCGTGCTGTTTCAAAACGTTCTCCGGCATAGATTTCAAACTCTTTATAAGATTCGGGTCTTCCGATCTCGTAAAACCTTTTGTCTACAACAAGTCCCGCAAGTCTGCCGTTTTCCGAAAGAGAGTGCTGCACTTCCGAAAGGTCAAAAACTGCGCCCTCACTGTAACTGTCAAAAACGGAACGCGAGAACATGTTCACTCCGTAGTCAATGTAATCCATATCGGGAGACGGGTCATTCTTGTCATAGAGAACGATCTTACCGTCACGCCAAATCACATTGCTCTTGTCAAACCTTCCCCCGTTGTGGAGAAGAGTCATAAGGCTTAGTGCCCCTTTTTCCTTTTCGCTGAAATATCTGCAGACTGCTTCCCTGTAATCTATATCCATGAAAGAATCGGCATAGACCAGCAGAAAATCCTCTTCCAGCATATCAAGGGCATTTCTTATTGCTCCGCCTGTTCCCAAAAGTTCAGGCTCTCCGTTTTCATCCGTTCCGTCTTTTCTGTAACGGATCTCAACCCCGTAAGACTTCCCGTCTCCAAAGCATTCCTCTATCTCCGATGAAAGATAACCTGTCAGAAATAAAAACGAACGAAAACCCGCCGCCTTTAAGAGATCAAGTTCATATTCAAAAAAAGGTCTGCCGCAAACCGGGAGAAGAGGCTTCGGCGTATCTTTTACTAAAGATCCCAGCCTGCTCCCTACTCCCCCCATCATGACAACGACCTGTACATCCTGTGTATCACGCGTCATAATATCCTGTACCCCAGAGCCTGTCCGTCATTATAAAACATTTTTACCGTATCAAGCGAATACTCGTACAGATCCTTTCCCAGAGTGGGCAGCGCCCTGATCAGATCATCCGTCAGTGTTATGATATCCGCGCCGGATCTTTCCGCCTGGATCACATTAAAGAGTTCCCTGCTTGATGCCCATAATAATTTCGAATTTCCATGATCCCTGCAGAGCTTTGAAACTTCCCTCATGACCGGTTCCGCATCGACTCCGGCATTTGTGATGCGTCCCGCAAATATTGAAACTATCGAAGGAACCTTCGGATCAAGTGCTCCCAGAACCTCTTCGGCCTGTTCCTTTGTAAAGACCGCCGTTACATTCAGCTTTAGTCCGTCATGTGACAGTTTCCTTATCAGTTCGGTGCTGTGTTCGCCCTTTGTATTTGTAACGGGTATCTTGACATATACATTTTCACCGAAAGAAGACAGGACCCTGGCTTCCTTTTCCATGGTATCATGATCATCCGAAAAAACCTCAAAAGAAAGGGGAAGGGTCCTTATAGCTTCGACAGCCTGTTTCGCAAAGGTTTTGTAATCCTTTACTCCGGCTTTTTTCATTAAAGTGGGATTTGTGGTAAAGCCCTTAACAAAACCGCTGTTAAGTGCTTCCTTCATCTTTTCGATATCCGCGCCGTCGGCATAGATATCTATCTTCAGCTCTCTGTAATCCATTATCCTGAATCCTCTCTTCCGCGATCTAAAGTCCGTCGCTTACAATATGGATGCCCCTGTCATCTCAAAGCGGAACCTTACTTCCTCCATGCCGGTACCGGCCATGGCCTGTCTTAATCTTGTCTTGTTTTCAGTGTAAAACATGAGAAATCCGCCGCCGCCGGCTCCGATCAGTTTTCCGCCAAGGGCACCGTTTTTCAGAGCATGCTCATACCATTCATCGATCTTTGCGTTGCTCATCGAACCTGACCGTTTCTTCTTGTACTCCCAATGGGTGTTCATGATATCCGCAAATTCTCGGAGATCTCCCTTTTCAAACGCAGCCTTTGACCTGTAACCTAAATCCTTAACAAAATCGAGATTTGCCATCATGTCGCTGTCATTTTTCCTGCTTCCGTCATCCTGTTCCTTTAATATCGATGAAGCGGATCTGGCAAAGCCGGTAAAATACAGGATCAGATTATCCTCCAGATCATAAAAGGTCTCTGTCTTAAGATCGAGCGGGTACACATTCACATAACCGTCCTTTTCAAACTCCATGCAGGTGATCCCGCCGAAGGCCGATATATACTGATCCTGCTTGCCTATCGGTTCTTTTAACATGTTCATCTCAATGTCGCAGGCCTCCTCTGCCAGAGCCCTGGTTCCCACAAAATCCCCCTTATACTGATGGAGAGCCTTTAAGAGCGCCGTGGTAAAGGTGCTTGAAGAACCCAGACCCGTGCCTGCAGGGATATCTGCCATGGAGCAGATCTCTAAAGAACAGTCATCCGGTATGCAAAGCTTTTTCATCGCGGCCCGAAAGATCGTGTGTCTTATATCATCTATCCTGTCTATATTTTCATAATCCGAATACTTAAGCTTTATCCTTCCGTCAAAGGTTCTGTGAAGGATGATATAGACATATTTATCGATAGCTGCGGATATAAGAAATCCGCCTTTCTTTTCATAATAAGACGGAAGATCCGTTCCACCGCCTCCGAGTGATATTCGCAAAGGACTTCTTGAAATGATCATAAGGCATTCACCAAAAGGTGCCATAATATCCCCTGAAAACCTTCAGCATGGGGAGTGATACGGCTTTCATCCACAACAGGGATCAGAATACAGGCATCGGAAACCTCTTTTGAATAGCCGCCGTTCCTGGATACTATCGACATCACCGCCGCCTTTTTCTCTTTTGCAAGTTTTAAGGCTGCCACGATATTTTTGCTTGCATTCTCGTTTCCGCCGCCGACTGACAGTACAAGCACCGCGTCTTTTTCATTTATATGTGAGATCTTAAGCCATTCGGTAAAGGTTGTCTCCCATCCTTCATCGTTGGTCCTTGCGGTAAGTTCCGAAACATTGTCGGTAGGAGCATAGGTTTCTATCCCGCCTATCTTTCTGAAATCGTTTACGGCATGTGAAGCATTGGCTGCAGAGCCTCCCACTCCGAGAATAAAAAGCCTTCCTTCATCTTCTCTTACCTTTCTCAAGATGTTTACGGCCTTTTCGATCTCCTCTTTGGAAAGAGAACGTGCGATCTCCTCTGTCTGTTTTAAATAATCTTCTATGTATTCCCTTGTGTTCATGTATCTCTCCTTATGATCTTTTTATTCCAGTATCCACTCATTTTCCATGATATATTCGACTGTCTTTATCACCGCCTGCTCTATGCTGTACTTTGGCTTCCACCCGAGACTTCTCACCTTTTTCGTATCGAGGAAAATAAACGGGTTGTCCCCTATCCATCCCCTTTCCCCGCCGGAGTAGGAAAGCTTCGGATCAAGCCCGAGTCTTTTTGTTATCCATCTGATGGAATCGTTTACTTCGCAGTATTCATCGGTTCCGAGATTAAAGATATTGATCTTTTCATTACACTTTTCAATAACAGTCAGGATGGCATCTATGCAGTCCTGAATATACAGATACGATTTTTTCTGATGTCCGTCTCCCAGAACATAGAGTTCCTCCGGATTTTTCTTCAGTTTCTGATAGAAATCGTAGACATGGCCGTGAGGATATCTTTCGCCGAGGATCGACACAAAACGGAAGATATAACCCTGAAATCCGTAACCTTCGCAGTAGGACTCTATCATCCCTTCACCGGCCAGTTTTGACGCCGCATAGAGGGATGTCTGAACAGGAAAAGGAGCATCCTCGGGTGTGGGGATAACTTCAGCTTCACCGTAAACAGATCCGGTGGAAGAAAAACCTATCCTCTTTACATCATTTTTTCTCATGGCTTCCAGGACCCTTGCGGTATTCACTGTATTCTGCTCCAGATCCTTTAATGGATGCTCAAGTCCCCTTCTCACATCGGCATTTGCGGCAAAATGAAAAACAAAATCCACTCCCTTCATTGCCTCGTTCAGGGTATCCTCATCCTCAAGCCGCGCCCTGACAAGCCTGAATTCAGGATTCTTTTCTGCCTCCTCAAGATACTGTTCATGACCTGTTATAAATCCGTCATACACCGTGACCTTATGCCCGAGGCCGAGCAGCCTGTCTGTCATGTTTGAGCCGATGAATCCGGCTCCTCCCGTAACCAGAAAATGCATGTTCTCTCTCCCTTATCTTAAAGTTCTTTGCAGTCTGTCAGTTTTCCACGGCATTCTTTACTGCCTGCAGATATTCAAAGCCTTCCTTCTCATCCGGCTCAAGCATCGCGCCCTCGCCCCATTCGTTCCATGAATTGATATACACAAAATCGTTATCCCTGCCGGCAAGCTTTTCCTTTAAACACAAAAGGATCTCCTCAAAGGCTTCACTTGAGGCGCCTGTGTATACCAGTCCTTTGTAGCCGCGTCTGGGAGTATTGTCCCATCTGGCAAAGATGCCGGGATATTCGTTTTCCTTATACTCCCTTTTTGCGATCCTGTCATAAATGCTTTCTATCGGTATCCTTCTTTCCAGATATTCCTTTTTCAATGCTCTGTTTGCAAGATGCCTTATTCCCGTTCCCGCCTTATAAAATGCGGAATTGACGATTCCCATGTCCTGCTTCAGCGAATATCCGGGTTCGAAATAGTAATATCCGTTTATGAGATTGTCCCTGCTGTCGGTCCCTGCGGCAGTCCTGGCGCATACCGTATATATCCCGTCAAAGCCTTCTTTTCTGGCCTTATTGTTGAAAAGCTCCAGCATATCCCCAAGTCTTTTGATATCCTGGGCTCTGTAAATATTAAGGACAGGTTTATTGTCTATCTTTATATATCTGTCATCCTTGAAAAAATGCAGCAGATAATTGAAATGCCTGCTCCACTCTCTGTCGTGGCCGTACCGCTGCTGCATCAGCACTTCCTCATCCAGTCCGTACCATGTCCTCGTCCAGCTTTCATTTGCCCAGCAGATGCAGTACTTCATATCTATCTCGGGATGCCGCAGAAAGATCTCCATGGGGCGTTTCATGAGGATCGTGCCGGTAAAATAATAATGATAGAAACAGAAACCGTAGATCCCGAATTTTTTCGCATGCTTTGCCTGTCGTTTTAAGGCGATGGCTTTTTCATCCGAAAGATCATAATAATCCAGTCCGAGGGGAACCCTTGGCTGGATCTGACCCCTGATGAGGGGTTTTGCCCTTCTCACGGCAGTCCACTCCGTGTAGCCTTCACCCCACCACTCGTCGTTTTCGGGAAATGTATGAAATTGCGGCAGATATAATGCTATAGGTTTCATTCTTCTATAAGTTTTACTATCTCACCATAGGTGCTTGTCTCTTCCGGCGCTCTTTCGGGTTTTCCGGGAGTGATCCTTCCCTCATATACATCCTTTATCAGTTTTTTTAACCGGTCCGGATCGAAAGGATCAAAGAAAAACGCTTTTTCATAACCTTCAAGCACCTGCCTTGCAAACGGCGTGTCGGCTGCAAGTATGGGATTTCCCGTCTGCCTGCTCTCGGCAAGCGGCAATCCGAAAGTCTCTATGTAAGACGGAAACACCAGGGTGCTTTCAAAATACTTTCTGCAGACCTCTTCACGGCTTATGGGCTGGTCCTTTGTGAAGGTGACCTTCAGGTCCTTTATCCCCTCGTCCTTAAGCTTTCTTACTGCCTCTTCTATGACTGCATGGTTTTTATAAAGAATATCGCCGGCGGGGTAAAAAAAGCTTTTCCGGTCAAAACCGGCCCCTGTCGAAAACCTGCTTATATCCGGGATCTCGGGCGGAATTTCCTTTATCCTCTCCCTCTTTATCCCTGTTTTGTCCGCAACCGCGTCCCTCATCCAGGCTGTCTGCACTATGGTCAGATCCGCATGTCTGACGGAAGAGTTGACCAGTGGAGCATACATATACTGGTACATCGCCAGATGCCGCTCTTCTTTTTTTAACAAGGAAAACCTTCTTACATTCTGATATCCCAGGGGCTGATGAATGTAGAGGATCTTTTTTTTGCATTTAAGCCCGCGCGGAAGCGTATTCTGAAGCGAAAAAACCACGTCCGGACCAAGGCTTTCCACAAATCCTTTTCCGCTGAAAAGGTCAAACATCAGCCTGTTCTTTGACGAAGCCTTAACATCCTCGCGGCAGATCACCCGGATCTTTTTTTCGGGAATGTCTTCAAGGATATCCCTGACTCCGGTTACGAATATCCATTCATTTCCGCCGCTGCCGTGATCTCTCACAAATCCGTAGAAATCCTTCAATATGGATAAGGCACCGGTCTTGCTGGCAGCTATGTCAAGAATTACTATCTTCAACGCTTTAACCACACTGTTTCATTAACTATCTTTGCGTAACTTTCGATAAGCTTTATTACCTTAACCGAAACATTTTCATCGGCATAATCCAAAGCCTCTACTGTCTTTTCCCCGTTTTCATACATGGTTCTTGAAAGCGCGGCGGCCCGGAGCACATCCTCGCTTTTGATACCGCCTATTACAACCGTTCCTTTGTCAAGGACCTCCGGACGCTCCGTGGAAGTACGGATAAGAACGGCAGGGAAATCGAGCATGGCCGATTCCTCGGACAGCGTACCTGAGTCGGAAAGCACTAAATACGCGTTTTTTTGCAGTTTATTATATTCAAAATAACCGAAGGGTTCAAGATTTTGCACCCTTTCATCAAAGACGAATCCCCGTTTTTCTATGAACTTTCTCGTCCTTGGATGTGTGGAATAAATGACCGGCATATCATATATTTTTGCCATCTCATTTATCGAATTCATAAGTTCCATGAAGTTCTCTTCTATGTCAATATTCTCCTCCCTGTGGGCGGAAACCAGAATGAACCGTTCCTTTTCAAGTCCGAGTTTATTTAAGACATCGGATCTTTCGATCTCATCCATGTGTTTCTTTATCACTTCCTTCATCGGAGATCCGGTCACAAAGATCGTCTTTCCGTCAATTCCCTCAGAAAGGAGATACCGTCTTGAATGCTCTGTATAGGGAAGGTTGATGTCGCTGATATGATCGACTATCTTGCGGTTTATCATCTCGGAAACATTCCAGTCCCAGCACCTGTTCCCGGCTTCCATATGAAAGATCGGGATCTTGAGTCTTTTGGCCGATATAGCGCAAAGAGCAGAGTTGGTATCACCCAGGATCAGCAGCGCATCAGGTTTTTCTTTGGCAAGGAGTTCGTATGTCTTTGCTATGATATTGCCCATGGTCTGTCCCAGATCATCTCCGACACAGTTGAGATAAACATCGGGTTCCCGAAGTTTTAGTTCCTCAAAGAAGATCTGATTCAGGGTCCGGTCATAATTCTGTCCGGTATGCACGAGCATATGGTCAAAATATCTGTCGGCGCATTTGATCACTTCCGAAAGGCGTATTATCTCGGGGCGCGTGCCCAGTATTGTTACTAATTTCAACTTGCTCATAAACCCTCTTTTCCTGAAAATATACTTTGTTCAATGTCATTAACTGCCTCTAAACTTGTTCGTAGTATGTATCCGGCCTGTCCGGGTTGAACGGCTCATTTGCCCACATCACCGTGACCATTTCATCGTCACCCTCGTTTATTATGCAGTGCGTGTATCCCGTAGGGATCTCCACCACCTGAAGTTTTTCACCCGTTACATGATAATCAAAGATCTCTTTTTCATTGATCTTTCTGAACCGGATGAGTCCCTTTCCGCGGACCACGAGGAATTTTTCATTCTTGGAATCATGCCAGTGCTGTCCCTTTGTTATCCCGGGACGGCTGATGTTTACAGACACCTGTCCGCATCCTTTTGTTCTCAAGAATTCTGTAAAGGAGCCTCTTTCATCCACATTCATCTTCAGGTCATAGGCAAGCTCCTCCGGAGGCAGGAAGCTTAAGTAGGTACTGTAGAGCTTTGATGTCAGTTCATCCGAAAGATCCGGTACATCAAGGCTTTTCCTTAAACTTCCGAAGGACTGTATCGTATCTGCCACAAAACCAAGGGTTGTTTCATATACGACACTTCTTAACGGTTCGACACCATCCTTATTTTCCTTATATTTCTTCTCTCTCTCAAACTCCCGTATATCCTCTATGAATTCCTCCACTATATCATCTATATAAAGAAGCTTCATCGGATGTGTCCTGTCATCAACCCTTATGGGTTCGCATCTTGAAATGTGGTGACAGAAGGTGGCAATGGCGGAATTGTATTCCGGCCTGCTCC
Source organism: Lachnospiraceae bacterium (assembly GCA_024690825.1). GTDB lineage: Bacteria > Bacillota > Clostridia > Lachnospirales > Lachnospiraceae > NK4A144. The sequence continues at coordinate 14,412 of JAILOK010000104.1, read as the reverse complement.
ATTTGCCGAAAACATTCGGAAGACGGTATACGAACACTCTTGTATTGTTTCTTTTTCCGTATGCGTTTATCAGATCTTCCGCTTTTTTCTTTGAGATGCCGTAGGCATCGTTTCCCGCTGCCCTTATAGATGAGCTGTATATCACGGGAACGGGATTATTCCCGTCCTCCAATGCCTTAAGCAGTTTTTCCGTAAGGCCGGCATTCCCTTCGGTATATTCCTCTTCCGTCTCTGGCCTGTTCACTCCGGCAAGATGCACGACACCGTCACAATCCCTGCAGGCATCTGCAAGGACTTTTTCATCCATGTCATGGGTAAAAACCAGCACCTCGGCAGTCTGCCTGTATTTCAGGGCCGCTCTTAAGTTTGATCCGATGAATCCGTTTGCTCCGGTTATCAGTATCTTCAAGCTTCCAGCTCCATTTCTCTTAGTCTTTCATGGATATAATCAAGTTTTAACAGTTTCTCCTTTACCTGTTCCACATTCAGGATCGTTGTATTATCCGAATTGAAGGTCTCGATATCTGCTCTTTTTTCCATTCCTTTTGTAAAGTATGAATCATAATTTAAATCCCTGTTATCGGCAGGCACCCTGAAAAAATCTCCCAGATCATAGGCTCTTGCGCATTCCTCTGCGGTAAGCAGGGTCTCCGCCATCTTTTCTCCGTGCCTGATCCCTATTACCCTGATCTCGTTATCCGCCTTGAAGAGTTCCCTCACAGCCTGCGCCAGGGTCTCTATGGTACAGGCCGGAGCCTTCTGGACAAAGATATCTCCCGTATGGGCATTTTCAAAGGCATATAATACAAGCTCCACCGCTTCCTCCAAAGACATGATGAACCTTGTCATGGTCGGCTCGGTCACCGTAATGGGTTTTTTATCTCTGATCTGGTCAATGAACAGCGGGATGACCGATCCTCTCGAACACATCACATTTCCGTATCTCGTACCGCAGATCAGGGTCTTGTCCTCATCTATGGTACGGCTCTTTGCCACAAAGACCTTTTCCATCATTGCCTTTGAGGTTCCCATGGCATTTATGGGGTAAGCCGCTTTGTCGGTTGAAAGGCAGATAACCTTTTTTACTCCCTGTCTTATTGCTGCGGTCAGAACATTGTCGGTTCCGATGATGTTGGTCTTTACCGCTTCCATGGGAAAGAATTCGCAGCTGGGCACCTGCTTTAAGGCCGCTGCCGCAAATACATAATCCACCCCATACAAAGCTTCCTCAATGGACTGATAGGATCTGACATCTCCGATGTAATACTTGATCTTGTCATCATTATAGAAATGACGCATGTCGTCCTGCTTTTTTTCATCTCTTGAAAAGATACGGATCTCTTTTATCCCTGTCTTTAGAAATCTTTTTAATACCGCATTTCCGAACGAACCGGTGCCGCCGGTGATCAGCAGTGTTGTTCCGTCAAAGATTTTCTCGTCCATTATGTTTTCTCCCTTCTCATAAACCCTCGGCTCTTACTCACCTCGGGCTACAGATATCATCCCCACCAGTTTTTTTCGAATATCTCAGCACTTCGTTTCACATCAAAATATTCTTCAAGGTAATGTCTTCCGTTCATGCCCTTTGGCTTCATGGTATCCTTTTCTGATACTATTTTTTTCAGGATCTTTATGAACTCATCCATGTTTCCGGAAGGAGCCCACCATCCGCAGTCCGCTTTTTGAAGGATCAGATCCTTCATATCTGTATTGACATCTGTCACGGCAAGCACGGGCTTTGCCAGCTGCATGTATGAAAGAATCCTTGACGGGTAGTTAGGTATGGTGAATTTTTCGGAAAGAGATATGATCCCGATATCGCAGTTTTTCAAAAGTTCCTCATACTGCTCCCGTTCCATGCCCTTCGTATATGTGACATTCTTCAGGCTGTTCTTCTGTATGAATTCTTCTATCCTTCCGCTTTCGCTCCCGTCTCCGACGAAATCAAATCGTATATCCTTCAGTTCTTCCGTTTCGCCGGCCCTCTTTATGCCCTCAAGAAGGAAATCTATGCCCTGGGGTTTCCCCATATTGCCTCCGAACATAAATTTCAGTCCGGCGCCTTTATCTTCCGGTGTTGCATCAGCAGGAATTTCCTTTACTCTCACCGTATTCGGAAACAGTTCTATGATCTCAGGTTTTATCCACGGTTCCTTTTTCTTAAGATACTCTGTATTCCCTTCGGACATGCATCCGATCTTTGAGGAGTTTTCATAGAGCATCCTCTCCAGCTTCTTAAAATATCCGAAGGCCGGTCCGTTCTTAGACATGAAGCCTATATCCACGGCATTTTGAGGAAAGATGTCCTTTAACATCAGATATGTGATGCATCTGTAGTGCTCCCTGCATTTTTTTACGACAGGAGCCAAAGTTACCGGCGGTGTAGGATAGGCAATGATGTCAAACTTTCTCTTCCACAGATTTTTTCTGATCAGCTGATTCATCAGGGGAGCCATATAGAGCTGTATGAGTCCCTTTTTTACCCTGCCTGCTCCGAACTGGTCGGCAAGCTTTAAGTATATGACCTCTACTCCGTCTTCCTCATGCAGACCGCCGGGCAGATCCCTGTCCGTCGTCCCGGCAATTACGGTCACCGCATGTCCCCGGTCCCGCATCTCCTCGATGAGATCGAGATATATGGTCGACCGTTTGAAACTGAATGTCTGAAACAAAAACAAAATTCTCATATTATATTTAGTACATCCGTCAACTTCTCAATACGGAAATCCTCGGTAATATCCTCCCGGTATGGCGCATTTGCATATATCCCGTGCTCACGTATGATCCTTGCCGTCTTTATCGGAAGCTTTGTCCTGATGAAAAAATCCTTGTTCGGATTATCCCCTACATAAAGCATCTCATCAAAATCAACGCCAAGAGTTTCCGCCATTTTGACATAGCTTCTTTCATCGGGTTTTCTGTAGGAGATATCCCCGTTTCCCAGTTCGTCCGTTATTATCACGCAGTCAAAATCATTTTCGATGTCCGTGATCTTAAGCTTGTTCTTCTGACGGGCAACATCCCCGTCGGATATGATCCCAAGCTTTATCCCCCTTGCCTTCAGCGCATCGAGGGTCTCTCTTACATCATCGTAAAGCTTTAAGCTGGGTTTATGGTGTCTGTAGATATCTACCAGCTCCAGCACTCTTTCCTCATCCCTTTGGATGCCCTTGAAATCAAGAAATCTGTTGTACACTTCTTTATAGCTTGTTTTGGAAAGATCCTTAAGCTTTTCAAAGATCTCATCCTCCGACATTGCAATATCTTCATCCCGGGAAAGTCTTTTCGCTACCGCCCGGTATCCGCCCATTACATAGTCGTATTCCGATATCATCGTATCGTCTATATCAAATATCACTGCCTTCAAGTTCCAGCTCCTCATTCAGCATGATGCATGCGTCAAACCTGAGGAAGGTCAGATCCTTCCTGTAATCTTCGTTGTATGATAATTTTTCTCCCTGAAGCAGCCTGTAGAGATTTTCGCAGGAATCGGCTCCGGCCTTTATCGACATCGGCGCCCCGCCTCCGAATCTCGGATTTATCTCTATATATTTGATTCCATTCTCAGTCTTCATGCACTGCAGGGTGATGTGTCCTATCGGCTTTAATACCTTGAGCAGGCGCAGGATATCCTCCACGATCTCATCGTTTTTGGCGATCCTGCCCTTAAGGATCTCCCCGCTTCTTACGGCAAGCCTGATCCTTGGCACCACTGTAACGGGATTTCCGTCGAAATCTACAAAGGCATCCACTGTATATTCGGTGCCTTCCATGAAATCCTGAATGATATATTTTCCTTCGCCGATGATCCGTTTGAATGTGTCAAGTTCTTCCCTGTCATCTGCCTTAAAAGCATTTACCGAAGAACTCCCGTCAAGCGGCTTGATGAAAACAGGCCATGTCACATTTCCCCTGTCTATATCCGCATCCGTGATCATCCTCGGAACGGAAAAACCGTTTTCCTCAAGGAATTTCTGGGTATTCTTTTTATCGCGGCAGATCTTTATCACTTCTTTTGAGGAAATAAGGACCTTTGCGCGCGTTGCATTCTCTATTTCTTCTTTTCTTCCCGAAAGCAGGATCAGCTCCGTGTCAATTGTGGGAACTATGAGATCGATCTCGTATTTATTACAGGTATCGATGATGCATTTGATATAATCATCATTTTCGCTGATAAGAGGAGCTATGATCTTATCGTCGGCAAAATACAGAGCGGGCGCAAGCTTTGATGCATCCATCGCATATATTCCGCCTCTTATCCCCAGGCGGTTTCTTGCCGCGTCAAAACATCGTACCAACTCCACACGCCTTCCCGCTGATAATACCAGGATGTTTATTTCTTTCGTTTCACTCATTTTCTTCCCCCTTCGTACCTTTAAAAAATTCCATCGTAGCTTCTCCCGCCTGGGAGATTCCTTCCCTCTTAAGCACGCTTTTTACTGTCATCAGCAATATTCTGATATCAAACAGGAATGAGATCCCGTCCACATATTCCACATCAAGCTTGAATTTTTCCTCCCAGCTTATGGCATTTCTGCCGTTCACCTGAGCCCAGCCGGTAAGTCCCGGCAGCACATCGTGGCGTCTGGCCTGTTCTTTGTTATATAATGGCAGATACTGAACAAGAAGCGGCCTGGGTCCCACAAAAGACATGTCCCCTTTAAGGATATTGAAAAACTCCGGTAATTCGTCAAGCGAGGTTGAGCGCAGCTTTTTGCCAAAGGAGGTAAGCCTTTTTTCATCAGGCAGAAGTTCCCCTTTTTCATCCCTTTCATCCGTCATGGTACGGAATTTGTACAGCTTAAAAACCTTTCCCTTATAGCCCGGTCTTTCCTGCTTAAATATCACCGGCCTTCCGAGTTTTTTTGCGACCATAACGCTCAAGACGGCAAGGACCGGAGATGTTACGACTATCGCGGCCGATGAAAGCACTATGTCAAAAAGCCTTTTTATAACCTTCTGATACATCATCTGCCGAATACTCTCCTTATCAGGCCTATGATCCTGTCCATATCTTCATCGGTGTTCTTTATATCACTCGGGAGGCACAGTCCTGTTTCAAACACTTCCTCGCCGACCGATGCTTTCTCCTCCGCCTTTACGAAACCGGCAGATGCGTATACAGGCTGCATGTGCATGGGCTTCCAGATGGGGCGTGTCTCAATATTTTCCTTTTCAAGCGCTTCCATGACATCAAGAGGTTTCACCGGGCAGCTTCTGTCTATGGTGATGCATGTCAGCCAGCAGTTCGGCTCCGAATCACTTAAGTACGGATTGAAGCTGATCTCCGGTATGTCCACAAGAGCCTCCTCGTAGCGTTTTCTGATGTTCCGTTTGAGTCTTATGTGTTCATCCAGATACTGCATCTGACCCCTGCCTATACCTGCAACTATATTAGACATCCTGTAATTAAAGCCTATCTCTTTGTGCTCGTAATGACGCGCTTTTTCACGCGCCTGGGTAGAAAGGAATCTGGCCTTTTTCACCTTTTCCTCATCCTTTGATACAAGCATTCCTCCGCCTGAAGTGGTAATGATCTTGTTTCCGTTAAAAGACAGTATCCCGATGTCTCCTATACAGCCCGTCTGTCTGCCCTTGTATTTTGATCCCAGCGATTCTGCCGCGTCTTCTATGAAAGGAACACCTTTTTCATCACATATTGCTTTAAGTTCATCAAGCTTTGCCGGAGTCCCGTAGAGGTTGGCGCTTATCACGGCCTTCGCATCAGGATATATATCAAATGCTTTCCTCAGGGCTTTCGGATCCATGTTCCAGGTTTCCCGCTCACTGTCTATGAAAACAGGCTTTGCGCCCAGATATGTTATGGGATTTACTGTCGCCGCAAAAGTAAGATCGGAGCCGAATACGATATCGTCCCTGCCCACACCTTCTATAATAAGAGCAAGATGTATCGCCGCTGTTCCCGCCGAAAGCGCGGCCGCATGCATATTCTCACCTAAAAAAGCCTGCATGTCCTCTTCAAACCCGTCCACATTTTTTCCAAGGGGTGCCACCCAGTTGGTATCAAATGCTTCCTGTATGAATTTCATCTCGCCGTCATGCATTGTGGGTGACGACAGAAATATTCTCTCTTTCATATTTATTACCTCTCTTATGTCCTTCCGGAAATGACATATTCCTTATCATTACCGTCGAACTTCTCGGTGTCACTGTTTGGTTTATAGTTATATGTGGGTACCAGTTCCTTCACCCATTGTCTGACATCAGCCTTCTCTTCCTTGGATTCAAGCTTAAGTTCCTCCAGCTTCTCGTAGAACTTTTTTTCATCAAATTCGATGGGCTGTCCTATGTGGATCAGTTTATTGGCGGTCTCCTGCATTCCCTCTTCCTTCATGAGCATTTCCTCATAAAGCTTCTCTCCGGGCCGCAGTCCCGTAAATTCTATATTTATATCCTCGCCGGGAACATATCCCGACAGACGGATGAGGTTTTCGGCAAGATCCAGTATCCTTACGGGCTCTCCCATATCGAGTACGAATATCTCTCCGCCCTTCGCATAGGCCCCTGCCTGAAGCACGAGCGATACTGCCTCCGGAATAGTCATGAAATACCTTATTATACGGGGATGCGTGACCGTAACGGGTCCGCCGGCTTCGATCTGCTTCTTGAAAAGAGGTATGACCGATCCGTTCGAACCGAGGACATTTCCGAAACGGACTGCTACAAAATCCGTGTCGCCCTTTTTGTCGTAGGACTGGACTATCATCTCGCATATCCTCTTTGTCGCGCCCATTATATTCGTAGGGTTAACGGCCTTGTCGGTGGATATTAAGACAAATTTCTCCGCATGATTCCTAAGAGCCGCTTCACAGACCTTCCAGGTTCCCATGACATTGTTTTTGATCGCCTCATTGGGGCTGTCCTCCATCAGCGGGACATGCTTGTGGGCAGCCGCGTGATAGACTATATCCGGCTTGTAGGTCTTAAAGATATCATCCATCCTGGCTGTATTTCTGACCGAGGCGATAAGCACCTTCAAGTCGAGTTCCGGATGGTTTCTTGAAAGTTCCTGCTGGATGTCATAGGCGCTGTTTTCGTAGATATCCACAATGATAAGCTGCTTTGGCATATGTCCCGCAAGCTGCCTGCAGAGCTCCGATCCTATGGATCCGCCGCCACCGGTGACCAGTATGACTTTGTTCTTTACATAGCCCATGATGGATTCCAGATCCACCTCGATGGCATCCCTTCCGAGAAGGTCAGTGACATCCACTTTTCTGAGCTGGGATATGTTCACCTCGCCGTTAACAAGCTGGTACATTCCCGGAAGAGTCTTTAAATCGCAGGTTGTTTTTTTGCATATATCGAGTATTTCCTTCAGCTGCTTCCTCGGGGCAGAGGGCATGGCTATTATTATCTCGTCGATGTCGTACTCGGCAGCCGCCTCGATGATGCTGTCCCTTCCTCCCACGACCTTCACACCGTGGATATAATTCCCGACCTTTGAATTGTCGTCATCTATGGCGCACATCACGCTCTTCTGGATGTATCTTGAAGTGTTCATTTCCCTGATGATGGAATTTCCGGCCTCTCCGGCTCCTATTACCATCACATTTACGCTTTTTGCCTTTTCGGTACGCTTCTGTACAAAGGTTCTGAACAGTCTGTATGCAAACCGCGATATGGCTACCCAGATGATAAGCCACATGGCGTACATGAAATAATAGCTTCTCGGCACCCTGTAACCCAAAAGCAGCATTCCGACAGCCTGCAGAAGCGAGCTGACAACACACGCAAGCACAAGCGACGACATCTCCGAGATACCGGCATAACTCCAGAGGCTCGTATAAAGATGGAATAAATAGAAAATAAGGATAGTGGTCACTATCCCTATGGGCAGATATCTCCAGATATGCTCGATCCATTCGCGGCTTCCGACAGTATGGGTAAGCTCATAATAGCTCATATCAAAGCGCATCAAAAGACCCAATGCGCTTGATGCCAGCACTGCAAGGATATCATATGTAATAAGTCCGAGCCGTCTTACGAAAAGCTGACGGTTGTTAATGATCCGTTTCATAATGATCCTCTGTATAAATCAACAAGATATTATACCATTATAAACGGATATACACAAGATATGGTGTGATAACAGACCTTACCCGCTGTAACGGAAAACCCTTCCCCTGGGGCGGCTGTCAGGGTGTATAATTAAAGAAGAGAAAGGAGCAGTTTGCCATGAAAAACAGACCTGTCAGCTTACTATATCCTGCAAATGACGGATCCGATTACCGGGTTCTGACGGATACGGCCTGCCACGATCTGGGTCTTGACAGTCTGTGCGGACAGCTTTCCCAAAAGCCGAATGAAAGACTGATGCTCCTTTCGATCCTGAAGACCATGACTGCCTCGGAAAAGGTGGCGGAATACAGGGCGCAGGTCTTTGAGGATATTTTTCGTCTGCCCGATATGTGCACAAGGCTCCGGGAGCTGCTGGAACAGGTTCAGTTTCTGAATGATTACGGCAGCTTTCGCAGGGACCACGATGCCCGGGCGGGACTCTGGGAATTTCTCCACAGACTCAGTGAACTGAATGATTACATCAAATGTGTGGAGGCTGTACAGGAATGCCTGGAAGGATCGGATATCCGGTCGGAGGGCATGCTGGCTCTCAAAAACTTTGTCGAAACAGTCCACCGCGATTCTCATTTTACCGAGCTGAAAAAAGATATCGAGAGCCTGAATGCGGATACGCAGGATCTGAAAAGTGTTACCGTGGGCGTCAATCTGAACCCCAGCTTCGAGGTCAAAAGCGTAGGGATCATTTCCGTTAATAACAAAGAATTCAAAAACTCCGGGATCCTCGGGAATTTTGCGGATGCCGTAGCCGGTTCCGATCCCATTCGTGAGGGAAATGAATGGAAGGGAGAGATGCATTACCGACAGGTCACCAGGACCGTCGGAGAATTCCTGCCACAGGCAGAAAAGCTGGGCGGCTTCATGGCAGCGATGAGGACACCGATCTTTGGAGCGCCTATGGCGGCTACGATAGCCAATGTCCCAAACAACGACACCGGCGCTTATCTGACCCATTATCTGGACAAAGAGGTCAGCCAGCTTCTGTCTCATCTGACAAAAAAACTGGAACAGATCCTGGGCCGGTATATGTCCTTTTCCATCAGAAGCATTGTGGAGCTTATCCCGGAATTCTATTATTATGTGACCATGGCTGAATTTGTCAGAAAGCTTCAAAGTGAGGGATACGTTTTCTGCCGGCCAAAGGCTTCGGCACCGGAAAACGGAGTGAAAATGCGCGCACGGGGCATTTACAATCTGAAACTGGCTTTTTCACATGAGGTAATGGCATCTGATATGGTCCCCAATGATCTGGATTTTGACACGGATCATACGCTCTATCTTCTGACCGGTGCCAACCGCGGAGGCAAGACGACAATCACACAGGCTGTGGGACTTTGCTATGTGCTGGCCCAGGGCGGCATCAGCGTTCCGGGAGAAAGCTTCCGGTTCAGCCCTGTTGACTGCATCTATACACATTATCCCGCTGACGAGGACAAGACCATGGATCTGGGAAGACTGGGAGAGGAGTGCCGGCGTTTCAGGGATATCTACTGTGCCTGCACCAAAGACAGTCTGCTTTTGCTGAATGAGACCTTTTCCACGACGTCATTTGAAGAAGGGTATTATATCGCATCGGATGCCGTCAGGGCGATCCTGCAAAAAAATGTGCGCACTATCTACAATACGCACATGCACAAGCTGGCTTTTGAGGTTGAAAACCTGAATGAAGGGGCGCCGTACGGCAAAGCGGCATCTCTCGTGGCCGGAACAAATGGATCGAAAAGGTCCTTCAGGGTTGAAGTGGGGGCACCGGAGGGCAGGTCCTATGCCGGTGATATCGCAGAAAAATACGGCGTGACCTTTGAAATGCTGACCGGAAAACAGCCGTGAAATATCCCTGTATCGCCCTGTTCCGCACTACTTTCCGAACATCCTCTTCATGAGACTGATCTGGTCCTCAAGGAATTCTATCTGATCGGGATTCATGCCATCAATAGAGCGCACGCACTTGCTATGTTTTCGCCGTCGACCTATACTTTTCTATTGTAATCCAGATTCCGATATGCTATAGTCGGTTTGTTTCAAATTAACACTGATCCGGAGTTCTTCCGGACGGAAATCCCATTTTTAGATGCAGATATCTGGTGTTGATGGATATTTTTTCTTTGCGCGGATCCCACTATTTCGTTCTCCATAGAAGACTTTCTCTATCAGCCGGCTCTGTCTGCAGTATAAGGAGGTCTATATGAATAATCAGTACTATCAGCTTTTCCCTGACGATGCATCGGGAGAGATCGATGTCACACTGACAAATGACATGATGTTCCACTGTGTCATGCAAAGGTCAAAGGAAGCCCTGAAGCACCTTGTATGTTCGCTCAAGGGTCTTTCCTATGAAGATATCGAAGATGTTTTTCTACTGAACCCCATTGATTACAGCGAGTTCAACTTGAAGGAGATTATCCTTGACACCAGGATACTTCTCCGGGATCAATCTATTCTGAATATCGAACTGCAAATGTACCCTCAAAGTTACTGGAAGAAACGCTCCCTGCTGTATCTTTGCAGAAGTTATGATACCCTTGAGGAAGGTGATAATTATGACCGCCTCAAAGAGACTGTCCAGGTCTGTATCACAGATCAGGAATTCTTCCCGGATCAGAAGAAAGAATTCTTCTCACATTTCCAGTTTCTCAACACGCAATACCACTATCCCTACTCTACACTTTTGTCACTGTATGTGCTAAACTTGAATCACACGGATCTTGCCACAGAGTCAGACAAAAAGAACTGCCTGGTGCTCTGGGCAAGGATGTTCATGGCAAAAACCTGGGAAGAATTTCACGCTATCGGAGAGCAGTTTCTGACAGCAAAGGAGGTTGCAAGGGTCATGTATGCAGTCAATATCAATTCGCAGGAAAAAACATATTTTGAAGCTCACAGAAAATATCTCGAGACTAAGGCAACAGACGAGTATGAGATGGCCAGACTGAAACAGGCAGTTGCTGACAAAGATCAGACTATTTCTGACATGGAGCGCCGCATCGCGGAACTTGAGTCGTTGGTCCACAAACAGGATGATCAGTAAATTCTACCCGGCAAACATCTTCTTCATCAGGCCTATCTGCTCCTCCAGAAGTTCTATCTGACGGGCTGACAGTCCATCCATCTGCCGGATGATCCGGTTCCTGATGTCATATTCGGAGTAGTCCTTGGAGGCCCCGTAGAGCAGTTCATCTGCCGACACTCCGAAATGATCGCAGATCGTCATATATTTTTTGAGGCTCAGAGAGTACTTCCCCCTCTCCACATCGGAGATATACTGTCCGGTATGGTTGAAGATATAGGTCGCCATCTGGTTTCCGGTCAGTCCCGCAAAGGCCCACGCCGAAAGCGTGATGCCGTGGATGGCGCTGATGGATCCCATGCCGTAATGATCCGACAGCAGGGTAGGCACATTTGAAAAGCCTCCGCCGTAGCCTGCGTTCACAACAAAAATCAGTCCCAGAACCAATGCTATCAGCAGGACATCCCCCTCGCCGTTCACTATACCCTTTGTCAGCATCACTATGACGGTAAAGGCTATCGAAAGGATGAAGATCAGCTTGTAGATGGTGTTCCTGTCCTTCAGAAGATCTGCCCAGGCCGAAAATCCGAGCCTGCCGCCTGCATTGAATATGGCGGATATAGATGAGATGATCCCGGCCGAGGCCGCAAGTCCGATACATTTGACTATGGGCTTTTCCTGTGAGATCAGTGGCCAGTCCCTTTTTGTCCTGAAACCACAGCATCAGAGTCTTCACCGGAGAGAGGTATCCCGTTCCGAGTCCCACTCCCATGATGAAGCCGTAGCTGATATATATCCCCACCAATGCCAGCGGGCTTCCCGGATGCTTTCCGCCGTAAACGATGAATACTCCTGTGAGCAGCATCCCTGCCGTGAAGCAGATGGTGGCTATCAGAGAGGATTTGCGTATATCCTTTTCAACCACATTTCCCATAAAAGCCGCAGACATTCCAAGGAAGAATATAGCAAAGCTGAATGCCCACTCAACGCTTGCTTTCCCGAAGCCTATATGATCCGCGATCTCCTGGGAAAACACCGACCAGCAGTATACCGTACCGATACTGCAGTGCAATAATAACACCGGTATGGCTGCCTGATCCATTTGTTTGTACGCCATCCTCCGGCCTGTTTTGTTGATTCACTCATTCTAAGACACCTCACATTTTTTGCTGATAACGGCCACACATGCCGTGCCTTCCTGTAATACGCCTATCAGGACTCCATTTCAAGTGATAAAAATAGGACGTCCTCTCTTTTGAAATCTATGCTTTCCAACATTTTCAACTTAAATATCCTGAAGGATATTCTTTCAGGGGAAAGGTCAGCGGTCATGCTCAATTTGATTGCATTTCATGGTAGTTTAGTGTATTATAAGCGTTAAGTTTTTTGCATTCGATTTGTGGAGAGTTTGTTATAATTGATTTCATTTGAAGAATTCAAAGAAAAATTCCGCCTTACGGATGAACAATTTGAGACGGCAGGTGTAACGTGGGAAGACCTGTCAATAATCTACAGGAATTACGAGGATAGAAAACCTAATCTTGAAAAAATTCTGGATTCATTTATGTCTGACTATTTCAGTTATCCGACTATAAGAAACCAGGGCCTTAGGATTCATTCGATCAGGTCCAGGGTTAAGGACGGTGAACACTTAATTGATAAGATCGTTCGCAGAAAGAATAAAAATGCACTTAAGTATGACAATTGCAATACAACGAATTATTTGAAATTCATTACAGATGCAATAGGCATAAGGATATTATTGGTATACAAGACAGATTGGGAAATCATCCATGATTACATAGTCAATACAATAGAGCATAATGAAAAAAACTATGTACGCGATTGTTTAAGAGATTTTGATGAGGATGAGAACCATACATATATTTCAGAAGCTCCCAAAGTACATGTCAGAAAAGGGGATCGTACAGATATTTATGAACATATACTTCCGCCGGACAAAGTAATCAGTGACAGAGTATATCGTTCCGTACACTACATCGTAAAATATAAGGGCATTTATGTCGAGATACAGGTTCGTACGCTGTTTGAAGAAGGGTGGGGAGAGGTAGATCATTCGATTCTGTATCCTACAAATACGGACAATCCTTTGTATAAGGAGTATACATTGCTATTGAATAGACTATCAGGGTTAGCTGATGAAATGTCGAGTTTTTTTATTTCGCTGAGAAATCTGAATGTTCAGAAAGAAAACATAGATCATAAAGATGAGAGCAACTCAGGCGATCAAGAAATAGAAATGAGACAGGTTAATAAAGAAACAAAGGCCGAACATGGATCCGTTACATATTCTGATGCGGTTTCAGATTTTATAATAGAGTGATAGTGCATAATTATGGAGGATGTTTGTATGACAGAGATGTCAAAAAGAGTGCTAAACATGATTGCTAATGGTGCTATCGGAAATCATAAGCTTTCAAATTCCGCAGGAGTCCACACGGGAGCAGAGGAGCAAAAAGAATTAAGCATATTTCGTGATTTTCTAATTACAAAAAACGGATGTCTTGCCATGAAATTGGGGGAGCAGATTTATCATGGATAATACTAGTCTTAGGTACATAAAAAGTACCTACGAAGACTATAAGGATATACTTAAGGATTTTGGATCTGAAGTTGTTCAATCCCGAATAGATCAGATCTTTGAGGAAATGAAGCTGTTTTTGACTACTTACGGCTTTGATGATGATGTCAAGATCGACGTGCCCTCCCTTACACATGCTGTGATGGATTATTTTTCTGATATACAAAGATTGAAGAATTATCAAAAGATAGAGCATGTGAATTCAGCAAAAATTAAAGCTTATGAAACCTTTTGGATATTAAAGAGGCATCCCCTATCAGTCGTCTGCGATACAGATGATGACAAATACACCTTCATCAATGAAAAGTTTCTGGTCATGAGATTATCCTCATATCTTATGGGAGATAATATAGATAAACCGATCGTTGGTAACAATAGGACCGTTTTTGATAATTTCTTGGGAGTTTTATTGTACCATCTGAAGTACCGCGATTGTAGTGCACAGGCGATGGAACTCATGATATTGTCTTTTGAGGCAGGAAAAATTTTTGGATAACTATCCATTCTAAAAAACAAGATCGAACCCCCTGCTTCATTACTGCAGTACTTTCTTCATGAGATTTATCTGCTCCTCCAGAAATTCCACCTGTTTCATGTTCAACCCGTCAATCTTCTTCATGATACGGTTTCTGATGTCAAACTCGGAATACTGTTCATTCTTTCCAAAGAGAAGCCTGTCGGAAGCCACTCCGAACTGCTCGCA
>JAILOK010000099.1 GCA_024690825.1 Lachnospiraceae bacterium | reverse complement strand
TATTTCCGTGGGTATCCTGGAACTCATGTGGGTGTGGAATGATTATCTGCTTCCTTATCTTGTTCTGGATATCAACGAATACAGGACGATACCGATCCATATACAGTACCTGAAGGGCAGTTACGGAACGGTGGACCTCGGCGCGACTATGGCACTCATACTGCTTTCCATCATTCCGGTTATAATTTTCTATCTCACTTGCCAGAAGTATATAATAAAGGGAGTTGCCGCAGGCGCGGTCAAGGGGTGAAAATGAAAGAAATTATAACAATAAAAGACATCGCTAGGATGTGCAATGTGGGAGTTGCCACGGTTTCACGTGCGATAAATGACGATCCGGGGATCAATGAAAAGACCAAAGAAAAGGTACTTGAGACTGTAAGAAAATACAGATACGTTCCGAATACAAGTGCAAGAAACCTAAAGATGACCGAATCAAACACCATTGCTCTTGTTGTCTGCGGTGTCGGGAATGTTTTCTTTTCATCAATGTATGATGATTTCCAGAACGAGCTTGAAAAGAACGGGTATGATTTTTTTCTTGATTCTGTGGATAATGACGTGAATATTCCCGCCGAGGCATTCCGGCTCTCAAAGGAAAAACGGCTGAAGGGCATCATTTTTCTGGGCGGGTGGATCAATCCGGAAAGCAGGTCTTTGTTGAACGTGAATGTACCATTCGTATTCTGTACGGTATCTCAGGCGATAAAAGGACCTCATGCACCCTGTCCGACGGTCGGTATCAGCGATATCATCGAGGCAAAACGGATGGTTGACTATTTATGTGATATGGGACACAGGCGGATCGCTATCATAGCCGGAGTCGAGGGTGATATGGCTGTCGGAGGAGGCAGACTCATAGGTTATAAGCAGTCGCTGGCTGAACACGGTATAGAGGTGGATGAGAGACTTATCTTTCATATGAAGAAGGATATCGATGAGTTCACCGTAGAAAACGGGTATGCCGTTACAGAGGAGCTTATTGCTTCGGGGATTGAATTTACGGCTGTGTTCTGCATATCCGACCTTACCGCAATGGGTGCTTATCGTGCTATCTATGATGCGGGACTTAAGATACCGGAAGATATCTCCGTGGTCGGATTTGACGGTATTGAATTTGGTGATTATATGTATCCGAGGATCACAACTATGGTACAACCCCGGCATGAGATGGCCGTAGAGTCTGTCAGGATCCTTTTAGATCTGATCGCAGGAAAAGAGGACATACCTGACACAGTATTTGAAACAGAACTGTTGACTAGGGATTCGGTCAAAAAAATAAACTGACCATCAGGTGGTAATAATGAGAAAAAGCGGTATTCTTCTCCCGGTGTTTTCGCTGGCGGGACCATACGGGATAGGGTGTTTTTCAAAAGAAGCATATGAGTTTGTTGATTTTCTGGCCAGATCAGGCCAGAGCTACTGGCAGATGCTTCCCATAGGACCAACGAGCTATGGAGACTCTCCGTACCAGTCATTTTCGACTGCCGCAGGCAATCCTTACTTTATAGATCTCAAAGAACTTATCAAAAAGGGCCTGTTAACTGAATCGGAGTGTGACGGTTCCGGATTAAGAACGGATAATAACTATATCGACTATGGCCTGTTATACAGGAAACGCTACCTGCTGCTTAAAAAGGCATATGGCAGGCTGACTCCAAAGATGCGTTCAAAAGTCATCAGATTTGAGAAGAAGAACAGAAAGTGGCTTCCGGACTATGCTCTTTTTATGGCACTGAAAGATGCTCATGACGGTGCATCCTTCATGAAATGGGAAGATGAATTAAGACTTCGCAAACCCGCGGCAATAAAGACTGCTTTCAAAAAATATGCCGATGAAGTTGTTTTCTATGAGTGGATCCAGTTTGAGTTTTTCAATCAGTGGAAAAAACTGAAGAAGTATGCAAATAAGCTTGGCATCGGCATTATAGGTGACATACCGATCTATGTGGCAGAGGATAGTGCCGATGTATGGGCACATCCTGAACTGTTCCAGATGGATGACGATCGAAGACCTGTTGCCGTAGCAGGCTGTCCTCCGGACGCTTTTTCCAAAGACGGACAGCTTTGGGGCAATCCGCTCTATGACTGGAAGTACCACAAAGAGACCAGTTATAAATGGTGGATAGAACGCATGAAAAATTGTATGCGTCTGTACGATATCATCCGTATCGATCACTTCAGAGGCTTTGATGCGTATTACAGTATAGATGCGGACGAGAAAAATGCAAAAAACGGTAAATGGAAAAATGGACCGGGACTTGCACTCTTTAAGGCAGTAAAAAAGGAGATCGGACAGACCCAGATCATTGCTGAGGATCTTGGTTTTATGACGGATTCAGTCAGAAAGCTGGTTCGTGATACGGGTTTTCCCAATATGAAAGTCCTGGAGTTTGCTTTTGACGGCAGAGATGAAAGTGCAAGATCTGGTAAGACCAATGATTATCTGCCCTTCAATTATGACAGAAACTGTGTGGTTTACACAGGAACTCATGATAATGAAACGATCCGAGGATGGCTTGACAGCATTACCGAGGCAGAATATGCCGAGGTTCAGGCCTATATTGACTGTCAGGAAAACAATAAGAGCCTGATTGCAAAAAAGCTTGTCAGGGAGGCGCTTGCTTCGACAGCTGATATATGCATAATACCGCTGCAGGACTGGCTGGGACTGTCCAATGAGGCAAGGATAAATACGCCGTCAACGATCGGGGAAAACTGGAAATGGCGTATGGATAAAAGTATGCTGAGTGATGAATTGTCTGTACAAATGAAAAAACTAACCAGAATTTACGGAAGATAAACTGTTTACTAAACGGATCATCTTATCACGATAACGAAAGGAAATAATATGGAGCAGAGAATAGAAGAAGTACTTAATGAGATATTCGGCCGTGGGATAGACCGGTGTACAGAAGAAGAGATACAGCAGGGACTGCTGGTTCTGACAAAGGAGGAGATGGCAAAGAGACCGGCTGTGTCTGGCAAAAAAAAGGTTTACTATATATCAGCTGAGTTTCTGATAGGAAAACTTCTTTCAAATAACCTTATCAATCTCGGAATGTACGAGGAGGTTAAGGAAGCGCTCGGGAAACACAACAAGGATCTTTCGCTTATTGAGGAATATGAGCCGGAGCCCTCACTCGGAAACGGCGGACTTGGAAGACTTGCGGCCTGTTTTTTGGATTCCATAGCATCACTTGGCCTTCCGGGAGACGGAGTCGGTCTTAATTATCATTATGGCCTGTTTGAGCAGAAGTTTGAGAATAAACTCCAGAAGGAAGTGAAGAATCCGTGGATTACCGATAAATGCTGGCTGGAGCGTACGGAAAGAAGTTTTTCAGTGCCGTTCAGACGCTGCACGGTTCGCTCTGCCATGTATGATATAAATATTCCCGGATATCAGACTGAGGGGATAAACAAGCTCCACCTTTTCGATCTTGATTCCGTTGATGAAAATCTGGTAAATGGAGATTCGATCAGTTTTGATAAAAATGAGATAGAAAAGAACCTAACTCTTTTTCTTTATCCGGATGACAGCGACAGGGCAGGACAGGTGCTCAGATTATATCAGCAGTATTTCATGGTAAGCAATGCTGCACAGCTCATCCTGGCTGAAACCGAGGAACGCGGCGGGGATATCCACAGACTGCATGAGTATGTTGCCATTCAGATCAATGATACCCATCCGTCGATGGTCATCCCCGAGCTTATCAGACTGCTTCAGCTTTACGGATTTACAATGGATGAGGCTATTTCGGAAGTCAGAAAGACCTGTGCTTATACCAACCATACCATACTTTCCGAGGCACTTGAAAAGTGGCCGATGGACTATATGGAAGAGGTTGTCCCTCATCTTCTGCCCGTGATCAGAGAACTTGATAATCGTGTCAGACATGAGTTCGCGGATCCGACTACATACATAATCGATGATGACGGACGGGTTCATATGGCGCATATGGATATTCATTACGGGTATTCCGTAAACGGTGTGGCAGCACTTCATACCGAAATCTTAAGGCAGAGTGAACTGAGGAATTTTTCAAAAATATATCCCGGGAAGTTTAACAACAAGACTAACGGTATTACTTTCAGAAGATGGCTGATGCATTGCAATCCGGAACTCACGGAGTTTATCAGAAGTCTGATCGGAGACGGGTTCCTAAAGGACGCCGACAGACTTGAGGGACTCTTAAAATATGCTGATGATCCGGAAGTACTTAACAAACTG
>JAILOK010000043.1 GCA_024690825.1 Lachnospiraceae bacterium | reverse complement strand
ACAGAAAAGTCACCGTATATAGTAACAGGGGAGCCTCATCAGCTCCCCTGCAACAAAAACGTTATATGCTCCCGCCGTCAATCCACATCCTTTATGCAATAAACCGTCACGTCTCTCTTCCCGTCAGAAGTCTGAAACGGTGTCTTGCCCTCGGGATCGCTGTACCTGCTGTATCCTTCACGATATCTCGGATATATCTGGCATGACAGACTCTCGGTCATCTCATAGGTTTCCTCCATGTCCGTCCCCGGATCATAGATCACCTTTAGGGATCTCGTTTCAGGGCTCTTATCCTTTTCATACTGATCGAGATAATCACGGAATGCCTTATATCCTTCCGGCTCATCTACGTCATATGTGACCTTTTCATTTAAGAAATCAATCCTTTCACTCCCGGAAAGGATATAAGCATCTAGCTCGTACAGTTCAAGATTGTCCTTATTTACCCTGTATTGATACTCAACCGTCGCATCCTTCCACTCTTCAGGCACTTCCACACAATCGCCGCACACATCAGCCGGCATGTTGGTAGTCACTGTCAGCGTTCTGTCACCGTTATCCTCAGTCGATACCACCTTTTCGTTCCCATCTTTATCGATTAAAATAATATTAAAGCTTTCAGGAGATCCGCAGTTTTCAAGCCTTCTTTCCGCCTTCTCTTCATCAGACATGACATACCAGGCCTTTCCTAACACTTTTTCTCCATCATCTCCGGTGCTCAGGTAGTACTCCTCCGTCTTATCCCTGAGTCCCTCTTCACGATAGCGATGATCCGGGATATCCTCATTAAAAAAAACCTGATCGGAATAGAATACATCCGGTGTCTGATACATCTTGGTCGAGAAGAGTCCATGCGCTCTGACTGCCGTGTCGGACTCATCTTCAGCAACAGACTTTTCTAAAAAGCAACTTTTATGCCTTGAAAAAGTTGCTTCAAAACTGTTCGCCTCACCAAGCTCCTCATAAGTCACGGTCGGCTGCCCCTTCCCTGTTTCCTTACCGCATCCTCCGAGGATCAATGCCGCCCCCGCAAAAAGCACTGTCATTCCGAAATACATTACATTCTTTTTCATGCCTCTGATCCTTTCATCTACTTAAGCTTTTCCTGAAGTTCCGCCTACATTTCCTCAGCTATTTTGTTTTCTGTTATAGTTACAATCCTGCATCCGAAAAAAGGACAGATCATCCCTTATATCTGAATACAAGCGTCGTCATATCGTCAAACTGCGGTGCATCCTTCACGAAATCCGCAACCGCCGAACGTACCGCAGCATCTATATCCTCCACAGAGGCCGTGATGTCTTTATTCAGGGCTTCTATCATCCTGTCTTCCCGGAACATATTCTCATCCGCATCCGTGGCTTCTGTAATGCCGTCAGTATACTGGAACAGGATGTCTCCCGGAGCAAGTTCAAAGGATCCTGCGGTATATTTTGTTCCGCCGACTGCTGCAGCAAAAGGACCGTGTATGCCCTCGAATACCTTGAAGCCCTCCTGCGAGCTGCAGATGGCAGGATACTCGTGCCCGGCGTTCACATAGTCCACATGTCCGGTTGTAAGATCCACCACACCCAGCCATAAAGTGACGAACATCATCTCGTCATTATCCTTTGACAGCTCAGTACCTGCCTCTTCCATGGCACGTGCCACATCTGTCTTGTAACTGAACACGCATTGACGAAGCTGAGTCTTTGCCATGGCCATGAACATTGCGGCAGGTATTCCCTTTCCTGAAACATCAGCTATGACAAGAGCCAGATGGTCTTTATCGACTAAGAAATAATCATAAAAATCCCCTCCGACATTTTTTCAGGAACCATCGATGAGAATAGCTCGAATTCATCCCTGTCGGAAAACGGCGGGAATTCACGTGGCAGGAAGGATGCCTGTATCTTGGCCGCCTTCTTAAGCTCCTCAGATGCGTTTACAGTTCCTCGATTGTCTTCATAATAGTTACCTTTCATTTCCGCCCATAGGTTTACCATAGCCTTCTTTTCTAATTTCTTCCGATATGTTCATTTTTTCCTTCATCATCGTC
>JAILOK010000040.1 GCA_024690825.1 Lachnospiraceae bacterium | reverse complement strand
ATCACGGCCATGTTCAATACAGTACTTAACGATTTCCTTACGTTCATCGATAGTGGTTTTTCTTCTAGCTTCTGCCATATAGACCTCCCGCTTAGGATCATAGTCCTTAAGCTCTCTATTGGCATTATAAATCTTTATCCACCCTCGGAGTAATGATCTAGAAGAAATTTCATATTTGGCAACAGCTTCATCTATGCTGTACGCTCCGGAGAGCACAGCTTCGACGCATTGTCTTTTAAAAACTGATGTATATCTTTTATTTCCGATTTCGCGAATAAAACCTTTTTCTCCTTGTGAACGAAATATAGCGGCCCATGTTTCAACAGATTTATGACCTATCCCATATTTCTCGGCAAGAGAATCATATGATCCCTCTCCATTTAGATATGCCTTTGCTACTTCAATCTTTAATTCTGATGAGTATTTTGGTTTAGCCATAAAAAATCCCCCTAAAGAGACTTTGTATATTTACATTGTCTACTTTAGGGGAATCATATCAAACCGTCCCTCTGACAATTTTTTTTGCCCTTTTGGCATAATTTATCGTATAATAAAATGTAATGTATATATTTTCGGGATCAGTGAAGGAAGATAATCAGAAATCACAGGAAGGTGTGGCGGTTATTTGAGGAGGCCGCAGGTTATGGAAATGAAAAATAATAAAAAAGTAAAGAATCGAAGGATCGCGGGGCTTTTGGCGCTGATCCTTATTTTTACGCAGGTCTTTTCATCTGCAGTGTTTGCGGCGGAAGCGTCTGACGGCAGTGATCTTCCTGCGGCATCTGAACGGGAAGCTGAAGCTACGGCAGAACAGACATCCAAACAGCCTGAGGTATCAGGGAATGATACGGAGGAAGCGGCAGGAATTTCAGAAAAGGATGGATGGACATTTAGCGCCGATCCGGTGGATGGAGTAGTTTATTTATACAGTTACACCGGTGAAGATACAGATGTTGTGATACCTGCTACTGTGGATACCTACAAAGTGGGAATTAAAAACACATCTGCGTTTTATAGTTATTTTACAAATGAAATGCAGACAAGTATCACATCGATCACAGTAGAAGATGGCGTCATCCTCGATCAGGCTGCTTCATTACATTCAGCCTTCACAGGCGCAGGTTTTACAAGTCTGAGAACAGTGGATCTTAGTGGATTGGTAACGCCGGAAGACTATTCGGGGAATCACAATACAACAAGCATGTTCTCCGGATGTTCTTCTCTTGTTTCCGTGACATTTCCGGAATGCGCGGAAAAATGGATACCGCGTGAAACAACCTCAATGTTTCAGGGCTGTTCGAGTCTTAAAGTGATTGATCTCAGCAAGATCAATCTTAGTCATATTGCCAATGGATGCTCAAATATGTTCAATGGCTGTTCGGAGCTTGAAACGATCTATGTGAGCCCTGCTATTTGCGAAATGACTGCCGCAAGTCCGTCAACCCAGATGTTTGAGGGCTGTACCAAGCTTAAGGGCGGGGCCGGAACGACATATAATTCAAGTCAGTCTAGCAGTTATGGTTCTGCTTATGCCCGTGTGGACGGAGGCGTAACTTCTCATGGATTTTTTACGGATATAGCCGATAAGCCTGCATCCAACAGGTTCAGCGACAAATTTGAATATTACATGAATGACGGTGAAGTCGTTATCACAAAGTGCATCGGGCAGGATCCTGATGTAGTCATTCCTGCACAGGCAGTTTTGGAGGATGGTGAAACAGGCGGCCCCGGAACCTTCAGTGTTGCGATAAAGCCCAGCGGAAACAAGGATTTCTTCAGGGGACAGGATTCAAGTAATTCTCCCTACACTTCATTTACGGTGGAAAATGGCGTCAGACTCCATGAGGACGGTAAATTGGGGAAAATGTTCAATGCCGTTAACGGAATGAAGACAGTAGACCTCAGCAGGCTTGATACTTCGTCACTGGATTCGGAGTCGCTTACGGCGAGCGTTTCATTTGATTATATGTTCTGCAATCTTTACGGACTTGAAAGTGTCAGCCTGTGTAACCTGGATACCAGAAATCTTACTGCAAGATATATGTTCCAAAATTGCAGCAGGTTAAAAGAGATAGACCTTTCTGTCATTCATTTTTCCAGGATCTCTGATGCTGAAGATATGTTTTTTGGCTGCTCCGGCCTTGAAACGATCTATGTTGATCCGAATGGATACGGGTTGGTTTATTTTCTTTCACAAACTATGTTTGCGGGTTGTTCCAACCTTAAAGGAGGTAACGGAACCGTTTATGACAGCAGTAACGGGAAATCCTCCACATACGCCCGCCTTGACGAGGGACCCAACAGCAGCAGGCCCGGCTACTTTACCGCCAAGTCCCGTCCCGGTGAGCTTATCACCGAAGACGGCTGGGAATACAGTATAGATGAACAGTACGAGTATCAGGCTTTTCTTGAAAGCTATAAAGGCTCATCCATGGATGTTGTCATTCCCGCAAAGATAGGTGAGAGAACCTTCTATGTGAGAAAATCCAATTTTTCAGAACTTTTCCCTGAAAATATAAGATCAGAGATCACTTCCGTCACGGTACAATACGGCGCCGAGGTAGGGAACAATGTGAGCTTTGAATCGGCCTTTGAGGGCTGGACGAAACTTAAGAGAGTGGATCTCAGCGGATTTTCCCTCGCCCAAATACCGAATGGTAACGGTGCTTTCGGGGATATCAGAAAAATGTTCAAGGACTGCACGGCTTTGACTACGGTAATTTTCCCGAATTACGCCCATCCGCTCCGCACAACATATGCTTTTGAAAACTGCTCAAAACTTCAAAGTCTTGATCTTTCAAAGGTAAGACTCGGAGATGTGGGTGAGTGCGGATATATGTTTGCAAACTGTTCGATGCTTCAGAAGATATATGTGGCAAACGATAATGCCGAGTCATACAGATACGATTTTCCCGCAAGTCTGAATGAAGGAGCGGGAATGTTTACAGGCTGCGAAAAGCTTGTCGGAGGAGAGGGAACAAAGTATGCCGATATCACCGAACCCGACAAAGACAATTACACATACTGCCGTGTTGACGGAGTCGGCGGACTGCCGGGTTTTCTGTCCGCGAAAAAATCCTCCTCAGATGATCCGGCAGAAGCACGGATCGATGATTACAGATACAATTTCATAAATAAATACGGAGAAGACGGACTCGGCTACGAGGAGAATGAGCGCTACCACATTCCCCAAAAGCGTTATCAGGAGCTTTTCGGAAATGAACGCGGAAGCAATATCTTCAATTTCTTTGATGACGAGTGGGGCGGAAGCTGTTACGGACTGTCTGCAA
Source organism: Lachnospiraceae bacterium (assembly GCA_024690825.1). Lineage (GTDB taxonomy): Bacteria > Bacillota > Clostridia > Lachnospirales > Lachnospiraceae > NK4A144. Next base: position 4,897 of record JAILOK010000040.1, on the reverse strand, counting down.
CGAGCGGCATGTTTAACCTTGGCGGCGCGGTATCACAAAATGAAAGGCCGATACCGGATGTCACGGTATTTGGAGGTGCGGAAAACGCCCATCCTGTGGATCTTTACCTTGATCCCGATGTTGACCGTAATACATCGGATGATACGGAAGATCAGCTTTATAAGCGCGATGCCGAACCGAATCCGGATCTGCGCAAATACATCGAAGCCATGCAGGTTTCACAGTACGACGAGAGAGTCCAGTTCTGCTATTCCCTGGATGCTCTTCCTGAGGAAATCGTTCAGGCTATTGAAAACGAAGATGACGGTGTGGCAAATACCGAACCTGTGATCATAGGAATGTTTGGTCCGGAGGGCGGCCACGCGGTTTTAGGCTATGCGGTTGAATGGACCGGAACAAATGCTGCATACGATCATGATTCAGGAGTAACTACGGTTTACGAAAGAACTCCCGTTGCGATCCATATCTACGACAGCAACTGGCCTAACGAGGACAGAAAGATCGAACTTCGTACAGAACCCGATGGAACCTGCACAGGCTGGCATTATGACATAAGCGACAGCATTCACTGGGGAACCGATCCGGGTGACGGGAAAGACTGCGTGCTGACCTACATCCCCTATGATGTATTCACGGCAGTCTGGAAGGACAGGGGAGATTACGATCCGAACGCCTGGGCAGCAAGACTCTGGGATCTGCTTTCGCTTGAAAATAAAAAATGGTCGGGACTTGATGAGTATATCTTTACCGATCCCTGGAGCGCCGATCAGTACTGGAGCAGCTTCATGGATGATCTTGAAGCCTTTGACGAAGACTTCCAGGAGTTAAAAGATGACGGGACCATTGATGAGGTGACGTCTGATGAAGTCGCGTTCTTTAAAGCACATCAGGGCGAGAGTGCAGAAGATTATGAAAATGCCCTGAACAAAAAATGGCAGGACAATGATGAAACGAGTCTCCGCTGCAGACTTCGCTGCAGGATCATGTATTACGAGGATCTTTCGAAGAGGATCAGTCAGGAGTATGTAAGTGAAAGTGAAAACAAGTTAGATGAAAAGCTCCTTGAACTCTGGCCCGACAGCGGAAGTGAAGAAATAAAAAGGGCAAACCTGCGCTGTAGACTCAGGTGCAGACTCCGCTGCAGGATGCTTAAGGATGAGCGGTCGATTTACACAAAGATTTATAATACAACGCCTGAAGCATTTGAGGAATTCTTAGATGGAAAGTGGCCTGTCGAGGGAATGCCCGAAGGAGAAGCAAGGGACACCAACCTCCGCTGCAGACTTCGCTGCAGGCTGATGTATGCAGAGGAAAAAGCGGATGAACTGTATCGTTACTACGAAGGAGACATAGATGAATTTAATGTCAGCGTCAACGGACTCTGGAAGGACGAGGGAAGCGAGGAGGTAAAGAGCGCCAACCTTCGCTGCCGTCTGCGCTGCCGCATGGCCTTTGCCGAAAGAAAAGCAGAGGATCTTTATAATGGATGTGAGGGTGATCCTGACGCTTTTGAAGAGGCTCTGAATACACTTTATCCCGATGAACCGGGTGATAAGATGAAGACCAATCTTCGCTGCAGACTTCGCTGCAGGATGATATTTGCAGATGAGTACGGCGATGATTATGAGAATACCTTCAGCGAATATGAAGAAAATACCGGCGGATATGAAAATAAACTGATGGAGCTCTGGCCCGGAAGCATTTCGGATAATGAGATAAACAGCGCCCAGCTTCGCTGCCGCTTAAGGTGCCGCTTAAGATGCCGACTCAGATGCCGCTTAAGATGCCGACTCAGATGCCGCTTAAGATGCAGACTTCGCTGCAGATTAAGATGCCGCGCGATGGTAGTGGACAACTCTTCCTACAGCATAACCGATGCCGAAGGAAAACCTCTCCTTAATGTAAATAACGGTACTCTTGAACCCGAGTCTGTCGATTCCGGATTTGAGCAGAAGGTTACAGCCATCGGGCCCAGGGCGGTAAACAGCAAAAAGGCAGTCTTTACTCCGACTCAGTCAAACAGAGTGATAAAGAGCAACAGCGGCGGACTTTCCTTCAAGGCCATGGACGGCAAGAGCGTCATGGAGGTCAAGACACAGTCGCCCGAAGCCGAGTTCGGTCTGGGAAAAGAGGACGGAGCAGTCGGCGAAGGAAATATCAGCATCCCCTTAAAGGAGGGCGAGACCTTTACCGTAAAGATGGCCGGAATAAACGGAGGAAGCGCCGAAATTTCCGGAACCGGAACGGGTGCCGAAGAAAACGCCGAGATAAAGCTTGCCGGAAACAATCTTGAACTGCAGAATATCAAGGTTGAGTCCATAGAATTAAACGGAAAGAGCAGCAAAAATAAGGACGGAAAGAGCATCGACATAAACGGAACGAAGGCATGGCTTGACAGGTATGTTGTGGCCTATGACGGAAAACAGCAGAAGCCTGCGGTTCATGTGACGGACGGGGGAAAGACCCTGGTTGAAAATGCCGACTATGTCCTTTCCTATGTCGACAATACCGCAAGCGGAAATGCCTGTGTCTATATCAGGGGCATAGCTGACTATACTGGTGAAAGGCAGATCAGATTCAGGATCGCCGACAAGGCAAGAGACGATCTTTATATGATCCATTATTACCTGAACGGACATGGAAAGGTTGCTCCCGAGGATGCCCTCATAGTAAAGGGAAGCGTGGGTACAAGACCTGCCAATCCCATTGCCGCAGGATATGAATTCGCTGACTGGTATACGGACAGGGAGTGTAAACAGAAATATGAGTTTGCTGACCCCGTGACCGACAACATGACCCTCTATGCCGGCTGGAACAAACTTTCCGACGATACGCTTGCGATAAGCTTTTCAAATGATCCGGATGACGGACAGATAGTAAGGTGCGATGCCAACGGAGATGAACCTTACTGCATCTATACGGGCTCAAAGATCACGCCCGCGGTGTATGTGGCCTTCGGAGACAGGATCCTTAAAAAGGATGTGGATTACAAGGTAAGCTACAGCAATAATAAAAACATCACCGGCACAAAGAAGGCCTCGGCAACAGTTACATTGAAGGGCAACTTCAAGGGAAGCGAGACATTGAAGTTTGCCATAAAGGAAAAGAACATCACCGATGATGATATTTATGTCGAGCCTGTAAAAGCCGAAAAGGGAAAGAAGGCAGCGGTCACGATAACCTACGGCGACTATGTCCTGACCTCAAAGGATTTTGAGACCGATCCCAAAAAGCCCGTGGCAGGAAAAGATACGGTTGTGACCATCACGGGCAAAGGCAGCTTTACCGGGGAGATAAAGGATGTCCCGATAAAGGAGATGACAAAGGCCGAGATGAAGGAATATAAGATCTCGGCGGTATTAAAGAAAGGAACGGCCAAAGTATATGACGGTACGGCAAAGACACTTACCGAAACCGAACTTGTGGTAAAGGACGGAAAGGGAAATGTCCTCAAAGAGGGAAGCGCCTACAGCGTAACCTACAGGAACAATAAAAATGCCGGAAAGGCAAAAGCCATAGTCAAGGGCAAAGGTTCTTATTATGGGAAGGTGACAAAGACCTTCAGGATCAAACCCGATACCGTCTGCGAACTTGAAAGCATAAAACCTGTGGACGAGGATGAGATCTACTGCTATGCAGGTCCCGCAAAACCTGAACTTTCCATAATAAAAACCGACGGGACCGAACTTACGGAGGGTAAGGATTATACCGTTAAATACAGCAATAATTCCAGGCCCGGCAGCAATGCAAAGTATACCGTAAACTTCATCGGAAATTACAAGGGAAGAAAGGCTGTAAAGGACAGGTTTGAGATCAGCCCGGCACCCATGTCAAGGGCGGTAATAGAGGCCTGCGACAGCGTTTACCTTAAGCCTGAAAAGCTCAAGCCGAAGGTGTTCGTAAAGCTTGACGGGGTGCTCATCGATCCGGAAAACTATACCGTTGAACTGTTTGACGGAGATGAAAACATCACAGGAAAGAAGTTTACGCTGGCCCGGACCGATACTTTTGCGGAGATAACCGTAAAGGTCACGGGAAGAAAGGCCTTTGACGATGAATCGGCAACAGGAAACTATATGGTAAATGCGTTGCCGGAGGATGCATATGATCTGACAGATGCGCAGATCTTTATCAGGGGCACGGGTAACCTTCTCAAAAAAGCTGCCTACACGGGAAAAGAAGTGGAGCCCGAGATCGATGTGAAGGTAAAGAAGGGCACTGAGCTTGTAACGGTACCTGAGGATGCGTACTCTGTGGGATACCTGAACAATATCGAAAGAGGAAAGGCCACGATCATCATAATAGGAGACAATGAAAAGGCCTTCGGCAGCAGGACAGGAACCTTTACCATAGGAGTGAGGACCGTCAGCGAGATCCTGAAGCTGATCTTTTCAAAATGATTTTTTCACAGACACTGACCGTGCCGGCAGATCCGGCTGACGGACAGAGACGGGAATTTTTCCTTCAGGAAGATATAAACATAACCCGGCATAATCGTTTTTTTGACTAATTGCACGAGAGGTCTTGATTTTAGTACAAACAAATGTTATTATTTTTGAGTTAGCGATGACTAACTAATGCAATATCACATAAGTAGGAAATTATAACTCCGCACAAAAAGCGGAGTATATGATTAACGAGCGATTAGCGATAGCTAACCAAACTTCATAAGGTCATTAAAGGATTGCAAAATGGGGAAGAGCAGTTCGTCGGAAGATTATCTGAAATGCATACTGGTTCTTCAAAAGAAGAACGATTCGGTAAGGTCCGTAGACATCGCTGAGGAGATGGGTGTGACCAAACCCAGTGTCTGTAATGCCATGAAGAAGCTTCGCAAGCAGAAATGGATATATTTTGACGAGGAAGGATATATCTTTTTTACCGACGAAGGTAGATT
>JAILOK010000138.1 GCA_024690825.1 Lachnospiraceae bacterium | reverse complement strand
AACTGCTCCGTATCGTGAGGTCTCTCCTCCTGTGTATAGCCTCCCACGGATGTGCGTGATGCTCCGCTTACCTGGGAGACCCCCGCCCTCAGCATCTTTTTTCTGACTTCTTCGGATTCCCTTGTGGAAATGATCATCCCGGTATAAGGAACAGCCAGACGGATGCATGCGGCGATCTTCGTAAAGGTCTCATCATCGATCCCGTTATCAAACATATCGGGGTTTATATCATCTGCTTTTTTCACTCTCGGAACACTGATGGTGTGGGGTCCCACACCATGAACCGCTTCTAAGTGTTCGGCATGCATGATAAGACCGGCAAACTCGTACTTATACAGTTCAAGGCCGAACAAAACGCCCAGTCCCACATCATCGATCCCGCCTTCCATCGCCCGGTCCATGGCTTCCGTGTGATAGTCATAATCATGCTTGGGGCCTGTCGGATGGAGTTTAAGATAGCTTTCCTTGTGATACGTCTCCTGAAAAAGGATATAAGTTCCTATACCGGCATCCTTAAGCTTTTTATAATTTTCTACCGTTGTCGCAGCGATGTTTACGTTGACCCGCCTGATATCACCGTTTTTGTGATGTACACTGTATATGGTCTTTATACAGTCAAGGATGTATTCAATGGGATTGTTGACGGGATCCTCACCTGCCTCTATGGCCAGACGCTTATGACCCATATCCTGCAAAGCTATTACTTCGGCTTTCACCTCTTCCTGCGTGAGCTTCTTTCTCACAATATGCTTATTCTTCAGATGATAAGGACAATACAGACATCCGTTTACGCAATAGTTTGACAGATAAAGAGGGGCAAACAAAACGATCCTGTTGCCGTAAAAAGCCAGCTTGATCTCTTCGGCTATTTCATACATCTTCTGCACCTTTTCAGGAATCTCGCATGACAGAAGCACGGAAGCTTCCCTGTGGGTCAATCCTGCACAGGTACAGCCGTTTCCCTTTTTTACGGGTCTTGCTTTTTCAAGTATCCTATCAATCAGTTCAACATTGTTCTTATTTGCTTCCGCATATTCCAGTGTTGTTTTTATCTCCTCATCATTGATAAATTCTTCTGCATGCAAAGATTTGGGATCATATACTGCCATTTTTCTTCTCCTACTTGTTTTCCATATAATATACAGAATCTCCCCTGTCAACGACAAGCCTGTAGCCTATTGTTTTTATTCTTTCCTCAAGACAGTCTCTGCACTGTGCGGATTCTTCGCCCGTACAGATCTTATTGTCATAAAGTTCATATTTCTTTCGTACCGCCGCAGGCGACAGATTCGGCATTACCACATTGGCACCTGCCAGTATTCCCAGTTCCCGTCCTCTCGGATGAATTGTTCCCAGAGCGGTTGTCGCGGGCAAAAGTACTCCGGGAAGCATCAGTCGTATCACTGAAAGCAGAAACAGAGTCATCTCAAGCGTCCCGGTTTTTTCCCCGGCAAAAGGCGTATTACGGTGAGGAATGAACGGGCCGATGCCACACATGTCCGGCTTAAACTCCCGAATGAACATCAGATCTTTTGCAAGTGTCCGGGATGTCTGTCCGGGAGATCCCACCATAAAACCGCACCCAACCTGATAACCTGTTTCTTTCAGTTCTCTTAAGCAACGCATCCTGTTGTCAAATGACATCTCTCTTGGATGAAGCGTATTGTAATGCACACGATCTGCGGTTTCATGCCTCAAAAGATATCTGTCCGCCCCGGCATCGCGCAGCGCTTTATAGCTTTCTGCGCTTCTCTCACCCATGGACAGGGTAACCGCACAGTCAGGATGATTTTTCTTTATCTGAGAGATGATACCGCACAATACATCATCCGTATAATGCAGATCTTCTCCTCCCTGAAGCACAAAGGTACGAAATCCGAGTTCATATCCCTCTTCCGCACAGGAAAATATCTCTTCCCCGGTAAGACGATAGCGCTCGGCAAATGTGTTATCTCTCCTGATTCCGCAGTACAGGCAGTTGTTTTTGCAAAAACTGCTTATCTCTATCAGCCCTCGGGTATAGATGGCATTTTTGAAAACGGACTTGCTTTTTTCGGATGCCTTCAGGGCCAGCAGTTCTCTTGCTTCTTCATCCCCGTTTTCTATAAGCTGTACATATTCTTCTTCCGAAAGAGTATTTTCACCTTCCAGTTTTTCAATCAGTTCTCTCTCGCATGCATCCATCTTACTCCCCCTTCAAAAGACTGTGAAGTTGAGGAAATAAGCTCAGGCTTCGTTCAAGAGTTCCTGTCATCAAAGCGATAACGATCCCATAATTGGTAAATGGTATCTTCTGCTTAACCGCACTGTTCATCCTGGCAAGAACAGCATTCTCTGTCAGCATGCAGCCGCCGCAATGGATTATCATCCGATACGGTGACAGATCCTGTGGAAATTCATTTCCCGAACAAGTCTCTATCATAAGAGATTTATTCGTATGTTCTTTAAGCCAGCGCGGTATCTTTACGGTTCCTATATCATTGCACTGTCTGTGATGAGTACAGCCTTCGGCGATCAAAACACTGTCCCCGTCTTTTAAATTCCGGATCTGACTGACACCTTTTATGGCTGTTTCAAGAAAGCCTTTATATCTTGCCATCAAAATGGAAAAAGATGTTAAAGGAACATCCTCCGGTACCGTCTCAGCGACCTTCTTAAATGCCTGGGAATCGGTTATGACGATCGCAGGATCGATCCCCGGCTTTCTTAACAGCGTTTCAAGTTCCGTATCCCGACAGACTGCAGGTATCGCCCCCTGATCCATAAGATCCCTGATTGTCAGCTGCTGGGGCAGAATGAGTCTGCCTTTCGGTGCAGATTCATCAATGGGGCAGACAAGGATGCAAAGATCCCCTGCCCGGACAAGATCGCCTGCCAGTTTTTTCTCTTCCCTTTGAGGTATCAGCCCTGCGATTTTTTCCTTTAATCCTTCAATTCCGTTTTTCGTCTTACAGCTTACGCTTTGCGCATCTTCCGGTCCCGGTAACGAGCCATCGAGATCTGTTTTATTCCAAACGATTAAATATGGTATCTCTCGCTCTTTTATTAATGAGATAAGCTCATCATCCGCTTTTGTAAATCCGCCTGACGCATCTATGACAAGCACGGCGATATCACAGGTTCCCAAGATCTCGCGGGTCTTCTTTACGCGTTCATTTCCCAGTTTTCCGCTATCATCAAAACCCGGCGTGTCTATGATCACCACAGGTCCAAGGGGTAAGATTTCCATGGCTTTGCGCACCGGATCCGTGGTCGTTCCCTTTATATCGGATACCACAGACAGTTCCTGACCGGTTATAAGATTGACCAGACTTGACTTTCCCGCGTTCCTCACGCCGAAAAATCCGATATGTGTTCTTTCGCCTGAAGGGGTTTCATTTAAACTCATACTTTTTTACTCTTCTGTCATAAACAGCAGTCCGAAGGTGCCGGGGCCGCAGTTAACCGCAATCACCGAGGATGCCTGATGGAAATAGATTTTTTCAAAACTCATCCAATATACCATATCACTTTTCCCCATTTTTATAAATTCATTATTCCATTCGGGATGTTCTCATCAGGAACGTTCATATGCCGCAGTTTACCTCAGCAATCCGACAATCCATTCAGGATTCGGAGCTTTCATGTCTTTGTCCATTGCCATCTCTTCCATAATACCCTGTACGGAAGCCCAAAAGCAACGTGACATCAGTTTTGCATCCCCTCCGTGAAAAATGCCGTCTTTTTGTCCCTTTGCAACAAGTCCGGCAGTATCATCCACTATGTCGACAGACAAAGCGACCTGTCTCGATTCCTCCGGCATGCCCGTTCTTCTCGCCTGTCCCATAAGCACAAACATATGAAAAACCCATGGTTCGTCCTTTGCATAGGATAACATCTTCCGCAAAAATCCGACAAGATACTGATCGGGCTGAACCTGAGCCATCATATCGGGGGTTATGCCTTTCCTCAGGGATTTTGTTCCCTCTGCCCCCATCTTCACGACTTCAAGGAGAAGCTCCTCCTTTGATTTGAAGTAATGAAACATCAGTCCCGTACTCATCGGCACGGCTTCCGCAATATCCGTTATCCTGGTATCGTAGTAACCTTTTTCGACGAAAAGCGTGAGTGCCGTCATAAGTATCGCCTTGCGTCTTTCTTCCTTCTGCTCTTTACGTGTCATATTTCCCTCCTCAGATCTCCGTATTTCTCCTGGCTCGTTTAAGAATCCGCTGTACCGCAAATTTTCCGCTGGCTGCGGCAACCGGAAGCCCTCCCGGAGAATTGGTCCATTGCCCTGCAAGATACAGATTATTGATGTGTTTTACCTTTCCCTTAAGTGCGGATTGTTTAGCCATGGGGGTTGTGATAAAACTCATATAACTTCCGTGATATGCGTTGCAGTATCTTTCATAGGTCAGCGGGGTCCACGTATCCAGATGCTCCAGATCACCTTCTGTCTCAGGAAACGCCTTTTGAATCCTCTTTACGACCGCATCCGTTAATTCCTGTTTTACTCTGCCATATTCTTCTTTTGACAGATTTTTCCACCATTCAAAATCATTATCAAACTGTGAGATACACGTCTGGATCACCTGCTTCCCGTCTTTTACAAAGAGCGGATCATATCCGTAAGCTTTTACATACATTCTGTCATATGTACCGATACCGACTTTAATGGGGTCGATATCGATAAAGACGGTTTCTCCATGATCGAAGTCCTTACTTACCGTAAATGCCGTTTGAAATCCGCTGATCGCGGGATATGCCTTCGGTGACTTATACGCCTTTTCCAACTCTTTCGGCATATACTTCTCCGGCAGAAGTATGTGAAACAGCGGATACGTATCGATTGCCGGGATCACATAGTCTGCAGAAACAACTTCTCCGCTTTCCAGCCGGATTCCGGTCGCTGTTTTCTGATCCAGTTCAATCTTTGCTGCCGGTGAGTTGTAATAAATTTTCCCACCAAGTTCCTTAAACCTTTTCTCCATTCGAAGAGCCATTTGCAGGGAGGCCCCCATCGGAATATTTCCGTTTCCGTCTGCCATTGTCGCATAGGATACCAGAAAGCAATATGCCGTATAGGCTTTGGGAAGGTAATCCGTGATCACCTTCTGCATGATCGGCGACTTAAAGTGCCGGCTGTATTCTTCCAGAGATATTTTTCCGAATTCCTTCATCACTTTCGGAAAATCCGCCATTTCCTTTCCTATAGCGATGTAGTCCCTCACTCCCCACATCTCCATCGGTTTTCCGGCCGGAAAATGACACTGTTTTGCATATTCCACGTGCTGAATAAATTTACGTATTTCAGCTTCATCCTCCGGTGCTGCTTCAATCAGCTCCTTCTCCGTTTTCTTCAGGTCGCTCCAGAGTGTTACACTCTTTCCGTTGTGCACAGATGTATAAAAGGAATCAATCTTTGCATACTCCGTATCATTCGATAATGCACCTACGGTCTTCCAAAGCTGATAGAGTTCCGTACCCTTCCTGGTTCCCGTCAGCCAATGAATGCAATTGTCAATATGATATCCTTTCCGGTTCCACCCCATACACTGTCCGCCGGGCACACTGTTTTTTTCATAAATCTCTGCATCAAATCCTGCTGTCAGAGCGTAGATGCCTGCGGTAAGACCTGCGATGCCGCCGCCTATAATCACTGCCTTTTTCTTTCTGTCCATCTTAGGTTTTTCCTTTCGTGAAATATGTTGAGTGTATTTTCATTGAATTAGTATTCAGTGTATATTCCCGGGTACAAAAAGTCAAGCACTTATTGAATTCAATTTCAATAAGTGCCTGCAAAAAGCAGAGAACGCCCCTCCCTGTCCTTTATTAATTTTTCTTTTCTTCATCTGTTTCAGATCTGTCTCTCAGCAGCGCTGTGATGCCGGGATACTCATTCCCGTGATATGAAGTCAGAGTGACTTCGCAGCTGTCCAGGAGTTCGCGGGGAGCGATATCCGATCCGTACAGATCTGCCATTTTCTCATAATGATACAGAAGGAAGTCTCTGTACTTCTGATGCCAGTCCTCATTATCTCCCAGACCTTCGGGATCAGACATCCGATGCTCATTTCAGGCATCGTTGATCATTCTGTCAGCCTTGATAAAGTAGTCATCTGTGAGCTTTATGCCGAGTCTGTCGGCAATCACCCTTTCCGCCCTGATCAGAGACATATCAAAATCTATAAGAGTATTATCGACATCAAACACAAGATACTTGATCATAACCGCACCTTAAGTCATCTTCCTTTTCATCCAGACCAGCAATGCCGCTGTAAAGGAAAGAAGCTGTGCAATTGCCACGCGGATGATCATCATCTCATCGTCTCCGCTTTCCGTAGTCACATGAAGTAAATTTGTCGCAATACAGTTGTTGAAGAAATGGTCGGCCATTCCGGCATATAGACTGCCGGTCATCCTGTAGAACAGTTCCCATTTGATCCCCATCATACCTGCCAGAACTATATACCCTGTTCCGAGTACCACGAATGAGCCCACATCAATATCTCCATCAATCAGATTATGAAGCGGTGTTACGATATGCCATACTCCAAATAAAAATGCCTGAAAAACACAGGCATACTTCGGAGAATGATCCATAACGGCAATATGATAGAAGAGACCGCGAAATGTCCCCTCCTCCATGACCACATTTATGATATTGAAGAAAACACACATCAATACAAAACCGATGCCGGTATGTACGGTTGCTTCCCCTGTCAGGGAAAAGCCGGTTGTGAAAATACCGAATCCGATCTTGTGCCCCTGACTTTTAAGAATCATGATTTCAGCGCTGTACGAAATAACAAATGAGCATATCGCAATCAGCAATCCTATACCGGCGCTTTTTACAAACCCGGTTCGCGCAAAGCCTATGTCAGACCATTTCCAGCCAAGGCTTCGTAATACCATGAAAACAACTATGATTCCGAATACTTTATTTATAAAGTTCTCTCCAAAGACAGTTTCATCCATCCGGAGTACGATGGCTTCAAATCCATGTACAAATATCAGAATCGCGAATATGATCCAGCAGGATATTACTGTATTTTTTCTTATTTGTCCGTTCATTAATCAAAGACTCCCTGTTTTCATCTTTTACCGGTTCTGATAAAACCAATGAGTTCCTTCAGGTCATCAAAATCATCGTAGTCGCCCACGATTCCAGCGTGCAGTTCCGAGTTCTCTTTTCATGGTTTTCTCCTTAATGTCTGCCAGTCTTCTTTCGTCATCAGGCTCACATGCCCTGTCCGTTTTTCGTGCATCAGCGGCACGTCCACATTCTCCGATTTCCATTGATATTTGAATCCACATTT
>JAILOK010000135.1 GCA_024690825.1 Lachnospiraceae bacterium | reverse complement strand
AAAGATCCTTGAGAGCATCCTGTATGTCCTCTGCGGTTTCGATGTCATACTCCTGAAGGAGTTGTTGGATGATCTGACGCTTACCGTCTGTCATCTGGACTTTGTGTACGGGTTTCTTTTCTTTTGCCATAATTAAAGGCTCCTTTCGGAGCCCTATGAAAGTCCAGGTTTTTGTCCGCACCCCCGACTCGATAATCGCACATAGGAGCTTCAGCCCAATCTACATCTTATAATATTATAATTTGATCTCATCGATACTCTGATTAAGTTCATCTGCCTGACTGACCATCTCTTCAATATCATAATGCTTCCGAGGTGATCGCCTGATGGGATGTTCAGCCTTCTTTTTTTCGGCCTCTTCAATGTTTTTTTGTGCCCGCTCACGCATCAAACGTCTCTGCTCATCGATCAAGTCATACAGCATTCGTTGATAAACTTTTGCCTGCTTCTGCTTCCCAAGAATATTCAATACCGCCATCATGATCTGTATAGTATTTATCTGCATCTGGTTATTGGTGATCATCTGATTGATCTGATTATAATAATCCAATGATGAAAAACATACAAAAATTGAAAATGTAGCGTAAAAGCAATAGTGATGTTATAATGATGTTTTGAAAGAAAGCACATCGAAAGTGCTGATAAATACTGAGGACAAGTCGAATAAGGATAAGGACTCTGACTCCGTCATTTCAAGGTTCGAATCCTTGTAGCCCTGCTTAAAAAACTCAGTAGAAACAATTTTCTACTGGGTTTTTTCTTGTATTTAAGGGCATTTCAGGAAGTTTTTCCGTATATTTTCAAAACATCTGGAACAGCACAAATCAGAACATACATTCGACTTTATTCTTATTTTACCTTCTTATTCCTAACGGATAGTGATCGTCTCACTGTTTTCTCTGTTTCAATATCTCTATGATCGAATCATAGTCATAAGCGCGAAACGCCTCATGGAGTCTGTTAAAAATATCGGTTTCGCTGTCCGGAATACGCCAGGCTTTCATCTCTTCGAAGGCATCCTCCAGGATACCTGTATCCATGTCATCAGCGCCCGAATAAAGTCTTTCATAGATCTCCTCCATCTTTGCGCTGTCCGCCTCGGGCAGGGCATCATCCGCCGCAGAAGCTTCAAATATCCCCGCCAAAGCCGATCTCATGGATGCATAGCGTTCCATGAAAGGAACATGGTGGCGGCGGACGAAGGATTCATCTCCTTCTTTTCCCGCAGTTTCCAGAGCCTGCGCTTCTTCGCCGAGCTCGTTTGCGCCGATGATCCTTGCGGAACTTTTCAGAGCGTGAACCTTTATCGCATAGTTCTTCAGGTCTCCCGTCTCGTAGAAATTATTGATCAGCACGGTGTTTTCATCGATGGAATCATAAAATATCCGGAGCATTCCCATATAACTGTCGGCATCTCCGCTGTTTGTGATCCCATCGGAAATGTTCATCCCGGGAACATCGGCAAGGACCGCAAAGCGCCCGTCAATGTCTTCCTCTTTATCAGCCTCCTCCTCCGTTATATCCGGCACGGATAACTGAACCTTATCTTCAGGCAGGTAATAGATCAGCATCTCCTCCAGTTTCGAGGAGTCGATGGGTTTTGTCAGATAGTCGTCAAAGCCTTCCGAAAGGTACTGCTCCCGGGCTCCGGAGACGGCGTTGGCAGTCAGACAGACCGAAGGAGTGGAAAGGTTAGGATTGGTGCTCTGGGCCTTCAGTTCGTGCAGGGTCTCGATGCCATCCTTTTCCGGCATCATATGGTCAAAAAAGATGATATCGTACTTTTTGTCCAGTGAAAGGGTCAGTCCCTCATCACCTCCGGAAGCGGTGTCGATCTGCACGAGAGTCTGTTTCAAAAGGCTCTTAAATACCGTGAGGTTCATGGGATTGTCGTCGATGACCAGGATCATGGCATCCGGCGCGGTAAACTTCCTGCGGTAGGTTTTCCGCTGGCTCAGAAGCTTCCTGTAGGCAGACTGATAATCTCCGAGGAGTTCCCGCCTGATCACCCTCTGCCGTACGGAAAAGCTGAACCGTGATCCCTGTCCGTATTCGCTTTCAACCTCAAGAGATGACCCCATAAGCTCCAGAAGCTTTTGAGTGATATTCATTCCAAGCCCGGTCCCCTCGATGTTCCGGTTTCTTTCTTCCTCGATCCGGCTGAACTTCTCAAACAGCAGCTTCAGATCCTCCGGTTTTATTCCGATTCCCGTATCCTTTACACTGACATTCAGATCAATAAATGCCGGGTCATCGGTCTCCGAATGCTTCATGGAAAAGGTGATGGTTCCCTTCGGTGTATATTTCACCGCGTTGGTGAGAAGGTTGGTAATGATCTGCTTTACGCGGATCTCATCGCCGAAGAGGATCTTCGGAATGTCGGGATCAAAATCCAGAGAAAGCAGGAGTCCTTTATTATCTGCCCTGATCTGGATCATATTGACCAGATCATTGATAACAGAGGAGAGGTCGTACTCCACCGGAGTGATGTCCATCTTTCCGGCCTCTATTTTTGAGAAATCCAATATGTTGTTTACCAGTCCGAGCAGAGTGTCTCCTGCGCTTCTGATGCTTTCCGAGTAAGCTATGATGTTGGCATCCTGACATTCCCGGAGTATCATTTCGTTCATTCCCAGAACCGCATTTATGGGAGTCCGGATCTCGTGAGACATATTTGCAAGAAAAGAACTCTTTGCCTTTGTGGCTGCCTCTGCAACTGACTTTTCTATGGCCAGCTCCTGAACCATGGTTTTTTCGTAATAGATACAGTTTTCCCTGTGATTGAAGCCGTTATGTATGGCAGTAGCCATCTGTATGCAGCTGTTATATCCACAGCAGGTGCAGTTGATCTTACGGCTCTCGTCGGTCACCTTGTTCATGGTGAGAAAAATGGCATCCAGCTCCTCTTCATTGGGGATATCGTATGCACATTCCGCCGAACGGTCGGTATATCCGCGCAGAAAATCCGAAAGCTTAAGATCACTGAACTGATCATTGAAGTTCTTAAGCCTTTCCTCCGGTGTATCAGATTTTGACCAGGCCATCCCGCTCCGGCTGTTTTTAGAGGCCTCACGGATATCCAAAAGCGAATAAAGAGCATCATCTGTCCGCGATTTTTCGGGATTGACCGCAGTACCGCATATACAGCCCTTCTCACAGTTTAATGCGTCGATAAAAAGGAACGGTGTCTCATTATTCTTTATTCGTGAAGCATTTTCATGCATCCACTCATAGAGATGACGTTCTCCCTCGATCTGACGGATATAAACACTGTCTCCCAAAAACCACCGCACATTCTCCGCCAGTCCTCCGGGGGTGGGATAATAAGAGCCCAGACCGTATTCGATCTCACTGTTTGCAGGATCGCCCTTGATGCCGTGTTCCCTGATATAACGCATCAGATGGTCAAATGTGACATTGTACTGAACCAGTCCTTTATTATGCGGGTCTTCAATCTCCAGTTTTTTGGCGATGCAGGGACTGATAAATGCCAGCCTGTCCGTGACGCCGAGTTTCTTTCTGGCATAGACTGCCGCGCACATCAGAGGACTCTGTACCGGGAACAGCTTTGGTATCAGCTCCGGGAGATAGCGTTCGATGTAGGATACAACTGCCGGACAGGGCTGTGAGATTCCGCCTGTGAAATCATAGCGGTCGATGTAGTTGAGATATCCCCAGGTCGTGATATCCGCGCCGAATGAAACACTTATGATCCTGCGGGCTCCCAGTTCCTTTAAGCCTCCGAGAACACTTTCATATTCATTGGGATAATTTGCTTTGAAAGCAGGAGCAAGCAGCAGGGATATCGGTTCACCCTTTTTGAGATCAGCAAAAAAAGCTTCCGTGTCATCCACATACTCTCTTGCATTGTGAACACAGACATCCATGCAGCTTCCGCAGGCAATGCACTTGCTCCCATCCACATGAATACGTGCCTTCCCATCTACTTCTCCGGAAACACATGCGCCGATAGCGCTGCATACATTGATGCATCTGTTGCAGCCTATGCAGTTATCATTCGTAAAGACTATACTCTGACTGCTCATTTCATTCTTATTCTCCGTTTTTCCTGTGCCTTAATGATCAGATACTGACCTTTCCCGCTTCTTCGTAAAAAAACATCAGAAATATTTTATCATAATTTCCATTGAAATAAATCTGATTATCCATATTCCTTTCGATCCGAGTTTGATATTTGAATAGGCAGTTAAAATGTGTATAATAATATCGTTTAGGTATTGCCGGAGGATGATAAATGTTTCTGTGGGAGATCCCGAAAACCGATAATATAATAATAAGCTTCTTCCTGTCAGGGCGGAAATTCAATTTCACCACATCCATTGAACCGAAAGAGAGAGAAGAAAAAGACGGGATATATATTCCTCCAATAGTTGTAGCCGGAAGTACCCTCAATCTGGACAACCGATGCGAGAATTTCGCCATTCTTTATACCAACCAGGCTTCGGGCCGTACTCATATCTGGAACAGTGTTCAGGTCCTGCATGAATTCGGAGACAGGGAAAGATATGCCGTTATTTCAAAAGACGAGAGCGTGCCTGAAAACAGACGGGGCGCCGTAAGGATCCCGGTAGGCATACAGGCCGACTGCACGATCAGCCTCCTCAACGGCAAATATCCCTGCTATATCAATGACATATCCGTAACCGGAATAGGGGCGAATGTAGATGTGAAGCTTGCCGAAAAGAACCTGATGCACAGGCTCATATATACACATTTTACCGATGATGTCCTTAAAAAAACGTTTTATATCAAGGGCAGGATCCTGCATGTCACTATACAGAAAGACGGTTCCGCCCGCTGCGGATGCGAGATACTGACGATAACTCCTTCCATAAATGAGTACATCAATCTGAAACAGACCTACAGACTTGCAAGAGCAACGCAGTTTGGAAACACAGCCGAAACCGCTGTTGAAACCCCGGTTGGAACCGCTGTCGAAACTGCTGTCGAAACTGCTGCCGCAAAACTTCTGCTTGAAAAAGAAGAAGAAAACGCGCCAAAGGAAGAAAAAGCCAATTATATCTGGAATTCAAAATACGGCGGCATCTGTCCTGTATGTGAGGAAGGCAAACTCACCTGGAATGATGATGAAAAATGCTTTATCTGTGATATATGCGAATCAATGCTTGAAGGATGAGATCCGTCCGGATATCTCTATTCTTCGGCACTGACCACATATACATTTCCCTTCTTTGTAACAAGAACACATTTTTTCAAAGCACCCGTCCCCAATGATGCCTTAACGGAAAATACCCCATTCAGATCACGGATCTTTGAGACAAATATCCTTGACCCTTCCCTTATCGCATCATCAAGCTCCAGCTCTGCCTTTCCCTCAGCCGATCCACCAATCTTCAGGAGACCAAAGCCCTCCTTAAGGACCAGATGAGGATTGCCGGATGCGGCAAAACGCCTTACGGTAAAACCGGATCCCGGAAGCATTGTAAGCGTTGTATCTCCCGACAGTTCCAGTTCCCTTACCGTACATCTGCGGCTGATCGAAATCTCTCCTGTCAGTTCCGCTTTTCCGAATCCGTTTATTTTTGTTATTTTGCTGCAGTCCCTGATGATAAGGCCGGAACCCGGATCTCCCACAATACTAAAAGATTTTGCATCCGCGGAAACCTTTTCAAGCGTTACGCTTTTTTTGCTTTTAACAGTAAAACCTGCCGGCTCATCATTGACACTTCTGACAGTCAGATTAATGTTTTTCATCTCCAGCGGACTCTTTGGCAGGATCCCGGTAAACCCGTTGATCCTGACATTATGCGACTGCCCGTCTATAGTGATCACTCCGGTATTTACCGGAAACTTCCATTTACTTAAAACGGTATCCCTGTTCAGTCTTATCTC
Organism: Lachnospiraceae bacterium; assembly: GCA_024690825.1. Classification (GTDB taxonomy): domain Bacteria; phylum Bacillota; class Clostridia; order Lachnospirales; family Lachnospiraceae; genus NK4A144. The sequence goes on along the minus strand of JAILOK010000135.1, from coordinate 37,986 downwards.
ATGGGAAGTCCCTGAAGAATCCGCTGCTATCACCATAAATGCTTTTTCAAAACCGGGATAATTCTTTCCGTCCAAAGTAAGGGTTTCCGGATTCTCGGCAAGGATCTTTTTCCCGTAAACGAAAGCTTTCAGCACCTCTCCGCCGTTCGTATTTACGATATTGATCTTCTCCGCATCAGCATCGGGGGTCTTCTTTGCATTCAGTACCTTTGTTCCGGATAAAAGATCAGGGACATTTCCCGATCCGTCAACGATCGTTAAAGAGAGCGTCCTGTCAACGCTTCCCAGCGTCAGCTTCGGTATCACTCCTTCATTTGAAACCAGAACCAGCTCTACGGCATCCGCTTTTTTTATAAGTGCTTTTTTGGTACTTGTCACTTTGATCTTTCCGGTGCATGTCCCCGTCAGATTCAAAGTTCCTTTATTCACCATGGTCAGTTCACAGCCGTCAGCGATCGCAAGAGTTCCCGGACAGGTCAGATTTTTAAGTGACATGTCCGTCAGGATGTTCACGGCAGAACCTTTTTTAGCGGTTATGGTCCTTATATTGTCGGAAGCTTTTTCGATCGTAAGCTTTGATCCCGCTGCGGGTTTCAGGCTTATGGATTTATTCTTTTTATTCTCGATCCTGCAGTTTAGCTTCAGATCACCTCTTGTGATGACAGCGGTTTCTGATATACGGATCACAGCCGATTCCGTTTTTGCGATAATGCTGACAGATTTCGGCGCTGAAGGAACAGAGAGTTTTTTTGTCTCATTGGTAGCCGCAAGAACCGAGATCTCATATTCCCCGTCGGAATTTTTTAAGGAGGATAGCGCGTCGGCAACGCTTATAAAATAGCCGCTGTGCTCTTTCCCGCCCGAATCGTTTCCGCTTACCACAACTGTTGCATTCTTCTGATCGACCTTTACCTCAACCTTGAAACTTACGGAAGCCTCCTTGTACTTTAAGGTAATGCTGTATTTTCCGGGCTTTTCGGAGTTGAATTTTGAACTGTCCACCTTGACCTTCGGATCGGTCATGGCAATAACCTCGCCGTCAGCCTCACTCTGTCCCGGTTTTAAGGCAGTTATCTCTCCACCGGTCAGATCCAGTTTCTCACCGATGACATATTCCTGTTTGGGATATTTTGTTATTTTAAGCGTTATCCTGCTCTCACCGGAATCATCATCATAACGCGTCAGCATGTAATCGGATTTATTCACCTCCGATGCCGTCATCGTCCTTCCCCAGTGGATCGAAGAATTATAGTTTCCCTCTGCCAGCGTAACGGAATCACTGTTCACTTCCGTTATTATGACCGAATGAGTATTTCCGTTCACACGGAGTATATCTCCGACCCTGACCGAACTGAAGGTGACATTTTCTATCATTCTTGCAGGAGCATCGTCAAAGGCCGCATCACTTAAAAGGAAAGCAAAGCCTGCGCATCCGTATCCTCCGGTATAGATCCCGCCCTTCCATTCATAATAATTGCTGTTGGTCCATTCCATCCCCTCGGGATACTTGCTCTTCATGGCCATGATCTTGTCATGAACCTTATCCTGGTCTCCGCTGTTATAGTGTATCTTTGAGGATGTCTGTTGGGCCTCTTCCCCCTCTGGAAGAGGAACCGCATATCCAAGGACTTCGCCATCCTTAAAAGGATCCGCGCTTTCCGCAGCTTCTTCCGTTGCATTTTCGGAAGGAGACATGCTCTCCGGTGTTACGATATCCGGCAGAACATCATCAGATGATATGGTATCTTCCGATATGCTGTCTGATGGTATTTCGTCCGATGATATACCGCCTGATGATATTCTTTCCTGCGATATGCTGTCTGAAGATACGCTGCTGTCAGGGGATGGGACCGTCTCATCCGCCAGAGCGGGCATGACATTAAGGAAAACCATCAAAAAGACGGTAATAACGGAAACGGATACATAACACTTCTTTTTCATTTCACTTCACTCCAAACTTTATAAAACCTTTTTTATCTCATCTATGACAGTCTTTAATGCCTTTATCCTCGCATATTTCTTGTCCACGGATTCCAGTATGTGCCAGGGCGCAAATGCTGTGCTGGTCTTTTCAAGCATCTCGTCAACAGCCCCTTCGTAAAGATCCCATTTTTCCCTGTTGCGCCAGTCTTCGTCAGTGATCTTCCACTGCTTTTCCGGTGTATTCTGCCTGTCGGTAAATCTCGCAAGCTGGGTATCCTTGTCGATCTGAACCCAGAACTTGATAATGACCGCGCCCCATTCCGACAGTTCTTTTTCAAACTCGTTTATTTCATTATAGGCTCTCTGCCAGTCATTCTCAGTACAGAATCCTTCCAGTCTTTCGACCATCACCCGCCCGTACCATGTCCTGTCAAAGATCGTTATATGTCCTGTCTTAGGAAGCCGTGTCCAGAATCTCCACAGATAATGGCGGGCTTTCTCGTGAGGCTCCGGGCTTGCTATCGGCTCCACCACAAAGTCCCTTGGATCAAGGGCTGCCGTGATCCTCTTGATGTTGCCTCCCTTTCCGGCGGCATCCCATCCTTCATAGGCAATGATGACCGGGATCTTCTTTCTGTATACCTTGTTGCCAAGCTCGGCCAGTTCCTTCTGCAGCCTGTTCAGTTCAAGATCGTACTCTTCATCCGTCAGTGTTTTATCGGAAAGAGAAATATCCGAAAGCTTCCCGGGTTTGTCCATGGGGAATATGTTCTGAAGTATGGGAACATTTGCTGTATGATTCTGAAGCGCGATATCAATTCCCTGATTCAGGAATTCAAGCACCTGCAGTTCGGCCCACCTTTTGTTTTCGGCATCTATGATATACCACGGGGCCCTGGACTGGTTATTGTCAGTCAGGTACCTGTCGAAAACATCCATGAACTCATCGTAATGCTTATTCTGCTTAATGTCGTCATCATCGACTCTCCAGCTTGTATCCTTTTCGGATTTAAGAGCCTTTAATCTTTTTTTCTGCTCTTTTTTTGATATGTGAAAAAAGAATTTGACGACCAGATATCCGTTGTCACAGAGCTGTCTCTCGATCACGTTTATCGAGTGAACCCTTTTTCTGTATTCTTCCCCGGAAAGCCTGCCGTCAACCACGCCGTCCACTATTTCTTCCATCCAGCAGGTATCAAAGAATCTGAACTTTCCTGCCTCGGGTATTTCCCTTATGTATCTGTAGAGAAAAGGATACCGTTTTTCTTCGTCATTGGGCTGTCTGTCCATCGCCGCAACCTTAAAAAATCTGGGATCGATGTTGCGGATAACCTTTCCTATGACAGCTCCCTTTCCCGCAGCGCTCCAGCCTTCAAACAGGACCATAACGGGAAGACCGGCTTCCTTGATCCTCAACTGAAATCCACTGAGCCGTGCCCGTTCCTCCTTGAGTTTACGGGTGATCTCTTCCTCGGAAGGGATCTCGCTTTTTGCATAATCCTTTAACATATCAGTCTCCCTCACTTTCCATGCCGGTCTGCTTTATGATCTCATCCTTCTGCCTCTCCATTTCTTCTATTTCACGTTTGAGTTTAGGATAAGTCAGACGGTCCCTGACAAAGAAATATACCGCCCAGACCAGCAGAAACACTGCCAGCATAACGCTGAACGTCCCCGATACACCAAGCGCCGGAAGTGCTTTATATACCGCCGCGGCACTGCCGGCAAGACTGACCTCGGTCCGTACGAACGAAAGGTGCGTCTGTTCAACGGAAAGCTTGCTGTTTCTGAAAGCAAGTTCCGTCCTCAACACCGACAGTTCGGTACGTTCATGAGACAGTTCCGTCCGCTCCACTGCTAAATTCTGTTCAAGTTTTTTCTTGGCTCCCATACTTATGATAATAACATTCTTTGGCCTGTTCTTCAATTACTCACGCATCGGATCGTGCTTCTTTATACACTCTCCTTGATTTTTCTGAAAACAATCTTATAATACAAGATATAGTATACCGAACGGGGTATCATTCTTTTTATCCCCAATATCATTGAATAAGGAAACACACCATGGAGATATTGATTGGACTTGTAACAAACAAAATACTGATTACCGGTCTTTTAAGCTGGGCGATAGCCCAGGTATTAAAAACAATCATTTATCTTGCGATAAACAAGACTCTTAACCTTGAGAGGCTGGTTGGTGACGGCGGCATGCCCAGCGCCCATTCAGCCACGGTCACTTCGGTCGCGCTGTCCGTAGGCCTCAATTGTTCTTTTTCCTCACCCGAATTTGCCATCGCAGCCATCATGGCAATAGTTGTAATGCATGATGCCATGGGCGTCAGGCTTGAAACCGGAAAACAGGCTAAAGCCATCAATAATATGATGGATCTCTTAAATCAGCTGGCGGATTCCAGCACTTCTCCCGAGACCAAGCTCAAGGAATTCGTGGGACATACTCCCATGCAGGTACTTGCAGGCTTCATTCTGGGCGTTGCGGCAGCCATCATTTCTTACAATCTCTTTTAATACCTTTCCAGAAGATGCTGTATGGGAAATTGATATATCCTTTGTTTTGTGCTAAATTATGTTTTGGACGCACAGTCCGTTTAGTATGTTTTACCGTAAGGAGATGATTTTCATGAAAAAAATGCCGAAGATCCTGATGATAATATGCTGTGTATTTTTTGCTCTGACAGTCGTATCGGTGGTATTGCACAATAACCTCCTCATCATAGTCTTCCTTCTGCTTCACAGCCTTTGTATCATGGGTTTTATCTATTACACGGTCTTTTACAAGGATCCTGATTTTGACTCGCAAAGACTGTACAATTCCCTTCAACAGGCAAATGCCCGATTTGAGGAATACAGGGCCGAAGCCACGCAGTCCATAGCGACAAAAGATGAAACGATCTCCAGGCTCTGCACAGAACTTGAAGCCTTCAAAAAGAATTCCTGACAGAGGATACATAAAATGATAAACAATCTGAAAAAATTACTTACCGTCATGGCGGCGGTATATATAGTGACAGCGTTGGCTGCCGTCACTGTTTTACAGTTCGGGCTTCCCGATCTTTCAAAAAAGGCCGCTGTTGAAGAACCTCCGGTACAGATCGAAGAACCGGCCCCCGAGCCGGAGCCTCTGCCGGAACCTGAGCCTGAGCCCGAGCCCGAGCCGGAACCTGAGCCTGAACCCAAACCTGAACCGGTGCCCGAACCCGCACCGGCTTCCGAGCCGATCGATGAAGTTCCCGATGAGGAACTGGAATCCCTGGAACTTACTGAAGAAGAGGAAGAACAGGCCGAACAGAAGATCGAGGATGTGACCTCTACCGTAAACGGCAGATACTACACCTTCTATACCACCAACAGACAGAAGGTCTTAAATGTCCGTGAGGGTCCCGGTCTTGATCATACGAGTATTGCCCGCCTGCAGCCCGGAAGCCGCGGCGTCATCCTTGAATACGGTGATAAGTGGTCAAAGGTAAAGGTTTATCACGGAGGGATCGAAGGATACTGTGCAAACGAATACCTGGTCCTTACTGAAGTAAGTTACGAAACATACAAAAAAGCAATACATAACTCCGGAGTGTGACAACACCCCGGAGTTTTTGTATTGCTTTAGGTCTTATACATTCAGACTATATTCGTCTTTTAAGTTTCACTGATTATTCTTAAGTTCATCATAAAGAGCCGCGTGTGTACTGAGCATATAAGGATTTGTCCAGAATATGGCAAGGATACCGCATGTAAGGATCGACAGAAGTATCCAGCCTATGAAGGAAAGATCAAGGCAGAATGCCTTCCATTTGTTCCCGTTCATCATTTCCCTGGATTTTGTGATGGCTTCCATAGCCCCAAGATCAGGCTCATCGGCAAGAATGTAAGGCACCATCATGTATGAATAATGTTTGATGAAGGCCGGTATAAGGAACAGACATCCCCAAAGGAAAGTGAAGAGCTTCTTGAGGAACATCGTCAGAACCTTATTGCCGTATCTGTTAAAGCCTTCCTTCAGTTCATTAAGTGACGCCGGGTTATCGCTCACATTTCTCATAAAAAATGCATTACAGCTTACCTGAAGCGGATTCAAAAGAAAGATTTCCACCAATACAGCGATCAGTATTGCAACTATGGCAATTGACAGCAGGGTGATCATGAGGGTCACCACAGCAGCGGAATCCGTGTTTTCTATCGTCTGCTTTATCTTCTCACTTGCATCGGGATTGGTGGTTGATGATGATGCCGATCCTCCGGATCCTCCCGCACATACTGTGAAAATGAAAGCTACCAACACACAGTACCAGTAATTGCCCTTTAACGCGGCTGTCCCCTTTTCTTTAAGTTCACTTATCGTCCACATAATAATTCCTCCCTTTTTTCAATATGAACTACAAATGTAACTCTAACATATATATGTAAAAATCACAAGAATAACCCCATATATGGTATGTCTGCTCCTTCAGATCTCAAACATGAGCTCCCCGTAAGTCGGGAACGGCCAGAATCTTCTGTCTACAATAAGCTCCAGCTCATCTGCCGGTTTCCTCAGATCATCCATCATGATCTTAATCTTATCCTTGTAATAAAAAGCCTGCTCCTTCGCATCGGTTATCGAAAGCGCTTCCTGTCTGGCTTTTTCAAGCACATCCATGGCCTTTTTCATTTCTTTCAGTCTTACAGTCACATCCTCAAGCAGGGAAACCGGGACTTCGGCATCTCCACCCGCTGCCTTTACCGCATTTACGGTTTCAGCCAGTTCCCTCGAATACCTTACCACTGCCGGTATGATCATGTTTCCCGCCATATCAAGCATGGTGGCCGCTTCAATGTTTATTGTCTTTGCGTAGGTCTCGTATATTATCTCTTCTCTTGATTCAAGCTCAGTTCTGGTAAATATCCTGAATCTCTCAAAAAGTTTTACAGCCTTATCGGTAGTAAGCGCTCCGGCAGCTTCTATCATGGATCCGATATTCGGAAGTCCCCTTCTTTCCGCTTCCTTTACCCACTCTTCGGAATAGCCGTCTCCGTTGAAGATGACCCTGTGATGCTCCCTTAAATTCTTTTTGATCAGATCATGGGCAGCGACCGTTATATCATCTGCCTTTTCAAGTTCATCCGCAGCTTCACAGAAAGCCTCCGCTGTTATCGCATTCAGGATGGTATTCGGGCTTGCTATGGAATCAGCCGAACCGACTGAACGGAATTCAAACTTGTTTCCGGTGAAAGCAAAGGGTGATGTTCTGTTGCGGTCCGTGGCATCCTTGACAAAATCAGGAATACTCCTTACTCCGGTTTTCAGTTTTTCACCCTGTTTTAAGCTGTTTGCCTCTCCTGTTTCTATCAGCTGCGTGACCACATCATCAAGCTGCTCACCCAAAAATACGGACATAATGGCCGGCGGTGCTTCATCCGCCCCGAGTCTGTGATCGTTTCCGACATCTGCCGCAGACTGTCTCAAAAGATCCGCATGGGTATCAATCGCCTTGATTATGCAGGAAAGGATAAGCAAAAACTGCATGTTTTCATTGGGTGTGTCGCCGGGATCGAGCAGATTGATCCCGTTATCCGTGGATATAGACCAGTTGTTGTGTTTTCCGGAGCCATTGACACCTGCGTAGGGTTTTTCATGAAGCAGGCATCTCATATTATGCTTTACGGCAACTCTTTTCATCGTCTCCATGACAAGCTGGTTATGATCCACCGCTATATTCGCCGTTTCATAGATCGGCGCCAGTTCATGCTGCGCCGGAGCCACCTCATTATGCTGGGTCCTTGCCGTAACACCGAGCTTCCAGAGTTCGATGTTCAGGTCCTTCATATACGCTCCGACCCTTTCCCTGATAACTCCGAAATAATGATCCTCCATCTCCTGTCCCTTAGGCGCGCCTGCTCCGAAAAGGGTTCTCCCCGCAAACATCAGGTCGGGTCTCTTCATGAAAAGATCCCTGTCAACAAGAAAGTATTCCTGCTCGGGGCCGACTGAAGGCGTGACTTTTTTTGCGTCGTGATTTCCAAAAAGCCTCACGATCCTCAATGCCTGGTCATTTAAGGCCTGCATGGAGCGAAGCAGGGGTGTTTTCTTGTCGAGAGCCTCTCCGGTATATGAACAGAAGGCAGTCGGGATGCACAGTATCTTTCCGCAGGATGATTCCTTTATAAATGCGGGCGAAGAAGGATCCCATGCCGTATAACCTCTTGCCTCAAATGTAGCGCGCAGTCCGCCGGACGGAAATGATGAAGCGTCCGGTTCGCCCATGACAAGTTCCTTGCCGGAAAAGTCCATCATGACACGGCCTTCATCATCCTCATGCGTAATAAAAGCGTCATGCTTTTCGGCTGTTATGCCTGTAAGAGGCTGGAACCAGTGGGAATAATGCGTAGCTCCCTTTTCTATGGCCCATTCCTTCATCGCATATGCAACGACCTCTGCAGTAACGGGATCCAGTTTTCTGCCCTCATCCATCGTCCTTTTCAGATCCCTGTATACTTTTTTTGGCAGCCGCTGTCTCATCACGGTATCATTAAAGACATTTTCACCGAAGATCTCGGTTATCTTTCTGTCTTCATCCGGTTTTTCGTTTACTGCCGTAAGTTCCGGATCGCTCATTTCTGTGTCCTCCTATCTTTCATAACCTTATCCAGCCTTTCATGCTCTTTATCTCACTGTCCTGTCCGTACAGATATTTTTCCGGATAGACCACGATCTTATCGGGATTTTTATTGAGCAGGGCACCCCAGGTCGAAAAAGTTGAATTTGCTGTGATGTTATGATCACAGATGCTCATAAGATACATATCCTTGTAACTGTCTGCTCCGCTGTTTCCCGTTACAGTCACCTTGTCCCGAAGCCAGTCAAAATTATCTGTAATATAATCCTTATCATCGGAAAAAACAAAAAATCTTGCATCCGGATACAGGGACAATATATGATCCGCTGCCTTCCTGTAATAATCCATCCCAAGGCTTACGAATTTCCCGTCATACACAGCGGAAAGATAATCCCCTCTTCTGACATGCAGCGATACCGATGTTTTTTCCCTGATAAGATCTGCAGTATCCTTCACACCCATCCTGTCTTCATCCGGAAAAACAAAAAACTCCTTTATCTCATCAAGCCTGTCCCTGTAATATTCCTCCGAAATATAAAATCCGGTCAGGTACCAGTCCCTGTTGATATCCAGCCTTTGATCCATCGAAATCTCATCAAGTATATATGGTTTTCTTTTATTTTCCGTAAAAAGTCTTATAATTCGGTTGACATAATATGAACCCGCAAAATCCTGCGGTATTCTTCCGGACACCCGGAGCACCTCTTTTCTGGAGGCTCTCTCCATCTCTATGCCGTATATTTTCTTCAGCTCAAAACCCTGATGCTCGTCATGCCAGTCAAACCATGTCAGGTCCGCCTTTACATTTTCGTTCCCGTACCTGCTGCGAAGGTATCTGTAGAAACAATACTGGAACATCTGATTTCCGAGCCCGCTGGAAAACTGTAACAGAATCATATAAAGTTACCCCTTTCCCGTCAGTTTTTCGAAAATGCATTTCACACTGTATCCTACAAATGTAGTATTCTTTTCGGGACAAACGATCTCTCTGATGTTTATATTATACATATCCTTTAAGAACTTCAGATTTTCCTTCCCCGGAGATTTCAGATACCTTTTCAGAGCTGTTTCAAAATCTTTTTTCGCCTTTCCCCTCCCGTAATCGGATATGGGCCTGTACTGTAAAAGCCACTTTGTGACTGTCTGCGAAAGATAGCAGTCATCCTTTATTATATCTCTCTTCATGGCAAGTGAATTCCAGTTGGTGCCCTGTTTCTTTTTCACATATCTCCATGAACTCATGATATCATCCATGCGGTAGATATCCCCCTGTATCAGAAGGAACAAAAGTATTATGGCATCATCCACAAAATCATGTGCCCTGTAAAGCAGCGTGTAATCGTATTTTGCCTCGGGATATATATTCCTTGATACCAGTGTCGCATAATGTCCCGGCCATCTGCCGGAATATTTATAATCCTCAAAAGTGAACTTCCCGCTGAATTCATACAGCTTTCCGATCTCAAGGATCCCGGGATCGGTTATTTCAGCCGACTCTTCGTCCACCATTATGAATGAGTGCGTGCAGGCGATGTATTCGGGATGATTTTCCAGAAAATCAACCTGCTTCTGGAGCTTGTTTTCGTCGCACCAGTAATCATCCCCTTCAAGATATGCCAGATACTTTCCCCTGCATTCCATTGTGGTTTCATATACATTTCTGGTGGGCCTGCCCGTATTTTCCTTACGGTACAGCTTCTTTACATGTTTATCGGGGTATTCCGCCGTCACCCTGTCGATTATCTCTCTCGTGGAATCCGTAGAACAGTCCTCGCCTATAACGACTTCGTAATCAAAATCGGTCTTCTGGTCAAGAACGCTCCTTAAGGCCTTTTCCACATATTTTTCATGATTGTATGTAATGAAGATAACGCTGATCACCGGTTCTGTCATGAATATATTTCCTCTTTTTCTATCCGTTTCAGCTTTCCGTTTTCCACCTTAAAGATCATCTGGCAGTTTCTTATCGTGGTAAGCCTGTGGGCGATTATAATCAGTGTCTTCCTTCCCATCAGGGAATCGATTGCTTCCATCACGGCGCTTTCCGTATCGCTGTCCAGAGCGGATGTAGCTTCGTCAAGAACCAGTATCTCCGGATCATCATAAAGCGCCCTTGCTATGCCTATCCTCTGCCTCTGTCCGCCTGAGAGTCTGACTCCCCGTTCTCCCACCAGGGTATCCAGTCCTTCGGGAAGTTCGCGCACAAATCCGGCAAGCTGGGCTTCCTCTAAAGCCTCCCAGACCTTATTGTCATCTATCCTGTCCTCTTCCACCCCGAATGCAACATTATCGCGTATGCTTTCATCGGCAAGAAAGATGGCCTGGGGAATATAGGCAAGTTTTTCGGCCCACTTCAGCGGATAATCATGCACATTCATCCTGCCGTACATCACCCTTCCCTCTACGGGGAAAAGTATCCCGAGGATCACATCCGCCATGGTTGATTTGCCTGCCCCGCTCTCTCCTATCAGTCCCACCGAAGCGCCGAGCGGGATCTCAAAATCCGCTCCCTTAAGCACCTTTTCATCAGATCCCGGATATGAATATGTCAGATTCTCCACCCGGATCGAATGCGCGTCCGCCTCGATATCAGGCAGTTCTCCCCTGTCCTTTACATCCTTTTCGATCATGTCCTCCGTCTCTTTTATGTCCTTGTAAATCAGATCTATGGACGGAGTTAGAAACGATATCAGATTTGCATAATTACTGATCTTTCCCGCAGACGGCATGAGCTTGAAAGCAGCCACCGCAAAGGATCCCAAAACCGGCAGTATCTGCGACAGGTCCGTTCCGGTCTTTAGCTTTATGATCAGCACAAGGATGATCCCGCCCACACATACAGTCTCTATGAGATATCTGGGAACTGTCCCGAAAAAATTTGTATTTATAAGAGCGTTCATCTTTTTTTCACCGCTGCTTACAAATCTGTCCACAAAATATTTTTCCCTGTGAAGTATCTTTATATCCTTAACTGCTCCCAGAGCCTGATTGATCGACTGATGCATCCTTCCGTCATAAAACTGGTTTATCCGTCCGTATTCATTCACCCTTTCCCTGGTAAATATCCTGTATGCGCCCATGCAGAGGATCAGAAGCGCAGCAAGTGAAACAGTCATGAAGGGATCATTCACCAGCATGAATAACCCTAAGAGCAGACAGAGAAGAGCCTCACTCATGCAGTTAAGCACCGACAGGATGAGCTGAAAAAGCCTCTCCGTATCAAGCATTATATTTCTTATCATGTTCGAGGAATTGTTGTTCAGGTGATAGGTGTACGGTTTTCTTAAGTAACAGTCCACCAGCCTTCCCGAAACCTTCAGCTGGTTTTTATAAATAAAGGTATACTGAAACCGGTACATCACTATGAGATATATATTCTTGATGATATATACAGCGATAATAAGAACCGCAAGGAACACAAAAAAAGAACTGCTGTCATTAGCTCCCGATATCCTGTATGCCATATTCAGATATCTGTTTTCCTCAATCATCTCCGGTGAAGAGATCACCGAAATAAGGGGCATGATGAGAGAAACTCCCAGCAGTTCAAACACCGCGCCTATGAATATGGCAACAAGAAGCAGAGCCATGTTTCTCTTCTGCTTCCGGTTGAAAATATATGATATTTCTCCGAATATCTTCTTCAAATCACACCCGTCCTCTCTTTAAGGACCTTATTCCTTAAGAGGTCTTTTGTCCTTCTCTTTAAGGTATTAAAAGCCTTTACGCTTTTTACGGCCGCCCGGTATAATCCTCCGTCATTTTGAAGTTCTGCTTCCATCATCTCATTTCTTATCCTGTCGTGATCCTGCTGTCTCCTTTTTGAGATGCCGTTTCCTTCTCTGTAAGCCGTGCCGAACCTGCCCGTGCAGTAAAATCTGTGTTTTTCCGATAATTTCAGCAGCAGCTCGTAATCTTCAAAGAGGCTGTGACTTTCATCATATCCCCCAGCATTTTTCAGGGCATCACATCTGACGATGTAATCCCTCATCACGGAATCCCACTTTCTCATCGTCAGAAGAGAAAACCGTATATTTCCTTTAAGATAATAAGAACTCTTTTTCAGTCTTGACGCCGGGACCGTGCTGCCGTCCATCATGACTGCCGTGACCGAATATGCTATCGTGTCATCTCCGTGCGTATTTATAAGCTTTATCTCATTTTCAAGCTTATATCTGTCATAATAATAATCGTCCGCATCGATAAATGTCACATAATCCGTTTTTACAAGGGTCAGACCCCTGTTCCTGACTGCGCTGACTCCCGTATTTTTTTCCGAAAAAACAGGTTCGATGTCAGGATATTTTTCGGAAAGTTTTTCTATGACACTCCTTGAATCGTCAGTCGAAGCATCGTCAATTATCAGTATATGAGCCGGTTTTACCGTTTGTTCCTCGATGCTTGTGACGCATTGCTCAATAAAATCCGCTTTATTGAAATTTGGTATTACAACTGTCAGATCATTTCCCGTCATTTAAGAACTTCTCCGCATCTTTAAAGGAATCTATATTTTCCTTTATCCATTTTTCATCCTTATCCCACCACTTTTCGGACAGCAGTTTTTTTATTGTTTCGGGATCAAACCTGTATCTGATGATCTTTGCCGGTACTCCCGCGCTGATACTGTAGGGTTCGGTATCTCTTGTCACAACGGAGCCGGCTCCGATGACAGACCCGTCAGCTATCTTTACGCCTTCCATGACCAGAACACTGTTTCCGATCCAGACATCGTTTCCTATCTGTATCCTTTCAGAACCCGGATCAAACACGGTCTCATTTACATAGGAAAACCCAACCGTTTTATCGGCAGATGTGAAGGCCGGATGCATGGCTGCATGTCCGCTCAGCGGATGTCTGCCGATGACCGTCTTTACATCGGCGCCGATACTCGTGTACCTGCCGATATCGGTATCTGTAAGATCCCCGCCGTTGTTCACATAGGAGCCGAATCCAACGGAGCAGTTTTTCAGGACCGTATTCTTACCAATGTAATTTCTCCCTTCAAGTTTTGTGTTCTTTATATAACTTCCGGGGAGCATTATGCTTTTTTTCGATATCTCCAGACCAATGCGCCTGAAAGGAAAGATAAATGTCCTGTAAAGGCCTGATAATATCTCCGATATCTTTCGCTTAAACAATCTCGTAACCCCTTTCGGTCCTTAATACTCTGAGTTTTTTCTGCTTCCTTATAAATCTCTGCGCCTTCCTGATACAGAATTTCATCCATCCCGGAAAGTGATCCATCCCGAACTGCTTCAGCTTCACCTTTTTCAGTTCCTTTTCCAGTGTATCCCCGTCCGGAACTTCTATCCCGTATTTTTCCCTTACTCTGATGCTTTCAAGATAAGTATCCTTAAGCTTTACCGTGGATATCCCGTCCTTTGAGATCAGGGCTGTCACAACATTGCTGTCCTCAAAGGTCCTGCCTGCTTTTTTTGCCTTGAGCAGGAAGTCATAATCTGCCGTGATCGCAAGCTCCGGATCGAAAGGCATTTCTCTTAACAGATCCCTTCTTGCAAAAACAGTCTGATGGTTAAAAGGCATTCTCTCCTCGATGAGTTCCGGACATTTCCTGTAAAAATAATACTCTCCGAACTCTTCTTCAACGGCGTCGCCGTAGATCAGATCGATGCCTTTATGATCATGTCCCTCAAATATCTTCCTTAAAACGCCGTTTTCAAAGAAACAGTCGCCGGAATTCATGAAGATCACAAATTCCCCTTCTGCCAGCTCTGCTCCGCGGTTCATGGCATCATAAAGTCCCTTGTCCTTCTCCTCCACAATACGGAAAGGAATACCCTTTTTAGCAAAGGATTCGGTATATCCCATGGCGGTTTTTACGGTGTCATCCTCCGAACCGCCGTCTTTTATCAGATATTCGAAATCGGTGTAGTCCTGAGCCAGAACAGACTCTATCGTCTGCGCGATATCCTTTCCGGCATTCATGCAGACTGTCACGACTGTAATCATAACAAACTCCCCGCCAAAGTGTCTACTGTTTCCTCCCACCTGTAATGCTCAAAAGTGAGCCTTGCGGTCCTTAGCGCCTCCTTATTCCAGTCTCTTTTGCTGTCCATACACGCCCTGAAGCAGTCCGCAAGCTGATCTGCATCATCAATACCCACTATCTGCCCGTAATCAGTGACCTTCAGTATATCCGCCGCCGCGGGAACGCCTTTTGTCGATATGATATAATCCCCGCAGGATGCTGCTTCAAGCATCACTATGCCAAAGCTTTCGTGTCTGGAAGGAAATGCGAAAACCTTTGCATCCCTGTAAAGACTGTTAAGTCTTTCCCTGTCGCGTATCTCACCCTCAAATATTATCCTGTCATCATCGGGACAGGGATTGATAAAGGCTTCATCTACGGGACCCGCAAGTCTTAATATCCAGTCCCGCCTGTCTCCTGCCGCTTTAACAAAAGCTTTGATAAGAACATCCGTAGCCTTTGCCTCGGTTCCTAAAAGACCTGCCGTAAGTATCTCATTCTTTTTCAGAAAATCCTTTTCCGGAGAAGACTCTTTTGTATAATAACCGTTCGTTACAAAGATCACTTTGTCCCCGTAGGTCTTTTTAAGGGTATTATAAATATTCTCCGTCTCTGCCGAAACCACATCGGCAGTCTTTACCGTCATTCGTTTGATGAATCCCACGGGATTTTTCATAAACAGTCTCTTTAATCCCCTTTCATCCATGTCAAGCTTCAGATAGGATCTTGCTCCTTTCTTTTTCAGGAGCCTGAAAACTGACAGAAGGATAAACGACTGAAGGTTCAGATGATAAACATTGAGTACATCAATCTTCTTTGCATTTCTTATGATATAGGCGATCCCGTACCCCTTAAAAAAATGCATCTTTACGCCCCCCGCATACTCATCAAGCCAGGGATAGTAATCCTCATTTTTATTGGCGGCAATGATGCTCGTGCAGCCGTGGCGCTCATGCATATAATATGGGATCATCCCCACATCTTTCAGAAAATGAACATTCTTAAACCTTGTAAAAAGCGTGACAAAAACCATTGCCGTACTCCGTCTTTTTCACTATAATCATATACTATGAAAACATCGCTTATTATTCTAACATACAATGACGGGGAGCGTACCTTCGACCTTGTGTCAAAGATATACGGATACAGGGCATTTGACCGGATCATTCTGGTAAACAATGCTTCAACCGATGATACGCTTTCCCTGCTTGAAAAGGCAAGGCTCCTTGCGCCCGAAAAGATACATGTCATCTCATCACCCGAAAACGGCGGTTATGCGAAGGGTAATAACTTCGGAGCGGTGTATGCCCTCAAAAACTTCAGTCCGGATCTGATCTATATCGCCAATCCCGACACCTTTTTCACAGAGGACACAGTCCTTGCAATGGCGCGTGCTCTTTCGGAAACGGATGAATACGGTGTGGCTGCCCCTCTTGTAAATCAGGGATACAATGTCTGGCCCGTCCCGGGATTTGGCGGAGTCATTGAAAGCCTGTTCCTTATTGCCTTCAATCTTCACAAAAGAGCAGTAAAAAAACGGCTTTTATCTTCAGACCGCGTCCTTGAGGATGCTGGAGTTGTTGAAGGCTCTTTTTTTGCGATCAAAGCCGATGCCTACAAAAAGATCAAAGGTCTTGATGAAAGGACCTTCATATACGGGGAAGAGATAATGCTTGCGCGCCGTCTTGAAAAGGCGGGCTTAAAGACCGGCGTTCTCACTCACAGTTTCTATGACCATCTTCATTCCGCAAGTATCAGAAAACTGTCCAAAGGCTCAAAAGCCGCTGTATTCCATCACTTCAGAGACAGTTTCCGTATCTATAATAAGTACTATCTGCATACAAATATCTTTCAGGATATCATTTTCGAAGCAGCCTATCTTCTTGCCCTGCTTGAAAGGCACATATACGACCTTTTAAGATAATGTTTTTTACTGTGCTATCCCCGTGAGCTCCTCTATGGTACCCACCATATGCTCCCATGAGAATCTTTCTCTGTCTTCTTCGATATTTGATTCAAAATCCACCGTTCCCTTAAGCTCATAAAAACGCTTTACTGCCGAGGCAAGATCCTCCGGATCCGAAGGTCTGCACAAAACTCCGGTCTTTCCGTCGATCACCACCTCCGATAATCCGCCGGCGGTAGTAGATATCACGGGTTTCTTAAATCCGAACGCTATCTGCGCTATTCCGCTCTGTGTAGCCTCTATATACGGCAGAACCACCGCGTCACACCTTTTGAAATACTTTTCAACCTCCCGGTCAGGCACATAACCCTCACGGATAGTCACTCTTTCCGTCAGATTGAAGGATTCTATCATGGCCCTGTATTTCATGGATGAATCGGCAAAATCCCCGACTATGTCAAGCCCCGTCACATCAGGCAGAAGCTTCATTGCTTCAAGCAGAACATCCAGTCCTTTATACGGTCTGACAAATCCGAAAAAAAGCAGCCTTCCGCCCGGCTCAAAAGATCCCGTCTCTTCCTGCCCCATGTTAAAAGCATCATAGGTGGGGTGCATGTTCACGGCGTAGTCTGCCTCCGGAACAATGGACAAAAGCTCATCTGCTTCCTTCTTTGAATGCAGAATATAATGATCTGCCTTTTTCATGACTGACGAAGTTAAGAACCTGTCAAGCGGAAATCTTTCATGAGGAAAGACATTGTGACAGATGAGAAGCGTCTTCGCTTTTATTCTCTTCAGGAGAATGTTGTAGCAGGGAGAAAAATAAGGATGCCACCACTGGACTATCACAAGCTTTGGAGAAAGGGAGTTGATATATCCGGCAGTTTTTATGATATTTGGAACAGATGCTGTGTTGATGAGATATTCGGCATCCTCTATCTTAAAGGAATCATTGTCATAATCCTTCTGTTCCTTTCTGAAGAGAAATCCCGGATACTGCATGCTGTACGAGATCGTACAGACATCATATTTCTTTTTTAGGGCTTTTATCATCAGACCGGTATAGTGAGATATTCCCCCCTTATAGGGATATACCGGACCTATGACTACTATCCCGTCACTCTTTTGTTTCATTTGATCTTCCATCTTCTTCGCCTATCTCCATCCGGCGGATCCTGAACTGCACATCTTCAAGCAGTTTTCTGTTGGCTGCTATGATATCCGCCTGAAGTCCGAGGATAAAGGTCATAAAGCCCATCATTACAAGCATGGATGCCACAACAAGCGACTGGATATGTCCCATCCCGGCGCCATGTGCAAAGAATATCAGAAATCTGATAATAAGCACGATTCCTGCTAAAAACGGTATGCTCCCGCATATGAGGAAAAAGACCAGAGGCTTATACATCATAAATGCTCTTATTATGGTGAGCATTGATTTTTTGATATACCCGCCCATGCTGTGAAAAAGCCTTGATTTCCGAAGCTCCGGATTGGTCCGTATCGGAACCGACATGATCGCCATTCTGTTCCTTCCGGCCTGAACTATGGTCTCAAGCGTATAGGTGTATGAATTTATGACATTGATATGCAGCGCCGCGTCCCTTGAAAATGCCCGAAATCCGCTCGGAGCATCCGGAATATCGGTGGCTGATGCTTTTCTGACCACAAAACTTCCGAAATGCTGAAGTTTCTTTTTCAGCGGAGAAAAATCGTCGATATCATCTATCGGTCTTTCTCCTATCACGATCTCCGCTTCGTTATCCAGGATCGGTCTTACGAGTTTTTCTATGTCGTCCCCGCAGTACTGGTTATCCGCATCCGTGTTAACTATGATATCCGCGCCGTTTCTGATACATGCGTCGATCCCTGCCATAAATCCCTTGGCAAGACCCTTGTTTTTCGGGAAACTCACAATATAATTAACGCCCCATTCTTTTGCGACCCTGACGGTATCATCTGTGCTGCCGTCATCAATGATCAGGATCTCGATCTCATCGATACCGTCTATCTTCTTGGGCAGCGCGTCAAGCGCGATAGTCAGGGTTTCCGCTTCATTCAGGCACGGTATCTGGATAATCAGCTTCATTTATTCCTCCTCCTCTTCATCAGAGGTATTTTTTGCTATGTAGATAGGTCTCCTCTTTGTTTCAAGATAGGTTTTCGAAAGATACTGCCCCACGATCCCCAGGCAGAACATCTGTATGCCGGAAAGCATCAGCAGGATACAGACCAGTGATGACCAGCCGCTTGTGGGATCTCCGAATACAAGTTTTTTTACGATGATGAAAATTATCAGCAGAAAGGCAACAAAAGCCATGAATATCCCGAAATAAGTGGCCATTGACAGCGGCGCCGTCGAAAAACCCACTATTCCGTCTATGGCATACTTGAAAAGCTTCCAGAATGACCACTTTGTCTCGCCTGCAACTCTCTCGACATTTTCATATTCAAGCCACTTCGTATTAAAGCCGATCCATCCGTAAATGCCCTTCGTGAATCTGTTGTACTCCTTCATCGAAAGGATGCTCTCAGCCATTTTTCTCGTCATGATCCTGTAATCACGCGCTCCGTCCACAATGTCGGTATTTGACATTTTGTTTATTATCCTGTAAAAGCACCTGGCAAAAAAAGATCTTATCGGCGGCTCACCCTTTCTCGTAACCCTTCTTGTCGCAGCGGAATCATAACCTTCCTTACGCACCGCGGACAGCATTTCCGGCAAAAGTGCCGGCGGATCCTGCAGATCTGCATCCATCGTAACGATATAATCACCCCTTGAATGCTTCAGTCCCGCATAAATGGCCGCTTCCTTTCCAAAATTCCTTGAAAAGGACACATATCTGACCTTTTTGTCTTTTTCACGAAGTGATCTTATAACCTTCAGTGTATCATCCTTTGAGCCGTCATCGACAAGGAGAAGCTCCATATCCATATCAGGCCATTCTTTCCTTATCGATTCGAATTCCTTTATGATCTCCCCGTAAAAAAGAGGTATGGATTCCTCCTCGTTAAAGGCAGGAACTACAATTGTAAGAAGTTTCATGTTATTCCCTTCTTCTTAAGATATCATTCTTTTCACAATGACCAGAAAGCTTCACTGACAGACGCTGTTCGGGATGAGGCGCGCTTTCCTGCTCATTTCCGTCTTCATCCCTTATGCTGATGATCTTTACGCTCTCATTTGAATAGTCAGGCTTCATTATCTCGATCATCTCGTCTTTGACGAATTTGTTTTTCTGTCTGACTACGGCATTTCCTTCCCCGTCCACTTCTTCCACGCGGCCGAGATAGGTATATTCCCTTATATATGTATTGTTGTCATATATCTGAGCTTCTTCAGACGGTTTTCCGTAATAAAAACCTGTCGTAAAATCCCTTATCGTACATTTCCTGATCTCTTCATCATACCACTTAATATTACATCTGTACTTTTCGGGATCTTCAAAAAAATCATCTATGGCTCTTCTGTATGTCCTCGCTACGGTTGCGACATAAAGAGCATTCTTCATCCTGCCTTCGATCTTGAAGCTGTCGATCCCCGCTGCCACAAGATCGGGGATATGATCGATCATGCACAGATCCTTTGAATTAAAGATATAGGTACCCCGGTCATTTTCATAAACCGGAAAAAACTGTCCGGGTCTTGTTTCTTCCGAAAGCACATATTCCCATCTGCAGGGATGGGTGCATTCGCCTCTGTTCGCGTCTCTTCCCGTAAGATAATTTGACAGCAGGCATCTTCCCGAATACGAGATGCACATTGCCCCGTGAACAAAGCTTTCTATCTCAAGGTCATCCGGGATATGGTCCCTGATATCCCTGATCTCCTTTAACGAAAGTTCTCTCGCGCTGACTACTCTCTTTGCTCCCTGTTCTCTCCAGAAAAGAAAAGTAAGATAGTTTGTATTATTGGCCTGTGTGCTTATGTGTATATCTGTTTCGGGACATATCCTTTTTGCAAGGGTAAACATCCCCGGATCCGATATGATCAGCGCATCGGGTCCCAGGTCCCTTAAGCTTTCAAAATAGGTCTCCGCCTCACTCAGATCATGATCGTGAGCCAGGATATTTGCGGTCACATGAACCTTAACTCCCTTTGCATGTGCAAAGTCTATCCCCTCTCTCATTTCATCTTCCGAGAAGTTCTTTGCCTTTGCGCGCAGGGAAAAAACCTCTCCCCCTATATATACCGCATCGGCTCCGAATGTGACTGCAGTCTTTAATTCCTCTATCCCTTTTGCCGGGATCAAAAGTTCAGGCTTTTTCATTTATCTTTACCGAGACCGTGATGCCGTCACCTGCGGACAGAACTGCAGTTTCAAGACAGTCATCATGCTTCACTTCATACAGATAGTCCCTCATCCTCCTGTGGATCGTGCGGTCCCTTCTTTCTACTACGAACCTTGATTCCAGTATATCTCCTCCCTTAAGGCAGTTATCCGAAACGAGTATCCCTCCGTCATTCAGAAGCCTTTTTACTTCAGGCAGAAAATTTATATACTGTCCTTTTGCGGCATCCATAAATACCATGTCAAACTTTTCTTTCAGTGTCGGAAGCACCTCGGCCGCATCGCCTTTTATCAGACGGATCCTGTCCTCATAACCCGACGACCTGATATTTCTTTCCGCCTCGGCAATCCTCTTTTCGTAATTCTCTACTGTAACTATCTCCATATCCTCCGGCCCGGATTCGGCCATCAGAATGGCTGAAAAACCGACAGCCGTTCCTATTTCAAGAACTCTCTTCGGTTTTTTTATCCCGATCAGAACTTTCAGCAGGCTCTGCATCTCCTTTTTTATAACAGGAACATTATCAGCCTTTGCTTTTCTTTCAAGTTCATCCAGAAACGGGGTATTTCCTTTCTCAAGGGAATTTATGAAAACCTCCGTCCTGATATAATCATTCTTCATCGCTCTTTGTATCGTTTTCCTCTTCGCCGGATCCGGTATCGGATTCGCTGTCTTCTTCGGTGCTGCCGGCATCCTCATCTATCGCCCCGCTTTCCGAAGTAACATCCACCGTTACCGTACTGTTTCCTTCCGAAGCCGCGGTGCCGGATTTTTCCTGATCTTCTTCATCCTCTTCTTCATCCGCGCCGGCCATCACCCTCATCATGTCTTCCGCAGTCATGGACGAATTTAACACATAATCACCCGGATTCAGCTTTCCCCTGTAGGAAGACAGCAGGACCTGGATATAAAACAGTTTCTCGTCCCTGATCAGCCCTTTGTTCTTTAATATCTTTCCGATATCCATGGCTGATGAACCGACCGGAACGACAACGCTCTCGTCAAATCCCTCTCCTTCAGTCATCGGTCTTTCCGAAAAAACCCTGTAACCGTAATCATAGGCTGTCAGGCACACTTTTTTGATCATCGAAAAGACTATCAGCAGTATGACGATCCTTACGACCGCATTTATTACGCCCAAAACTATCTTTTTTACCGTCGATAACATCTTAAAATTCCATATTCTCCATTATTCTGTCAAATATATCCTGCACTATTCCGAAAAATGCCCATTCGGTCATCAGAAAGTCGCTTGCATCGGGTCTGTACAAAAGTTCCTCATTCTTCGCCCTGAGTTTTTCCACTTTTTCATAAATATCTTCTCCTGCGGGAGCATGCTGGAGAAAATAATTCTCTTTCCTGAATTCAAAAACCTTCTCCTTTATGTCCGGGCTTTCGTTCAGTACCTTTGTCGCATGCATGTATTCCTTGTATTCACTCGTGTTTTTCAGCCGATCTATGAGTTCATCCACTGATCTTTTGATCTCTTCATCATAGTTCATGCTCAAACCTCCATTATGATCGGCAGGATCATGGGTCTTCTCCTGGTCTTTTTCCAGAAATAATCCCCGACATTGTCTCTTAACGCGTTTTTCATCCTGCTCCAGTCCGTTATCCCCCTGTCAAAGAGTTCATCCATGGTCTCCTGGAGCACATCGTAGGCATCATCCATGAGTTCATCGGAATCCCTGACATAAACAAAGCCCCTGGAAACGATATCGGGTCCGGCAAGGACCTGTCCTGTTCCCTTTTCCAGAGTCAGAGCGATCACGACTATGCCGTCATCGGCAAGTCTCTGCCTGTCGCGCAAAACGATATTTCCGACATCGCCGACTCCCAGTCCGTCCACATATACCGCTCCGGTCTGAACCCTGTCTACGACCTTTGCCCCGTTGACATTAAGTTCAAGGACATCGCCGGAATGCAGCATGATGATCCTTTCAGACGGTATCCCGAGCTCGGAAGCTATCTCTGACTGCGCATGCCTCTGTCTGTATTCACCGTGTACCGGTATGGAATACATCGGCTTTACAAGGGAATAGACAAGTTTTATCTCTTCCCTGCATGCATGGCCGGAAACGTGAACATCCTGAAAAATAACCTTGGCCCCTTTTGCTTCCAGCTCATTTATTACCTTTGACACTGCCTTTTCATTGCCGGGTATGGGATTGGAACTGAAAATGATCGTATCCTTCGGCTTGATGGTGATCTTCCTGTGAAGATCGAGCGCCATGCGGGACAAAGCCGCCATCGACTCTCCCTGACTGCCGGTAGTGATGATCACAGTTTTTTCATCAGGATAGTTTTTCAGCTGATCGATCTCTATCAGTGTATTGTCCGGCACACTGATATAGCCGAGTTCCTGTGCGGTCTCGATGACATTGATCATGGACCTGCCTTCGACAACCACCTTCCTGCCATATTTATCAGCTGAATTTATTATCTGCTGGACCCTGTCGACATTTGAGGCAAATGTCGCGACTATGATGCGTCCCTCGGAATTTTCGGCAAACAGAGTATCAAATATCCTGCCTATGGTCCTTTCGGAATTTGTAAAACCGGGTCTCTCCGCATTTGTACTGTCACACATCAGCGCCAGCACGCCTTTTTTTCCTATTTCGCCAAGACGCTGCAGATCTATAGCATCTCCGTATACGGGAGTATAATCCACCTTAAAGTCACCTGTGTGCACCACGCATCCTGCAGGCGAATATATCGCAAGCGCCGACGCATCCGCTATTGAATGGTTGGTCTTTATAAACTCTATGCGAAACGCGCCCAGGTTAATGGATTGTCCGTGATTTATGACCTTTCTTTTTGTTACGCCTTTCAGATTATGTTCTTCAAGTTTTCTGTCTATCAGTCCTATCGTAAGCTTGGTAGCATAGATAGGAACATTTATCTCCTTCAGGATATAGGGCAGGGCGCCTATATGATCCTCGTGTCCGTGCGTGATGACAAAACCCTTTACCTTCTCAATGTTGTCTTTCAGATATGTCACGTCAGGTATGCACAGATCTATACCCAGCATATCGTCCTCGGGAAAAGCAAGCCCGCAGTCGACAACAATAATGCTTTCACCGTATTCAAAGGCAGTGATATTCAGGCCGATCTGCTCTAACCCACCCAGCGGAATGATCCTTAGCTTTGAATCCGGATCCATATTTAATTTTTTCACAAAAAACTAAGCCTCCGTTTGTATTTCTATCCCTTCATCATCCAGGAGTTTTTCAAAAACCTCTGCGACTGCATTAAGTTCCACATCATCCCCGATCTCCGAATAGACTGTAGTTTCATCGTCGCCTGTGTTCTCTTCTCTCAGTATGAGAGCTTCACAGTCCCCATCGGCTGATTCGGCTGCGAGGATATATGTGTTTCCCGAAAGAGTCGTGCTTTCGAGGATATAGTATTCTTTTGTGCCGTCGTCAGACTCGAATTTAATCTTTTCCATGATCCGTCCGGTGCATATTCAGGTAATCCTGCAGTATGATCGCGGCTGCCATACTGTCAATATGCTCCTTTCTGTCCTTTTTATGATTGCCGGTCAGGTTTATGATCTCATCAGCTTCAACGGTAGTCAGCCGTTCATCGACCATCACAGGTTCTATTCCGGTACGCCTTGACAGCATACCGGCAAATTCCCTGGCTCTTGCAGCCCTTTCTCCCTCTTTTCCGTTCATGTTGAGAGGCAGGCCCACGACAATAGTGTTTATGTTCTTTTCGCTTATTATCTGCTCTATTCTGGCACAGGTCTTTCTCAGATGGTTTTCCTTTTCACGGCGGATGATCTCGTAACTTACAGCTGTAAGACCTATCTCATCGGTAACCGCAACACCTACCGTCTTTGAACCGTAGTCCAACCCGAGAGCTCTGATAATGTCACCCTCACCGTCTGTTATTTGTCGTCCCAATGATTGTTCCTTATATACTCCGTCAGGAGTTCTTCCACAAGTTCGTCCCTTTCAACCTTCATGATGAGACTTCTTGCGTTATTGTGGCTTGTGATATATGTGGGATCACCCGACATGATATAGCCCACTATCTGATTCACGGGATTATATCCCTTTTCATTGAGAGCCTCATATACTGTTGAAAGCACCACTCTGACGCCTGTTTCCGGCTCTGTTTCAACCTTAAAATATTGTGTACTGCCCAGATCCATGATAACCTCCTGTTATTTATTATAAAATGCCGGCTGCTTCCTGCCGGATAATGGGTTCATGAAAAACAACAATATATTATATCACTCCTCAAACCTGTAAACAAGCCACGACAGAAACACCATTGCCGCTGTCTCCGTACGGAGGATCCTTTTTCCCATTGATACAGGTTCAATGCCTGCTCCCTTTGCAAGCTCTATCTCACTTTCATCAAATCCCCCCTCAGGGCCTATGAATACCGCGATGTCGACGCCTGCCGGCAGATCCTTTATTATTTCCCTTGTTCGCCGGAAACCTGTGGAAAGCTCGTAGGGTATGACTGCCTTGTCAAATACCGACCCGGCTTTTACGGCATTTTCAAAATCCACCGTATCGAGCACTGCCGGAATATGTGATCTTTTGCTCTGCTTTGCGGCAGCTTCGCTTATCGCGTTCCACCTCTTCACTTTCGCGGCTGATTTCTTTTCGTCAAGTCTTACCACAGCCCTTTTTGATGCGACCGGGGTAATATCGTATACACCGAGTTCAACTGCCTTCTGAATGATATGATCCATCTTGTCCCCCTTTGCAAGGCATTGGAAAAGATGTACTCTTACCGGCAGCTCGCATCCGGCCTCTTTGATAAAATCCAGTCTGCAAAGGATACAGTCTTCCTTAAAAGAATCTATGCGGCATCTGTATTCCCTGTCGGAAACACCGTCGGAAACGGAGATAACATCATCTTTTTTAAGACGGAGCACATTTTTTATATGATTGACATCCTCGCCCCGCAGGATGATATCCCGGTCTCTGATATCCGAAGGATCCGCAAAAAAATGATTCATCTCTTTCCTCCGTATACGGAAACGAGAGCTGTCCATTCCTTCTCCTCATTTTCGGAGATCACATCAAAACCTGCAACTGTCAAAGCTTTTATCACGCCCTCCTTCTTTTCGATAAGGATCCCCGAAAAAATAACCGTACCCCCTTCACCGATAAAACCGTGAAGATACGGACACAGCGGCACCAGTACCTGCGGCAGGATGTTTGCAACAAGGATATCGTAATTTCTTCCGATCTCCTTTCTTAAGTCCTCATCGGAACAGACATCTCCCATAAATAGCTTAAAATCCATATCTTCAAGGCCGTTTTTCTCAAAATTTTCCTTTACCACCGGCTTGGCGTTTTTATCAACTTCCGTTGCCCTGACATACGATGCGCCGAGGAGAAACGCCGCCATCGAAAGGATCCCGCTGCCGGTTCCCAGATCAAGAACCCTGCTTCCTGCCTTCACATATTTCGACAGTTCCCTGATGCACAACCTGGTAGTCTCATGCGCTCCTGTTCCGAAAGCCGTACCCGGATCTATATGGATGCGGATATCCGCATCCGGAAGAGCCGCTTCCGTTTCCCAGGAGGGAATTATCCCCATCTTTTTTCCGTTCTCGATATCGATGTAGAAAGGCTTAAAGAAATCTTTCCATTTGTCGATCCAGTCCGCGTCCTCGGTTTCCGAAGTCGTAATGTCCGCTTCCCCTATATCGCTGAAACTCTTAAGCTCATCAAGAGCATTCATCGCCGCGGCAAGAAGCTTCTTTTCCTTTTCATCATCCTCAAGATAAAAGGAAACATATGCCAGACCCTCCGGGATATCCTTTACGGGAACTTCGTCCACAAATATCTCCTCCAGCTCATCCTCGGTAAAAGGCTGCCCGTCTTCTATCTCAAGGCTTGTTATTCCGGCCTCGTTTAAGGCCGCGCATACGATATCCTCTGCTTCGGTTTTTGTTTTAATTGTGTATTTCTTATACCTCATATCTCATCCTCACAATGTGATCATCCTGATAAGCTTAAATCTTCCAAGTATGACACTGTCGATACCGGCAGCCAAAGCAGCCTCTCCGTCCCGGTCTTTCCTGTCACCCGTCATTATCACCCTGTCCCCTGATATATCCGGATACTGCTCCATAATAAAGTTCAGGCCGGCGGGATTTGGTTTCATCGTTCTTATCCCCTCATCCCCGCAGCAAAAGATTTTGAGATCCTCCGGCAGGTCAAGCGCTGCGCACTTGTCTTTTGCCGGATAATCGGAATAAATGCAGACTTCTTTGCCGTCAGACTTAAGCCTTTTTAAAACTTCAGCCAGCTCCCTGTCACCGCTTCGCCTTACAGCATCAAGCGGGATCTCAAACATCCATTTCTGTATGATGCTTTTTATTTCTTCTGCATCCGTCCCGTATTTTTTTGAAAGTTCCGCAAAAAAAGTATTATCATCCGCCTGTTTTGAGCTGTCCCATCCCTCGCGTAGTTTTCTGTAATCAAGGACTGTTCTCATTTCCCGCATTCCGCCTTTTGAAAAAAAAGCATGCGCCATGAGCCTTAAGCCCATTCTGATCTGCATGCTTTTCTGGAGATACATGGTACCGTCCATGTCAAATATTATGAGCGAATATGATGACAGTTTTTTATACAGTCTCTTATACATCATTTCTTAAACAGATTGACAACCAGTTTTATCCCGTATCTGCAGTAATTGAAAAATACCGATGGATGAGTTATGCATTCGCCCATTTTTCTGAAGATATATACAGGTCTTAAATAAAATCCCAACAGTATGCGGCGGCGGAGTTTTACCACCTCATCCATCGTCAGATATTTCGTACCGGTCATGCTCGAATGAAAGAAGTCGCTCCCCAGCACATTTTCCGCAAGCAGTCCTTCTTCCTTACAAGTGTCATACAACGGGGTCCCATAATAAGGAAGAGCTATCGTGATCTCGATAAAATCAGGATCCGCCCTGTGTATCAGTTTTTTGGTCTCAAGGATATGCTCCTTTGTCTCCCACGGAAAACCTATGACAAAGAATCCCCAGAAAGGGAGACCGACTTCATGACACCACCTTGCCGCCTGCAGGTTCTGCTCCAGGGTGGCTCCCTTGCGGATCTTTTTCAATATCTCGTCGCTTCCGGATTCGAAACCAAAGGCCACCATGAAACATCCCGCTTTTTTCATGATCTCAAGCGTCTCCTTTTTTAAGGGGTTCACTCTCGAATTTGCGGTAAAATGTATCTTTCCGTACAGCGGAGAATCGATTATCATCTGACAGAGTTCTTTCACCCACTCAGCATTGATCGTAAAAGTATCGGCCTTGAAAAAGAAATCGCATATGCCGAATTTCTCGTAGCATTCGGTAAGCTCCGCCATGACATTTTCGGGGCTTCTGAACCGCACGCATTTGCCGGATATGCCGGGAGTAAGACAGAATACGCAGGCCGAAGGACAGCCTCTTGCAGTCTGTATTGTCGCCATGGGCGCATCCGTATCCGGTCTGGTATAAAGAGCATTATTCATATATTCACGCGCAGGGAAAGGCTGGGAATCAAGATCCTGCCCCCACACATGAAATTTCGTCTGTATTATGGTACCGTCATCTGCCTTGTAGAGAATATTGTCGATGTCCTCAATATTTCCTTCACCTTTGAGGGCATGATCCGCTATCTCCCCGATGGCAAAATCCACTTCCCCTCCTATCATGTAATCGGTATGGGAAAGATCGAGCAGATCCAGCATCGCCTGCTCGGGAGCGTAGAAAATGGCTCCTTTGAGTACTGTCACGCATCCGAACTTATCTTTGAGATCATTTATCAGCTTTATATCATCAAACACCGTGGTATTTGTCGTGCTCAGCATGATAAGATCCGGCCTGTACGAGTCTATCTCTCCATACATCTGCTCGTTGGTGCAGAGCTCTGTCTGATAGTCCCTTAATTTTATGTCATAGCCTCTTTTAAGAAGGACCGCTGCCGCATATCCGAGATCATTGCAGGCTCTCATAGCCTGCGCGGATCCCTCGTCAACATTCTGCTGGCATCTGTCCTCTCCGCGCTGGAACATGGGTCCGGGCGGATAAAAAAGCAATATTTTTTTCTTTTCCATTTAAGATCTCTCTTTCTCAGATATGGATCAGGAACGGTTCCTGAAACAGCTTCAATCCGGGTATGTCCACCACTGTAAGGATCACAACGATCAGTACTATAACTCCCACAAAGACCATGAGCTTCTTTTCCTTGTAGAGTTTCTCGGGTTTCTGTACCGCGGAATCATCCTTGAAGGCAATATACAGATAATAAACAAACAGCAGGAACAGAAACGGCATGACCAGAACATACTCGAGCCTGTACTTTATCAGGAAGATACCCATGCAGAATGTCGAGCAGAAAGCATAAAACATGCTGGAGCACAGAAGCGTACGCTCGTTGTATTTTGCAAAGGATTTGCGGTACAGCCCCGCTGTCTTCGGATCGCCTATCATCCTGTATTCCGCAAAGCGCTTTATTCCCATAAGAAAGGCTCCGCCCATCCAGTAGCCCAAAAGTATGCTTCCCGGGGGCACCTCCGTGCTTGTCACGACAAACCATCCCAGCAGCAGCCGGATCATATTGTTGATCGATTCCGTAATGACATCGAGAAACGGTATGTCCTTGGTCCTTAACGGCTTGACATTATAAATTATACCCATCACCAGAAGCCAGACTTCCGTGATAAGGAAGCTAAAATTTATCAAAAGGGAAAGACCCAGTCCGATCGCCGCAAGAACGACATATTCCGTCATCACGAGACTGAACTTCATATTTTCGGATACTACCGGTCTGTATTTTTTTGTGGGGTGATATTTGTCGAAATCCGCATCAAGCCACTCATTTATCACATAATTTGCCGACGCGATCATGCAGGTGGCCGCAAAAGCGATCAGAAACTTATACAGAAGCTCCGTCACCGAAGGAATATCAACCAGCAAAAACGCCACTCCCAGACCGGGAATGATAAATATATTCTTGACCCAGTGATCAGGTCTGGCGATCTTAATGTATTTCTTCATCATAATCCCCCTTCAGGCTGCTCCTTGAGTATACCATTTTTTGTCCCGCCTTTGCAATGCCACGGGATGCGTTGTAAAATAGGGTTATGAAAACGATCAGGGAAAAACTGCCGTTCATAATTGCGGCAGCAGGTTCAATTTTATATCTGGCTTTATTATTCAACAACAATGTCTGGATGGATGAAGCCTTTACCGCTCTTCTTGTCAAAGGCAGTTTCAAAGATATGATGGAGCGGTCCCTTGCAGACACCCTTCCGCCCCTGTATAACATCTGGGCATGGTGCTTTGTAAAACTGTTCGGATACCATACCCTCACTCTGAAGCTTACATCCGTAATACCTATGGTCATCCTTCTTTTCTACAGTGCCTTCAGGGTTTCGGATCTGTATAATAAAAACACGGCTGCCTGCTTCATTCTCACGCTCATTACCATGCCGCATCTGCTTTCATGCGCGGTGGAGATAAGAATGTATGCCCTGTGTCTTGTATTTGTCACGATGGCAGTGATCAGCGCCCTGTATCTTACAGAAAAAGCCGCCGGAAAAGAGCTTGTCCTTTTTGTCCTGTTCACCGTCCTTGCCGGTTATTCGCACCACTACGGCCTGATATCCCTTCTCTTTGTATGGTCGGCTATGCTAATATTTTTTATAATAAAAAAAGACGGGTTGAAAAGATTTATCTTTTCCGCTGTTCTTACAGCTGTACTCTTTATTCCGTATATTATCATGACTCTTTATCAGATCAAAAATGCCTCCGGTTATTTCACAACCGCCGACGGCCCCACAATGGGATCCTTTATATCATCGCTGCGTTTTCCCTTCGTTACAAACATAACTCCGCTGTCCGCGCTTCTGCTCCTTTCCGTGCTTGCAGCGATTCTTATCGGAAACAGGAAAAAGGAAGGATGTCTCCTTATACTCCTTTACATCGCGGTTCTGACTCTGTCCTATATCCTTGAATTTGTCACCGGCAGATCCTTCTTTTCGGGCCGTTACCTCATACCCTCCTTCGGAGCTCTGTGGCTCGGATTTTCGATCCTGCTGTTTTCCGATGACACGGATACTCCCGGAAAAGCCAAAAAAGTGATCCGTTCCCTGATCGTTGTCATCCTGATCCTTTCGGGAACAGCTGACATCTCATCCGCTTTCCGTGAAGAATACGCCGGAGATGCGGCATCAATGCTTGCCTTCTTTGACGAAAATATCGGAAAAGATGACGGATATATCATCTATGAAGACAATTATCAGATCGAATGGTGCCTTAAATATTACGAGCCGGAACTTAAGAAATACGACCCGGAAAAAATCGACGAGATCAAAGGAAATATCTGGTGTTTTGTGACTCCGGAATACGCGGAAATGCTTGACGAAATGCCCATAAAAGCGTATAATATGGACTATAAAGGCGAGTTGTCATTTGACAGGTACAGTTTCTTGGTTTACATGCTTAAAGAGCAGGATGACAGGAGGTAGTTATTATGGATGGTATTTCTCCTATTTCAGCATCCCTGGTAACAAACCTGAAAGGTATTTCGGCTCCTTCAAAAGTTGGTGTTGCAATGCTTTCAAAAGAGCTTGACACACAGAGGAAGGCCGGAGCAGAGATGGTGAAAATGATGGAACTGTCAGTTAATCCCGGCGTGGGATCAAACATTGACGTTTCCGCCTGAAAACATGTTACGAAGCCTGCATCGAAAGATGCAGGCTTCTTTTTTTACCATCGGTATGATCAAAATCTTATCAAAAGCTGTATGGCTATAAAAACAACCCCCAGCAAAAGGCCCAGAACCGCCGGCAGCGTGAAAACCCTTATCTTTGCGCCTTCAAACTTCCGTCCCGCAGGCATACGCCCAAAAATCTCTCCTCTGCCCTCAATTGAAGACATGGCCTTTAACAGGAACATCGATAAACCGGCCGAAACCAGTCCGGCCAGAAAAAGGACCGGGATCACGGAAGCGATCTGTCCCATTGCAACCGGATCCGAAAAAGCTCCCATGCTTTCCTCCATCAGATCACCCGGCAGGCGGCTCATAACCTGCATTGCAATGACGCTTACCGAATTGATCAGCATATGCCCCACAAAACCGCACCATACGCTTTCCGTGGCGCTGACTGCCAGTCCGAATGCGATCCCCAGCACTATGGCATAGGACATCTGATTGAGATTCAGATGCAGCACACCGAACATCAGGGCCTGAAGCACCACAGATGCAAGTATTCTCCCGCTTTTTTTCAGTCCGGAAAGGATCACTCCCCTGAAGGCAAGTTCCTCCATGAGCGGACCTGCCACACCTACGATAAGCCATATCAGAAACGGATTTACGCCTTCAAAACTCTGTGACATCTCCATGGCCGTATTTTCCGTAAAGAGCATCGTAAACGCGTTACAGGCCGCGATCAGCGGATACCACATTATGATATACAGAACCGTCAGGAAAAGTGTGGGTATCCTTACCACCCTGAAGGAAAACAGATCCTTAAGCCCTGTCCGCGTTATTATGCAGTAAATGATCACGGGAAGGATGATCATTCCCTGGCTTAACAGAATATCCGGAAAAATGTTCATCTCTCCCCGTTCACCCAACAGGAGCCGGACTATATTAGCCAAAATAAACAGCTCAATGATCACCAGATACAGCCAACCCGTCCTGTTTACTCTTTTTTCATTCATTTCCTTCACTCAGCGCTGTCTTTTGTCTCTGCCGCTTTTTTCTTTGCTGCTGTCTTTTTTGCGGCCGGTTTCTTTTTTTCGGCTGCAGGTTTCTTTTTCGCCGCAGTCTTCTTTTCTTCTGCTGCAGTCTCTCCGGTCTTTGGTTCGTCGATCTTTATTTCCTCCGGTACCGGCTCGGGATCGGTTGAAACCTCCACCACGGGTATCTGTGAGATCTCAGGCTGGTCCTCCGCCTTCTTGGCTTTGACAGTCTTCTTTACCGGCGCCGCCTTTTTTGATGCAGCCGCAGTCTTTTTTGCTGCAGGCTTCTTTTCTGCAGGTTCCTCTTTATCGGATGAGCTTTCAGCCTTCTCAGCAATGGCTTCCATTTCTATCTTCACATCTTTTGGAAGTCTTGAAACCTCCACACAGCTCCTTGCGGGATAGGGTTCGGAAAAGAATGTGGCATAAACATCATTGACTCGCTTAAAATCCCTCATGTCCCTGATGAAGAGCGTTGTCTTTACAACTTTTTTCAGCGAACTTCCGTTATCCTTCAGGAGATTTGAAAGATTCTTCAAAACCTGCTCCGTCTGGGATTCGATCGTTGCTCCCGCTATCATTCCGGTTTCGGGAACTA
This sequence comes from Lachnospiraceae bacterium, assembly GCA_024690825.1. Classification (GTDB taxonomy): domain Bacteria; phylum Bacillota; class Clostridia; order Lachnospirales; family Lachnospiraceae; genus NK4A144. The sequence goes on along the minus strand of JAILOK010000135.1, from coordinate 4,960 downwards.
TCGGTATGATCCCGGAAGTATAGATCAGCTTTCCGGTATAGATTGCCTGTGAATAAGGGCCTATCGCCTCGGGCGCTCCCTTTGAGTTCAGTCTCTTCATTCAGATACCTCCTTCATTTCAATGCTGTCATCATATATTTCGACCAGCCCTTCCTTAAGCAGGTGGCCGGCTCCCTTTTTAAATGCATTCCGGCTCAGATTGCACTCTCTTTTGATGGCATCCGCATCCGACCTGTCACCTACAGGCAGCCTTCCGCCCTTTTCTTTCAGAAGCCGTAAAATATGTTTTGCATCCTGCTCAACCCTGAAAAGCGCTTCATTTTCGGTCTTTACCCATTGCGTGGCAGCAAGCCTGCCGCTCTTGTCCGTATACATCTTTACCGGGATCCTGTCATGTTCCTTCGTATCCCTTTTCATCTCATGATATGGAAGGAGCAGGTCCCTTTCAAGCCCCATATCAAGAAAAGCGCCGATGCCGGTTATTTCCTTTACTTCAAGCACAGCCGGTTCATCAATGGTTATATAGGGTCTCTTTGTGGTGGCTATAAGCCTGTCCTTTGAATCCCTGTAAAGAAAAACCGTAACCTCGTCTCCGGCTGCAGCACCTTTTGGCACCTGTTTTTTGGGAAGGAGCACTCGCTCGTCACTATCCCGGTTTTCACCCAGATAGACTCCGAACTCGGTCTTCTTTATTATGATAAGCTTTTGTATCCTGCCTAATTCAAGCATTTGAATTCCACCAGAGCATACTCTTTTTCTTCGCTGTCACACAGTGAAACGGCGCAGTACCGGTCACCTTCATAAACCACGGGATACATGGCATCGCCCAAATATGCCGGCTTTTTGTATTCCGCCCTCATCCGGTCAACCTTAAACCCTTTTTTCACATAGTCAAGCGCCATCTGCACATATTGTCCGTTGTTCACATGATTGTTTGCGTCAAGATGCTGTCTCTTAACTTCAAAAGAATCCGGACAATATCTTTTTACACCATCGGGGACCCTTATCTTGCGCGGTTCATATTCCATGTCCATCTTCAAAAGGTCACCGTAGGCCTCTACCAGCTGTTTGGGGACATGCTCAGGCTTTCCGGTCTTTACATTCAGATATGTCCACAAAGAATTTCCCATGGCTGCCCGTTTTCCCTCACTGTCATCCATGAAAAAATTTCTGAATCCCAAAAAGCCCTTACATTCGTAAGGAGATGTTCCTACAGTGATCTTTTCGCAGAGTGCGGGATATCTGTACACATCTATCTGCCAGTAATTCAGAACCCAGAAACACCCCGATTTCTTAACGACATCATATCCCACTCCGGCATCCTCGCCGTGAAAGGTGGAACAGTCCTGAAAATAATTAAGGATTGCAATAAGACTCAGCTTTTCATTTTCATCAGTCTCGCTGTATCTTACCCTGCCTTCAAAACTGTACATCACTCGTGTCCGGGATCTTTGAAAATCCCTCCTCCAGATCCTCATCTGTGGGGATATAATCCGACATCTTGCCGTCGTTGAAATTCTGATATGCCACGAGATCAAAGTATCCCGTTCCTGTCAGACCAAAGAGAATGTTCTTCTCCTCTCCGGTTTCCTTGCACTTCATTGCCTCATCGATCGCCGCTTTGATCGCATGGCTGCTTTCGGGAGCCGGAAGGATGCCCTCGGTCCTTGCAAACTGTGTAGCCGCCTTGAACACCTCTGTCTGTTCCGCGGTGACAGCCTTCATGTATCCGTCGTGATAAAGCTGTGAAAGCACGGGGCTCATGCCGTGGAAACGAAGTCCTCCCGCATGGTTCGCGCTCGGAATGAATTCCGAACCCAGCGTATACATCTTTGCAAGCGGCGTAACATGACCTGTATCACAGAAGTCATATACAAATTTTCCTCTTGTAAAGCTCGGACATGACGCAGGCTCAACCGCTACGATCTCATAATCCTTCTCACCGCGAAGCTTTTCTCCCATAAACGGCGAGATGAGACCGCCTAAGTTTGAACCGCCGCCGGCGCATCCGATTATCACATCGGGAACGATATCATATTTATCAAGCGCAGCCTTTGCCTCCACGCCTATAACTGACTGATGTAAAAGCACCTGGTTCAGCACGCTTCCGAGAACATATCTGTAGCCTTCCGTCTTTGTCGCGACTTCAACAGCTTCAGAGATCGCGCAGCCCAGGCTGCCGGTGGTTCCGGGGAATTCCGAAAGGATCTTCTTTCCGATCTCGGTAGTCTCCGAAGGCGAAGGAGTAACGCTTGCTCCGTAGGTCCTCATGACCTCCCTGCGGAAAGGTTTCTGTTCATAGGATACTTTTACCATGAACACCTTGCAGTCAAGACCCAGATAAGCACAGGCCATTGAAAGAGCCGTGCCCCACTGTCCTGCTCCCGTCTCGGTGGTAACACCCTTGAGTCCCTGCTTCTTTGCATAATAAGCCTGCGCTATGGCGGAATTTAACTTGTGGCTTCCGCTCGTATTATTGCCTTCAAACTTATAATAAATATGAGCCGGCGTATCAAGCGCCTTCTCCAGGCAGTATGCGCGCACTACGGGTGACGGACGGTACATCCTGTAAAAATCCTTTATTTCCTGCGGGATCGGTACGAGCCTTGTATCATTATCAAGCTCCTGCTCGCAAAGCTCGCGGCAGAAGATCGGCTCCATTTCCTCGACCGACAAAGGCTTGTGTGTACCGGGATGAATAAGCGGCGCAGGCTTTTTCTTCATATCCGCGCGCACATTGTACCAGCTTTCGGGTATCTCATCCTCCTTCAAGTATATTTTGTAAGGTATCTCGTTCTTAGACATAAAACTTTCCTTTCCGGCCCTACAGCCGATACTACAAAAAATTACCCGTATATTATACACACGAAAGCGTCAAAAATCAAAAATCACAGCAGTTTTTCAAAATTTCTTTAACCACAGAGTCAAAATCCTTCTCCCTTCTGTCCGCTGTTCCCCCGCTGAGCACGGATTTTGTGACCAAAGGTCTGAAAATACACCCGGAAATGACATATCTTTTTTTAAGCAAAACATCTCTGTCGGAAAGACCGGCATATTGATACATCTTGATGACAAGATCATCTCCCAAAGCCCTGAAGAGGATATTCTTTTCAGGAAATACCTCCTGCGCCTTAAGCAGCCCCTGCAGGAACTTTAATTCATCATTTTCAAGATGCAGCATGATCTTCTCCGCTTTCGCTCCTGCCGTTTTGATATCACATGAAATAACCTTAAACTCCGATGCAGCCTCTGCATAATAAATACGCGGATGACCGGTTTTGCAAAGGATCTCATACATATCATCATCCGCAATAAAAATCCGGTTATTTTCAAAAAAGAGCGCAGGAGAAAAAAGCTCAGGTGCCGGAAAAGACACAACTAAAAATATGCACATCATATTCAGATCTTTACAGATCTTTGCGACTCCTTCATCAAATCCGGAGCATAACACACCGTCAGCACAGCTTTTGATAATAAGAGCCTTAAGTTCCTTCTTTTCACAGATCTCAACACTGACCGAAGCTGCCACAAAAGCATCCGCAAAACCGCTTATCATTTCATCATCACCGCCTCCGGCTATGATAATCTTTTTCATTATGCTATACTCCTTTCATGAATATTACAGCAGCCATGATAATAAAAAGAGGTGAGGAAAAAGACCTGAAGAGGTGTCTTGCCTCCATAAAAGACCATGTATCCCGGATCGTTGCCGTCACTTCACCCATGAGTGAGACAAAGGATGAAACCGATATCCTCCTTGAGGAGTTTGACGCCGATGTCATTTACTTTGAATGGACCGGAGATTACAGCGAGGCCAGAAATATAAGCCTTGAGGCCGCAAAAGGGGACTGGATCATAGTCATCGATACCGACGAATATGTGAAAAAATGGGATTTTAAGCCAAAGGAAGGTATTAATGTCTGTCGGATCCTGCGAGAGAACGAGTACAGCGATTCCGATATGGCGCTCGTAAATGAAGAAAGACTCAACCGTCTCTTTAAAAACGGACTGTTTCATTACGAAGGACGCGTGCACGAACAGCTGGTGCCAAATGACAGAAAAGAATGTGAGACCGAACCTGTCGATGTGGTGTTCGGTCATACGGGCTATGTCAATGCCGGTGAAATGTTAAGGAAAAGCGCCGTCTACCGTGACGGACTTCTAAAGATGTTAAACGAAACACCCGATGATCCCTATGTATGCTTTCAGATCGGAAGAACCTATTATGTGGAAAAGGATTACGGAAACGCGGTCATATATTTTGAAAAAGCGCTGAATCTCGATCCGGACCCGGATCTTGAATATACGGAATCACTGCTTGAAACCTATGGATACGCATTATTAAATCACAAAGAACCGCAAAAAGCAATGTCGCTTTTCGGAGTCTATGACGATTTTTCCCGTTTTGCGGACTATCTCTTCCTCTGCGGCCTGATCCTCATGAACAATGCCCACTTCGACGAGGCCATAGCCGAGTTTGAAAACGCCGCAAAAAAGAAAACCTGCAATGTCCGCGGTGTCAATTCCTTCCTCGCTTACTATAACTGCGGTGTGATAAAGGAAGTACTCGGAGATAAAACCGCCGCCACAGCATATTATAATAAATGCGGAGACTATCCTCCGGCAAAAGATGCGATAGAAAGATGTAAAACAGTCTGAGCAAAAACTCCGTAACAGTTCTTCTCAAAAACCGGAAAAGAGGACCGGCATCTGCCGGTCCTCTTAATATATAGGTTTGGTTTATATTTATGATCTTTATCAGCCGAGGAGTGAGAGTACGCCCTGGTTTGACTGGTTTGCCTGTGCCAGCATTGACTGTCCTGCCTGCATCAGGATGTTGTTGTTGGAGTATCTCACCATCTCTGTTGCCATATCTGTATCACGGATCTGGCTCTCAGCTGCTGTAGTATTCTCTACTACATTGTCGAGGTTCTTGATCGTGTGCTCAAGTCTGTTCTGG
>JAILOK010000014.1 GCA_024690825.1 Lachnospiraceae bacterium | reverse complement strand
GCTATTTAGGGCTATCGCCAAGCGGTAAGGCACAGCACTTTGACTGCTGCATTCGCTGGTTCAAATCCAGCTAGCCCTGTTTATATGAGTCACTAGCTCAGTCGGTAGAGCACTTGACTTTTAATCAAGTTGTCGAGGGTTCGATTCCCTCGTGACTCACTGCTTTTGGAAGAGCCGCAGATGTTTGGATTCAGATGTCTGCGGTTTTTTGCTGTAAATGAACCACTGACCCCGTCCCGCAGAGTTCAGTTATTCAGTACCCAGGCAAACGCTTTTGCGGTCCGAAGATCCGGTTCCTTAAAATGGTTTCCTTTATTCCATTCAAGAACACAGGAAATATCACGGCTTTTCAGATGATCAGAGGCGGCCTCAATGCAGTCTTTGACAGATGCCATAAAGGGGTTTCCCGTTCTGCTTTCGCGGTCGCCAAGACTCAGATACACTTTTCCGGTCTTTATCTGCGATGCCTTCATGTGATCGACAAACCCGGGAAACCATATGGACGGTGAGGCTGCTGCCACACCGGAAAATCTGTCCGTCTGATAAGCGACCCACAGCGCAAACAGGCCTGCAAGCGAGTATCCGCCAATATAGCAGGTATTGTCAAATCCTTTTATCTCATCCAGTATTTCTGAAAGAGTTCCCTCAGCACCGTCTCCAAATCCTTTATTGCCGAAAACAGCCGGTGCCGGCCATGGAGAAAGATCATTATTCCAGTCATTTACCTTAAAAGCAATAAGAAAAAAATCATTCTCCGTCATCTTTCGTATAAGGGATATTTCATTTTCGATCACGGCAAGATCGTGATCGTCAACCATCTGGATCAGAAGGTCTGATGCCTTTGGATCACCATATTTGTATTTTTTCATCTTTACATTTACCTGCCTGTCATGGATCGCAGTTCCTGTTACATTACAGTATTAAGATATAACAAAATCTGACAGACTTCTATTTTTTATGTGAATAATTGCAGGGTATATGGTAAAATAAGGCAGATCGGGCAGGGAAGGCAGGAAGAAGAAACAGATGAATAAAATTGAAGAATCTATCATTTATGCAACCATAATGCACCAGGGAAAGGTCCGCAAATTCAGCGGTACTCCCTACATTCTACATCCGCTGGAGGTTGCGCAGATAATCTCGACGATGACCGATGACGAGGATGTTATCACTGCAGGCATCCTGCACGATATAGTGGAGGATACTGACGGTACATTAGGCGAGATCAAAAAGCGCTTTGGAGAAAGAGTGGCGCAGCTTGTAGATTCCGAGTCGGAAAACAAATATCCGGGTGAAAAGCGGTCTGACACCTGGAAACGGCGTAAAGGGGAATCCCTGCTTGTCCTGAAGAACAGTCAGGATATCGGGGTGAAGATACTCTGGCTTGCTGATAAGCTTGCCAATATCAGATCTCTTGCAGGTCTGTATTCGGAAGAGGGAGAAAAGATATGGAGGGGTCTCAACCAGAGCGACCCCAACGAGCATTTATGGTATTACCGCAGTGTTGCCGAGATCGTGGAATTATCCTTAAACAGGACCGGCGCTTTCAAGGAGTATATCAAGCATATAAATTTCATCTGGCCGGGAACCTTTGACAGGGAAAAAGCAAGATACAGAAAATACAGAGAGGTTTCGACTGAAGGCTGCAAACGCATCGGCAGGGGAGCCAAGGGAGATGTCTTCCGGTATGACGATGAACTGGTAATAAAGGTTTTTAATGAGAATAATACCTATCATGATGTGGAAGAGGAGATACAAAAAAGCCGACGGGCCTTTGTGCTGGGCATTCCCACGGCGATCTCCTTTGGTATAGTATCGGTCGGAAAACAGTATGGCGCCATGTATGAACTGATCGATTCGGATACGGTTTCTGCATGTATCGCAAGAGATCCCGGACAGGTAGAAAGCTACGCGAAAATAATGGCGGAGCTTGCGCGGACGATCCACGGCATTACCGTTACTGAGGATGACGGTTTCCCGTCTGTTTCAGAGCGTTTGAAAAATTATGTCACAGGGGGGATCGGAAAAGAGGATGAAAAACTTGCAGGCAGATGTCTTAAGCTTATCGATGCTCTGTCCGGTTCCGATAATCTTGTTCACGGTGATTTCCATACGGGAAATGTGTTCCTTCAGAACGGAGAGCCCCTGCTTATAGATATGGACAGGCTTTCAACCGGACATCCGATCGCAGAGATAAGTGATCTTTATTACTTTTATGTGATCCTGGGAGAAAACGATCCGTCGGTTATCGAGGACTTCATGGGCTTTTCGTACGAATGTGCCCGGACGTTTTTTAAATCCTTTCTGAAGTTTTATCTGGATACGGAAGATGAGGGCATTCTTGGTGATGTGACTCAAAAAGCATCTTTTCTGTGTTATATAAGGATTGTCAACAAGATACACAAAAAGAATGAGCCTTCAAAGGAGGACAGGGAACAGATACAGCAGTATATGGAAAAAATAAGAGATCTGGCCGGCAGGCTGGATACGCTTGAATTTTGAATTTTATATCAGGAGGTAAATAAAAAATGCGTGTATTGATGAATATTCTGTGGATCATTTTCGGAGGGCTTTTAAGCGCGCTCGGATGGATAACCACGGGGATATTATGGTGTATTACAATTGTAGGGATACCGGTGGGCATTCAGTGTTTTAAACTGTCGTCCATATCATTAAATCCCTTTGGCAAGGAGATCAGATATGAAGGAGGAGCCGTTTCGTTCCTTTTGAATGTTGTATGGTTCATTTTTGGGGGTCTGGAGCTTGCCATCACCAATTTCTGTATGGGTATTCTCTGCTGCATAACGATCATAGGGATTCCCTTCGGAAAGCAGTTTTTTAAGATCGCGGGTCTGTCCCTGAGACCGTTTGGGGCAGAAGTGGAAAGAACTCATGTATTATGAGAATGTGAGATGAAATCAATGTATCGGAAAAGGTAAAGGCGACGGTGGTGACCGTCGCCTTTGAGGGGAGTATAAATAATTAATAAGGGGTTATAGTAAAACGAATTATTGAAGGGTTAACTCGTTTACAGTTAAAATGTTAGCACCAAAAATATGCCAAATCAAGGGGATTGGGGCACAATTCATAGATTGTTCAAACATTTGGCGTAAACACGCTAAAGTGCTTGTTTTTAAGACATTCACCGACCCTTTCCCAGGACCCTGATGACGAAAAATATGACCGCGATTATTATAACTACCGGCAAAACAGCCGATGCTATGGTGAAAAACAGGATGACTGCCGCTATCAGTCCGAAGATCACTATGAGGATCATCCACCATGGCATGATAAAGGAGTCTTCAGAGGCGGGAGATTCGCTTTGATCATCGGGACCGGCGTCGACGGTACGTCTTTCATGTGCGGGAGCAGTGTCGATGATCGTTTTTGCAAGGAGCCTGGGACTTCCGAGTTCAGACAGTACCTCGTCTGCATCCCTGCCTTTTCTTATTTCGATATTTATGAAGTTTTCATAGTAATTCAGGTTTTCGTTTATTACATCAGCGGAAACGCTTCCCGAAAGCGAAGATCGCAGCTCGTCCAAAAATTCTTCTTTTGTCATTTTTAATTCCTTCCAAAAATATGCAAAAATGTGATATACTGTGACTATATATGCACAGGCAGTATACAGTATACCATAGAATTGCAAAAGATGCCCGGACAGCGAAGAAAACTGCAGCGCCGGAATGTTAAAAAATATGAAATTTACGAAACTCGGAGAAAAAGATATAAGGTGCGTTATCACTGAATCGGAGCTGATAGACTTCGGTCTGAATCTTGATGACATTATTGAGCGCACGGACAGGACAAAGGAATTTTTCAGACAGATCCTCGATATAGGTTCCAGACAGCTTGGGATGGGCAAAAAAGACGGTCTGCATCTGGCTTCAGCGCAGATCAGCGTGTTAAAGGACAACAGCATCTCAATAATCTTTCATGAAACAAGTGTTGATGAGATCCTGGATAATCTGGCCGGAAGCGACAGGGAAAAGGTCGAAAAACTGAAAAAGGATATTGAAGCCGCAGTGAAGGATAATCCCAAGCATCTCCCCAAAAAGATCAGAAAAGATATCGTGGATGTGATGGAAGACAGGATCAGACAGGAAGGCAACCTGACCCCGTCAGTCATGGCCGAGATCAGACAGATCAGGGAAGAGATCGAAAGGGATGAAGAGAGCATCCGCATATCCGAAAACCGTTTCAGGATGTGCGCGGTCAGATTCACATCCCTTGATGACGCTATCCGCTTCTGCGCGGTCAGTGATCACGGGGAGGATTTTTCAAGTTCATTCTATAAATCCGGCAGCGAGAAAGAGTATTATCTGGTGATAGACAGAAATGAGATGCCGCTTGAAAAATACAGCGGTCTTCTCTTTAACGCATCGGAATACGGCAGCGTGGCCGAGCTGACCGATGCCGGAAGGGCTTTTCTGATCTCTCACAGCGAACTGCTCATTAAGGATGATGCATATCGTAAACTCAGGAGCATAGAGGAGGGCGGACTTTGAAACTTGAATTTATCGGAGCGGCTCATGAAGTCACGGGGAGCTGTCATTACATCGAAGTAAACGATAAACATATCCTGGTGGATTACGGAATGGAGCAGGGAAAGAATCTCTTTGAGAACGAAGAACTTCCGGTACAGGCTTCATCGATAGACTATGTGTTTCTTACCCATGCTCATATCGATCATTCCGGCCTGCTTCCCCTCCTGTTTCAAAAGGGCTTTACGGGAAAGATCTACGCAACAGAGGCAACCTGCGGACTCTGCAGCATAATGCTCCGTGATTCGGCTCATATTCAGATGTTTGAAGCGGAATGGAGAAACAGGAAGGCAAAAAGATCGACAGGCGTGGAGAAGTATGTCCCTCTCTACAATATGGAAGATGCCATGGGGGCCATCAGACTGCTTACACCTGTAAGATATAATGATAAGATCGATGTGTGCGACGGCGTGACGATACGCTTTACCGATGTCGGGCATCTGCTTGGTTCTGCTGCCATCGAAGTATGGCTTAAGGAAGGAGATGTATCAAAAAAGATCGTCTTTTCCGGTGATGTGGGTAATAAGGACCAGCCTCTTCTCAAAAATCCGACGGGGATCGATGAGGCCGATTATGTGCTTGTTGAATCCACATACGGAGACAGACTGCATTCTACGGTAAAGATCGACTATGTGCAGGAACTGTCAAAGATACTGAACGAGACCTTCATGAGGGGCGGAAATGTTGTCATCCCTTCCTTTGCGGTAGGCAGGACTCAGGAAATGCTTTATTTTATAAGGCAGATAAAGGAAGAAGGACTTGTAAAGGACTTTCCGGATTTTCAGGTATATGTGGATTCTCCGCTCGCCGTTGATGCGACAAGCGTTTTCCAGAAGAACAGCCAGGACTGCTTTGACGAAGAAGCCCTTGCCCTTGTCAGAAAAGGGATCAATCCGATCACCTTCCCGGGTCTGAATCTTGCGATCACTGTTGAGGAATCAAAACTCATAAATGAAGATGATGAACCCAAGGTGATCATTTCCGCTTCCGGAATGTGCGAGGCCGGAAGGATAAGACACCATCTGAAGCATAATCTCTGGAGGCCCGAATCCACGATACTTTTCGTCGGATATCAGGCGGTGGGCACTCTTGGACGCGCATTGATGGACGGCGCCGAATCCGTAAAACTGTTTGGTGAACAGATCGAGGTCAGAGCCGAGATCAGGGGACTTGTGGGAATGAGCGGACACGCCGACATGGCAGGCCTTCTTGAATGGATGAGGGGCTTTACTTCGAAGCCCGAGAGGGTATTTGTAGTCCACGGCGAGGATACCGTTACTGACAAATTTGCGGTTACGCTTAAGGAAGAACTGGGATTTGATGCCTATGCTCCCTACAGCGGTACGATCGTGGATCTTAAAACAGGTCAGGTTATCCATGAGGCTGAACCCAGAAGGATCGTCGAAAGCGCGAAGGCACGCATTGTCAGCAGCATCTTTGACAGACTTATGGCTGCCGGACAGAGGCTTCTTGCCGTTATCAAAAAGAATGAGCATTCGTCGAACAAGGATATCGCAAAGTTTGCGGATCAGATCAATTCTCTTGCGGACAAGTGGGACAGATAATAATAAAAGGAGGGTGCGGACATGAACCTCATAGCCGCGGTTGACAAAAACTGGGCCATCGGCTTTAAGAATTCCCTGCTGGCTCATATTCCCGAGGATCAGCGTTTTTTCAGATCCATGACGGAGGGAAAGGTGGTCGTGATGGGAAGAAAGACCTTAGAGAGCCTCCCGGGCGGGAAGCCATTGAAAAACAGGGTAAATATAGTTCTGTCCAAAAATCCGGATCTTGAGATTCCCGGATGCACGGTCTGTCACAGTATCGAAGAACTTGTATCTGAATTGGAACAATATCCGACACAAGAAGTATTTGTAATCGGAGGAGAAAAAATATATACTGAAATGGTGGATATGTGTGACAGGGCATATATCACCAAAATCGACAGGGAATACGAAGCAGATGCATGGTTTCCGAACCTCGATGAAAGAGAAGGATGGGAAATGGTTTCGCCGGGGGATGACGAGGAACATACTTATTTTGATCTTATCTACTATTTTCGTGAATATGCGCGGAAATAGTTTTGAACGGTATATCTGATTAGGGGGACAAAAAGTTGGAGATTTTAAAAAGGATCCGACAATTTATTTCATTTGACAACGCCGGAGAGGATGTGGCAAATGACCTGATCACGCTGATCAGGATCATCAGCATGATACTCGGCGTGTGGTATGCCTTTCTGTCCGTTTTCTGTTTTGTCCAGTCCATACTTAAATTCGGCATAATGTTTGCGGTGACGGCTGCTTTCATCATAGCCGTTATAGCGCTGACTTTTTATTCGGATGACAACACATTTCTGTTATCGCTCTTTGGCATAGTGGTCGGAGTATCTTCCTTTATTTTCGCAAGAAATGTCGGCTGGGCGTGCGAGTTCCAGATATTTGTGCTGCTGTATTCGCTGCTCATCTGGTATGATTCCCAGAAAAACAGAAGGATAAAGAGCATAATGAGCATCCTGAGCGTGATCGTGATACTCATGACCTTTATCTTCTGCAGGGCCGATGTCATCGACAATGTCATAATAAACATGAATACGAATTCGTACGCGTATATAGGCATGGTGAATATTGCGATATTCGCTCTCTGCATGTGCCTGATCGCGTTCTCCTTCAGCGCGCAGTTCCTGTCCACCGAGCACAAGCTCTACCTGTATAATAAGAAACTTAAGCAGATGGCCGGAATGGATCCGCTGACCCAGCTTTTGAACAGAAGAGCGGCAACAGAGGAGATAAATGAAATAGTTGAAAAATATGCTGCCAACGGTGAGTCGATGAGCATAGCCATAGGAGATATCGATTTCTTCAAAAAGGTCAATGATACCTACGGTCATGATGCAGGCGACTATGTTCTCAAGTCGTTAGCCATGATGTTTTCGGAAACGATGAAAAACGACGGCTTTGTGGCGCGCTGGGGCGGAGAAGAATTTCTGTTTGTGTTCAGGTCCATGAACGGTGATGAGGCTATGCTGGTATTGAACGATCTTCGCAGCAGGATAGAAAAGACCGAGATGGTATTCAATTCGGTGGTGTTTAATGTAACGATGACCTTTGGACTTGACGAGTACAGTACAAGCCACGGAGTTGAGGGCACAATAAAGAGTGCCGACAACAAGCTCTATATGGGCAAGGAAGGCGGCAGGAACAGAGTTGTATTCTGATCCCCGGGAGGATGTTTTGGAAAGATTCAGGAAGGTAAAGAAGCTTACGGACAATCCGTTTCTGAATATGTATGACATGGATGCCGTCAAGCTCAACGGGGAAACATTCAAATATTATTTTGCAACGAGAAGAGGAGATGACCTGATCAGGATCAGGAGTCACAGCACCGATCCTGACGGAATCTCTCTTTTTGCTGTTTACGGAGAAAAAAGGGACCGGGTGGTCCTTATCAGAGAGTTCAGATATCCGATAAATGATTTTATCTATGATGTTCCTGCGGGTCTCATAGAGCCCGGAGAGGATGCGAAGAAAGCCGCGATCAGGGAATTCAAGGAAGAGACAGGCATGATATTTGAACCGGTGGAAAGAGGAAACAAAGCGGCAAGAAAGAGCGCGTTTCCGACTGTCGGACTTACCGATGAGATGATCTCGACTGAGTACGGATATGCAAGCGGGACACCGGATAAAAGTTTCATGGAATCATCTGAAGATATTACGACTGTAATAGCAGACAGGAAGGAACTGCGCCGCATAATAAAAGAAGAACGGATCGCGATGAGAGCGCTCTTTTTGATAATGCTTTTTCTGAATGCGCCGGAAGATGATCCGTTTGCGTTTCTGGAATGCTGAAGATGGGAGAAAGATATGGTTTTTAAGTGCAAATCCTGCGGTTCATGCATGGTATATGACTTTGATAAAGATGTTCTGGTCTGCCCTAACTGCGACAGTGTCGGAGATCCTCAGACCGAGTATGATAATAAGGACGATCCCGACATCTGCCCGATATGCGGCGGACAGCTGAATCTGGGCCAGTACGGAAGCGCCAGAAGATGTAATTACTGTGATTCCTATATAGTCAGTGATCAGAGGCTTGGAGGGAATAACAGGCCGGATGCCATAATCCCTACGACAATAACAAAAAAGAGGGTTTTTGAACTCCTCACGGAGAAATTCAAAAACTATATCTGCCTTATCCCGGAGGTGTTTTCGGAGAGCAGGCTTAAGGAAGTCATCATAGAGTATGTTCCCTACTGGGTGTATGCGTTCAACATTAAGGCAGCCTATTCCGGTATCATCAAGGAGAGCGTCACATCGGGAAATACTACCGTAACAGATACATACAGCGTTGTGGAATCATGGAATTTCAACATGCATGATGTTCCGGTGGATGCCTCTGAAAAGATGCCCGATATCATCATGGATGAACTGGAGCCTTTTAAGTTCACCGAAAAACTTGATTTCAAACCGGAATATCTTTCGGGTTCCGAAAGTGAGATCGCAAACCATGAGAGTGATCATTACAAGGAAGAAGCCTGCTATAAGGTGGCCGGGAGTGTATATGATTTCATATATGATGAGCTGAGCCACACTTATCCGCATGCAGTCAATCTGAGTTCGGGGACGGTATCCAAAGACACATCACTCGATATAACGACTGCAGGCGCGGGATATTATCTCCTGCCTGTGTATAAATATTCCTATACCCTGCGGAACGGCACGATATATGATTATTATGTTAATGGACAGACCGAGGAGATCAGCGGCACCGCTCCGATATCCGAAAGCCGTCTCTGGACAGCCATAGCTGCCACAGTCACAGCATTTGCCGGAGTTGCCGCGCTTATTACGACTGTGCTGATGCTGATCGGAGGTGCGGTATGAAATATCAGAAGTATCTCAGGACATGTTTCATACTGGGTGGAGTCACATTATTTATTTCTGTTCTGATAATCATATTTATCTTTTCATCTTCATCAAAGACGCAGAATACCGGATGCAGCACGGATGAGAGAGTTTTCGATTTTGCCGATCTTTTAAGTTCGGAGGAAGAAGATGAACTGCGTGAGGAGATAAGGAAGCTTTCCGCAAAATCCAGATCCGATCTTATCGTGGTAACCGAAGACACCGGCAGGAGCGATCCGGAGGTTGTTCAATGGACATCGGCATTCATGGATGAGATGGGGTTCGGCTGGGATAAAAGAAACGGCGACGCGGTCCTGCTGTATCTTAACATGAATATCAGGTATGTATATGTCAATACTTACGGAAGAGCCACGGATGTGATAGGACATAAGGGGAATATCTTTGATAAGGTTGTAGAGATCGTCGGAAAGAAAAATGCCACAAACGGATATTATTACCGGGGGCTTTATGAAGGACTTAAATATATCGCGTGGAAGATGAGGATGGGAAAATTCATACCAAGTCCCGGCGTGTTTGCGATAATCCTTGCAAGCGGAGCGATCATCGCCGTGGGTATCCTTTTGGGTCATGAGAGGAAAAAACTGGCAGACAAGCCTGTAACTATCGAAGATTATCTTGAAAGCAAATCACTGCTTTCACAGAATCATATACATACCTCGCACAAAGTGGTCCATCACAGCAGCTCCTCGGGAGGCGGTCACGGTGGTGGCGGCGGAGGCGGCGGAGGCCACGGAGGCGGCGGAGGCCACTTTTAAGTCTTATAAGCCCCTGCCCCTTTCTACGCACTTGCTGAAATATGTGTCGCGGATCGCGGTAAACAGAGTGCTGAAAAAGTTTCCGTCTACCGAACGTATTCCAAATATCATTTTATCGCCGATGAGGCCGATACAGTAGTATTTGTCGTTGTGCCGGTTGTGTACCAGATAAACTGTCGTGCCGTGGGCATTATACTGGACCTTTCCATCCTCGGGTATGGTTCCGATCGTGGACACAGTCCTGGTCTCAAAAGCTTTTGCTGCCTTTAACGAATCCCTGTACCTGTTCAGGACGACTGTGGTGGACGGATTACCCTTGGTATAGGTGGTGATCTTGTAACCGTCCGCATCGCCGCTGTAAGAGGAAAATCCCTTGCAGGCTTCCCTGCAGGCCTCTTCAAATACATCCTCTCTTGATACCGAATGCACCATCTGCCATACGATAAAAGCGATGACAGCGGCGGAGACAACGCCTATTATGATATAAGGAAGCTTCTTTTTCATATCTCACCCTAAGGTTATCTTTTTGAATCCCTTTTTTCCTTTTCTGATCACTATGCCGGATCCTATGTCATCTCTTGTATAGGATTTTGCCACATCTGAGATTTTTTCATCATCTACAGTTATGCCGCCCTGAGTGACGAGTCTTCTGGCTTCGCTTCTGGTGGGTGCCAGACCCGCACTGACTACAAGTGTAAGGATATCAGCCTTGCCGTCTCTGAATGCGTCATCGGAAAGAACGGCGGTGGGCATATTGGCCTCATCTCCCTTGCCTGAAAAGAGCGCTCTTGCTGTGTCACGCGCTTTTGATGCTTCATCTTTTCCGTGTACCAGACTTGTCAGTTCGAACGCGAGAAGTTCTTTTTTCTCGTTTATGCGGGAATCATCCCAGGCAGCGATCTCGTCTATCTCTTCAAGCGGGAGGAAGGTGAGGAGCTTAAAGCACATCATCACATCCGCATCATCCACATTTCTCCAGTACTGATAGAATTCATAGGGCGTAGTCTTTTCCGGATCAAGCCACAGAGCGCCTTTTGCGGTCTTGCCCATCTTTTTGCCCTCGCTGTTTAAGAGCAGAGTCTGCGTCATGGCGTAGCAGTCGTCCCCGGTCTTGCGTCTTATCAGCTCGGTTCCGGCAAGCATGTTGCTCCACTGGTCATCACCGCCGAACTGCATGTTTACTCCGAAGTGCGTATGAAGGTGATAGAAATCATAGGCCTGCATTATCATGTAATTAAATTCAAGGAATGAAAGGCCCTTCTCCATCCTCTGCTTGTAACACTCCGCGCGGAGCATGTTGTTGACGGAAAAATGGGGTCCGACTTCACGGAGAAGCTCGATATAATTGAGATCAAGAAGCCAGTCGGCATTATTTACCATGATCGCCTTGTCATCACCGAATTCAATGAAGCGTTCCATCTGCTTCTTAAAGCAGTCGCAGTTGTGCTGTATCGTTTCGGGAGTCATCATCGATCTCATATCGGTGCGGCCGGTGGGATCGCCTATATAGCCGGTTCCGCCTCCGATCAGAACAACGGGCCTGTTTCCTGACAACTGTAATCTTTTCATCAGGCACAGGGCCATGAAATGACCGACATGAAGTGAATCCGCGGTGGGATCGAAACCGATGTAAAATTTCGCTCCGCCCTTATTTATGAGATCTCTTATCTCTGCTTCATCCGTAACCTGGGCTATGAGCCCTCTTTTTTGTAATTCTTCAAATATTTCCATTGCTTTCACCTCTGAAAAAAATATTTTTATATCCGGGTCCTTACTGTTTTATATCCGCATCGTCAAGCCAGCATTTTTTTTCGTCGGGCCTGATGCAAAACAGTCTTCCCTGGTCCTTGTCGCTCTTTGCCTCGTGGTATTTGAAAAGCATTTCTTCTCCCATAAGGCCTATCATCTCGATCTTTCCGGTAGGATGCGAGAGCACGTACCGGAAACCTCTTGCCTGTCCGTTCATGAGTTTTCTTGCGTCCCTTATTATGCCGGCCGCAGCAGGGAGAGGAACCTGAAAATGGTTTTTGACTCCCAGCACCGGTCTGCACTGGAAAAGATAATAAGGAATGGCGCCGGCCGATACTGCTTTGTTCATGAGATCGGAGAGGATCTGCGGGTCGTCATTGACTCCTTTTAGCAGAACCGACTGGTTTCTGACATAGGCGCCGCATTCGATGACGGCTCTGACCGCTTTTTTCGCCTCTTCGGTGATCTCGCGCGGGTGGTTAAACTGTGTTACCACGGCGATCTGTATCTTTTTACCGTATTCTTTCAGTATTGAAAGAAATTCTTCGTCTTCATAGATCCTTTGCGGCATCACGACAGGGACTCTGGTCCCGAATCTGATGAGGTTTATATTATCAAGCGCCGAAAAGGTTTCAAGGTAGTCCCTTATTACGGAGTTTTCGTTTGCAAAGGCGTCGCCGCCCGATATGAGGACATTATTGATCTCTTTGTGTGAAGAGACATAAGAAGCCATCTTTTCAAGGTCATCGGCGACTTCATCGCCGCAATATCCCACCATTCTTTTTCTGAAGCAGTGTCTGCAGTATGATGCGCATTTGTTGGTGGAAAGAATGAGCACAGTCTGTGAATACTTATGCTGCATTCCCTTTACCACAGTATTCTGCGCCTCTCCGCTGGTATCCTCTTCTCCGTCATCGGTGTGTTCGGAGTATTCCGGGATGCAGAGCTTTCTTATGGGGTCGGCAGGATCGTTTTTGTCGATCAGTCCCAGGTAATAAGGCGTCACCTTAAGCGGATATCTTTTGATGATCTCACCGATGCGTTCTTTTTCGGTATCCGAAAGGGAAAGGTATCCGTCAAGACCATCTACATTGCATATGCAGTTATTTTGCAGATCTCCCAATATGCTCAAGATGTCTTACTCCCTTCCGTTCCAACAATAGGTGCAGAGTTTTTCCCTGGGGATGCCTACCGCATCAAGCATGTCATCTAAACGGTTGTAGCCTAAGGAGGTGAAACCGAGCTGTTCGCGGATACCCTCGAGCATCTTTTTGTATCTGTCGGAATCGGGATTGGCATAATCTTCAAGGACGGTCCTTTCAACATTTGCTCCTTCTTCCTTATTTATAATGCGTCTGGCTATAAGTTCCATTTCCGATGAGGAACGTGAGAAATTCAGGTATTTGCAGCCGAACATGATCGGAGGACAGGCCGGTCTGACATGAACCTCTTTTGCGCCGCTGTTGTACAGGAATTCCGTGGTCTCGCGAAGCTGCGTGCCTCTGACTATGGAATCATCTATCATCAGAAGCCTTTTTCCGTCGATGAGTTCATGTACGGGGATGAGCTTCATATGCGCTATCATATCGCGCTGTGACTGGATCGTAGGCATGAAGGATCTGGGCCAGGTAGGAGTGTATTTTATAAAAGGCCTTGAAAACGGGATGCCGGACTCATTTGCGTAGCCGACAGCGTGAGCTGTTCCCGAATCGGGCACGCCTGCCACTATATCAACATCTTCCTTTGTAAGGCCGTCTCTTTTTGCTATGGAAGCGCCGCAGTTATACCGCATTTCCTCTACCGAGACCCCCTCATATCCGGAGGAAGGATATCCGTAATAAACCCACAGGAAGGTACAGATCTTCATTTCCTTCCCGGGATCCACGAGAGTCTGGACGCCTTCATTTGTCATGATGACGATCTCGCCCGGACCGAGTTCCTTATAGTCTTTATAACCCAGGTTCAGATAGGCAAATTTTTCAAAAGAAGCGCAGAAACCGTCATTTTTCATGCCTATCACTATGGGTGTTCTTCCGAGAGGATCCCTTGCACAGTAAATCCCCTTGGGAGTTAAAAGCATTATCGACATCGAGCCTTCGATCCGGCTTTGGGCATATTTGATGCCCTCGATAAAATTATCCTTCTGGTTGATGAGCGCCGCCACCAGTTCCGTGGCATTGATGGATCCGGAACTCAGCTCCTGGAAATGCGAGCCGTTTTTTATTATTTCATTTGTCAGCACATCGGGATTGTTGATCTTGCCGACTGTCGATATCGCATATGTTCCGTGATGGGATCTGACGATCAGCGGCTGGGGCTCATAGTCGGAGATGCATCCTATTCCCAGGGTTCCCTTCATCTCATGAAAGTCGCTTTCGAATTTGGTCCTGAAGGGTGAATTTTCTATATTATGTATGGCGCGGTTGAAGCCGTCTTTGCCGAAGGTGGCCATGCCGGCGCGTCTTGTTCCCAGATGTGAGTGGTAATCCGTTCCGAAGAACAGGTCAAACACACAGTCGTTTTTATTAGCGGTTGCAAAGAATCCTCCCATATTGCCTCCATAAAAATTATCCATAAAAAAATGCAGTCACCTATGAATAATATCAAAAATCGACAGAAAAGTACAGAAAAGGTTAAGAGCAGGTTTACATATATTGACTATTTTTGGCAGATGTGGCATAGTAATGCGTGAGTTTATACAAGATATAGTGTAAAACGCCTTAAAACGATGTTTTTATTCCGAAACGGAGGATGAATGTGAAATCAATAAAGACTGTCATGATCCCGGTACTGTCAGCATCCATGATCCTTGCAATGCTCACAGGATGCGGTTCAGATAAGAAAGAGGAAGAAGTCCAGGAAACAATAGTCTCTGTAGAGACGGGAAAGCCTGTAATAAAGGATATCTCCGTAAGCTACGATTTTTCCGGCACGGTTGAAGCCAATGATGTGGTAAATATCATACCGAAGATCGCCGGAGAGGTCACCGAGAAGCATTTTAATGTGGGAGATCATGTAAATGAGGGAGATCTTCTATTTAAAATAGATGATACCAGCGCACAGATAACATTAAAACAGGCTGAAGCCGGCCTGACCCAGGCAAAGGCGGGCCTTAACTCACAGGTGGCCGCCCAGGCATCAACCTATGCATCGGCAACCGAGACCCTCGGTAAGATACCGACGAATGACAGGCAGCTGGGAGTGGCGGTGGATTCGGCGTACGCAAGCGCCGTACAGGCCGGAGTACAGAAGGATAACTCCAATGCCAGCAGCGAATATAATTCCGAGGCATACGAGAATGCAAAGAACGCGGTGGAAGATGTAAAGAAAGCGAAGGACGCCGCAAAGGAAGCTCTTGACAAGGCGATACAGGGCGGAGACGAAGAGGAGATAGCGGCGGCCCGTACCCAGTACAACAATATGGAAACAGCACTGAAAACTGCCGAAAATACGAGAGATCAGGCGGAACTTGCCAAGAAAACCGGCGAGAACAATGCGAAAAGCGCAGAAATGCAGTACTATGTGGCCCAGGAAGGCTATGAAATGGCTGTGAGAAATAAACAGGACTATGAAACCTATACCGTTAATTCGACACTTTACGGCGCCAACGCCCAGATGGTAGGCGCAGATGCGGCGCTTACGAATTCCAAGGCCGGTGTTACGCAGGCTGAGGCAAATGTGGAAAACGCGAAGCTTGCGATCGAGTATACGCAGATCTGCGCTCCGGTGAGCGGTACGATCACTGCCATCAATGTATCGGAACACAATATGGCGGGGCAGCAGACTCCTGCATATGTCATCCAGTCCGATTCAAAAGAGAAGATAGTTTTTTATGTCGCAGAGGAGACCAGAAAGTTCATCACTCCCGGTAATTCCGCCCTTGTCACAAAAAACGGGACCGAAATCCAGGCGGTCATAAAAAACGTTGAAAACACCATAGATGAGAACAGCGGTCTTTTCAAGGTTGAGGCAGAACCTGTCGGGAACGGCGAAGGGCTTATCAGCGGATCCATCGTAAATATAAAGACCATCACAAGACAGACAAAGAATGCCGTCACTATCCCGATAAACAGTGTTTATTACGATGGAAGTCAGGCATATGTTTATATAGCCGAAAACGGTTTTGCAAAAAGACAGGTTGTTACGACCGGACTTTCGGATGACAAGGATATGGAGATCACTGAAGGTGTAAGCGCGGAAGACAGCGTGATCCTTACATATTCGTCGGAACTCAAGGACGGAGTGAAACTCGAATATGCTAAATAGTCCGCTGTTTAATAAGCAGGAAGGATAAAGAAGATGCATCATCTTACCAAGGGAATATTAAAAAGACCCACTACCGTCATAGTCAGTTTAATGGCTCTGGTGGTCTTTCTTATTGTGGCGGTATTGTCCATAACGATGCAGCTGATGCCGGATATGTCCATGCCCTATATGATGGTGCAGGTGGTGTATCCGGGAGCTGAGCCCTCTGATTCCGACAAACTTGTGGCCCAGAAGATGGTCGGAGAGCTGTCAACCCTGACCGGTGTAAGGACTGCCGTATCCGAGGCGGGCGAAGATTATTCCTATGTAATGCTCCAGTTCGAATACGGAACCAATATGGACAAAAGCTACGATGATGTAAAAAAGACCGTTGACAGGATAAAGAACCAATTCCCGGATGATGCCCAGGAACCTGTCATAATGGAAATCGACATGAACAGCGGTGATGACATGACTCTTTCCGTCACATCAAAGATCGAGGGAATAGATGTCCTTAACGAAGTGGAGGAAAATGTTGAGCCCGAGCTTCAGAAGGTCAGCGCCCTGGCGCAGGTCAATATCTCCGGAGGCAACAAAAAATATATAAGCGTGAGCATTATCCCCGAGTATGCCGCGCAGTACGGGCTTAATGTGCCGTCCATAGCGTCGGCGATATCAGCGGTGAATTTCACCATGCCCGTGGGAAGCGCGGACAACGGGGACATGCACCTAAATGTCAGCGCCGACAGCCACTATGAGACCGTAGAGCAGTTAAAGGAAGTTCCGATCACTACCTCAAAGGGAAAGATCATTCATCTCGGAGACATTGCAAATATTGATTATGCTCTGACAGAAAAAACCTCGAACAGCCGCTATAACGGAAAGAACAATGTGAGCGTCGGACTGAAGAGAAAACAGTCTTCCACCTCGGTAACCCTTTCAAATCAGGTAAAGAAGGAATTAAAAAAGATCCAGGAAAAGAATCCCAATCTGGATATCAATATAGTCAGTGACTCGGCGGACATGATAAAGTCATCCCTGTCTTCCGTGGGATGGACGCTTTTGGAAGGAATCGCCCTTTCCATGTTCGTCCTGTTCCTTTTCTTCGGAGATTTCAAGGCTTCCCTGATCGTCGGAAGCTCCATGCCCATATCTTTGGCCATAACATTCGTGATCATGTATTATGCGGGTCTTACCCTGAACATCATCACGATGAGTTCCCTTGTTATCGGAATAGGAATGATGGTGGATAATGCCATAGTTGTCATCGAGATGTGTTTCCGATTGCGGCAGAAGGAGATGTCCTTCTATGATTCTGCCTATCAGGGGACAAAGATAGTCATGAGATCGATAATCGGATCCACTATTACTACAGTTGTAGTATATCTGCCTCTGGCAATAATGGAGGGTCTTTCGGCGATGTTATTTAAGCCTCTCGCCTTTACGATCATTTTTGCAATAACATCCTCGCTGTTTTCGGCAATAACCATAGTGCCTTTCTTCTATAATGTGTATAAGCCGGAGGAAAACCTGAAAAATCCCGTTTCAAAGGGCATGAGACGGCTTGAAGACTTTTACGGCAGGGTGCTCGCAAAGGTACTGAACAAAAAGAAACTGGCTACTCTGTTTGCGATCCTTCTCTTTGCAGGGACGATCGCGCTGGTCCCGCAGCTTGGAACGGAGCTTATGGGACAGACCGATGAAGGAGAGGCGGGCATAACAATGACCTTTAGGCCGAATCTTTCCCTTGAAGCTATGGACAGGACCGTAAAGGAGATGGAGCAGTATGTGGAGGAGTGCCCTTATATAGACGGCTACACAACAAGAGTCAATCAGACTTCGGCTCAGGCCAATATTTATGCATACAAGGCAAAAAAATCAAAGCTTTCCACCTCGGAGATCGTGGATCTTTTGAATAAGGAACTGAAGGATTTTTCGAGTGAATGCGAGGTTTCCGTAGCCGCCATCTCGTCGATGGGCGGAGGAGACATGTCTTCGGGAAGCAGCATCGAGATAGAGATGGTCGGCACAGATTATGACAGGCTTAAAGAAGGACATGATCTGATCATGGACAAGCTTGATGAACTTCCGGGAGTCCTGAACACTAAGGGATCCATGACTGAGAGGGGAACGAGGGCGCGCGTTATCATCGACCCCGTGATGGCCAATGCACGCGGCTTTACAGCAGGATCTCTGGCGCAGATGGTATATCAGAACATGAACGGTCAAAGTCCGATGGATGTTGATATTGAGGGTAAAAAGTATAAGGTTACGGTGGAATATCCGACAGACAGGTATGACAATATCAGCGACATTGAAGCGATGACCTTTACAAACCAGTCCGGAGTGAGCGTTCCGCTTTCCGAAATGGCAAAGGTAGAGTTCACATCCTCGGCTCGTGACATAACCCGCTATAACGGACGCTATTATGCGACGATCGATGTTACAACAACGACCGACCAGTACGATACTGTGAAAAAGCAGATAGATGATGTGTTTAAGGAAGTAAGACTCCCCGGAGGAGTTGAAAGACAGACCAGTACCATGGATGAGATGATCGGTGATGAGTTTACGGCCCTCATAAGAGCAACCGTGATCGCAGTCTTTCTTGTATTCATGGTCATGGCCATACAGTTTGAGTCGATCGTATACTCGCTGCTCATCATGATGTGCATACCGTTTGCGCTTACCGGTTCGATACTTCTTCTTTTCATAGCGCATATCAAGCTTTCAATGGTTTCATTGATGGGCATACTGATGCTTGGAGGACTGGTTGTTAATAACGGCATCATCTTCATAGATACCGCAAATATGAACCGTGATAACGGCATGGAGATCAAAGAAGCGCTGATAGAAGCCGGAAAGAGCAGGATGAGACCGATCTTTATGACCACGCTTACGACGATACTTTCCATGATCCCCATATCATCGGGTCTGTCGGAAAACGGAAAGATCATGCAGGCTATGGGACTTGTTATCATAGGCGGACTTGTGGCTTCCACGGTCCTGACTCTGATCCTGATCCCCACATTTTACCTGATAGTTGACAAACTGAGGAGGAAAAAGAAAAATGCCGATGTGGCCGCTGCCTGATTTTCTGATACTGTTCCGGTATTTCAGCAGACAGGCAAACCGGTATCTTTTGAACGGTATGATAAAGATGGAGGAAATAAAACATGAAATTCAGCAAAAGGGTGGACAGATTTCCTGACGAGATCTTTGCTTCGCTTAATAAAAGAAAGATCGAAATGGAAAAAGAGGGGAAGAAGATCTACAATCTGAGCGTCGGAACACCGGATTTTGAAACTGCGCCCCATATCAAAAATGCGCTGATCGAGGCCGCAAAAGAGCAGGACAACTGGAAATATTCCTTAAGGGATACGCCGGAGATGCTCGAGGCGGTCTGTTCTTATTATAAGAGGAGATTTGATGTAAAGATCACTCCCGACATGGTCTGTTCCTGTAACGGAAGCCAGGAAGGAATAGGACACATAGGGCTTGTTCTGTGTGATGAAGGTGATACGGTGATCCTGCCGAGTCCCTGCTATCCGGTATTTATTGCAGGCGCGAATATGGCCGGAGCGGTTCCCTTTTATTATCCCATGACAAAGGAGACGGGCTACCTTCCCAGGCTTTCAGACATCCCCGACGAAACGGCCAAAAAAGCCGTATACATGATAGTCTCCCTACCTTCAAACCCCACGGGAAGCGTGGCAACGGAGAAGGTTTATGATGATGTCATAGACTTTGCAAAAAAGCACGATATCCTGATAATCCATGACAATGCATACAGCGATATCATCTTTGATGGAGTTAAAGGCGGAAGTTTTCTTTCACACCCTGGAGCAAAGGATGTGGGTGTTGAATTTTTCAGTCTGTCAAAGAGTTTTAATATGACAGGCGCGAGGGTAAGCTTCTGCATCGGAAGGAAAGATGTGATAGCTGCCTTCAGAAAACTCCGTGAACAGATAGATTTCGGCATGTTCTATCCTATACAGAAGGCGGCTGTTGCAGCTCTGACAGGTCCGCTTGATATGGTGCACAGACAGTGTGATGACTATGAGGAAAGAAGGAATGTCCTCTGCGGAGGACTCCGTGATATCGGCTGGAATGTGCCTGACTCTCACGGGAGCATGTTCGTATGGGCGCCGGTGCCGGAAGGATTTAAGGACAGTTTTGATTTCTGTATGGAACTGATGGAGAGAACAGGCGTGATCTGCACACCGGGTTCAAGCTTCGGCCCGTTGGGAGAGGGTTATATAAGAATGGCGCTTGTTCTTGCGCCCGAAAAGATAAAAGAAGCCATCCTGGCAATAGATAAAAGCGGTATTCTTAAGGAGGGAAGATGAGAGACGGTACACAAAGGGTCCGGGCAGAGATAGATCTGGCTGCAGTCAGATATAATATGGAACGGATGAAAAACAATCTTGACAGGGAAACACTTATTACAGCTGTAATAAAAACAAACGGCTATGGACACGGAGCTGTCGGGATCGCTGAAAATATTGAAAATCTCCCTTATCTCTGGGGGTTTGCCGTCGCAACCTTTGAGGAGGCAAAAGAACTTAAGGAAGCAGGCATAAAAAAACCGGTACTTATCCTCGGTTATACCTTTCCGTACTGTTATGCCGAAATGGCCGAAATGGAGATAAGACCTGCCGTTTTCAGAACGGATATGCTTGAGGAACTGTCAAAGGCTGCTGAATTTAAGGGCAATCCGATAAATATTCACATCGCAGTGGATACCGCAATGTCGAGGATAGGTATATTTCCGGATGACAGCGGCATGGAATTTGTTAAAGAGGCACTGGATACAAGGGCAGTAAATGTTGAGGGGATATTTACGCATTTTTCGAAGGCTGACGAGGAGGAAAGGGATACCACGCTCAGCCAGATCGGCCGTTTCAAGGCGTTTTGCGAAAGGATAGAGCGGGAGACGGGATATGATATACCGATAAAGCACTGTTCCAACAGCGCAGGCATTATCTCCTATAAATATGCAAACATGGATATGGTCCGGGCGGGGATCACTCTTTACGGTCTTTGGCCGTCAGATGTGGTGCCAAAGGATATAGTGCCCTTAAGACCCGTGATGTCACTTTATTCCCATGTTGTATATGTCAAGGATATAGAGGAGGGAACTGCCGTAAGTTACGGAGGAACCTATGTTGCGGACGGAAAACGAAGGATTGCGACAATCCCGGTCGGATACGGCGACGGATATCCCAGAAGCCTTTCAAATAGAGGATATGTGCTTATCAGGGGGAAAAAAGCTCCAATAACCGGACGCGTATGCATGGACCAGTTCATGGTCGATGTTACGGATATACCGGATGTGAGAGAGGGAGACGAAGTCACGCTAATAGGAAGGGACGGAGATCAGGAGATCACCATGGAGATGCTTGGGGATATGTCGGGAAGATTTAACTACGAACTTGCCTGTGATATAAATCCGCGTGTTCCGAGGATTTTTATAAATAAATGAACCGTGATATTTAAGATCAGCAGAGCTTGTTCAGGAGCTTCTCCGCCTGCAGCTCTTCTTCTATCAGGGTGATGGTGTCGGTTGCGGCAAATTTCCGGGGAGCATTGAAAAAAGAACGCCAGTTGCAGCGGATATACTCGTATTCGCTCCTTGAAATGCTCCGTCCGAGCTCGGCGCCTATGAGGCTTGCATGCCTTATTACTTCGTCTATGTCAGACAGTCCGACAGGTGTTTTGAGGACAGGAGCGGCAGTCTGTGACGATGATTTCTTTTTGTTTTCTTCTCTTTCGGGCATAGGCGTGTTTTTGCTCTCTTTTACAGGTTCTTCTTCGGCAAACATTTCTACGGCTGTATTCAGCTGTTTTTCAATAAGATTCATGATCTTTGCGGCACGCACGAGCAGAGCGTGTTCGGTAACGTCACGCTTCATGAGATCATGGTGTTTATTTGTATCTACCCGGTGCAGATCATTTGAGTTTTTCTTGGGCATATCGCTTTTTATCACATTAGTACGCATAATGCCACCTCTCTTACTGAATAGTCTACCACACTTTTTATATCGACAGAATATCCATTATTCTGTATATATTATTGAATGTAAATACTAAATATTGTATAATGATACGATATCAGGATCAAAAGGGCTTAATGCGATCCTGCCGGAGAGAAAAGCTGATCTTCACATGAATATGATAATAGTTATATGGAGGTAAATGCTGCAGTGAGTGAATTTGAGAACAGATCCGTACCTGAATCCGTAAAGGCACCCGGGGCCAGGGTTCTTGTCGTTGATGACACAAAGATGAACCTGATGGTTCTGGCCAGCCTTTTGAAAAAAACCGAAGCAATGGTTGATACTGCCGCCTCCGGAGCCGAAGCTGTCGAAAAGGCTGCAAAGACGGCTTATGATCTGATACTTATGGATCAGCGCATGCCCGGCATGGACGGAACTGAAGCAATGCACAACATCCGCTCCACGGAAGGCGGAGCCAGCAGTGCGGCTCCCGTGATATGCCTTACCGCGGATGATGTCAGCGGAGCAAAGGAGAAATATCTGGCAGAGGGTTTTGCCGACTATCTGACCAAGCCGGTGGAGTCTGCAGCGCTCAAAGCGATGCTTTTTGAACATCTTCCGGCGGACAAAATTCAATAACCCTGTCTGCGAGTTTATTACGGAAGGCCTCGTCATGTTCCACAAGTATCATGGCAGGCCTGTAAACCTCGATGAGTTTTTCTATCTGCATCCTGGAAAAAACATCGATGTAGTTGAGGGGCTCGTCCCATATGTATAAATGTGCCGGGGTGAGGAGGCTTGCCGCAATAAGGACCTTCTTCTTCTGACCCTCCGAATAATCCTCAATATTTTTCTCGAACTGTACTCTGTTCATGTCAAGCTTCCTTAACAGGGTCAGGAAAAGGCTGTAATCCAGATCATGAGTCTCGGCATATTCTTTCAGGCTGCCTTTCAGGAAAGAAGTATTCTGACTAATGTAAGATATCTTCAGACCGGCTGCCGTATCCAGAATGCCCCTTGTGTTAAAGGATGTTTCTTCGTCAGCCCCGGGATATCCGGCAGCACGAAGGACAGCCTTGATAAAGCTGGATTTTCCGCAGCCGTTTTCACCGTTTAAGAACACGATATCGCCCTGTTCCACATGGAAGCTCATATTCCGGAAAACGGTTTTTGGTGTGCCTGTTTCATATGCGAGGGAAAAATCCCTGCACTCCACGAGACATTTTTTGTGATGAGAAAGTTTTGTCAGCTTTATATCCTCAACATTTTCCAAATCATTAAGAAGACCTTCCTTCTCACTGATCTGTCTTTCGATCCTTTTTTCAAAACTTTTCACCCTGGACTGCATTTTTTTTGTCTTTGCGCCGACATATGAGCGAGTGGATATGCTGCGGTCATGTTCTTTTACCGGATCAAAACCGATCTTCGAATTCTCGCTTTTTACTGCCCATCTGTCCGTCCTGTCGGCAGCAGTCTTCAGTTTTCCGATTTCTTTTAAATGCTTTTCATTTTCCGCTCTGGCAAAAGAATCCTTTCGCTCTTTATTTTCCCACCATGTGGAAAAATTTCCCGATATGACCTCGATGGAATCGCGGTTTAAGACAAGCATGTGATCGCAGATGCTGTCAAGCATTGCCCTGTCGTGTGATACGAGGATAAATCCTTTTTTTCTCTTCAGATAATCCGTAACGATCCTTCTTCCCCGGCTGTCCAGATGATTTGTGGGCTCATCGATCAGGAGAAACTCGTTTTCGCCGGAAAAAAGAACGGCGAGCATGGCTTTTGTGCGTTCCCCCTGTGAAAGCGTTTTCAGGGGTCTGTACAGGATCCCGGGATCTGTATCAAGCGACGAAAGCTCGTATAAGATCTGCCATTCCTCCGCCCCGGGTTTCCATCCGCCGGCAAGATCCATTACGGTGCGGCCCAGATCATTTTCGCTGTATAAATACGGAAAATAATCAAATCGTACATTTGTTGAAATGGATCCCGTATACTCATACTTTCCCATCAGCAGGTTCAGGAAGGTGGTCTTGCCTTTTCCGTTTCTTCCGATAAACCCAAGTTTCCAGTCCGTGTCAACATGAAAGGATGCATTTTCGAATATATTATCAAAACTTCCTTCATAACAGAAGGTGAGATCTGACACTTGTAATAAAGACATATATATTACCTCCGTTATTTGTGAGCCGGTTTTTAAAATCCGGTATATTTAACGAAAAAACACCGCAGGATAATCCTGCGGCGTTCTTAAGAACTGACGTAAAAGATCCCTTTTTGCGGATCCGTACCTTATATTTAACCGATCAGAAAGATTTCCTGCAATGCCGCAGTACCGGATATACTTGTCCCATATCCGTTCTGCTGCCATTATGAACAATTATCTGCAGGAAATTATTTCATCGGACTCCTCCTTTTTTATTTCTCAGTGCATGATAACAAAAACAAAAGCAGATTTCAACCCTTCACCTTCATTTAGGGGTGTATTTTGACAGCTGCGGTATGGTAAAATTGAAAATGTCGGGAAATAAAGCGCAAAAATAGAGTATGATTCAAAAAAATGACCACTTTCGTATATTTATTAGGAGGCTGATAAAGAAATGACCGATATAAGAATTGCTGCAAAAGATGATATAGAGTGTTTAATGAGCATCCGCCTTGAAATGCTTAAAGTCGTGAATAATCTGCCGGAAGATTACGAGTTTTCCGATGAAGTGATAAATGAAAGCCGAGATTACTTTTTGAACGGAGATCATATAACTGTCCTTGCCCGGGATGACGGCAGGGTCATCGGCTGTGCATCAATGAGTTTCATCAGGATAATGCCGACATTTTATCACCCTGCCGGAAAACGGGCCCATCTTATGAATGTATACACAAAACCTGAATACCGCCGTCAGGGTATTGCATGGAAAATGGTCGAATTGCTGATCGAAAAAACATGGGAAAAAGGAGCTACGGAGATCAGTCTTGATGCAACAGCATCAGGAAGGCCCCTTTATGAAAGAATGGGATTTACAGATTCAACTGAGTGTATGGTTTTGACAAAAAATGATTTAAATTTCAGTGAACATTTAGCAAATTGCCCTAATAAACCAAAATTTGAGTGATTTGTTTCATGTTTCGCGCCGCCTGCTTAATTTTAAGAATCACGACGCTGAATGTCATTTTTTTGTACGCGCTCAAAATCAATGATACTCCATATCCACATGCAGATAAAGCTTCTTAAAACGAAAAGAAGCTCCAGACCCAGTGGTGGTGCAGGGTGGGAGCCTCTTATGCTTTTTTTCAAGTTTGATTGTAACTGTCCGGAAACAGGAGGGTCATAATTAGTTTCTTTTATTCGTAGAATTCATTGACCTCATTGGAAAGTCTGGAGATATCATAGAACTCCGAGTAGTCCGGGCTCCTGAGTTCAGCAGTCTGCTTTTCTCCCTCCTCATCCTCATAGTCATATAAAACGGTGATGACCTTATCCTTTCCGTCGCTTCTTTTGATCACAAGATCACTGTCGACAGGAATCCCGGCATCGATCACCTCGTTTTCATCATCAAGGATCCGGGCGCTGTAGGTAGACATGCAGAAGGGTATTCCCTCTCCGGTAGTCACGATCTCTATCGCACATGCACCGCCTCCGCTCTGCTCACCCAAAATCATATACCCTGCATCCTTCATGACTGAAGGGAAGATATTGCCGCAGGAGAAGGAATTCCCGCTGGTAAGGACTGCATAATTCAGTCTGCGCCCGTTTTCATCCTTTTCGTCAAATACCCTGTCAAAATTAGTGTCTGCTTCATAGGTCTGGGTAGTCTTCACACCTGAAAGGGCATTTTCCATTGTAACCGACAGCTCCCTTTTCCCTGTTACAAGACAGTAGAGCATTGCAACCTCATCAAGAGATCCCCCGGTATTGTTTGAGCAGTCCACTACAAAATTCTTTATCTCGGGATCATCCTCGGCATCTGCGATACACTCAGAAAAATAAACCATGTCATCGTTCTTCAGGGTCTTGCTGTCGGCCTTCAGATCCTCGTCGTCGCTTTCATAATAGTCCTTCAGTTCCTGCATATCAAAGCCCATAAAGGAATCCAGGACAAAAACAGCGGTATCCCCCTCCTTTATGTAGGTCTCACCCTTGTAGGCATCGTCACGCATCTTTTTTCTGGCATAATACCCGTCAAATCCGGTATTTCTTTCTTCGGACTCCTTTTTAACTCTCGCAAAAAGCGACTCATACTCTTCAGCCAGCTTATCCGTCTCTTCCTTTATTTCTTCCATGTCCGCATCGCCGAATTCCATGACGTCTATCCTTGTATGTCCGCCATCGTCGACAAAATACTGTAGCATTCTGAATCCGAAAAGGTATTCCGCAAAGTTTTCGGATCTTAAGAGTTCGATGGTCTTTTCTCCGGCCTCACCGTAATCCTTAAGGGCACGTTCAAGCCCCTTCTTTTTGATCTCATCGTTGAGTATGGCTCTTCCGGGAAGACCATAGTAGTTGTCTACTACAAAGCAGATTTCATTGAAACCGTACTCGGTCAGATCCTCAGGTCTTTTAAGATCCTTGCCCAGGCCTTCCAGTATGGGTTTTGCATAATCAGGGTCAAGCCCGGTGAAGTCCTCACAACTGGAATCTGTGTTGAAATAGAAGTTTTCTCCGTTATAGGCCACGAAGTGATACACAAGATCGGAGAAAATCGCGGAAAGGGTGGATACCGGGAAATACACATCCTCATCATCGCCGTAGATGTCTATGTCATAGAGCCCCAGATTCAGCCTCTCCATATCCCTTCCCTCAGTCTTCACTTCGCTGACACGCACATAGGGAAGTCCGTCGCAGTAGCAGCTGTCAATACCCTTCTGGGTAAGGCACATGATGTTTCTGAAATCCATCATGTCCTCGGAAGAGATGATATCCCTGTCCACATCAACCCCGGCCTTTCCGTGCCCGCTTTCAAGGGTGTAGGTTCCGTCCTCCTCTTTTGTGACAGTCATGGTCTCCTTTCTGTCATCAAGCGAGTCCTTCATAACATAGTCATAGAATTCCTTAATGCCTATGTAGGGGATGTTGGGTGTCTTATCATAAAAACGCAGGCTTATCCTATCGTCGGTAAGCTCCTTCTTAAAGACCGGAACCTCCTTTTCCACAAAGGTGTCTTCTTTTGTGATTTCCTCCGGGTCTTCCTCAGCCTCGTCAGCCTCAATGTCCTCAAGTGCGGAAGCCTCGTCGTATTCATAATCGGTGACAGTGACATCATCCCCGTAGATGGTTGCAAAATCGTCCCTCATGGAAACGGGGATAAAGCCCTTCTCCTGACAGGTTTCCTTCATGGCGTCGGCTTTTTTCATGTTGCCGTGCTCACGCTCAAGATCGTCGCAGCAGAGCATATATGCCTGTCCGGCATATTTTTTGTTATTGATGGTGTACTGTGCCATTGAAACATCTCCGGAGCTGTTTCCGAAGGAAAGCACAGGCACCTTGCCGATCTCCTGGGCGATGACACTGACCTTGTTCATTTTTATGGTCTTGATTATCAGGTCGCGGCCCCTGATCACTTCATCATCCGGGGCATAAACATATTCAAGACCGTCCTCTCCGTCCTGCTTTTTTGCCTCGATATTGTAGCTCATGCCGATGATCCTGTCGGAGGGCACGGGAAGCACGTTCTCTATCATGCCCCTGATCAGAACCCGGTCTGAACCGCTGACCACGAAGACGGTAAAATCATTATCGTTAAGGTAATTTACCAGGGAAACCATGGGCTTATAGAAGGCTTCACCCCTTGTGAGGTTCTCAAACCCGTCTGCCTTTGACTTCATGAACGCCTTTGTGTAGGCTTTCATTTCATCCATGGTCATTCCCGCATATGCTTCCCCGGCATATCTTGCATGAAGTCTCTCGTGGTTTTCCGGCATATCCCCGGTCTTTATCCCCTCCTCGAGAGCCTGTGCAAATTCTTTCATTCCGTCGGATGGCGTGAAATCCTCGTCGTAGAGCGCTCTGTGAATGAACATCATATATTCAAAATATGACGGATAGAGCTCTCCGATTATTGTCCCATCCAGGTCGAAAACGGCTATCCTGTCTTCCTCAGGGATGTACCCTTCGGAATCCTCGTTGACCGCGGCTGCAACAAACTCCATGATGGATGCTGCAACCTCCGAATCCTCGCTCCAGTACTCCAGTTCACCCTCCGGCTCCCTGTCTTCGGCAAAAGCACTGCCGGTAAAACAAAAGGTTAGGATGACTAATAGAAGCACTGTGAAGGAGAATCTGAACAATTGTTTTTTCCCTTTCATCGTTAACTCCCCTTCATCGAAAAAAATGTGGATTTGTCATCAATTTACTACATTTCCCGGATATCAGTCAATATTTCCGGTTCCGTAGCGCCTTAACGGTTACTGTTCAGTGGTCTGGTTGACCACTGAACAGTAACAAAATTTAAAAATTCATTTTAGGGTATGCTTTTTATATTTCTTATTTGACCGGCTGTCCTGATGAACAAGAAAAAACCGTTGGTACGAACTGTCACATCATGCTATAGTGAATCCATGAACATGATGCTGTGGTATCAAACTGATCAATATCTTGAAGAAGGCTGTATTTAAATTTCAAGATATGCTACAAATACGACCCTCCAAATTTGGAGGGTCGTTCAACTGTTTGTACTTTTTTCGCCAAGCCTCGTATAATATGACAGAAGGTTGTATTTTTAGAGAGGTGAACCATGAGCGAAGAGAAGAAGATATTAAGTGATGATGAACTGGATAAAGTTGCAGGCGGTCAAGATGCCCAGACAATGTACGCGTACAGGTGCTCAAAAGACTTAGGCGGATGCGGTCTGACCTTTGGTGCCATCAATCCTGGCATCCCGTGTCCGAAATGTGAGACCGGGATCTATCTCATAGATCTTAGTACATTATAATCTGACTGTTAATATTCATACACCTTAGTGAAAGGAGAGTGCCATGAATAAAATAAATAAGGAAAAACTGACTGATGAGGCGTTGGATCGTGTAAGCGGTGGAAGGATTGAGCAGCTACCGGACTGAGATTATAATGTTTTTTGTGACATCACCGGTGATCTGCATGGGACGTTCGACAGGCTTGAGGATGCACAGGCATTTGATAAGGAACTGAATCAATGACAAATACGACCCTCCAAATTTGGAGGGTCGTTCAACATAAATGAACCACAAACCCCGTCCCGGTGGTTCACTATCTTATGCCTAAAGGCTGATTACAGTTCGGGCAACGCTTATTGAATTTCATATTATATGCTAACATAGCAAGTTGTTCGGATTCGAACTTTAGTTCATAGCCGCAACTCGGTTGCACCGTTTTACTACCAAAAACAGTACCAGCGCAATAAAGGGTACAGGTCTTACGTCCGCCTGCACCACCGCTCACCATCTCCAGCTCATCATCGCTAAGCTGCATCCCCGCGTTCTCAATAGGGCTCTTCTTTTCGCCCTTTTTTACCTGTTTCTTAAGATTGTCTGTAAGCTTCATAGCCG
>JAILOK010000006.1 GCA_024690825.1 Lachnospiraceae bacterium | reverse complement strand
GACTGGTGCGGGGAGTTTAAGGGAAGTCTCTTTTTGGGTTTTCTGTTTTCGTTTCTGTCCTCATGGGCGGTGGCTGCTCCGGTTGCATATGCAGGATATGTGATCGGCGGGATCATCAGTGATATAAAAGCAGGGAAAGGGCTCGATCCCGGACTTGCATTAAAGAGCTTTTTTCTCATAACGCTGATGGTGCTTGGGAGATTTGTTTTTGACTATCTGAAAGCAAGGTTTCATGAAAAGATAGGCTATGAGCTGGTGGCAAGGGACAGACTTAAGATCGGAGAAGCGTTAAAGCGTGTATCCCTTGGATATTTCCAGACAAACGATACCGGAGCGATATTAAATGCCATAACGACAGGCCTGGCCACACTTGAAAATATGGGAATCCGTATGTTGGACGGTTTTGTGGGAGGTTATCTGAACTTCTTGTGCATCCTGCTGTTTTTGCTTTTTATCATTCCCGAGTGTGCATTGATCGCCTTAGGGGGCGTGGCGGTTTCCTTTCTGTTTCTCCTGATGATTTCCCGGCACAGCAGCGCCAATACGAAGGTACTGAATGCAGAAAACGAAAAGCTTACAAGAGCGGCACTGGAGTACACCAGGGGCCTGCCTGTTGTCAAGTCTTTCGGGGGGGAAGGTGCATCCGTCAGGGATTTCACACAGGCCTGTGCCAGTGCAAAAAGAATAGCATTAAAGATTGAATGTGGATTTATTCCGTATAACTGCCTGCACATATTTGTGTTGAAAGCGGCAAGTGTATGGATGATCCTTGCGGTTATGTACGCCGGTCTGGAAGGAAAACTGGAATTGCCGATGGTATTGATCGTGGCTTTTCTGTCCATGTCGATTTTTAATTCCGTGGAACCCATTGCCGACAGTGCACATGTTTTGTCCGTGATCAATAATGCATTCGATAAAATGGAGATGTTTTCCGATACCAATCTTCTGGATGCAAAGGGGGAGGATATTAAACCCGGAAGCTATGATATCGTATTCAAAAACGTGGATTTTTCTTACTCCGACGCGGTATCAACGGAAAACAGAAAGGTTTTGAAAAATGTATCTTTTGAAATCCCGCAGGGGAGTACAACAGCGATCGTCGGTCCCTCCGGAAGCGGCAAGACAACCATCTGTAATCTGATCGCAAGGTTCTATGACGTTACAAAAGGCAGTATAACACTTGGCGGTATCGATTTGAAGAAATACAGTCTTGACAGCCTTCTTACGAATATTTCAATGGTGTTTCAGAATGTTTACCTGTTCAATGACACTGTTCGCGCAAATATCTGCTTCGGCAGAGAAAACGTGTCGGAGGAAGAAATGATCGAAGCCGCGAAGAAAGCGCGCTGCCATGATTTTATCATGGAGCTGCCGGACGGATATGATACCGTGATCGGGGAAGGAGGCGGAACGTTATCGGGAGGACAGAAACAGAGGATTTCCATAGCCAGAGCAATTCTTAAGGACTCACCGGTCATCATACTGGATGAATCAACCGCAAGCATAGATCCTGAGAACGAGCACCTGATCCAGGGCGCCCTGACGGAACTTTCAAAAGGGAAAACCGTAATCATCATCGCTCACAGACTGGCGACGATCGAGGCGGCAGACCAGATCCTTGTAGTGGATGATGGCTCCATCGTCGAAAGAGGAAAGCACGAAGAGCTGATAAGCCTGGGCGGAAAGTACGCAGGCTTTGTCAGGATACGACAGGAAGCGGAAAACTGGAAGATCGCCTGAAAAAACAACAGAAACGAAAACAGGAGTTGATTTTTTTGAAGACAATAGTAATATTCGTAGTTAGTTAATGCTAACAAAAAACGGGTGAACATTCATTTATATACTCCGCAGTAGGCGGAGTATATAAATGGGAGCGAGTTAGCAAAAGCTAACTCGAAAAAGTCAGATAAACGTATCTGCTCTTGAAAGTGAATACAAAAGGATTGAAGGCTACAGCGGGATAAAGGAACAGGTAGAGAGTAATAAGATTTCGGGCTATACGCCGATGTGGCTTACGGTAAAATACCTCGAAAACGACAAAGTTGTGTCTGCAAAACTGAAGGAATCAATGTCTGAAGCCGGAACCTCCAAAATAGAAATTCTGAGCAAAGATTCCGGTGGCGCGATAGCCACAGGTGAATGCAAATTCAAGTGGATCGATCAGCTGCTGGAAGGCACGGTGAACAGGACACAGACCGGTGTTAAGCTCGGAAAGCTGGACAGGATATATACACACAGGCTATGGGGAAAGCCGGCAGTTGTTCTGACGGTCATACTTGGTCTGCTGGCTTCATTCATTCCGGCGCTGCCCATAATGGCGCTTGGCTCTGTAGTGGATTTATTAAAGAATCTTGTATCAGACTCTTTAATGGCAGCGGGATGTCCTGGGTTTGTGATGGGACTCATATGTGATGTATTTATTCAATCACTGGGATACATCATAAAAATGCTGGGATTTGTATTTGGAGTTACGCTGGTTTTCGGACTTCTTGAAGAAGTGGGAGTGATGGCGCGGATCTCTTATGTTTTTGATAATACGATGGGAAAACTGGGCCTTCAGGGAAAGTCTGTTATGCCTTTTCTTGTAAGTTTTGGATGCACAATGGGAGGTGCTGCCGGCGCAAGGGTTATCGATAACTGGGGACAGAAGGTGCTCACCATAGCACTTGCCTGGGCTGTTCCCTGCGGAGCGGCCTGGGCTATCATACCCATGCTCTCAACAGTCTTTTTCGGAATGGGAGCACCGGTCGTTATAATCGCCGTACTGCTTGTCATGATCCTTCATATGTGGATAACAGCCTTGGTCTTTGGGAGGGGACTTGTAAAAAAGGAAGACAGATGCGGGATGATAATGGAACTGCCGCCTTATCACAAACCTAAATGGGGAGCACTTTTCAGATATGTATTTGGCAGGACAAAGGACACCTTCTTCAGGGTTGTTAAGGTTGTGATGCTTGTGTGTCTTATATTCTGGCTCTTAAGCTATGGAAGCGGATCCAATGATACCAGCATCCTGTACCGGATAGGAACCGCGATAGAGCCTGTCACCAGATTCTTCAGACTGCCCTGGCAGCTCTTTATAGCTTTTGTAGCAGCCTCTGTAGGCAAGGAAGGGGCGATAGGAGTCATCAGCGCTCTTTATTCGGGAGGATCATACGGTGAAGGCTTTATGGCTGCCATGAGCGGCGCGGCAAGGGCGGCAAACCTGAACGAGCTTCTAATCGCCAATGTAACAAAACCGGAGGCACTTGCGTTCATATTCGCCGTGACCTTCAATCTGCCGTGTGTCGTTGCTTTGGCCGCTACTTATCAGGAGATACATTCCGTCAAATGGACTGCAAAGATCGC
>JAILOK010000100.1 GCA_024690825.1 Lachnospiraceae bacterium | reverse complement strand
GCCGGAGGAACGGCAAAGGAATTTGAAACCGGTCCCTGGAGAACGATGACTCCGGTTTTTATTAAGGAAAAATGTAAGCAATGCCTGCTGTGCGCTCCGGTCTGTCCCGACGGATGCATACCGGTTTCGGATTCAAAACGCTCCGACTTTGATTATGACCACTGCAAGGGCTGCGGGATCTGCGAAAAAGCGTGCCCGTTCGGTGCCATAGAAATGGTGGAGGGCACGGAGCCTGCAGGAAAGGAGGCCGTAGCATGTCAATGAAAGACAGAATGAGCGGAAATGAAGCGGTGGCCTACGCCATAAAGCAGATCAATCCTGATGTCATGCCCGCCTTTCCCATCACGCCGTCAACAGAGATACCCCAGCTGGTATCAACCTATATAGCAAACAACGAGATGGATACCGAGTTCATCCCGGTGGAATCAGAGCATTCCTCCATGTCGGCAACAATCGGAGCGGAAGCTGCCGGAGCCAGAAGCCTGACTGCAACCTCATCCTGCGGACTGGCGCTGATGTGGGAAGAACTGCTCCTTGCCGCATCCGACAGGATGCCGTGTGTCCTGGCACTGGTGAACCGTACTCTTTCAGGTCCCATAAATATAAACTGTGACCATACAGATTCCATGGGTGCAAGAGATACAGGCTGGATCCAGATCTACGCCGAAAACAATCAGGAAGCCTACGACAATTTCATCCAGGCCTATCCCATCGCCGAAGATGAAAGGGTTCATCTCCCTGTCATGATATGCCAGGACGGTTTTATTACCTCGCATGCAGTGGAAAACATCATCCTCAACGAGGATCCGGATGTGAAGGATTTTGTTGGGGAATATAAGCCCGAAGAATTTTTATTAAATCCCGGAAAGCCCATAGCCATCGGACCCTACGCCATAAGCCCCTATGTGATGGAGGCAAGGAAGGCCCAGGAAGAGGCCATGGAAAACGCCAGGGAAGTGATAAAGGAAGTCGCCGGAAAATACAGACAGAAATTCGGCAGGGGCTTTGATTTCTTTGAAGAATACAGAACAGGTGACGCCGAATTTATAATGCTCATCATCGGGTCCGCTGCAGGCACCGCAAAACAGGCCGTTGACGATCTGCGTGAAAAGGGGATAAAAGCCGGAGTCCTCAAGCTCCGCGTGTTCAGGCCCTTTCCGGCCGAAGAGATCGCGGCAGCATTAAAAAATGCAAAAGCCGCTGCCATCATGGACCGCTGCGAAAGCTACAACGGACACGGCGGACCGCTTGCATCCGAGGTAAGAGCCGCTCTCTTTGAAAATAATGTTCGGATCAAAGTCCTGTGCTATACCTACGGCCTCGGCGGCAGGGATTTTACCGTTGAAAGCGCATATAATGTCTTTGACGAGCTTTCGCAGATGGTAAATGACGGAAAAGAATTTAAGCAGCACAGATACATAGGTCTTCGTTCTTCACAAAGTCCGGAGGTGAGATAATGCCATACAATCTTAAAGAAGTAATGAACAAAAAAGAGCGTCTGACTCCGGGACACAGGATGTGCGCGGGCTGCGGCGCAACCATAGGCGTCAGGGCCGTCCTCCGTGCTTTGCATGAAGAGGACCGGGCAGTCATAGGAAATGCCACAGGCTGTCTTGAGGTTTCCACCTATACCTATCCCTACACTTCCTGGGAAGACAGCTACATACATAATGCTTTTGAAAACGCAGGAGCAACATTAAGCGGAGTCGAGACCGCCTACAGGGCATTGAAAAAACGCGGCAGGCTGCCGGAAAACGAAAACTTTAAGTTCATCACCTTCGGAGGTGACGGAGGAACATATGATATCGGTTTCCAGTCACTTTCGGGAGCCATGGAACGCGGTCACGATATGGTTTATGTCTGCTACGATAACGGCGCTTACATGAATACGGGAATTCAGAGATCATCGGCGACACCGATGTATGCGGATACCACGACCACTCCTGTCGGTTCTGCCTCAAACGGAAAGATGCAGAAAAGAAAGGATCTGGCCTCGATCATAGCGGAACACAATGTTCCCTATGTTGCGCAGACCACGCTGACAAAGGATTTCAAGGACATCTACAAAAAATCGGAAAAGGCCATCTACACGGAGGGAGCATGTTTTCTTAACCTTCTTGCGCCCTGTCCGAGAGGCTGGAGATATGAGACAGCAGATGTCATGGAAATCTGCCGTCTTGCGGTTGACACCTGCTACTGGCCTCTCTTTGAAGTCGATCACGGAAACTGGACTCTGTCCTATGAACCCAAAAGAAAGCTTCCGATAGAAGATTTCTTAAGACCCCAGGGCCGGTTCAAACACCTCTTCAAACCCGGAAACGAAGATCTGCTGGTACAGTTCCAGGAAGAAGTGGACAGACGCTGGGAAGACCTGCTGTACAAATGTGCAAAGTAAGGAGGCGGTCAGATGGAAGAAAGATTATTCAATAATACAAACATCATTTCATGGCTTCAGTATTTTTCGGACAAGACAGATGTGGATCTCGAGCATGTGAAGATTCTTGACATTACAAGAAAAAACAAAAACCTTATCCCCACCTGTGAGGCCCACAGATGCGTACTGGTCTTCACGGAAGCCGGACATTCCGACATTTTTTACCGCATGTACAACGCGGGACTCGGTGACTGTACGGTTATCTACAATGAAGGAAGCGAGCCTTCAGGCCCCATCAAACAGGATCCGGTAAAAGATATGATAGACCGCGGCATCAACGCATCCGCCGGCATGCTCATATTAAATCCCGACGCACGTTCAACGAAGAAATTCGGCATGGACAACAGTTCTCTTGCAAAGGGAACCGTTAAATATGTGGGCTCCGAAATAAGAGCCATCATCCTTTCAAAGATGCAGATCGAGGAAGGAAAAAACATCTGCGTGATCTCCGGTGAATCCATCGTTGTCGAATCCTCCATCCTTAACGGCGAAGGCTCCATAATCGCGGTGGAATACAACGGAAACGACAGGCGTCAGCTTGAAGAAAATGTGGAACTTTTCGGTCTGAACAATGTGACCATAGTAGACCATGTGGACGAGGAAACCTTTAAGGATCTGGCCGTTCCCGATATCACGATGCTTGTGGCATCGGCCTCCATGGAACAGGAGATACAGACTCTCTTAAAGATCAATCCGCACATGGAATTCGTTATCTATACACTCGATTTCGTGCTTGCGGCTTCGATGATCTCTTATTGCAAAAATATATGCATCTCGGATCCCGAGATCATCCAGGTCTCGGTTTCAAAAGTCACGAGCCGTCACGATTACGACCGTCAGCCCGCGCCGTGGATCATATCATTTAAAGCAGGGGAGTGAAAAATCCTCTTAATTTTTAAATATTACGAATCGCTTCGTTGCTAAAGCAACTCTCGCGATTCTAAAAACACTCACAATCCGCGCAATAGCGCTACTTGTTCGTGTTTTTTCGGGTCAAACGGTATAAATCCTCTTTTCGTAAACGAAATCGGATTTATACCGTTTGACCCTAGTAATATTTCATGTTCCGGTCGAGAAATATGCCGTTTTCAAACCCCTGGATGCTTCTGTTCTTTTTTGCATCCTCCAGTCTTTTCTGTGCAAGTACGCAGTATTCAGGTTCGATCTCCGTGCCGAAAAAATGGCGTCCGAGTTTACGCGCCGTGACAGCCGTGCTTCCCGAACCAAGGAAGGGATCAAATATCACACCGCCCTCATCAGAACTTGCAAGGATGAGCTTTGCCAAAAGCTTTTCGCTCTTCTGCGCCGGGTGGCTGGTATTTTCCTTCATTGACCAGAAGGGCACCGTTATATCATCCCAGAAATTTGACGGACAGGTATCCCTGAAATTGCCTTTATCCGTCTCTTTCCAGTCCTTCGGTTTTCCGTCCACTCTGTAGGGCGCGATCACTTTCTTTCTTACCTTTACCGCGTCAAGATTAAATGTATAATCAGATCCTGCCGTGGCAAACCAGATATCCTCCATACCGTTCTTCCAGTTTGCGGATGCTCCTCTCCCCTTCTCCCGCTGCCAGGTGATGCGGTTTCTCACGGTCATATATTCCATCAGCACATTTCCTATTATGAGGCTTGAGGCCCAGTCACAGCAGACATACACCGAGGCGTCTTTTTTTAATAAAGGCAGGGCTGCCTCCAGCCATCTCCTCGTATAGTCTTCGTATTCATCCTTCTTCTTTTTGTTAAATACATGACCGTTATAGTTTTTGGTCAGATTATAGGGAGGATCGGCGATCATCAGATCAACGCTCTCCTTCGGAAGGAATTTCGCGGTTTCAAAGAAATCCCCGAGTATCACGCGGTCTTTGATATCACGCAGCGTAACGGCTTTTTTTACCTGCGCGCATTTTTTCAGATACTGTCCGGCTTCCTTTGCATCGATCTCTATTGTTCTGTTTCTTTCCGCCTTTTTCCGGGGCATCGTCTGTTCATCCTTTCAAACCGGTGATCTCAAATATCCTGTCCATATCAAGACTTTTTTCCACCGTATCAGCCAAAAGCTCATACTGGTCCTGTCTGATCTTAAAACGGTCCATTGGCCCGTCATCCTTCAGCTTCAGACCCTTTTTTTCTGCAATGATCCGTGAAAATGCCATCCCGAGCTCTCCGCTGTCAAAGAGTCCGTGAAGATAGGTCCCGTATATGCTGCCTCTTACCGCGCCGTCTTCGTATGACCTTCCCTTTCTGTCTGTAAAGACCGCAAAAGGAGCTCCTTCTTTTCGAACGGTCCTTCCCATGTGTATCTCGTAGCCGTCCGTGCAGGCCTGACCCTCCGGCATGTTAAATACGGCTTTGACCTGACGCACAGTTTTTCTGTCTTCGTACACCGTATCAACGGGAAGAAGCCCCAGTCCCTGCATCATGTCAGTATTTCCCTCGACATGCTCCGGATCTTTAAGAGCCTCACCGAGCATCTGGTATCCTCCGCAGATGCCAAGGATCAGACAGCCTTTGCCTGCGGCACTTATTATCTCATCCGCAAGACCCGAATCTTTTATCTCTTTCAGGTCTTCCATGGTATTCTTGGTTCCGGGCAGGATGATCATATCCGGCATGTCTCCGTTATGTTTACATAATTTTTCAGATTTGGAGACATATCTGATCCCGATATTCGGATCGCTCTCCAAAGGTGCGATATCAGTGAAGTTTGATATATGATGCAGTCTTATCACAGCCACATCGATCATTTTGTTATGTAAACTATTTTGAAGTCTTTCAGAAAGCGAATCTTCATCGTCTATATCGATATCCATATAGGGAATGGTACCCAGAACCGGTTTTCCCGCTCTTTCTTCAAGCATCCGTATCCCGGGCATCAAAAGACCTATGTCCCCCCGGAATTTATTTATGATAAGACCCCGTATCCTTTTCTTTTCATCTTCAGGAAGAAGCTGTACCGTCCCGTAAAGCTGGGCAAACACTCCTCCCGGATCGATGTTTCCCGCAAGAAGCACCGGCGCATCCACAAGCTTTGCCAGCCCCATGTTCACTATGTCATCAGCCTTAAGGTTGATCTCGGCGGGACTCCCCGCGCCTTCGATCACGATTATATCGTTTTCCTCTGCCAGACTGTCATAGGCCTTTATTATATCGGGGATGAGATCTTTTTTGACTGCGAAATAATCCTTTGCCGAAAGATCCTTATAGACTGTGCCGTTTACTATCACCTGGCTTTTCGTGTCAGAAGAGGGTTTTAAAAGGATCGGGTTCATGCGGCAGTCGGGTTCAATAAAAGCGGCCTCCGCCTGCATGGCCTGGGCGCGTCCCATCTCGAGCCCGTCATAGGTCACATATGAATTGA
Source organism: Lachnospiraceae bacterium (assembly GCA_024690825.1). Taxonomy (GTDB): domain Bacteria; phylum Bacillota; class Clostridia; order Lachnospirales; family Lachnospiraceae; genus NK4A144. The sequence continues at coordinate 2,503 of JAILOK010000100.1, read as the reverse complement.
GCGCCATGTTCTGGCTCTTAAAGGGCGCCGCGCGGTATCCTTTCCGTGCAAAGATCCTTAAGAGAGCGGCCGTGATGAGGCTCTTCCCCGCACCCGACATGGTGCCCTGGATCATTATGTTTTTTGCTTTTTCTGACATCATGTTTATTTATTCCGATACTGAAAGAGATCCGAATCTTTCCCTGTTTTCTTCCAAAAGAATGGCTATGTCAAAGGGCTTTGCGTCCTTATTGTTTCTGATCATCTCATCAAATCCCTTTAATATATCCGCCGCCTTCCGGGAGAGTTCATCAAGCGCTGCCTGTTTTTCTTCACCCGTCAGGTCTTCGATATAATTTTCCAGACGTCCCTTCGTATAATGTCCGTCCTCTATCCCTAAAAACTTTTCCTCCATTGCGATGTCAAATCTGCCAAGCGCCGCATAAATCCCGACTGCATCGGCCACAAGCTCATCCCATACCGCTTCCTCTTTTCCGGGAAATCTTTTCCGGCATACGAAGTGGGTACACTCATGATAAAGGCGTATGGTATTCGACAGTCCGATCCACTCATCATCGGTGTATCCGAAACTTTCCGCCGGGGTATTGCTGTACGGTCCGACAGAGAGCACTATGAGCACATCGAGATAATTCTTCTTATCGGATGTGAAGCGCTCAAATTCGGCATGCCAGTCAGGAATGAGGTTTCCTTTTTCTGCTTCCGCTTTTAGAAATTCTTCCTCATGCTTTCTTATCTTTTCCCAGTTGATGATCCCGCTTACTATCGATGCGCCCTGCGTATCGGGTATTTCGACAGGCTTGCAGCGGTTTGCTATGATCTGCAGAAAGGTCACAAAATCATGCCTCTCAAAAAGGGTAACGACGCGCACTTCTCCTTCCGGTGTATCCACAGTGACAAGGCTGTCCTTCTCACTCATCTTAAAATGCGACAGGTCTTTGATCTCCGCCTCTTCACCGGATCTTACTATCGGAGGATACTTTTCCATCCCCTCATCTCCGGGCGCAAGATAGAGCTGCTGAAAAGTCTCTGCCAACCCCTTTATCACATCCTGACCGTGTGCTTCCTTCATAATAAAACCTTTCTTTTTTTGATGCTTAAACGCCCTGCTTTCAGGCGATATTTACCGTGTTTTATTGTACCATAATTACCGGAAAAATTGGAAACTTTCAGAACATGTGATAAGATATGATGTCGGGGTCGAAAGGTATAAATCAGAACGATATGAAAAACAGACAAAAGATAAACTCTGTGACAAACAGACTCATAGTGATGAATACAGCGGTTTTCCTTCTTGGGATACTGCAGCTTTTTGTGCCGGCTTTGGGAAGCCTTCCTCTTTCTTCGGAAACCGGAGGCATTTACTATCCCGCGATCGCTGAAGGGCAGTGGTGGCGGATAATAACAGCGATGTTTCTTCATGCAAATATTGCGCATCTTGCTTCAAATATGATCGCCCTCTTTGCTCTCGGAAGCGCCGCGGAAAAGATGCTGGGACACTGGAGATACGCTCTTACATATTTTCTTGCAGGCATAGCCGGGAATCTTCTGACCGTATTCTGGGATCATCTCACGGGACGCTTTTATTATACCGTCGGAGCATCCGGAGCTATCCTCGGGATCCTCGGCGCGATCCTTGCGGTTTCGGTAAACAAAAAGGACGGAATCCCCGGCATGAATGTCAGGCGTGTGGTCATCGCATGCATACTGATGCTCATACCCTCTTCAGGAAATATCAGTATGACGGCTCATCTGGGAGGATTTGCCGGAGGCTTTGCGGCGATGTATGTCATCGGAAGTCTGTTTCCGAGAACTAACGTCGACCATGGTCAATGATATCCTGCCCTTTTTCTCATCCACTTCAAGAACCGTTACATCCACCACATCCCCGACCGAGACAACTTCCAAAGGATGTTTGATATATCTGTCAGCCATCTTTGATATGTGCACCAGCCCGTCCTCGTGAACTCCGATGTCAACGAAGGCTCCGAAATCTATGACATTCCTGACTGTTCCCTTAAGCTTCATTCCCGGCTTTAAATCCTTCATTTCAAGGACATCGGATCTTAAAACAGGTTTCGGAAGATCCTCTCTGGGATCCCTTGCCGGTTTTTCAAGCTCGGAGAGGATGTCGGCAAGAGTTATCTCCCCGCAGCCGACCTCCTTTGCAAGAACTGCGGGATCGGCGATGCTTTTCTTAAACGCCCTTATCTTTTCGGCATCCTTCAGACCGCAGTTCATCTTTTTTAAGAGGGCCCTCGCGCTTTCATACGATTCCGGATGTACGGCAGTCGCATCCAAAGGTTCCCTGCCATCCGTGATCCTGCAAAAACCTGCGCACTGCTCAAAGGTCTTCGGCCCGAGTTTTGCAACCTTCTTTAATTCCGTTCTCGACTTAAACCGTCCGTTTGCCTCTCTGTAGGAAACGATATTTTTCGCTACCGTTGAAGATATTCCCGAGATGTAAGAAAGCAGTGAAAATGACGCTGTATTCAGGTCAACTCCG
>JAILOK010000011.1 GCA_024690825.1 Lachnospiraceae bacterium | reverse complement strand
GTGTCCCAGTGATGAAATTCATGAGCCGGTATCTCTTCGCCTTTATTAAATAACATGCTGTTGGTTTCTGCTCTCATCATACAGTATCCAAACCGCACCGACCTTCCGGCATACGCCGTTTTTCCCGGGAACACCCCGCAGCCTCTGTACGGATGTCCCTCCCTGTCTTCTATCGTCTCCTGAAGATAGATAAATCCGCCACACTCTGCTATCGTCGGCATACCCCCTTTTACAGATACGGCTATCTGCCCCCTTATCGCCTCATTTCGGCTCAGTTCCTCCAGATGAAGCTCCGGATATCCCCCGCCGAGATAAAGCGCGTCTGTGTCCTCAGGAAGGGCCTTGTCGCGGATCGGTGAAAAAAAGCACAGTTCTGCTCCCAGCTGTCTCAGCTTTTCAAGGGCATTCTCATAATAAAACGAAAACGCTTCATCCTTTGCCACCGCTATACGGCATCTGACGGACCCGGAATTGTGACAGAAGAACCGTCCCTCTGTCACCTTGCTTACTTTCAATATGCCGTCCAAATCCACGGTTTTTATTATTTCAGTTGTTATTTTATTCAGTTTTTCCCTGTAGCCTTCGATCTCCGAAGGGCTCATCAGTCCCAGATGCCTGCTTTCCATTGCCGCATCCGGCAGTTCCTCAAGGTATCCGAAGACCGGCAGGGAGTTCTCTCTTTCTATGATCTTCCTGTAATATTCATACCTTTCTTTCCTGCAGCGATTTAATATAACACCTGCTATATTACAGTTCTTTCTGAAATTCTGCAGTCCGGAAAGCTTTGCCGCTATAGTATTTCCCTGAGATCCGGGATTTATGACAAGGATCACCGGGGTATCCGTCAGTACCGAAACCTCATATGCGCTCGCAGCGGTAGTTCCGGCAATTCCGTCATAATAGCCCATTGCAGCTTCCATTATAACAATATCTTCAGACTCAAAAGCGCTTAAAACCTGCTTTGCAGCCTCGTTTCCCATCAAAAACGGATCGATATTTCGCGATCTGACATCCTGCACGGACCTGTGAAACATCGGATCGATATAATCAGGACCGCATTTTACGGCTCCCACACTGTATCCCCTGTCCTTAAAAGCCTGCAGCAGAGCCGTTGTTATCATGGTTTTTCCGCTTCCCGAAGAATCAGATGCTATCATGAACCTTCTCAAGGCCTGTCTCCTTTGCAAGATATGATAAATACAGGGTTCTGTGCCTTCAAAATCCTGCTTTTACCGGCATTTTCAGTCTCCGAAACCCCGATCTGGATCACCTGAGGCTCCTTTTTGTATTCTTCAAACACCCGAAGGGCAAGATTCAGGGTATCCAGAGTCACTGCAGTCATCACGATATCCGCCCTGCTGTTTTTTTCAAATACGGATCCAATGATCTCCTTAAGGTGCCCTCCGCTTCCTCCAATAAAGACTTTATCGGGCATTTTCAACTCACCGGTGCATTCTTTGGCATCACCTTCAACCACTTTTATGTTCCAGCCTCCAAACTTTTCCCTGTTCTTTTTGATCAGAGATGCCGCTTCAGGGTTCTTTTCCACCGCATATACCGTCTTTGCGAACATGGCAAGCTCCACAGACACGCTTCCGGTGCCTGCGCCCAGATCCCAGCAGACATCTTTCTCCCCCGGATCCAGAAAAGACAGCACGGATGCCCTTATGATATGTTTTGTCATGGGGACATCCCCTCTTATGAATTCCTCATCCGGGATTCCGGGGACTGATCTTTGATATTTTTTTATGCCTTCAAGAAATAAAACCGCCGGCTCACCAAAATTTTTGGATGAAATCTCGGAAACTGTTCCGTAGGTCACTGTATGGTTGACATAACTCAAATTTACGCCTACACACGCTTTTAATGACGATAAACCCGCCTCGCAAATAAGTTTACATAACTCATTTGGGGTGTTTTTCCGGTCTGTCAGGACATATATATCCCGACCCTCTTTTATGTGTTGCATTATGTCAACTTCCCTTCCGTGTGCCGAAAGGAACAGAGCATCCTCATAAGACCTGCCCATGGCATTTGCCATCAGGGCAAAGCTTGATATCCCGGGTATGGTCTCATAATCAAAGCCCGCGTCTTTAAGCGATTTTTCAAGCTTTAAGGCTCCGGAAAATATCCCCGTATCCCCACTGAAAAGAACCACAATTTTGCTGTCCGGATCTCTTTTAAGGGTATCTCGGATCAGTTCCATTTGCTTTTCCGAAGTAACGACTGCTGCACTCTCTGATTTTATGTAACCCACAATTCCGTTCAGGATCCGCTCCGATCCGAGTACCAGGTCCGCATTTTCAATCTCATTTCGGACCCGGACCGTCATTCCCTCCGTTTCACCGCCTCCGCAGCCCGCCAAAATGACTCCCATTTCCTCTTCCTTTCATAATAAAACCTCAAAAATCATGTGACACATTATGTCATGTGCAGATTTTTGATGTATTTATCATCTTTATGATCTCTTCAAGCCCGATTCCCTGCTCTGTGGGCCTTTTTATCACTATAACCCCGATCCCGGACGATCTTGCAGCCTCGATCTTCTCCTCAAAGCCTCCGTTCACACCCCCGTCCTTGGTCACCATGCAGGAGATCTTGTACTGCTTTATCAAAGCCTCATTCAGATCCTTTGAAAAGGGCCCGTACATGGCTATGATGTTCCGTGCCGGGATTCCGAAGGATATACACTTTTCAAGGCTTTCCTCAACCGGCAGTATCCTGACAAAGAGCCTGTGCCTTTCGATCCCTTCAAAAAACGGAAGTTCCTTCACACCCGTGGCAAGCAGGATATTTCCGCCAATACGCAAAGCCTCCAAAACCGCAGCCCTCGCGTCGGGAACATAGGTGATCCTGTCATACTCCGGCAGACTGTCCGAAAACTCCCTCAAAAGCCTCACATATTTCACCCCTGTATCCAGACATGCCCTTCTGATATTTCTTCCGGCTTCCACCGCATAGGGATGAGTCGCGTCTACGCACAGATCCCTTCCTTTGACAAGCTCCGTCATCCCATCCGCTTCCTTCCTGCCCGAAACAACAGAAATTCCACGGATACCCGTAAGCTCATCCGCGCCGGCGGCTGTTGCAACGCTCACCGTTATGTCATGCCCTTCCGTGACAAGCGCAGACACGAGCTCCCTTCCTTCAGTCGTCCCCCCAAAGACCGTAAGCCTCATACTTCGTAACCCCTCTTTGTGACAAGCTTCCCGTTAATAAAAACAGTCTGCGAATTTCCCACATAGACCGTTGTGAACATATCAAGCTTCTCATCCTCAAGTTCCTTAAGCGTCAGTATCCTGCTTTCGGTATCCTCCCGTCCGATATTTCTGACCCAGCCACAGCAGGTATCCGGATCTTTTAAGGAAAGCATGATCTCACAGGCCTTATTCAGATGATCCGGTCTCATCTTTGACATCGGATTATATATAACGATCACCAGATCGCCCTCACAGGCGGCCTTAAGCCTGTTTTCTATCACATTCATGGGTGTAAGATGATCGGACAGCGAGATCACGCAGAAATCGTTCATCAAGGGCGCGCCGAGCACGGAACCTCCGCTTAAAGCAGCGCTCACACCCGGGATCACCTGTACCTGCACATCCGGGTAATCCCCTGCCATCTCGAGTATCGGACCGGCCATTCCGTAAACGCCTGCATCACCGGACGAAACTACGGAAACGCAGATGTCACTGCCGGATGCAATTTCCAAAGCTTCCCTGCATCTTTCGATCTCCTGTCCCATCCCGGTCTGCCTGTATTCCTTATCGGGAAAGACCTTCTTTACAAGTTCCGTATAGGTTCCGAATCCAAAGATGACATCGGAATCTGCCAGAGCCGAAAGAGCCTCACCCGTCATATATTTCTCACCGCCGGGTCCGATCCCGGCCACATACAAAATTCCCATACCGTTAACCCCGTTTAGCGCTCACCGCTGCCGCAAAAGTCACCCCGTCATACACTCTCTTGGCGACAAGCAGCTCTTTTGCCCCCGCAGCCTTCACCGCGCTTCTTTCACACACACAGTCGACCCCAGTGACCGATTCTACAAAATCCGAGGCGGAAAAGCTTCCTTCATATTCCGGCATACAATTAAGCTCCCGGGCCGTAAAAGTCTTAAATCCGATCCCAAGTTCCCTGCCAAGCCGGCAGAGAGCCTCCTCATCCTTCTTAAGATCGATCGACGCAAGAGACGTAACAGCCTCAACGGGTATCTTATTATCCGAACAGAATCTTTCAAATCCGTCCCTTAGTTTTTCAAAGGAAATACCCTTCCTGCATCCCACACCGACCGAAACAGAAGGTGCAATATGCAATATTGAGTCGTTTTTGGCGTCATCAAAGCCAATCATGACATCAGGAGTCATATCCGAAGCATCTCCGTCCATCACGACGATATCTTCGGGAAACCTGCCCATGTAGTTGACATAACGCAAATCCTTACACCTTACATACACCTTCTCCCCACGAAGAAGCTTCGATGAAACTGTCTTTATCCTCTCCGGATTTACGATCCTCATCCCGTTTTCGACAGCCCATGTATCTATCGCAAAGACCCCGTTGATATCGGTTGAAGTCGTTATCACAGCCCTGCAGCCAAGTATCCCGGCAAGCCTTTTTGCCAGAGCATTACCTCCCCCTATATGTCCCGAAAGGATTGGGATGACATTTTCTCCCCTGTCATCTATGACGATCACGGCCGGATCAAGCGCTTTCCCACGAAGATACGGCGAGACAGCCCGTACCGCGATGCCCGCGGCCCCTATGAAAACAAGAGCCTTTGCCTCTAAAAAAGCCTCCTTCGTCCACTCCTCAAGGCTCATCCCCTCTTCAAACGGTTTGAAACAGAGTTCCTCCCCCAAAGCACTTTTAAGCTTCAACCCTGTCTTTTTCCCGCCTTCGGTAAAGGAAATGCACCGGACAGGCTCTTCCTTTCTTCCCTGCCTGTACCCGGTAGTAAAATCCTTATCGTAGAGCCTGCTCTTTTCATAATAAGGACCTTCATCTTTAAGGAAATCGCCGACAAGTATCAGAGCCGTTCTTGAAATGCCGTTTGAAGCCGCCGCATCCTCAAGACTTCCCACCGTGCATCTGACGATCTTCTCCTCAGCATGGGTAGCCTTATATACCAAAGCTGCGGGGGTATCCGGAAAATATGCCCCCGAAGCCAGAAGTTCCTTTGAAACCTGCCCTGCCATCCCGGCCGACAGAAATACCGCCATGGACGCTCCGTGACGGGCCAGGTCAGACAGCTTTTCACCGGAAGGCACGGCGGTTCTTCCTTCCATTCTCGTTATTATCACACTCTGGGATATCCCCGGAAGCGTATATTCTGCGCAAAGGGCCGCTGCCGCTGCAGTAAAGCTTGAAACCCCGGGCACGACCTCAAAAGTGATCCCGGATTTCGACAGCTCATCCATCTGCTCTCTTATTGCGCCGAATATCGACGGATCCCCGGTATGGAGCCTTACAGCCTTCTTTCCCGAAGCCTCAGCATCCTTCATCACGGATATCACTTCCTCAAGTGACATCCGAGAACTGTCATAAATGTCAGCATCCTCCCTGCAATATGAAAGCAGTTCCTTTGGCACGAGGCTTCCCGCGTAAATGACGATATCCGCATCTTTAAGAAGCTCACTTCCCCTCACCGTTATGAGTTTGCTGTCCCCGGGCCCTGCGCCCACAAAACTGATCATATATTAACCTCTCCGATACTCCCCAAAGTACCGTGAACATTCGAAAACATTATCACTCCAAGCCTCATATCCTTCCCGGCCCTGTCGTAAAGATGCCTGTATGCTTTCTCAAGGATAGAATCCATGACTTCCTTAAGCAGTCCCGCCTCCTTAAGTATTTCTACGCATTCATCACTTGTAAGAGAAGACATCAGCCGTCCGATCAGATCCTTATCCCCTCCGGCAAGCGCCGCATGAGAGGCAAAGACCTCTGCCCTGCCGTCAGCCATGCTGTTGTGCGTATTCATGATGCCTGCCGCGCATTTGACCAGTTTTCCGGCATGTCCCACGATCAAGAGCCCTGAAATGCCACAGGCTGAAGCCTCATCAAGGGCATCCCCAAAGAAATTTGAGATCATCACGACAGGACGCGGGCTTTTATCAAGCCTCTCTCTTCTTAAATAGTCCATCCCGTAATTACCCGGCACAAAGATCAGCTCCTTATTGCCCATCGCCGCCTCCTGCCTTATCGAGAGCCTCATCGCATCGGAAAAAGCCGAAAGACTCATGGGTTCCACTATGCCGCTCGTTCCTATTATGGAGATGCCCCCCTCAATGCCAAGCTTCGGATTAAAGGTCCTCTGTGCTATCTCCACTCCCTCCGGCGCCGAAATGATGATCCTCACCCCTTCGTCGACCGACAGTTCATCCATGACAGAAAGCACCGCTTCACGGATCTGGCTTCTCGGTCCCGAATTGATCGCCGGCTCCCCAACCGGCTGATCGAGCCCCGGCTTTGTAACAACACCTATCCCCTCGCCGCCGCTGATCACGATATCCCTGTCCGGGATCCTTTCGACCCTTGCATATATCAGGATGCCGTCGGTTGCATCCTTATCATCACCGGCATCCTTTTTTACTGCGCATACCGCAGCATCCCCGTCCATATAACATTCGGAAGGAACTGTCTCAACAGGTATGCCCTTCGGAGTCATGACCCTGATACTTTCGGGAACCGAACCCGAAAAGAGCGCCAGCGCAGCCCCCTTTGCCGCAAGCACCGCGCAGGTTCCGGTCGTGTAACCGAGCCTCAGCATCCTTCCGTTCACATTCAAATAATGCTCAAAAGATCCCATTCAGCATACCGTCCTTTAACGAGCCCTTTTTCAGATCATAGAGTTCTTCTATATGACCCGGATCCAGCATATCCTCAGGCCTGCCCATACTGTCGACTTTTCCGTTCTTTATTGCTATCATCCTGTCCGAGGTCCTTCCCGCAAGGGTAATCTCGTGCATCGAAAAGAGCACGGCCGTTCCCCTCTCCTTCGAAAACTTCCTTATGAGCTCCAGAAGTTCAAGCTTATATCTGATATCAAGAAAAGAAGCCGGCTCGTCAAGCAGAAGGAGCTTCGGTTCCTGGCATATGGCACGGGCAAACATCACTCTCTGCTTCTGCCCGTCAGAAAGAGTATGAAAATACCTGCCGGCAAGCTCCGTCACGCCCGTTGCCTCCATTGATTCATTGACTTTATCCCTGTCGCTGCCGGAAAGCCTTCCGAACATTCCCGTATACGGATATCTGCCGTTTTCCACTATGTCGCTGCAGGTAAGATAAAGCGTATCCGGCACCTGCGGGAACATGCAGGAAACATTCCTTGCAAGCTCCGTCTCCTTTATATGTCTGATATCCCTGCCCAAAAGCACGGCTTTACCCGAAACAGGCGGGATCATCTTTGCTATGGTCTTCAGGATCGTTGATTTGCCGGCCCCGTTCGGACCGATGAGACACACGGTCTCCCCCGCCTTTATCGAAAACGAGATGTCGCTTACGACCTGTTTTTTTCCGTATCCCACGCAAAGACCGTCAAGTGAGAGCACGGTATTATCTTCCATTATCCATACCCTCCTTTGCGCGTTTTCTTCCAAGCATGACCCAGATAACGACAGGCGCTCCAAAGATCGATGTGACCACACTGATGCTGAGTTCGACGGGAGCAAATACAAGCCTTGCCAGAAGATCGCAGAAAAGACAGAAAACCGCCCCTCCCAAAAACGATGCAGGTATCATAAATACAGGCTTTTCCGTCTTAAAGATCCCCTTCATCAGCTGCGGTACCGCAATTCCGACAAAGGATACAGGTCCGGCAAAGGCCGCGACCACGGCGGACAGCAGCCCCGACAGTATAATAAGAGCGATCTTCAGCCCTGTTATGCTGACCCCGCTGCTCCTTGCATAAGCCTCACCCAGCTGGTAGGCGCCCATCGGTTTTGAGATAATAAAAACAAACACCATGCAGATCAGCACTGCCGGCACGATCACCCCCGTATTGGCGCGGCTGATCCCCGAAAAACTTCCCTGCGACCAGCTGTGCAGATTTACGATATTCTGGTCATCGGCAAAGGTAACGGCAAGCTCTGTCAGCGCGGAGCAGAAATACCCCGCCATGATACCGCATATTATGAGCACGGCGCTGCTTTTTGCCACTCCCGAAACCGCAAGGATAAACAGCATAACCGTCATCGCGCCTAAAAAAGCCGCCCCTATCATCACCCATGAATTAAGAAGGAACCCTGCCGAAAGCGAAAAAGTCATCGCAAGCGCCACCGCAAGCTTCGCGCCCGATGAGATACCGAGCACAAAAGGACCGGCAAGCGGATTGTGAAAAAAAGTCTGAAGCAGAAAACCCGAAACAGAGAGAGCGCCGCCCAGGATCAAAGCCCCGATAAGTCTCGGAATCCGGATTTCTTTTATTATACCGGTACTGACCGGATCGGCCTCACTTCCCGTGATGATTCCAAGGATCGTGCCGGGCTCCACCCTGACGCTTCCCATGGAAAGGTTCAAAAGAGCCAGTATGACAAGCAGCGCAAAAAGCCCTGCAAAAGAAATAATAAATCTTCTGTTCATATCTCACTTTAATCTGTAAAAGTACCGCATATCATCCTGCGCGTTTCCCGAAATGACCTCCCCCAGCTCGGCAGTCATGTCACAGACGGCAGTCGTCCTCTGAAAGACATCATCCTTTGTACACCAGACATTTCCATCCCTTACAGCCTTCAGATCCTTTAATCCCGCATTCATCGAAATCAGGGTCCGAAGATCCTCCGGTTCGTCATATATCGTTGCATTATATATAAGTATATCCGCATCCCCCGCGCCTGCAAGAAAGCTTTCCATCTGGATAGTCTGCGTGTCACCCTTCGGAACATACTCACCGTTTGCAAGTTCTATCATCTTTACGACATAGTCGTCCTCTTTTTTCACATTTACCGCGCCCTGCGGCGTCAGCGCAAAAAATGCCGTTTTCTTTTTCTCCCCGTCATAAGTCCTAATCTTTGAAAGCTTCTTCTCCTCCCCTTCAAAAAAAGCCTCGGCCTCAGGGAGCTTATCATTTAAGAGCCCGTAAAGCTTGATCCATTCTAGTCTTCCGAGCGGATCCTCCTCGTAGCTTGAGTGCTCAACCATCACCGGGATCCCCAAAGACTCCAGCTTTTCCTTTGTCTGCGGTTTATGATAGATCATGGTGGATTCTATCGCCAGATCACAGCCGCAGTCGAGGACAAACTCAAAATCCGGTGTGCCGTACTTCCCCACATAAAACATATCCTCGGCATCAAGCGCCTCCCGGACTTCCTCTATCGACCAGTCCTCATATTTTGTGCTGGTCATTTCGACATTATTGAGGACACCCAGTTCCCTGTACAGATCCATGACCGAGCTTGCCGCCACATAGGTATGGCGCAGAGGCTTTTTTATCACGGTCACATCCTCCGGCACTCCTTCGGGAACCACTGTTCCTTCATTTAATAAAAGATACCTTCCCGTGTCATTGATATCAATGAGCGAAATATCATCTCCATAATAAGAGACTTCAAACTCTTTTGCATGCTCAAGTTCCATGCCGCCGGTCTTTTTAATGCCGGCAAAAAACTCATCAGCAGAGTCAGAGGATGCGCTCCCCTGTGCCTGTGCGCATCCCGTGACTAAGATCATGCATAATATAAGCAGATAAAACAGTTTTCTCATTTCACCGATCCGGAATCAAACTTCAGACTGTACTCTATCTCATGCGGCTTGCTCATCGCAGTCGTGTCCGCAGTCACATTTATCTTTTCATCAAAAGCCGCAACGGGTATCTCAAATACGGAATTCCCCGACTTGTTAACAGGCAGGTACTTTTCCCCGTTTACTATCATATAATCATAATTCGGACTGCTCCATTCTATTGAAGCAACTGCCTTTTTGTCCTTAACGGTAAGCTTTGCGGGACTTGTGACAGACGCCTTTCCCGATCCGCCCGACAAAGCCACATCTACCTTATACTCTCCATCCTTTAATCCGAGACTTTCCGCTGTTTTTATTACACCATCCTTAAACGCGGAAAGCGGAAGAGCAGATGATTCAAATACCAGAGTCCTGTCGTACCATTTTTCCTTCTTCTTGCTGAAGGCGGCACAGTCGCACTCCTTGTCAAGAGCTTCAACAGGTATCGTAAATACATGCTTTCCGCCCTTTTCAGTAAATTTGATAAGATCTTTTTCTTCCGCTTTTACAGCCTCTTCGGGCGTCCCCGGAAATACATACAGATATCCTTTGCCGCCCATTTCCATGTCGGCGGTCATTTTCGAATCCTTTACGGTAAGCGTGCAGTTTTCGATATTGAACATTTCCGAACTTGATTTTACGCTTATATTATAGGATCCGTCCTTAATATCTTTGCCGTATTTCGGGGACATTCCCTCTTCCGAGACATCTTTTCTTTCGGTTTTTTCGTCTTTTCCGGCGATTTTATCTATTTTTTTTTTGACTCTTCTATGGCAGCCTTTGCATGCTCGACATAGAGCTTCTGTATATCCTCGTTTTCACCAAGACCCCTTATAAGACACTCAACCTTGTAGCCTGCCTTTTCAAACTCAGACTTCCATGCTCCATCCTCATCACCTGCCATATCATTATTGGCATGATCTCCCGCAACTACCATTAACGGCTCAAGGACTACTCTTTCATAATCACCCTTCTTTACCGCATTGATCACATCCTCAAGAGAAGGCTCTGCTTCAACCGTTCCGATATAATAATTGTCAAAGCCGTCCTTCGTGAGGAGATCCTGCATTTTCTGATAAACTTCGTTGGAATCAGCTTCCGTTCCGTGTCCCATGAATACGATCGCGGTCTTTCCGTCATCATATTCCTTCGTCCAGTCGGTTATGTCCTTTTCAACATTCTTAAAATCCTCATCGGATGTAAGAAGCGGCTCACCGATGGTCAGGCTGTCAAATGCATCCGCATAGCTTTCGATCTCCTTAATAAGATCGTTGTACTCAAAACCGCTCATGAGATGGGTAGGCTGGACCACAAGATTTTTGACCTTGTTGTCGACAGCTCTCTTTAATGCCGCATCCACATCATCAATGAGGATGCCGTCTCTCTTGTTCACATGATCGATAATGATATTGGAGGTAAATCCTCTCCTGACCGACTGATCCGGGAAAGCCTTTTCAAGCGCATTCTCAATAGCGCCGATCGTAAGCCTCCTGCTGTCGTTAAAGCTTGTGCCGAAGCTGATGACTAAAAGCTCGTTTTCTCCTATATCGTCCTGATTCCTTACATTGTCCAAAGAAGCATCTCCCGTCTCGTAGTTTTCCTCATCCTCTTCTTCAGCTTCTTCCTTTGCAGGTTCTTCTGCTGCAGGCTCTTCCACTGCCGGTTCCTCTGCCGCAGGCTCCTCCGCTTTTTCCTCTGCTGCCCCGTCGTCAAGGATGGTGACTACCTCGCCTCCGGTTGCAGCGTCATCCTTGAATCCCACCGCGCATCCTGTAAGTATCATGACTGATGCCATTCCGACGGCAATGATCGCAGACAATTTTTTCATTTCTTCATTCCTCCTGTGTTGTAATAATAAAACCCGCTTCCGGAATGGAAAACGGGTACATTAACAAACCTGTGCAATACAGGTCTGATACTGTCAGTTTCCCGTGACATAGTGTATCTTTACAGCAGGCAGGTCTCCTGACTTCGCCTCACCGCCTGTCCACAGCCTTCCCGGTATCGGATGATACCAGTGACCCTGCCAAAAAAGCAGATAACGCACAGGCTAAGCATTCACAGTGACGGGTTCGTACAGGTCTTTCACCTGTTTCCCTTTTAACCCCCGCTAAAACAGCGGAGGCACCTGCTGCAAAAAGTATTCAAATCATTCACACCGGCCTTAAAAGGCCGGTGCGGTTAAAATCATATTCTTATCCCTGAAGTTTCTCAACGATGAGCGGAAGTTCCTTGTCCACCGTATCATTCGGCAGCTGGCAGGTACCTGCATTTGCATGTCCGCCTCCGCCGTAGCTTAAGCAGATATCTCCGATGTTGACCTTTGAATTCTTGTTTACTATGGACTTTCCGATCATTACGGCTGTATTCTGCTTCTTAAAGCCCCATGCCACATGCACCGACATCTCAACCTCCGGATGCATGGCATATATCATGAATCTGTTTCCTGTATATATGGGATCCTCTTCACGCAGATCCACCACAACAACCTTGTCATGTACAACAGCAACCTTTTCAAGCTGTTTCTTGAAGAGCTCCTGCTGTTCAAAATACAGATCCACCCTTTCCTTGACATCCGGAAGCTCGAGGATCTGGTCTATGCTGTGCTCCAGACAGTAATCAATGAGCTCCATCATCAGATCATAGTTTGATATCCTGAAATCGTGGAATCTTCCGAGACCTGTCCTCGCATCCATGAGGAAGTTCAAAAGAACCCAGCCCGTAGGCTCCAGTATCTCATCTACAGTGAAATCAGCGGAATCGCCCTTATCAACTGCCGTCATGATCTCATCGGAAACTCTTGTGAAGGTCTTTGCTCCTCCGTAGTAGTTATATACGACTCTTGCGGCTGACTTGGCCTCTCCCTCTATAATGAATCTGTCCTTTACATCTTCTGCCTTCACTCTGGAAAGCTCACTTTCATGATGGTCAAAAGCCAGGCCGACCCTTGGATCGAACGGAAGATTTGTTGTGATGTCATTTTCGCTTATGTCTATCTTCCCGTCCTGAACATCTTTGGGATGCACGAACTTGATCTCATCGATCAGATTGATCTCCTTTAAGAGCATCGCGCATACCAGACCGTCAAAATCACTTCTCGTAACCAATCTCTTGCTCATATTACGAACCTTTCCTCTCTGTAGGACTGATTTCTAAATTCCACCCTATATCATACCTATTTATTGGAAAAAACTCAACTGTAAATTTGTACCTTCCGGGAGCCCCTTTCATGAGGGGTTTCTCGCTATTCTGCAAAGGTCACCCGCCAGTTTTCCGGGTCTCTGACATCATCATGCAGCTCATACAGACGCCTTTGAAGCCCGTCATACTCGTGAACATCGGATACCTGCACGGTTCCGTCGCTTTCCGGCCTGGTTATCTCTGCCTTTTCTCCGGTATACGGATCAACGGGCTCTTTTATTATACCCTCCATGGCGATCGCGCAGGTATCGGCGTTTGACATGAACTCTTCGGAGGTCGTATATGTGTCCGCGCCGAAATCCTTCACCATCAGAACGGGATTAAACTGCTCAAAACTCGTCCCTCCCTCATATATCATCTGAGGGAAGGCAAAGACATAAAACCCGTGATCAGCCACGATGATAACGCGGGTATTATCATAAACCCCCGCTTTCTTAAGCCTTTCCATCCATTTTCCAAGTCCCCGCAAAGCCGCCACATTGGCGCAGTAACTCTTAAACCTGTCCCTGTCGGTCATGTCATCAAGAGGCATAGCGCCGGGAGCCTTAAGTTTGGCATTCCATTCGCCTATAAGAGCCGAATTGTCCACATTGTCTTCAAAGGTAAAATCAGGCAGCTGCAGCTCCGCGTAACTGTGAGCCGCCAGATTGGTATACACAAAGAGATTATCCCCGTCTCCCTCGGAAATCTCGGCCATTTCGGACACAAGCTCCATCGATCTGACTTCATCGGACAAAACGAGATCCTTTCTGACCTTATCCTGTGAGAGATAATTACCGTCATCATAAAGCAGGCTTCTCAAAAAATTCGGTACGAGCAGATAAATGCTGTGCCTGATCTGATTATGCACCGACCATTTATGGAGATAATCATAATCCTCAGCGGCCTGCTTTGGAGACTTAAACACACCGCCCGTATTATACGCGCGCGTATTATCTATATCATCAAAAAATCCCTGCAGATCGGTCCCGGAAAGATTGATATAATCCGGCGGATCAAAAACGGTACAGTCAAAACCGGCTGCGGAAAAATTGTAAGGCAGAAATCTGATCGACGCATCGAGCCTCTCCTGCAGATGCTCCCTGTCACTGTCCAGCAGGAAGGGATCAAAATCATACCCCCCGTAAAGCGCGGGACCGCCGGTAAGCGTGCAGGCACCGTAGGAATATGTATTCGGATAATAAGTGAATCCCTCAAACTGTTCCCTGATCTCCGGAAATTCTTCCATAATATAAGGAACATATCCGGACAGCGCCCGGTCCATCATGATGACCATGACATTTCTGCCCTTTTTGCTCAATGTGTAAGACGGATAAACCTCCGTATATGCAGCATCATCCTTCACATATGCGTTGGCGCTTATCGTCCTTTCAGTCTTCACTACATTTAGGACCGAAATGACGACCATTCCGACCAGAAGAATGCTTAATCCCCTCTCAAGCAGAACAGGAAACTTTTTCTGAAGGAACAATACGACAGCTGCAACACATACAAGAACCGCAAGATTTATCAGCATGCCTGGCATCGCCGTCTTCGGTTCGAAATCATATACCATTATATTGGACATATTTCCGAGACGCCTGGAAAAGAAGAACATCTGACACAGCCCGCACGCAAACATCACTGCAAGAACCGCAGGGAAGACCGGCTTCTTCCTGCCTTCCGACAACAGATAAAAAAGACCGCACCATAAAACAAAAATACCGGCCGCGACCGCGAACGCCTCAAAGACAAAGATATTCGGATCCGCAAAATGTCCGCGGATCAGAAATTCCAAAGGAGAATCAGACACCGCCGCGCTCGGGATCCACATTCCTGCAAGAAAGACCATGCAGAGCGCCGGGATAATAAACGACACGCCCTTCCTTTGAACCGTTTCTTTGGTCTCTTCCTTCTTTTTCTTCGGAAGATGCAGGATCTTCATCACCACATTCTTCAAAAGAGAAAAGAGATTATTGAGTGTCCAGTAAAATACAAGACCCGCGGGGGATCCGTAAAGAAGCACCAGGAATACAAGGGCTGTCACATATAACTGCAGTTTTTCCTTAAACTGAAATCCCTTCGTATAGATCGCTCCCGAGATCAGATTTATTGCCGTCATCAAAACGGGCAGGATATTTACGCTGACTGTCCCTATCACAGGCAGAGTGATCCTTAAAAGCCCGTCCGGACTGCCCAGATCTTTTATAATAAGAAACGAAGTGCCCTGCAGCATCTGAAGACCGGAAAGATACCTGTACGCAGCAATGAAAAAAGGCACCTGAAGTAATAAAGGAAGCGATCCCCTAAGGCCCATAACAGGTTCATAATCCTGCTGCCTGTAATACTCTGACAGGATCATAAACCGTTCATCCTTCTTAAAAGTCTTTTTAATGTGGGTGATCCATTTTTTCATTTCCTCCTGTTTCCTGCGGTCGGCCTCCTGAAGCGCATCCGCTCTTTTGTACAGAGGCAGCACAAGAAACTGTACGGCTAAACTCACAAAAATAATGGATATTCCCGCATCGGAAAAAACCTTCATCGAGAGCGAAAAAACCGTCTCAATGAAGATCTCGATCGGATATATGAAAAACAGATAAAGAAAATTCGCGATACTCATATTTCAGCCTTTATTCGTCTCCCCGTGCCCGTCATCCGCCGGATTCACATGTATCATCACATGCTTGACATTCGGAAATTCATGCTCAACACTGCTGTGCACATTTTCCGCTATGTCATGCGCTTCGGTCAGCGTGATGCTGCCGTTTACGGCAATCTCAAGATCGATATAAATCTTATTGCCAAACTGTCTGGTGTGGAGCAGATCGATATATTCCACTCCCTTCTGTTTCCCGACAAAATCCCTGATGCTCTGTTCCATATCCTTTCCGCATGAAGTATCGAGCATCTTATCGAGAGCATCTTTTGAGATATCAAATGCAACCTTAAGAATAAAAATACAGATGAGCAGGCTTGCTACCGGATCCATGATCGGAAATCCGGCTCTGGCCAGAGCTATGCCGGCAAAAGATCCCACGGAAGAAAACGCATCCGAACGATGATGCCATGCATCTGCCTTGAATGCAGATGAATCCATCTTCTTTGCGTAATACATGGTATACCAGAACATTGCCTCCTTAACCGCTATCGAGACTACTGCGGCTATTAACGGCAGGACAGTCGGTATCTCAAGTTCTTCGCGTACGATGAGCTTATGAATCCCGGAATATCCTATGCCGAGACCCGTACCGGCAAGAATGAGTCCGAGGATCAGGGACGCCGCGCATTCCAGTCTCTCGTGACCGTAAGGATGCTCCTCGTCTTCCGGCTGCTTTGAAAGGATCACGCCGAAATACGCTACAAATGTCGCAAAGACATCGGACAGCGAATGAACCGCATCCGAAACCATGGCTTGGGATCTTCCAAGGATACCGGCAAAGAGCTTAAATCCCGCAAGCAGAACATTCCCGAGGATTCCGACCCTTGTCACTTTTTTTACGATCTTTTTTTCTTCCATAATTTATGATTATAGCACAACACCCTTCAAAAAGATCTCAAGACCGATGCCGATAAGGATGATCCCTCCGAAAACTGATGCCCTGCCTGCAAGCTTCATTCCGAACTTCTTTCCTATTATCAGTCCGGCAAAGCAGATACCAAAAGTTACGGCTCCGATGATCAGCGCGATCCACGGGATCCATTTTTCAAAAGACCTGAAATACTGAACGATCGTATGGACGCATATCCACCCGGTCATCGGCATCAGCCACTGAAACAGGGCAAAAACTCCGGCGATCCCCGTGGCAATACAATCTGCATCCGGCATGTCCCCTTATGCGCACCGAATTACAATATACTACAGAAAAGGCATAATATCCACCTTTGGTCTGTTTGCATTTCTTTAATAAGAAGAACTGTTCCTGCCGGTAAACCACAAGTTGAGTGACTTAAGGAAACATGCGGTAATACAATCAGGATAGATCCGACACATATGTCCGGGTGTTTTTTTAAGGAGGAATGGATGAAGCAAAGCACAGTACCGTTTTATGATGAAAGATACAGACCTTCTTCCGCGCCTGTAATAAAAACAGGCGTAAATATCAAATGCGGAAGTAGATAGTGTTATAATAAGTCCGTACAGGAATGAGGATCCGGCTGTGAGGATCTTCCATGGGATTGAATGATATGAACCAAAACAAGTGTGAATATAACAAACCAATTTACATCAACTCCTTTGATGCCGAGGAGATAATTTTTAACATGATCAGAGGATCACATGTTAAGGCTGACCAATATGACGGCAGTCTTCCGGTATCTCTTGACAGTCTGCAATTAAGAAAACTTTGGGAAAAGAACAGGAGAAATGAGAGCAAAAACTCTGAAAAAGAAAGCTTTCCCAAAGGTTTTTATAAAAGTAACGACAAAACAAAATCATTTAGTGATGTCATTATAAATGTAAAGTTTACCAATGATTCCGATTTTACGGATATTGCTTCAATAAAAAAAGATCTTGCAGACGGAATAAGAGAGAAAGACATCCCGGAGGACAAAATGCTGCCCGGGTTAAAAAGCATTTACATTGAATTTCTGGAAGAATTCAAAAAGAATCAGGAATACTGGAAGAAAAGGGAGGAAGACAGAAAGAAAAAAAACGACAGAGTTGTCGTGAAACCAAAAGAGCCCTGTCAGATCAGCAAAGATGCTGTGATCGATGAAACTGTTGTATCTGTTAACGGAACCGGTATCAGGGTTCGTGCCAAAATTTATAATAAAGGAAACGAGAGAACAGAAATACCGATACAGATATATATATGTCAGAAGGAAAAGAACGGACTCTATCGTGTTGTTGGAACATTTGAATCGGAAGAAGCAGTGATCAAATCCGGAATGTCAAAAAGTATCAGGGCAGACCTTGATATCAGAGACATCATGATGCCGGAGGAAGTGACCATTGATTCCCCGGATTCAGAGACGGAAGACACAAAGACCGTATACATTGTGCACAAAGGCGTATACCGTCTTTTTATAGGAAATGATACTGCACAGATGCCGGCCGTCTCACTTGATCTTCCGGAAGACATTTCACAGTATATCAAACACGAAAACAGCGGCTGGATCGAAAACGAAGACTGGACAGTAACTTCGATCAGATCGAAACATGATGCGGGTCCCAAACTGATACTCGATACGGGAATACTGAAAACATTCAAAAAATGCGGAGACTTATACAATCAATTATTAGAGAGAGGATGTTCGCAAATAATAAATAATCCTCCCTTCGCATCGACTTACGAAGACTTCATAGACAGATTAAAGATGTCAAAAGAGGCGCTTAGAAGACGCGCATTGCTGTATATGAACGGGTTTGATTTTGAAGCAAAGGACGGACTTATAAGACATTATGTAGTTTACAAACGCTCCGCAAGCAAGTCGAAGACGGGAAGCTGTCTGTTCATATGGGACAAACTATATGAAGGAATGATGCAGTGGACATGGATGGGAAAATACTTTGATGACAGTGATCCGCAAAGAAAATATGATCTTACCGGTATTAAGGCATATGAAGCCTTGACTTTATCCAATATCGAAAAAATATTTAAGCTTAAACCAAACAACATTCTTCTTATAAAAGAAAAAGAAAGCATGATCGTGAAGGGCAATCGAAGGATCGTCTGTAAAGAGACCTCCAAAGCAGGAATAAATACCCTCGTTGTAAAAACATTAAATGAGTGCGGGTCGTGCGCGGATAAATCCTGCAGACAGGAAGCTTTGGAATACAGAAACAACATCTGGGACGGGCAGGCGCTTTTAGATGAGTCAGTCTTTAAAGAATTATATGGAAATGAAAAACATGGAATGGTGCTCTTAAGAAATCATTTCTTCAAGGCATGCGCATTTAATACCAGGATAACGGAGTATTACAAAGAGAACAATATCAGCGCGGTATACGATATGTTTGGTAACCGGTACAACGCAAAGGATATAAAACTTATCATAACGCCGGATTCCCTTAAGTACTTTAAATTTGCAGATGATCTGTTCAAAACCGGGAAGGGATCAGATGATGAGGAACTAAATGATGCAAGATGCATGGCATATGATCATTGGAGAAAGAATCTGAAAACCGCATATTTCGGTGTTGTCAAGACAGATAAGCCCTCGGCCAGGCAAGGCAGACATAAGGTGGGATATCAGATCCTCAACACACTTCCTCTTGATGAAAAAAATGTACAGGAATTATTTCAGCATGAAGCAGAGTACATCAAGTCATTGTGGGAGGATGATGAACTGTTTAAGAAGGTGATACCTTCCGAATCGGCCAAAGGAAAATATATCTCCAGAATGCTTGAAATGATGGATGATCCGGATGCGGCGGTCACAAAAGATTTTCTCTGTACGGATGATTATATTGCATATAAGAGGCAGATCATAAGTGATATAAAAAACAGGATGAGACGCGGAGCGATCGACCTGAAGGGTGAGATGCTGACTCTGTGCAGCATGCCATATGAAATGCTGAGATACTCCGGACTTAAACCTTTGGAAAGAAAAAAGGACAGTACAATAGAACCTCTCCTTAGCAGTGATGAAGCATTCATTTATGGCCTGAATGATAATGACCCGGTGGTGCTTTGCAGATATCCGCATCTGTCATCGGGAGCTGTCTGCGGATTGAAAAATAAAAAATGCGCCGAATATGAGCAATGGTTTAATTTAAAAAATGATTCCGGTTCTTCAGCTATTGTTGTGATATCCCCATACAACTCAAATATAATGGTGAAACTCGGAGGCGCTGATTTTGATTCCGATACCGCTATGTTCCTGAGGGAGCCTTCAATAATAGAAGCTGTCAATAATTTATCGGACAGAACCGGGATCATGAAGAAAATGGGTGATAAATATGCCCCTGAACAGGACGGACTTCCGGTTGCACAACCAAGCGCGAATCTGGTTGGAGAAGTGAAATTATATTCACTTTCCGCATACGAGTTTGCGATGCTTGATAAGTACCTGGCACAGACACAGAAAGATATAGGAACAGTTTCAAACGATATCCAACTATTTAACAGTTATCTGTGGGAAGGACTGTACTCGGGAAGAGATGATGATTATTGTCAGACCGTGTATGAATGTATATTGAAGCTGTCTGTTTTAAACGAGCTTGAGATAGACCGGTCTAAACATTCCATTATTCTTCCCTTAAAGTCTTTTCATGATGATATCATGGATACCCTGTATGACGGTGAACCGATTCTCGAAAAACCCCTCTCGTCAAAGAAGATCAGATCATTCGGCACAACAAAAGAGATCAAAGCGTATTATCAGCCGGCATTTCTGTACGAGATAAAAAAAGAGAGGGGTAACAGTAACATTGCACTAAAGGAAAAGAAGTATTGGAATTGTCCTCCCGATCACCTCTCAAAACAGGCAGCCCTGCTGAGAAAACCCAGAAGAAATCATGTCCGGAAGAAGGTTGATTTTCATTTCAGTGATATACCCGGCAAGGCTGACGGGAAACAGGTTAAACGCATTGAAGAGTATCTGAAAGATGCAGTAAAGCGGCTTGACCGGATAGATAAAAGACGCCACAAAACAGGAGAAGAAACTGACGAGCGCAGAAGGATACAGACGGACCTTGTTGATTCGATAGCAGGTATGAAGAATATCCGCGCAAAGAACATAGCTGCGGTAGTCAGAGACACCATGTGCATGAAGGATAAGGATGATGAGTGCTATGACGCTTTCTTATACCTGAACAAATACAGGGTTCTGGGACTCCTTTTTATGGTTGAGGAAAGGATGGATAAAAAAGAAAATCCTGTGAGCGAAATTTTGAAAAAAATAACGATAATTGACGCTTAAGTGAGAATAAAAATGTCATAAAAAAGGAAAAAGCCCGTAAATTCGGGGAAAATACATCAACTCAAAAAATGCTTATGGATACTGATAAATTATATGCAGGCCGCCTGACCAAAATCGGACGGCCTCATTTTTTCCTCAAAGAAAGGAGGCTACCATGAACATAACAATTTCTGAACTCCTAATAAGACGGACATTTGGATAAGGATATCCGGCAGTAACTGTTAACTGGTCATTGCATGTACAGACATGCGGAAAGGACACTATGAGCAAAGAACTGGAAAAGCTTGAAAATATGGCGGCAGCGACCTGTATTACAGACCATGATCATATTGAAAGGATTATCAACTATCTGTTTTCCCTTCCTTTTTCCTATTTTGAAAAAGATGAGGTCAGATACAGGTTTCTGCGTGACAATCTGTGCTACGGATTTAAGATCGATCCGGACATGAGAAAATTATCCGTCGAGGATGTTTTAATACTGATCGGATATGAACCGGGAAATCACTTTTTTGATCCTCCTGATGCTGACAGAAAGGGATTAAACAGGAAATTCAATTCTGCGGGACACAGTTATGTGATGGCGCTGTTGATCAGTATTTTTTCAAAAAAAGATATACGCATAAAGGAATTTACACGGATCAGACTTTCTGCTTATGTTGAATATCTTAAGAAAAAGGTTGAAGAGGAATACAGAAATGAACTGGTTCCTTTTTCTATCTGCCGCAACATACTGCATAAAGTCGATGAATTCAAACATAAAACCGGCCGGTATCTAAGTGACCTTTCACAGACCGGTGCTGTTTCTGAAAATGAAGCAACTCTGGGTGATGTTATTTCAGGTGCACTCGCTGTTTGTGGGAGAGGCTGGGGCTGTCCGACAAAACCGCTTGAGATATACGCTTCGGAAATAATAGAAAGCTACGATCTGCTGAACAGATTTTTTATGGATGCAGTAAGAACACCTCTTATATGTTCGGACAGAGAAAGATTTCAGGAAATCGTCACCAGATACATTGACAAGCCATTTAATAACCCTGTAAAGATCGATTTCGAGACATGTTATGAGCATGGCGGCATCATCCGGCAGTAAAAGCAACCGTTAACAAATACTTTTTTATCGCCCTTCGGCGAAGAAAGGAGTCATTATGTCCAATGTAATTTACGAAAGCGTAAGAGGCATCCAGGCTATTCCGATAGAGGATGCCTTTCTTCGCGAAAGAAAGATCTTTCTGGTCGGCGAAGTTAACGACGAAAGCTGTAACGAGCTTATCAAGCAGTTAATGTACATGGAAAGCGATGATAATACCACCCCTATCACTCTCTATATCAACAGTCCCGGTGGTTCAGTCGGAAGCGGTCTGGCTGTATATGACATCATCAGGCTTATGAAGAGTCCGGTAAGAGCTGTGGTTACCGGTATTGCGGCCTCGATGGGAAGCATCATCCTGCTGGCATGCGAGAAAGAGAACCGCTACATGCTTCCATCCAGCAAGATAATGATACATGACTGCAGTTGGGGCAGCCGTAACTTTGGAGGATACAAGCCTCACGAAATTGAACAGGAACTGGATCAGCTCAAGAATACGAATGCCCGACTGCTGTCGATCATTGCGGAAAGATGTGGGAAGACATTGAAGCAGGTTGCAAAAGTGACAATGCATGACAGTTATTTTGATGCAAAGGAAGCAATAGATTTCGGTCTTGTTTCAGCGGTTGTAAATAGTGAAAAATTCAGTGCGATCACAAAGAAAGGAGCGTGATAATATGTCAGCAAAGAAAACAGTAACAAAGAAACCCGTTATAAAGGAGGTCCCCAGATACGGAAAAAGATGTCTCGGAAAGGGAATCTACATCAGCAATGATTCACGGGTCACCCACCTGAATTGTAATGATCTCATCATAGGATCCTCAGGAAGCTGCAAAACCGGATCGATCGTATATACACAGCTTAAAACACTTAATGATTCCAGTCTGATAGTGGCCGACAGCAAAAATATGCTTTACAGGATGTTCAAAGACGAGCTTGAGAAAAAGGGCTACAAGGTACGGGTTCTGGATTTTGTTAATCCCGAACAGAGCTGCTTATATAACCCGCTTGATTATATTAGAAGGAATGCGGACGGTTCATATAACGAGATAGATATCATGAAAGCAGCAAGAAGCCTTATCCCGGACAGCCTCGACGGACACGATCCCTTCTGGGCTATATCGGGAAGGGCGGTCCTTGAATTCTTTATCTCCTATACGCTTTCGGCACTTCCCGAAGAAGATCATAATATGTATACGGTATCACGGCTTTACAGAGCGTATACACGGGAAATGGGAGAATCGGCTTTCATAGACTGGATAGAGGATCACCCGGGGTCATTTACTTCAAACAGATATACACAGATAAAGGGTATGCAGAACGCAGATAAAACATGGTCAAGCATACTTGGTTTTGTCAATGTGGCTTTATACCCGTTTGATGTGGCTGTTCTGCATCACATCTTTGATCCCAATATGAATAAGACTGATGAGGAAGAAGACTGTGATATATACGATGATATGATCGATGAGTTTATGCCGCCTGACTTTGATTGCGACGATTTCTGTTTTGATGACGAGAGTATCGAGGACACCCCGGAAATTTCCGAAGCGGATATTCCCGAAGAAGAAAGCTGCTCTGAAGAGGATATTTATGCCAAAGAAACCAGTTCTGAAGAGGAATGTCCACCCAGAGAGGAGCTTAAGATCGAATCCCTTGGAAAAGAGAAAACCGTGGTGTTCCTGAACATATCCGATACGGACCACAGCATAGACAGTCTTGTCAATCTGTTCTACACGCAGGCTCTGCAGACACTTGTATCCGAGGCTGACAAAAATGACGCCGGCCAGCTCACAGTCCCCTGCAGGATCATCTTTGACGACTTTGCCTCCGGAACTACGATTCCCGACTTTGATAAAGTGATCAGTGTGATCCGAAGCAGAGACATATGGGTAACGATTTCATTACAGAGTTTAAGTCAGCTTGAATCTTTATACTCTCACCCCAAAAGTCTTACGATCCAGAACAATTGTGACCATATCGTATATATGGGAAGTAACGACTTAAGTTCGGCAGAATATATAGGAACCAGGGCCGGAAGAGTTCCGGAGGTGATCCTTTCGATGGACAGAAAAAGCGAATACTTCATCGAAGGAGGAAAGAAGGCTGTGCTCGTAGATAAGGTGCCGCCATATTCGTATTCGGAGGAAACTATTGAAAATGAATGTGAGGTGATCAGATTCCCCTGATCCCAATCTTCTCATACTTATCCTCATACGGTGCTTCCCCCAGCAAAACATGCGGTTCGAGAATAATCTCTTCACCGCATTCAGGACATACTGCATCATAGACACCCTCTCCTGTTTCTCTATTTCGATAATAATATGTCGGTTGGGGTGATTCCGGAGAACCCAGCCACATGAATCTGTGGTCGCAGAAGGGACATATTACTTCTCTGCAGGGTCTGATATACTCTGTTCGTTTTACCTGTTGGGGTTTCTTCTTCATATTGATCTTCCTTCCCGGATTATCCAGAGATACTGTACGGAAACATGATCCGTGAGCCATACCCCGCTTGTTGAACGATAGAACTTATGCCCATCCTTATACATTTCATCCGCTTTTATTCCATAAAGGATCAATTTGCCGTGACGCCTTCCAACACTCCTTGCCTGCTCGATATTTTCAGATAAATGTACAAACTGACGGTTCTGCTTCAGAAGTCCTTTCTGCCCGATAGATTCACTGAATTTTGTGGCTGATCCGTGATATAGAACCGACGGCGGCTGTTTTTCCTCATAACCCAGATCAACCTCTACTGAATGCCCGTGAACAGCCCTTACTTTTTTGCCATCGTCACTGAACTCATACCGCTGCTTGTCTTTACCGTAAGCAAGTTCCTGTAATAATTCTAATGTAAGCGGATACCTGGGCTGCACTTTTTCTATCAGATCATCTACATCAGTCCAGCCATGTTCATCAAGGATGATCCCCGCCTCCTCAGGATGATGCCGAAGCAGCATCGATACATACTTTCCCATCCTTATATTATTATCCATTTTTTATATCCTTCCTTTGTGGACAGACAGTTCAGAACTCTGTCCACATCCAAAAACACAATTCTCACTGGTGATATTCCTTTATTGTTCTAAGAAACATAGTTTATATTATCATTTTTTATTACTCCCTTTTCGGAAAGGTGTTCCTATTTTCCGGAATCGTAATCCATGAAGTCTCCTAGCATAAGTTCCTGTCCACAGGAGCACTTCACAGATATAGCGAGTCCCAGTCCGGTAGGTGTGAATGAATAATTAAACTGATCACATGCCGTTACCTGAGGGCAGTTTTTGTGCTGCTTTCGAAATTTCCTGAGATTTCTCATGTCATTCCCTGTTATCTTGAAAGTGATGTTTTCCTCTGTTTCCATTGAAATCCCTCTCTCCATCCACACCTTCACTCCATCTCAACTCTTTTATATCTGCTCATTTTTTTGCTCTTTAATCTGGTTTATTCTTTACTGTATTGGCTTAAAATCCAGTCTTCTATTTCCAGCGGCAGCCTGACATTATATTTTTCAACATAGTATGGAAGCGATCCACTCCATGAATAAACTCCATCAGTCAGAATTGTTTTTGTATGTCTTGGCATAATAGTTTCACCGGTAAACTCATCAATCTCTAAACCTGGAGCTGCAAGAACGATCCTTCCATTTTCAAGGTAATCTATGATCTCCTGCTGATGTTCATATTTTTCAGAAACAAACAACGCAGATATAGATGGAGCATTCATTGCTCCAAACTCTATAAGATCAGGAACTTCATCATATGTATTACATTCCTTAAGTCCCTTTTCTATTTCTTCTTCTGACATTATCTTTTTCAGATTCTCTTCTGTTACCAAAGCATAGTCCGAATCACTTTCCATTCCTCTGCATGAGGGTTGTGTCAGGATGTAGTATTTGTTTTCACTCATGATTCATCCCTCCTCAACTATATGATTTCATACATAGATTATATAGATGCATCCGGTTTCATTCAATCAACCGGCGGCTTAACAGATGCCTTCCGGAGCATAAGATCTCGTTACAAGAAGTTCATCGACTGACGCATTAAGTATGTCTGCCAGTTCGATCAAATGATCGATAGAAGGCATCTTCTTTCCTGAAAACCATGAGTAAACCGCCTGTTTGGAAACATTCATTTCTCCAACAATGAATTCTACAGTTACCCCTTTTTCATCACATATTGTCTTTATATGATAACAGGTACTGTCCAGATCCAGTGTTCTACGCATTTGATCACCTCCTCGTCCGAAACAGTTTTTATAAGTAATGACCGGTATCATGCTGCGCTCACCGGCGCAGCATCTCTGATCTCCCTGTTGCCGGAAATCAGTTTCTTTTTGCAGAGGTCAGTAACCTCTATCTTCCTCGGATGTCCTTTCCCCGGATTATCAAGATGAAGCTTGAATCCGTATATGCCGTCCGTAAAGATAAAGCCGTGGGAACCGTCCTCTTCAAGAACTGTCTTCGCTTCTGCGGCACATATGTGCATCATCGGGAAGGTGATATGTCCTATCACATCTCTGTTAACAAGCCGTTCCATCTCAGACAGCAGATCCTCCTGCGTGTTCCTGTTCTTATTCCCGGCATCTGAATCTTTTTCTTTATGAGCAAGCTCCATAAAGTAAAGTTTCATGGTGTCGATGCACATGGATCTGCATCTTACAGATTCAAACAGATTTGCTGCAGTAAGGTAGAGCGCGTACTCACGCTGAAATAACCCGGCAAGCGGATTTTTATAGAAACGATCGTGTTCCCGTCCGTTCCTGTCGAAATATACTTCCTTATACTCCTTTGTCATTGTATTGTTCATGTTCATGGTTAAGTCTCCTTTCATCTATAAACAGTAAACAGATACTAAAAATTCCTCTCTCCTGCTTACCCTTGGCACGCTCGCCATCGTTGCTGCGATGGGTCTTCGCGGATGCTTCCCCGGGTTTCTCCTGTGAGGGAGAGCGATATGCGGTTTTCAAGGTACAAAAAAAGAACCGATATCAAGATTCAAGAGATTTGGGCGCAATACTCCCGTTCTCTGATCTCGTAATATCGATTCTTTTTGTCAGTTCTATAAACTGTTTACTGTCTCATTCTATATCGGCTGAATTTTAAAATCAATAAACCGGTGGTTTAATTTTTTTATTTCTCCTTTACCCGGACCGCTTTGAGTCTGTCTGTCGATAAGCCAGTTCCAGCAATCCGATATTAAGTATGGCAAATATCAAAAGATACACAGGCATGACTGCGATCCCGATCTGCTGCTGCAGTATACCGAAAATCATCGGCATAAAGGTACTGCCGACATATGCCGATGCCATCTGCAACCCTATCACTGCTGCAGAATACTTCTTTCCGAAGTTTTCAGGCGCCATATGTTGGATCGCAGGGTATATCGGTCCCATTCCGGTACCGATTATAACAAATCCTGCAGCTGCAACCATATAATGAGTACCCGGAATAAATACCATTATGATACCGATCAGTTCGACAGCTATTCCAAGTCTGATGAGCAGTTTGTCTCCAAGCTTATTCGATATGAATCCGGAGATCAGCCTTCCAAGCATCAGACCGCCAAAGATAAGCGATCCGAATGATGCGATCAGTTCGTCTGAAAGTCCCTCCTTAGTGCCTGCAAAAAAACTCGGGGTCCACAAAAAACATGTTGCTTCACCCGAACAGTATGCGTAAAAGGCGATCAGTGTAAGAATTACTCCGGGAACCTTTAAGGTTTCCTTTATCCCTGCGCTGTCCCTGATCTCTTCCTCTTCGGCTGCATTTTCCGTCTTTTTCCACAACGGGAGAGAAATAATAACTACAAGCAGGATTCCCATCTGAACAAATGCTGTCCAGCGGTATCCCTCATTCCATCTCGCTCTGCTCAATGCAAGCGACATGATATACGGACTTATTACGGCCCCAACACCATAGAAGCAATGCAGAAAATTCATTGCGGAACTCGAATAATGATTTGCCACATAATGATTTACCGATGCATCGATCGAGCCTGCGCCCAGTCCGTATGGAACAGCGATCAGAAACAGCATCCAGTATTCTTTTGATACAGAAAAGCCCAAAAGTCCGAGTATTGTCAGAAAGATTGAAACGGTCACTATCCATTTCGTATGAAATTTCTTTATAAGCCCGGGACTTAAAAGTGCTGAGATGATCGTCATAAATGATATGGTCATGGATACATAACCGGCATATGAAGACGGCACATCAAATGCAACCTGCATCTTAGGCCAGCCGGACCCTAAAAGCGAATCCGGTAATCCCAGACTTATGAATATCAGATATATAACTGCCAAGAGTAAAGATCCCATATTTACCGCCTGTATACTATTCTTTTTCCTTTTACTTCAATATCCTTATTATCTGATCCTCTTCGGCCTCCGGCAGTATCTTCTTAAGATGCTTTACTATACTGGCATATGACTCCGAAGGTGTGCGCATGTAAACTGTATTCGTAAACTTCTTCCCCATAAATTTTTCCGGTGTGGAGTATTCCGCGATACCCCATCCATACCGATTTCCGGATTTATCAACCGCATACCTGAAATCACTGGTGATCACATAACACTGTTTCTGAAGCCTCGTGATCATGGTGTCAAAACCCTTTTTCCCGTTTTTTCCATAGCCTCCGGTCTGCTTCAGCTGCTTTGACATGACAGGGGCATTAACATCAAGGAGTTCGTACAGTTCCTTATCATAGAATGAAACCAGTCCGTCTTCATATCTTGCATCAAAGTCATATCCGTCCCTGCGGTAATTTGCAAAATCAGAAAACCATTTCGGACTGATATACATGGCCTTGTTACGAAGAAACTTCCCGTAAGCACATTTCATTTTCCTGATGACCGGTCCCTTCCATTCCCATGCAGGCCAAAAATTTTCGTTGGCATCGTCATACCAGCAGCCGTCCGCTATGTGTTCCTCCAGGGAAAAACCTTCAACCTCATTTGCAAAAAACGGAACAAACCCGGCATCATCTATTAAGCTGATAAGCTCCTCCTCGGAGGAGATCGTAAAATTATCCGTAAATGTCATGTGTTCACTTCATTAATAAGCTTCAGTTTATAAAACAGGAGGATCCTTTGATACGTTCCTGAGCCTTAGCAAGTTTATCTTTATCGATGGTTCCGGATGCTATGGTATTGTTAACCCAAAGCTGAAGAGAATCTATTGTAAGAGAAATCTGCTTAAGCCTGTCCTGAATCACCGCAAAGTCCATCAGTTCATCGTCAGAAATGATCCCGTCCGCGGTTATCTCGATCAGACGATCCTTCTCCTTGTTCAGGGAATTGAGGGAAGATAACATTTCAAGCACAATCTGGGAAAGATCCCTTATCTTTATCTCCGGAACATACTGCTGTCCGATAGGACATTTTTTAGAACAGTAAAAATTACAGAGGGATGGATTCTTGTATGCATCAGCCATAGCCAGGATTTCTATCGGGTGAGGATCGGATTTTTCGCTTTCGATCTTTTCTATCCGGCTCTCAGATACAAAATCCATTGCTTCACTTGCCTGCGCCCTTGTAAGTCCGGCGTTTTCCCTGCTTTCCTGATAATAATTCTTGTTTTCTTTAACAGATTTTTTTCCCATGAAAATACTCCCTATGTTCATATTTTAATGAAACTCATTCCATCTGGTTTTTAAGCTCTTTATTATCTTTTTTTCCGTTAAGCAGCAAAAGCGCGCCGATAAGAATGACAACACCCGCAAAAAAACCGATCCACGGTATATCGGTAAAGCCAATTATCAGGTATCCGACTGCGCATACTGCAGCCACCAGAGTGGCATATGGTATCTGGGTTTCAACATGCCTGATATGGTCGCACATTGCACCCGTTGATGACAGAATAGTTGTATCGGAAATCGGCGAACAATGATCTCCGTATACCGATCCTGCAAGTGTGGCGCCAATCGCCGGAACAAGCATGTCCGCCCCGTTAGAAGCCTGACAGATCATAGAAACGATCGGTATAAGGATTCCGAAAGTCCCCCATGATGTACCCATGGAAAATGACATGAGCGCAGCAATGATAAAAATTAAAAGCGGAAGCACTCTGAAAGATATATCTGCCTGAGTAACGAAACCTGAAATAAATTCTCCTGTTCCGATCATCTGGCGGCACACACCTCCAAGACTCCAGGACAGGATTAAAATAAGCATTGGCGGTACGATACTTCCGATCCCGTCAACGATCGAACTTATAAATTCTTTAGGTTTCATGATCCTTCGCGGAATATACAGAACAAATGCCATTATAAGACCGGCAAATGCTCCCAGCGACAGACCCGCCGTGGGATTGTACCCGATCGCTTCCGAGAACGAAACACCGGAAAAGAAACCTCCTACATAGGCCATCCCAAGGATCGCGCAGATAATAAGCACCACGATTGGTAATACAAGATCGTATACATGACCGGCTGGCGAAGCATTGTTCAATTCCTTCTCCTCAGATTTCAATACAGAAAGATTATTATTTTCCGCTTTCCGCATTTTGCCAAAGTCTTTACCTGTGATGCAGATAAAAATAACCATAACAATTGTTAGAAGAGCGTAAAGATTATATGGGATCGTGGAAAGAAAGACCCAAAAACCGTTTTTATCGCTGACCTCTGATGCAACTGCCACTGCCCACGAAGAAACAGGAGCTATGATACAAACCGGCGCTGCTGTAGCATCTATAATATAAGCCAGTTTTTCTCTTGATATCTTCTGCCGGTCATAAATGGGTCTCATGACTGTTCCTATAGTCAGGCAGTTAAAACCGTCATCAATGAAGATAAGCACTCCAAGCAAAGCCGTGGCAAGCAAAGTTTTGCGTCTGCTCTTTAGTTTCTTTCCGGCCCATCTGCCATATGCTTCCATTCCGCCTGATTTTCCTACCAGAGTGATCACTGCCCAAAGAAGAGCCAGAAATATGATCATATAGGAATTATCGGCAATCTTTTCTGCCATCATGTCAAACATATGTGCAAATACAGCCGTAAACGGTTCCTGCGCAAACACGGTGTAGATCACCATTCCGGAAAAAACACCGACAAACAGTGATGAATAAACTTCTTTTGTGATAAGCGCAAGAGCGATTGCGATTATTGGCGGCAGTATCGATATCCAACCCGTTTCTATCATCACAGATCCCTCCTCAATGATCTCTCAGACATATCCCTTAAAAATCAGATACACTTTTCACATACTCCGTAGAATACCGTACGCTTTGGATCAAGCCTGAAGCGGTGTTCTTCATACAGGTGATCCTGTATCCTGAAAAGCTCATCGCATTTCAAGTGTATCAGCTTCCCGCATTTTTCACACTTACAATGGTAACAGACCTCTCCATCCTTATGACAGTCATCACCAATATATTCAAAGCAGGCAGGACTGTTTGCATCAATTATATACTTATTTATGAGACCTTCGTCCACGAGACTCTCCAACTGCCGGTAAACCGTCGACTGTCCGATCGCTGCCCCCTGTTCTTTGAAGTAATTGCATACATCACTTGCCGTGATATGAACCCCTTCAACAGACTTAAGGTACCCGATCATTATTTCCCGCTGTTTAGTCTTATATTTTGATCTCGAACTCAATTCCGGCCTCCTGTTCAATATGAGAACTTTTCCCGATTGTAGTAATCTGGCATCTGTATGTCAAGAAATCAAAATTTGATTCCCATGTAAACCAGTGTCCCAAAAAACCTAAAGATTCCTGATCATTCTGCACAGTTCTTCTGCAAGGATCCCGTGTCCCTCCGGTGTCAGATGCAGAGAATCCTCTTTCGACGCAGATATATACTTCGCCGCATCAAAGAAAATACAGCCCTTTTCTTCCGCAATTTCCTTATAATATTTTGGAAACTTCTTTGATTCCTCTATTGCCTCTTCATAAAAGGCCCCGTAAAACGCTGACGATGATATACCCGGTCCGATCTCCGGCGGAGACACAAGGATGATCTTCGGAACATACCCCTGTTTCTCTTCCGAAAATGTCCGGATCACATCTACAAGTTTTCCCGCGCCCTCTGCGATTTTATCCGCCGTCAGATGAAAAGTATGCTTAAGATCATTACTCCCGAGCATAAGTACCACTATATCCACGGGTCGGTGGGAATGAAGACAGGGTTTCAGATAATCAAGACCGTTCTTCCAGCCGTCAACGGGATCATCATATATGGTAGTCCTTCCGTTACATCCCTCTTCAATGACAGTATACTCATCTCCGAGCAGCATCTGTAACCTTCCCGGATAGCGGATATCTTTAGGATATCTCATTCCGGATCCGGGTATATATCCGTATGTATTTGAATCCCCGTAACAAAGAACAGAAATGGCCACGCTCTTAACCCCCCGATCATCTCTTTATATTCATCCCATATCCCAGGAACCCGCCAATTACGCCTCCGACGATATGAGCCATATTTGAAATATTATCCCTTACAGTTATTCCTTCGATGATCTGCTGTCCGATAAAGAATACTGCTACAAGAATAAATGTAAGCGGAATTTCTCCCTCCTTAAAACTTGTAAATGAGGACAGCAGAATAAAAGCAAATACTACTCCGCTGGCTCCGCATAACGCAGTAGACGGAAAGAAAATGTAATTCACAAGACTTGTGGCAAAAGCCGTGATCGCGGCCACGGCCGCCAGAGTGGTAGATGAATACTTCTCCTCCAGCATGGGGCCCAACAGAAGCAGATAACTCATATTTCCGACAAGATGCGCCCAGTCTGCATGCCCGAAAATGTGCGTGAACGCCCG
This sequence comes from Lachnospiraceae bacterium, assembly GCA_024690825.1. Classification (GTDB taxonomy): domain Bacteria; phylum Bacillota; class Clostridia; order Lachnospirales; family Lachnospiraceae; genus NK4A144. Next base: position 46,206 of record JAILOK010000011.1, on the reverse strand, counting down.
TATCCACGTCATGGGCGAAAGCAAAGATGAGTGGTATGTCATGAATAAAAACTCACCTGCTTTGCCAAATGTGATATAGTTCAGCAGTGTTGCGATAAAACTGACTGCCACGATACTGAGAACAACCGGGGCATTAAATGTAATTGTAAATCCTTTTATCTTCATATATACTCCGGATCTATCCGAATCATTTCGGTGAGCGCTTTGTTTCTGTAGTTCAGATCTTCACGGATCGTAAATCCCTGTGATTCCCAAAAGGCATTGCCTCCCTCGTTCTTTTTGAAAGCAACGAGAAGCACCTTGTTGATCCCCTCTTTTTTAAGAGCATCAACAGCAAGGTCGACAAGTTTCTTTCCTATCCCCATTCTCCTGCAGTCCGGAGATACACAGGCATGCTGCACTATTCCCCGTCTTCCGTCGTGTCCGCAGAGAATGACACCTGCCACCTTTCCGTCGAGTACCGCAACAAAAGAAGTGCTCGGATTCCGCTTGAGATATTTTTCTATTCCTTCGCGCGAATCATCTTTATTGTTCAACCCGTTTCCGCATTTGATCCAGAGATCATATGCAGCTTCATAATCATCGATTGTCATAAGTCTGTATTCTGTCATATTTATATCCTTCCGTTTGTGAGCCGCTTTAAGCGGCTTGCCTGCTTGCGTGTCAAGTCTTTCATAAAAGACTTGACACAGTCCAGCAGCTGCCTTTTTTTCAGGTATATTCCTGCTTTGCATTATTATACCATGTATCGGTAACTTTGAAACATGATTATCAGACTGCTCATTTGGTTAAAAAAATAAAAAACAGGTATTGACTTTCATAAATGACCGGATATAATATAAACATGTTTATATAAACGCATTTATATTATAGTAATTAAGGAGGTTATGAATGGTTCTGATAGTCAATACCACTTTTGATCGTTCCATAACGGATGAACTGAAAAAACAAATGGACAGCAGGAACATAGATGCCAAGATAATAGAAACGGATTCTCTGCGCATCAGTCCCTGTATAGGCTGTAATTTCTGCTGGCTTAAAACCCCCGGCGAATGTTCTGTCAAAGATGATTATGAGATCATATTAAAAAATCTTCCCCATGCCGACCAGATGTGGGTGATCTCCGACACGGCTCTTGGATTCCTGGATCATAAAGGAAAAAATATCTATGACCGGATCATTCCGATCGGAACAATGTATCTTAAATTCGTCGGAAATCAGATGCGTCATGTTCCCAGATATGATAAACGAACAGATGTAGGTATAATCTACACCGGCAATCCTGATGTGGAATACCTGAAAAAATGGAATACAAGAGCGGCTCTGAATTTTGAGGCCGGATCACTTGGTGTTTTCAGTACAGATGAAATAAAGGAGGCAGTATCATGCATGTGTTGATAATAAACGGCAGTCCACGGATCAAGGCTCACAGCAATACGGACAAGATCCTTGAAAAATTTACCAAGGGAATGACCAGTAAAGCCGCCACCTTTAAGCAATATGAAATATCCGATCGAAAGCAGTGGGATGACATACGCAAGGCTTTCGATGAAAGCAGCGAGATCCTGATCGCCATCCCTCTTTATGTGGAATGCATTCCCGGACTTCTCATAGAATTCCTTGAGACGCTGACACCAAAAAAGGGAGATGCGCGTATATCTTTTATCCTTCAGGGAGGTTTTGCTGAGGGGATCCAGTTGCGATGCGGCGAGGAATATCTTAAAATACTTTCTGAAAATCTCGGTTGTACTTATGGCGGTACGCTTGTAAAAGGAGATAACTTCTCCATAAGATTTTTTGAGGGAGAGCAGAGAGACAAGATAACTTCCCGATATGAAGAAATGGGATGTGAATATGCAGTTAACGGCAATTTTCATTCGGAGAAGTGCAGGAAGTTCACAGGCCCGGAAATACTGTCAGCCCCGGTGCGTCTCTTTGTAGGACTGCTGCAGAAAACACTTGCAAAAAAAATGTTTGCCAGGATTGCCGAAGGATGGGGATGCACGAAACCGCTTGACTACAGGCCTTATCAGTAAAAGAGAGAGTTATGGGACGAAAAACCAAAATCACAAGAGATATGATACTGGAAGCAGCATATGAACTGCTCGATGAATCCGGGATCAGCGCTGTAGCGATCAAACTTATCGCTGACAGACTCGGCTGCTCAACGCAGCCGGTGTCCTGGCAGTTCGGGAGTATGACCGAGCTGAAAAAAGAGCTCTACTCATATGCAGCCCATAAAGTGTTTGACGGACTGGAAAAAGAAATGCAGGGCAGGAAAGCGATAGAGGCATTTTTCCTTTCAGGCATAAGATATTTATCCATTGCCTGTGATCATCCTCATGTATTTCGCTTTCTCAATGTGGATGATCCGATGGATACTATCGGAGAAAGACCTTATGGCGATGCCAGTATGTTCTCGTTTCAGTTTGATGAGGAAGCCGTAAAGATCTTTGCATCGCAATACGACATTCCGGCCGCGCAGATCGCAGAGATGGTGCGAGACACTGTCATATATACACACGGCCTGGCTCTTATGATGATCTTTGACGGTCAGAAGCTTCCGAAAAAAGAAGCCTGCAGGATGGTATATAATCTTGGAATGAAATTAAGCAGGGATATCGGAATAACGCCTGAAGGTGATTTCGAAACTGCCTACAATACTATAATCCGCAAAAAAGGATCAAAAGGGTGAACTGCCGACCTTATTCAATGTCGGCATAGGGTTCACCCATTAAAATATGATGATCCGCCTCGAGTTTAAGCCCTACCCCTTCCTGGAATATCATAACTATATCGCTCCCTCCAAAAAGAAAATATCCCATCGGATCACCTGCGCTTACAGAAACACCGGGCTTTACTGTTTCTTCCCAGTTGCAGGAACTGACCTGAGACATGCCTATCGGAAGGATTGCAACCTTTCCGTATTCGGTATCCATTATCAGACAGTCTCTGGTTTCTATCGACTGCCATCCGGGATTACTGTCCCAAAGAACATATTTCTTCTGACTGCTGTCCCAGGAGATAACCCCGCCAACTGCATCCAATGCATCTATTTTCCTCACTTCAAGGACAGTTCCGCTCACAGGGAAGTGATAGCGGTGATAATCATTAACATCCAGAAAAGTATGGGTCAGCGTTCCGTTGGCAAACTCAGTCTCATATTCGCTGTCCTCTCCGATAATATCTTCCACATTATAAAATCGCACGGATTTAAGCTGCACTCCAAGATCGATCTGTGAATTTTCATCTATTTTCCAAATGCCCTGAGGAGTAGAATCCGCAGGAGCAATTATGTCCGCATCTGCCAGAGGCCGCTGCTTAGGATCCTTAAGTTTTCTTGAAAACCACTCATTAAATGTTTTCCACTCATTAGTATCGGCATACCACCCTTTTTTCATATTGAAATCTTCGTCAGCTGCTACGACCTCATAGTAATCATCATTCCAGCTGTCTTCGGTCGAAAGATATTCTCCCCAGTCTTTGCAGTAAGACTTCACCCAGGAGGCTACCGGCTCGTGATATTCAAGGCACGGATAATAATACCCTTTCCCGGCAAGCTCCGGCAGAGGCTGATCCAGCAGGTAATAAAAATAATCAAGACTCTGGTCTATGCTCGAATACAGTGAAGGATTTTTATTATCCAGAATATTCCAGGGCATGCAGGTTGATGACCAGTCAAGAAAATCATAATAATCATCGAGTGTGCGTACCGGATTTGTATTTTCATCGGGATTGTTTACGGAAGCAAGCTTTATGGATTCTTCAAACAGGCTTTTTAATTCCGGATCCTCATCAATCATCGCCATAAGCTCGACCGTCATTTTGGCATGATCGGTTTTATTATCTGACTTTGGAGACGCTTCGCTTTTGATTTCCACAGAGCACCCTGTGATCATTACGACGACAATCACTACAGCCAGGATACAGGTCTTTCTTATTTTCATTATCGTTTTCTCCTTAAATAATCATTTTGTGTGCAACCCATAGTATTCATATACATTTTCCCGTAATAGCAGTCAAGTTTCAACTGTTACATCATATACCTGCATATATGTATTAAATTCATACTATATCAGCCGGTGTACATCCCGCCACGCTGATAAGATCTGCCGGCACAAGTTCTATCTGAAATCCCACCTTCCCCGCGCTTACAAAAATCCTGTCATAACGGGGTGCTGTCTCGTGAATGAACGTCGGAAACTGCTTTTTCATTCCGACAGGCGAACATCCTCCATGAACATATCCTGTCAGGGGAAGCAGCTCCTTTTGTTTTATCATATTTATTGATTTCTCTTTTGAAATCTTTGCCGCTTTCTTCAGATCAAGTTCTGATTTCACAGGAACCACAAACACGTAATACGCCCCTGACTTTCCCTGGGTCACAAGTGTCTTAAAAACTCTCTCCGGATCCTCGCCAAGAATATCCGCGATATCTTCACCACTCAGGGTTGCATCCGGTGCATATGTATGAAGCTCATATACTATCTTCTTTGCATCAAGCACACGACATACGTTTGTTTTTTCATCCTTTATCTTTGCCATTGAAAATCCATCCCGAAAAGCTTTATGGCTGTTTTATTTTGTGAGTATTTCATCCGAATCCAGAATAATTGTAAACGGACCTTCATTCACAAGACTTACTTTCATATCCGCACCAAATTCTCCGGTCTCGACTTTTTTCACCTGTTCCCTGCATTTACGAATGATATATTCATAAAGCCCTGTTGTATACTCCCTTTTATATTACCGTCTATCTTAACATCTGCCTGTGAAACAACCTGTATTACAAATCTCATGATACCTCCAACCTATGCATTTATTTGTCGTATATCAGTCCGAATACTTTTCATGCATATTTTCTATATCATCTCTAAGCTGTTTCCTTAAGTGTTTCGGTTCCAGGATCTCTACATATGGTCCGTATTGCAGAGCCCAATACCTCATGGCACTCGTATTACATACAACACGGATGGTTATCCGTTCCCCATTCCTTCTGATGATCTTAAAATCCCTTCCAAACCAGTCCACCAGTTCCGACATCATGTCTTCCGTGGTTTCAAGTTTTATCACTTCACTTTTTCCACTGAACATATAAATGTGCTCTGCCATATGTTTCGGAAGATTCAAGCCGTTTTCAAGTCCTTCAACCTGATTCATGGGTTTGACTCTTTCATCCAGCATCCCGACTTCGGTCATCTTATCGATCCTGAAATGCGCGATGTCATCATATGTGTCATAGTTTCCTATCAGATAGAATCTTCCGTTGTTTGCAACGATCTGATATGGATTGACAATATATGGTTTATCCTTCTTGGGATGCAGCTTAAAATCCGTACCGATATCGTTATAAATAAACCTGATCTTTTTCTTTTCAGCGATGGCATCATTGATCGTATCGAGAGCATACAACGCCTGTTTGTTATTGGTTCTCTGCAGTTCAGGAAGATTTCTGACATGAGATACTTTCGCATTGAAAAAAACACTGGCAAGTCCACGGATCTTTTCGATAAGTCCTCTTGCCTGTTTTGTGGAAATTGATTTGGAAAACAGAACACTGTCTATAAGTATCCTGAGTTCCGCATCATCAAACTCCCTTGACAGCAGCCGGTATCCTCTCTCCATGGAAATATCATATCCCATTTCCTTCAGACTCAGGACATTGCTCTTAACAGACCTCCGGTCACAATCCATGCCATAATTCTTATCCAGCAGTTTTATGATATCCTGCTGGGTCAGAGCATGATTCTCATCCGAATATGTTCTGAGGATCTCCAGAATGAGCATATTAAGCATCTTTTTATTGCCGGTTGCGTACATTTTTTATTTCCTTTTGTGTTATTCCAAACGAATCCCTCTTGCCAGCATTTCCATCACTACCGGAATTTCATTCATCATTTTCTTATGCTTAAATCCAAGTCTTCTGCAGTCCTTCTTTGCCAGGCTCTCATAAGTTTCTCTTGCGTGATCATATCCTTTATCCACAAAATCCCTGTCAACCGCATGAGCGTAATATTTAAGCCATCCTTCGTAAAATGCTTCGGGATAATACAGCTTATAATAAAGAATTCTCCAGGACATAAGCGTATAACTTGCAGCATGGGCCTTAGGGAACAGATACCGGACTTTGTTACATGATCCTATATACCAGTCAGGGACACCTTTCTTACGAAGATCATCAACCCACTCTTCTTTGATGCCTTTTCCCTTGCGTACACTATCCATGATCCTGCAGGCAGTAATCCGGTCAAATCCTTTATCAATGAGATAAAGCATGATATCATCCCTGCTCGCGATACATTCCGAAAACGAAGCAGTCTTATCTCTTATTATTTCTTCCGCATTATTATACCACGAGTTTGTCCCATGCATAATGCTGTTGATCTTTATGATGTCAGATATACTTTTTGGCCGGATCATTTCTATCATGTTTCTCACTTCGGCAGACCCGAATTCCGGAGAGCCCAATGTACCTATTGTAATGCCGGAGATCTGTTCGGGATCGATGCCGAGTTCCTTTGTTCCTGAAAACAGACTCAGGATCTTTCTGTCATCAAATGAAATATCTTTAGGATCCACACCGGTCTTATCATGCAGATATTTCAAAAAAGATGGAGTATCATGTCCCAGAATATCAATTTTCATTAAGTATCCGTCAAATGAATGATACTCTAAATGCGTAAGAGGTATCTCATCATATAGTCCTTTTACGATCGGAGTATACTCATTAATATCCACTCCTTCCGGAACAGCGATGATCCCTCCGGGATGAACCCCATTATCCTTCCTTACTCCCACTATCCTCTCAGCCACTTTTTTTATGGATTCCGGATTTCTTCTGTTCTTTTTATCCCTGTAATATTTTTCTGCAAATTTCAGAGCCGCATCCTCCGTTATGGTTGAAACAGTACCCGGACGGTATATGGCAGCAATTCCTTTTATATCGGCAAGACTCCTTTGAGCTTCCTTCTGGAACTCAGGAGAAAAGTTCAGGTCAAAATCCGGTTCCCTGCCAAAATCAATTCCAAAGAATGTTTCCATCGGGATATCAAACCCGTCTTTATGAAGGACCTCTCCACACACAGGACACACTCGCTCCGGAAGATCCGCTCCGATATATCCCGGGTGAAATCCTTCGGTTTTGAAAACATCGAAATCAGTATATCCGCATTTTCTGCATATATAATGGGCCGGGAGCGGATTTATTTCAGTGATACCCATCAGAAAAGACACAAAGGATGATGCGCTGCTGCCCCTGCTGCCGACCGGATATCCGGCATCATTACTCTTTTTTACAAGTTCATGGGTTATCATGTAGATGGACGCATATCCTGAATCTATTATTCCTTTTAACTCTGTTTCAAGACGGATTCTTACCTCAGGCGGAAGTTTTTTTCCATATAATGTGTAAGCCCTGTCATAGCTGAGTTCCTTTAGTTTTTTGTCGGCATCCGGATACAGTAGATATTTCTTTTCATTGGAAATCGGCGGATACGCCTCAATCTTTTCTGCTATGGCTTCAGGATTGTCCAATACGATAGTCCTTGCCGTTTTTTCTCCCAGGAATCCAAATTCTTCCATCAGTTCCTTCGCCGGCATGAGATGATGTTTTACCTTCCATCCCTTCGGTATTTCCGATCCACGGGAGTATCTTAATACCTTATATGCCTCTTTATCGGATTTATTAATATAATAAACATCAGTAGATGCTATCACGGGAACCGATGCAGCCTCACAATATTTAACTGTCTTTTTTATAAGTCTTTTAATAACATCCTCTGACTTCATCCCCTCCACAGACTGACGGAACGAATGGATATAATTACATACCGGTTCCACTTCAACAAAATCATAAAAGCCGATCTTCCTTATTACATCCTCTTCTTTTTGATCCTTTGCAACTGCTCTGCCTATCTCACCGGCCATAGCACAGCTTCCTACGATCAGTCCCTTCCTTTTTTTCGACAAAAGCTTCCTGGGAATCCTCGGAAAAACATCGAAATATTCCATGTTTGCAGCCGAAATAAGTTCATAAAGATTCTTTAGTCCTTCAGGATTGGCTGCAATAATAACAGCCCGGTAATTATTCCCGTTCCGTTCACGCTTAGCTGTTGAATCTTTTCCGACATCGTCAAAGATCCAGGCTTCGATACCAAATATTACTTTGAACGGATCATCTTTTCCATCTCTGTATGACCATCTTAACTGCTGATATGCTATGGGAAACGCCTGAACAGAATCAATATCGGTTATCGCTATTGCAGGCATTCTCATCTCCAACGCTTTATTTATCAATTCCCTCACATCGACAAGACCCATCATCCTACTCATTTTTGTATGACAATGCAATTCAACCCTTTCGTTCATCGAATCCCTCCTTTATATATGTCTTCCTTTTTTAGGTCTATATTTCTTTATGATAGAAATCCTACCACAGCAGATGTACATTTTTATGCACACTTTCATGATCTCTCAGTCATAAAAAACAGCGGCTCTAAATATTGCAATCTAAAGCCACCGCTTTGGTTTCATATCCGGTTATCCACTGAATCAATGCCAATAGAGCTTCTGGTCCTTGTGAGAGTATCCCTTCATTTTTTCCTTATAATCATTGAGGATGTTTTCATACTCTGCAAGAACAGCCGGCTTCATTTTTCCCGAAGTCCTGAATCCGTCTATTGCGGCTTCAAGTTCTTTTAGATTGTCCTGAGCATTGTCCTTATAGTTATTCGACATGTTCATCTCCAGACGGTTTATGATGTTATTCAATTCTTTTTCTTCTTTTGACTTAAATAATCGCATAATAACTTATTATATCTCTGTTCTCTCAATTTACAGCGTGTATTAATTCAGGATTTTCTGTTTGTTTTTACTTTTTCGATACTTTTTCATTATATCATTAATATACCCTAAATCGATAGTCTGGTTTCATTGTATGATTTCCTTTTTATATTTAAGGTCTGCTTATTTTTCAGAAATCATGTTAAAATGAATTCAGTTTCAGTTTTTCAAAATTGATTATCTTCATGAGGTATTCCAAATGAACAAAACAGTTGATACAAGAGAAAAAGCCATAATCAGGACAAGTATTATAGGTATTGCTGCAAATGTGCTGCTTGCCGTATTTAAGGCAGTCATAGGACTTGCAAGCAATTCCATCGCCATCGTAATGGATGCCGTAAATAATATCTCAGATGCAGGCAGTTCTCTTATCACGATCATAGGAACAAAGCTGGCAGGCCGCGAGCCTGATAAAAAACACCCATTCGGATATGGACGCATTGAATACCTAAGCGCCATGATCATATCGATTATTGTACTGTATGCCGGAATAACCTCCCTGATCGAATCTGTAAAGAAGATACTCCGCCCTGACATACCGGATTATTCTTTCATATCTCTGGTCATAGTCGCAGCAGCCGTTGCTGTAAAGATAGTTCTGGGACGATATGTAAAGAGCGTCGGAAAAAAAGTCAATTCTTCATCCCTGGTCAATTCAGGCGAAGATGCCACTCTCGATTCTATAATATCTGCTTCTACACTTCTGGCAGCAGGGATTTTTCTTATCTTTCATGTATCTCTGGAAGCCTGGCTTGGCGCGATCATCTCGATCGTTATCATAAAATCCGGTTTTGAGATGTTGAAAGAAACCATTTCACAGGTCCTCGGAGAGCGAAACGATCCTGATCTGGCCAAAAGTATCAAAGAAACCGTTACATCATTTCCTGATGTACAGGGCGCATATGATCTTGTACTGAACAATTACGGACCCGATGCATGGAACGGCTCGGTTCATATTGAAGTGCCCGATACCTATTCCGCAGATCAGCTTGATCAGCTTATACGAAACATTCAGGTGAAAGTCTACGCAGAGTACAAGGTCATTCTGACTGCAATTGGAGTATATTCTGTAAACACAAGAGACAAGGATATCATCGAAGCAAAAAAGAGAGTTTCGGAAATCGTATTTTCCCATCCACATGTATTACAGATGCACGGCTTCTACATGGATAAAGAAAAGAAAACCATGAGATTTGATGTTGTCATAAGCTTTGATGCAGCAGACCGGAAAAAGATATATCAGGCAATTCAGGATGATGTACAGAAAGCGTATTCCGATCATCAATTGCAAATAACGATGGATACCGATTTCTCGGAATAAGGCTTGCGGTACAAAAGTGCTTCAAGAAATGATACACGGCAGACCATGTTCTTCAAGCTGGATATCCAGCTCTATCATGTCGTAGATACCGTTTTCGATAAAATAAGAAAAAATGATATCCGTCTTGTCACAGGGCGAAAGTGCATAACCTGCCCTTGCAAGAAGATCCTTTGATTCATCAAGATTGAGCTTTGCTCCTATACAAAGACAGAGAGCAGTCAACTTATTCGGATGATAGTCTGCATTGTTCTTTATTTTTGAGAAAATCTTCTTATCCACTATCGCCCTTTTATAGACTTCTGCATTTTCCATCTTCTTGTCCTGTATCAGATACATCAGATATTGCGAAAAGGTATCCGAAAGATGCTTCATCCGCTCTTCCAGTTTGCTTTCATGAATATCGGCAAAGTCATCGTCAAAACTCTCTCCGGTATCCAGGTCAGCTTCTATCGGCGCTCTCATGGCAGCCATCGCAGGCACAGCACATGAATCAAATACCGCAAACTCCTGTATCTGTTCCGACTCTTTTCTGTTTCTTCCAAGCAGACCGCCAAGTCCCGATGGCTTTGGAGCAGGTCCATATTCCGCTATTTGTTTTTCTTCAACATAGTTTTGATCTATATATTCTTCAAGATCAGGATATATCCTCTCTCCGAGTGCCTTTTCCTTATCACCAAAGACAACAAGAAAAACTTCCATGTCATTACCGAGAAGAAAGGCATTGATCTCATCGACCGCTATCCGCATTCCCTCTTCTTTAGGGTATCCGAAACTGCCTGTAGCGATCAACGGAAAGGCTATTGATCTGATATCATTTTCCTTCGCAAGCAGCAGACTCTTCCTGTAACACGAGCGAAGTTTTTCTTCCTCACCGTTATCGCCTTCCACATAGAGAGGACTAACAGCATGAATGATATACTTTGCCTGCAGGTTGAATCCCGGCGTAATAAAAACCTCACCCTCTGCAACAGATCCGATCTTCTCTTTCCTGTATGCTAAAAGCTCATCACAACCCGCTGCCATATATATGGCGCTGTCACATCCGGCACCCACTGTGGGTTCGGCATTTGCCGTATTCACAACGGCTTCCGTATTCATTTTTGTGATATCATTACGAACGATCTTAAAAGCCATACTGTTCCCTTTACTCAACTACCCTTTATATCATTATACTACTTGCCAGAAAAACTGAAACTGCTAAAATAATCTTACTCTATTTGAAACCCCTCTCCCGGAAATGAAAGGACAGACACAATGAAACAGTTATCTCTTTTCCCTGAAGAGAATACAGATCCCCGTCAACCGGTGTCCGTAAACTGGAATCTTTGGCACGGATGTACCAGGGTCAGCCCGGGCTGCCTTCACTGCTATATGCATCGCAGGGATGAATCCATTGGAAAAGATCCTTCCATAGTATATAAGACCGAAAACTTCGACCTTCCGGTACGGATCCTGAAGTCGGGGAAAAACAAGGGCCTATACAAGATCCCTTCCGGATCATGCATATGGACATGCTTTTCTTCCGATTTCTTTCATCAGGATGCTGATGAATGGCGGGATGAAGCCTGGGAAATGATGCACGAACGCTCAGACTGTACCTTCTTTATGATCACAAAGAGACCGGAACGTATTGCAGATCATATTCCGGCCGGTTGGGGAAAGGGCTGGGAGCATATCACAATAGCAGTCACATGTGAGAACCAGGACATGATTGATAAACGCCTTCCTGTCTACCTTTCTCTTCCGCTTTTTTCTCATTCCGTGATGATCGAGCCGATGCTGAGTGCAGTGGATCTGGGCCCATATATCGAAAAATACAGATCAGCAGACGGTGCCCCGACCATTAAACGCGTCTCCGTTGGCGGAGAATCCGGGTACAATGCAAGGATCTGTGATTATGCCTGGGTAGAAAATGTCCACTCACAGTGTATTGAGAACGGTATTACCTTCTACTACCACCAGACCGGCGCAAAGCTGTTAAAGGACGGAAAACTGTACAATATCCCCAGACGGAAACAGCACTCCCAGGCACACAGAGCAGGATTAGACTCTTGATATCCGGGTGTCGCATAATCAACTTCGTTTCCAATCAGATTCGCCGATTTCCCAAGTATATATACCGCTTTGTTTTGCTTCTTTCCGGGCGATCTCAGCCACCAGTCGACACCGCAATCCGTCATATCATCTCCTTTTCTTCTTCTGTGAATGTGTTGTAGAACTTTTGGTTTAGCCAGGCCCGCACAGTGGAATCTTCCCATGTGCCGGTTGTTTGATACCCTGCTTCGTTAAACGGCATCTTTATCACAGGCTTTTCACACAAAAGAGTGCAGGCTGTCAAACGAATATGTCCTGATACACTGACCGGGATCCGCTCCGTCTTCAATATATCTCAGCAGTATTTTTGCGCAGGCAAGGCTGTCACTGTCCGCCTGATGATGATCAAGTTCGATACCGTAGTGGTCACACAGCACATTTAATTTGTGACTCATTCCCGGAAGCACCCTCTTCCCCATCTGCACTGTACAAAGGTATCTGACATAAGGTTTCCATTCGATATCATAAGCCTGAAGACATTTTTTCAAAACCCCCATATCAAATACAGCGTTATGAGCCACCAGCATTCCGCTGCTCAGAAGCGGCTCGATCTTTGTCCATATTTCCGGGAAAACCGGCGCATCCTTCACAGCAGCCTCATCGATACCTGTAAGCCCTATATTGAAATAATCAAAACGCTGCTGCGGATTTATCAGAGAATAGAATTCTTCCGAAATCTTCCCGTCATCTATCACGGTTATACCGATAGCGCTCATCCGGTTATTCATCCGGTTCGGCGTTTCCACATCAAATGCAACAAATCTTGACAAGTTCATAGCAATACTCTCACTTTTTACCTCTTTTTTATGAGTTCCATCTTAAAATCACAAAGTTCATCCCCTGCTCCGATCGTCTTTGTTCTGGTAAATTTAAGTCCGGGAAGATTTCCATATGAATGTACATCATTTTCACAAAACAGTACATTCAATTCCGGACACCCCAGTTCGGTCAGATATTTATTATATGGACATTGAATGATATCCATGCGGAAACATCCTTCCCATTTTTTCTGATCTCTGCGCCATGATCTTCTTCATTATTTCGTATGCCATATCGGGATCGACTTCTTTCATAGCAAGATATATAGCCGCTGCCGGAAAGATGAATGAATCGGTATGACCGCTTACTCCCTTTGAAAGATCACGATGTCCTGCATACATCTTAAAAAGGCGTTTGTGTGCATCACGCCAGATTTTATCACTTTCTGAGGGGGATACCTTTCTGTCGATCTCGACCTTAAATGCCCTCTTATCCCTCATGATTTTAACAGTTTTTTTCCTGATCTGTTTTTTCTCAGTTTCCGTCAGCATGAACTTTTATCTCATTTTCTTATAACCACAGTCACAGTACGGTCCACCGGATGCAAGAGTATACTCTCTTACAAAAGTTGAGGTCCCTCCAAATTTACTCATTGTATAATCAAGATGACACATAGCCGGAACGAGATCAAAGAAACCATACTCCTTCATAAGCACACAGATACCGCATTTATAAAATCTTGCCTCATATCCGCTGTCATCATCATACGGTATATAGTCCATGTTCCAGGAGTAGGGATTACGGTCAGCTGCTTTTAATGCCGCTGTTGCTTTCATTCCTTCTATATCCTTTTCGCTGAACTTGATCTTTCCACCCTTTCTGCAGAAAATCTTTGTTACCGTGTTTGTCATCGCTGCTTCATAATAGTCCGTAAGTTCTTCTACCGTAGGATGTTTTTCCATACATTGAAGAATCGATATCAACAATGCGCAGTTAATGATATTTGTTTTAAAGCGGTCTTCTTTTTCAAATTCAGGAAGCTTTTCTATTATTTTCCTGTATCCGGGCTTCGCCTGCTTCATGATCCTTTCCGCAGAAAGCACATCATATCCCAGATCACTCGTAAGATGATCCTGAAAAGACTTTTTATAAAGCATCCACATAGCGGATGGCATACCAAAGTACTTCATAGTAGCTGACTCCTTTTTTTCATATCTTTTAACCTTGATCATCGATTGTAAGTATTTTCAGGTTAGCATTCCCTAACCCGGTACAAATTGTTAACCGCAATACTCTTTTTTCGTATTGCGGTTAACACAGCTAACAATATATCACATCATTTTTCACATTTCAACGAATCTCTGATTACCCTTCGGAAATAATGCGTGAGTCACCTGACATGCCACGGGATTTTGTCCTTAACTCGATTATTGTACCTCCATCAGTTTCTTTGCACACCGTGTTGTGACATCAAGATAATATTTTGCATCTGCTGTAGACATAGTCTCTGAATCATATTAATCAACCTTTTCGGCAAAATCCATATCATGTATCAGCCCATATTCCAGTTTCTGTAAAAAAAGCATTAAAGCATTTTCCTTCTCCCCCGCTTCCGGTTTCTGAACTCATTCAATGTTTCTTCTATTCTCGTATAATCCCGTTCAAACAATTCCTCTGAAATCTGCTTATCCAAAATTTCCGCAGGCACAATGGCAATGATCTTCTCCATCACAAACCGCTTGCTCTTATCAGTGTATCTGTGCATCCCGTTCAATTCCTGGATATGCGCAAGCTCCGGTCTCCAAAGGATAGTAATCTTGTACTTCATATCAACCTTTGGATTCTTCTGAGGCTTCCTATAATAATAAAAATCCAGCACACCATCGACTTCTTCCACAGTAATGACTCCCCACCACTCGGGAACATGCTCCTTTATAGATCCGGCGTGAGTCGTTCCGACCACAGCGATATTATAGTCATAGTATTTATCATAATCCTTTATCTGCCTTGATAATCTGGTATATGAATCCGCGTCTGATTTGATCTCTATACCATAGAGTCCGGTTTCTGTTACCATGACAACATCCGCGCGGGATCTGCCCATCATCTTTTCCTCAAGGATCCGTATCTTACCGTAGGTTTCTTCTAGGAAATCAAAGAGCGGCTCCCGGATATCTTTGTCGTGTATCAGTTTTTTCTCTTCATCCATGTTCAGTACTACCCAAACCTCTGTTCCTTCTTCATTCCCCCATTACCTGCCGCTTTCCCGAATGATATGTTTTAACTCCGTGCCAAAAATCTCTCTTACCGCACCAGCCATGTCATCCAGATGCCTGGTAAAACAGTGATCATCGCCATGGATCGTGAACAGTTTCGCATTCCTGTAGAGTTTCAAAGCCTTTTGAGCATATATGAAGGGAACAGTTTCGTCCTCTTCTCCATGAATGATAAAAACAGGTCCCTCGTATCTGGTGATCTCATCCTCCGGATGTATGGTTTGCGCTGTACGGATATAATCCCCGGATAACTCTATCCCTTCCAATTCGATACTGTCCGGTATGTGTTTCGGATCAAATGTCACTCCAAGCAGCTCTCCTTTCCTGCATAATTCCGGTATCATCCAGGCCGGTGACATAGGTATTATCGCTCTGAAATCGTCCGAACACATACCTCCGACAAGCATAGTTAATAGTCCGCCCTGGGAATGACCGCAAAGATACAGATCCGTCACAAAATCAAGCGATTTTGCATATTTAACAACAGAAAGTGCATTTGTTATCCACTTATACAGTGTATGATCCCTGAATTCGCCGCCACTTCCCCCGTGTCCATACATTTCAACTCGAAGCACAGAAACACCGGCTTCTTTCATGGTCTTTTGCGCGGCAATGAGATGATCCTCTTCCATATCCCCTGTAAACCCGTGGATAAGTATACAAAGAGGACCCTTTTCTACCCCATCTGCTCTGTCAAGCTTTGCGTGCAGCCTGACACCGTCGCTGTCAATGTAAAATTCCATATTCTCACCCATAGTCTTCTTATTTCATTCCAAATTCATCACACAATTTATCAAACCTTGCCTGTTCTTTTTCCTTTACAACCTTGGATGTATCTTTTAGGCAATGATCGATAACATCGGCATCCTTTAGGACTTCATCCATCGGACTGTCCGTCGCCGGCTTATCATCATGGTGATAGATCGCAGAGCAGATCATCTCTGTCTCAGATTCGTCCGTCAACTGAAGTTCTCCAAGGATCTCCCTGGCAAGATCAGATCCCTTATGTGCATGATCATCATATGATCCGCTTTTATACGCGTGAAGATCGTGCAGCATCGCAGCCATAGCCGCGATCTCCGGATCCAGTCCGCGCTTCTTTGCGATCATGGTTGATGCAAGAGATACACCGTACAGATGCGCGATAGCGCTTGTCCTTTTATCTGCATCCTCCATCTTGTTCAGTTCTGCATCAACATATTTGCGAAGTTCCTTTAATCTGCTCATAATGCTTCCCTCCAGTCAGCCTCTTTGAAGCCGGTCAACACAGTATCATCTGTAACCAACAGCGGCCTCTTCACCAACATTCCGTCTGATGCCAAGAGCTTGAACATCTCCTCCTCACTCATATCCGGAAGTTTCTTTGACAGTTCCATCTCACGGTAAAGCTGTCCGCTGGTATTGAAGAACTTTCGAAGCGGCAGACCACTCTTCTTATGATATTTCCTAAGTGTCTTTTCATCCGGATGATCTTCTTTGATATCGATCAGTGTGTAATCAATCTTGTTGTCATCAAGCCACTTCAGTGCTTTTTTGCAAGTAGTACATTTCGAGTAGCAATATACCTTTACCATTATATTCTCCTTTTCTCTGTAAATATCATCTGGTATCAGCCCAGCAATAACAACCGATTATTCCTGCTATGTTGTCATTACCTTCATCATATTATATAGTTTTAGGGTGTTACGGTTCAACAGGATAATTCGGCCCGGCTGCTCCGGTACCGGATCGAAAGCATGCAGGATATCTGCAAAAGATTAATGTACTACAGGAGATCATGATGGAAGAGATCATTAAACAACTCGATGCTTTATATGGACCGGGAAAAGGTCTTCATGTATATAATACGATCATGCCCGGGATCATTGCGGATTTCAACAAAATGCTCGCGTCTGCTCCCGCCGGAAAAGAGATATCAGAAGAATACCGCCTGGATGACGGAAAAGGATCAGTGATCATCAAAGGAAAAAGATCGTCAAACGGCGAAACATCCATGACCTCAACCTTCAGCATCTAACATCTTCATTTCGCGCGTTATGACATTTATTCCACCGGCATGTGAAAGCTCTGCCCCAAGCACAGCGGCATTGGCAGACATTTCTTTAGATTGAATGATCTCTTCAGAAACCTCCCGGATTCGGGCAGGGTTAAAATCTTTCATAGGAATGACAGCCCCGGCTCCATTATCAGCGATAGAATTGGCGTTATACTTCCTTTCAAATACCTTTCCAGGAATCATTATCTGCGGAACTCCATGAAGCAGTCCATCGATCACACTGTTTTGACCTCCGTGATTAACAAATAGAACCGCTTCATCAAGCATAACTTCAAAATCCCATCGTCGTGCAATATGAATATTATCCACGGTCATTTCCTTTAAAGATGCAGAGGCAATATATACCTGATATTTGCTTCCCGAAAATGTATTTCTGATAACATTTAGCGCCTTCTTCGGAGTTATTGTCCCGCTTCCCATGTACACGAGAATTTTATCCCGTGTTGGGTTCGGCTCATTAGCTGACACGGATTTCAGCGCCCCGCAATAATACACATTGTTTTTTTCTATGGGTTCAAGTTTTCTGATACTGGGACAAAAGGATTTATCTGCCCAATCAAATAGTTTCAGAGCCGATTCTGTTTCCTGTAATCCAAACTCGGCAAGCAGCATATTGATCCCTTTGGCAAGTTCTGATCTGTGCGCATATTCATGCTGAGCGGGGTAACTCACTGTAGCATAAAGCGGTATGTTTTCAATTCTTGAAGCGATGATAGCAGATATATTAAATTCTGAATATACAGCATCAGCGCCAAAGTCCCGGATCGCTTTTCTGACAGAATCAACGCTTTTTCTCAAATATCGATGATCAAGATTACCTGTAAACCAAAGGACTTCATCAAAACTGTTTACCGCTTTTTTTGAAGTGATCCCCAGTTTCTGTGCAATCGGAAAAGTTCGTGATGCAATTACTCCCGGCAATCCGAACGGCATAGGAATATCGAGATGGTAATTATGCATACCCTTAATTGGTTGATAATTCATATCTTCGGCCATGCATACAGCGGTTTCTATGCCGGCATCTCGAAACCCTTCCGCAAGCAGTCTGCATCTGCTCGAAGGACCGGATGTTTCAGCCATAGCAGCCATGGGCACTAACAGAACTTTCATTTATCTTCCTCTATAGTAAACTCTTTTTAAAAATCCAACGAACCCCAGATTGTCCGGAGTCCGCTTAAAGCTAATGAGATCAATGATGTCACTCATTAAGGGCTGACAGTTGCAGGATTCTGACCGCACTTATTCTTGTGATCTGAAAAATCCGATATCTTAACAAACAGATTGCAATAGGGGCACACAAAAGATTTTTCAGATTCATCTCCTCCTATCCCGCCTGATACATTTTCAAGCACATCGTCATCAAGTTTGTTAATTTTGTCATTCATAATGTTTCTCCGTAGTAAGAATACCAAAATAATTGTTCCGTTTGGCTCTATATATTTATACGAAGGAAAAAGGCCAACCTTCCTACTTCTTTTTCCCATAGCAGTTCAATAATGCAACCTCGTAAATATAGTCATCCCGTTTCTCAGGCGGAAGCTGATAATACTGGTACAGAAACAAGTGCTCCATTATCTCCCTGGCCGATTTTGTTCCGCAGTTTCTCAGATTCCTTATACTTACTCCGTCTGCGATAGCATATGCCAGATCCCCTATTGTATGAAATCCAGCTCTCTTCAGAACATGTAACGACCGAATACTCAGTTCAAGCGCATCAACGCCGGTTTCCTTCATATCCCGGGTCATATACATATGAAATCTTAAAGACGACCCTTTCTTCTTATCCTTTAACTCCAGATCCTTATACCTGCTGAACACCTCCATCACCGTCTGACACTGCTGTTCCCTGATCATATCTGACACCTCCGTAGACATCCTTGATGATATCCTTCACGGTGTAACAGCGAATCTCTTCGATATTGTCCTCACACCGCTTTATTATCATCCTCATTAGATAGTTGTAGTCTCTGACGGAACCCGGAACAGCTACCATATGTATATGGTTTTCTTTTGCAGTGGTATAGATCTGCCTGACCCATGCAAGTCTGGTGGAAACATACTTCAGGATATCTTCAAATCTGTCCGGTTTGGTGATGATATCTATCAATACAATGATATCACCGGGTTCCCGGATATAAGTATTGTATCCTTGAATTATCCCTGTCCTTTCCAGCTTATCAACACGCTTTTTTGCTGCAACCCGCGATATTCCCAGATAATCTCCCAGTTCCTGATAACTCATGCGGGCATTTCCCTTTAGCAGCTCTAAGATCTGTTCATCCTTTTCGTCCAAGACCATGCTCCTTTTTGTCAGTGTCGACTCTGATCATCTTTATTATATTTACGGTGTTTTGGTAAATCAAGACAGGCGGTTACGAAACGCAATCGCCCAATTAAAACTCAACTGTGAGAACAACATTTTCTCTTAATTCCCGAAGCCATCTGACGCATACGTCCGGGTGTTATGGCAAACAATTTTCCGGCCTCTTCATATGTATGAACCCTTTCTCCATCCAGACCATAAAGCACCTTTGCCATCCTCTGTTCTCTTTCGGAAAGTTTTGACAGTCTCTCTTTGATCTTTTCCTTCACCTCATCCGATACAATATCTGCCTTCTCTGTAGATCTTGAAAACTCCTGAAGTTCTTCATAGTTATCTCTGATCTCGGAAAGCATTCCATTAGTGTCCAGGCAGGCTTCCATGGCTTTTGCCGAGTCTGCTTTTCTCGCACAGCTTACTATCTGAGACATAACCTGAAAATTAAGATCAGATCCCACGCAGTCATTTTCAAACCTCACGGCCCTGCTTGCAGAAACGCCGAATCTTCCGGCTACTTCTATGGCATCGATGTTTGCTCCAAGGAACACAAACTCCCAATGATTCTTCTTTTTCTTCTTTTCCACCATCTTCTTCACTTTGTCATAAGAATACTTCCTGCTGGAATTCTCCATGCCGTCGGTCGTGATGATGAAAAGAGTCTTTTCCGGCTTATCCTCCTCCGGAATCTCCTTCTGAACTCTGCCGATATGATGGATCGCGCCTCCGACTGCATCAAGCAGCGCGGTGCATCCCCGGACATAATATTCTCTGTCCGTAATAGGCTCCACCTGTTCCAGAGTCTTTCTGTCATGAAGTATCTCAATCTGGTCATCAAAAAGAACTGTAGAAACTACAGCTTCACCTTCCTCCTGCTTCTGCTTTCCCAACATGGAGTTGTATCCTCCTATGGTATCAGCTTCCAGCCCGGACATGGATCCGCTGCGGTCAAGAATAAAAACGATCTCTGTTAAACCTTTACGCATAATGATCACCCTTCCTTTCATATCCCCTTAAGGGATTTCCTCTTGTTGGGCTCATTATACGAAAATAATTTTTCAGACAGGTCTCCCGTGAAGCGACCCTTTGAATGTATTAAGATCAGTTTTAAGCTGCAGCTTCCTAAATTACACCGATGTAATTCCACATCTCTGGCGTATAGTTTTTGTTCCTCATTGTTTTCTTCTGTCTTATCGGAAAACAAAAATCTTTCAGGCTTGTAACTGATAGTCAGGACAATTCATCAATAGCCTTAAGTTCATCATCGGTAAATACTGTATTCCCGATCGCTTTGATATTATCAAGTATCTGAGATGTCTTAGATGCACCTATGATCACAGATGTAATGCTTTCATCTTTCAAACACCATGCTATAGCCATTTCAGCAAGTGTTTGTCCCCGACTGAAAGCGATATCATTCATTTTCTTAAGTTTATCTATCTTCTCCTTCGAGATCTGGTCTTCTTTCAAAAATCTTCCATCCGTTTTTACCCGGCTGTCTGCCGGTATCCCGTTAAAGTATCTGTCTGTGAGTATTCCCTGTTCCAGAGGTGAAAAACAGATGATGCCCTTTCCAAGGCTTCGGGAGGTTTCTTTAAGTCCGTTCTTCTCTATGGTCCGGTCCAGGATATTATAGCGGTTTTGATTGATGATAAAGGGAACATGAAGATCATCAAGTATCCTTGCTGCCTGCTCCATACGAACTCCGTCGTAGTTTGAAAGACCCACATAAAGAGCCTTGCCTGATCTTACAATATCCGCAAGAGCCACCATGGTCTCTTCCATAGGTGTATCCGGATCAGGACGATGATGATAGAAAATATCAACATAATCAAGTCCCATTCTTTTTAATGACTGATCGAGACTCGCGATAAGATATTTTCGGCTTCCGTGATCGCCATAAGGTCCAGGCCACATATTATAACCTGCTTTTGTAGAAACAATGATCTCATCTCTGTATGGCAGCAGATATTCTCTGAAGATCCTGCCGAAATTTTCTTCTGCAGCACCCACTCCGGGTCCGTAATTATTTGCAAGATCAAAGTGTGTGATGCCGTTGTCAAAGGCTGTGGTGCACATTTCAACCATATTGGGATAATTACCTGTATCACCGAAATTGTGCCAAAATCCCAGCGACACAGCCGGCAGCAACAAACCTGACTTTCCGCATCTTTTGTATTTCATTGTTTCGTATCTATTCTCTTTTGCTGTGTACACGGATAACTCCTTTCTGATTTCATTCCAATACTTTATTCTACCAATATCTTTAATATAGTATCCAATTCTCTTTAGCCCTCAAACTGTTTTCATCTTATAATAAAACAGACAGGAGGATTTCACTATGTTAGACGATATCAGAAAACTGACTGACGATGAGCCTGATGTAGTATCCGGCGGAGTGTGGGGTCCGTCATATACTCCCGATCTGCTTTCCAATTCAGGAGTGGCTGTGAAAAATCAGATACTGGATCTGATAGAACAGAGCAGAGGATGAAACAACCCATTCATACCTATTCCCATTTTCTCATTGATCCTCCTTATTCCGGGGAATGACACTTGCTTAATGATGCTCCTCCCCTGTATGTATGTGGAAAATCCTCCTCATTCCAGGTCTCATGGTATTCCAGTATATCGCTGTCGATTTCAGCAGTCTGAAATGAGTACTGCGTGCCGTTTGAACCTACTGCCTTCACCTTGTATCTGTCACTTTCAGATACTTCAAAGGAACTGATCTTATCTGAGTGATCCAAAACGAACTCTCCGTCTTTCATGTGTCCATAGTTTATGTCCGTGTCCGTAAACTGCACATAATATTCCGGATAGACCTTTCCGTCATATTCATACCCCATTGAAGCAGTCTGCCATGTTCCGGTTATAAGAGTCTCATTTTTTATTTCCTCTGTTTCTTTGCTATCGTCCGCTTTTGGCGCAAGATAAACAGATGTCGGACCGTCCGAACCGCCTATTATATCAGTATTACTATCATTTCTTGCTCCGCATCCCAACAGGATCATAACAAGTAAGCTGCAAATTATTATCGATACATGTTTTTTCATCATTTCATTACCACGCATACCCTTTCATATTATAATAAAACCCCTTATACTTTCGCAAACCGACTGAATACCTTCTAAAAATCCTTCCCGCAATCATTACACTTCCTCGAAGGCATAGTCTGATAAACTGTTCCATTTAACTCAACAGACCTGATGCAGCATCCACCCAGAACCCATTTACCTTCATCAAGCTTTTTCTGCATTTCTTCATTAAAGGCAGGATACCCGTAAATATACCTGGCGGTATTAACACTCCCGCAAATCGGGCACTTGATCTGAGCATTTCGATTGTGAACGATAAAATCAAGATTGTACGGAAGACCCTCCTCTTTCCCCTCATGAGCTGACATGTCCAGCGTGATATGATTCGCCTTCGCCGCATGGAAAAGCGCATCATGAACATCAAACAGATCCCATTCTTTGAAATTATCCATGTCATAGCCTGCTGCCTTCACCAGCTGCCATGTAGTAATATCCGTACCGTCTTCGCACTCCCTCAGATCTTCGATCAGGCTTTCCGCTATATCTCTTAAATCTTCTTTTGAATATCTCTCACCCATTAGATTCGCCCTCCTCTTCAATACCCGAATCCTTTCCTGCAATCACATCGAGCATTTCTATCGGGATTATATAATTCTCTGTAAAAGCATTTATAACGATCCCCTTAACCCTCTTCTCATTATTCCGGGCAAGATTAGCGGCATCAAGGAAATGTCTCTGCACTTTAGAAAACTGTTCTCCGTACTCTCCCATATCCTCATCTGAAGTAAATACCGGAAAAAAATAATCGTCACCGCTCTGCAGGATATCCGAAACCATCCTTACTTCATCCCGGTTGGTAAATGTATGACCTGCCAGCGAATCGAGATCATTGTTCTCTACAGCCTCCATCACAACCTTTTCCACCGCATCATTATCGGCATCACTGAAAATTGCAGTACAGGGAACCCACACCCAGCTTTCACTGAGGATTCTGAAAATTTTCAACATATTCAATTTACTCGGATTCCTGTTTCCTATCTGTATGGCTTTTCTCAGGAAAGATCCGTCTTCAAGCAATTCTTCTGTTAAATCGGCATCAGGAACAACATACCTTTCCAGCATCAGCTTCTCAAAGCGGTAAAGAACTCTCAGCATATCCTCCGGGAGGCGTTTCCTGCACTCGATCCTCATCTCTTCCGGCACACCGTAAAATGCCTCTCCTATGGCCCCCGCAATGCAGGTAAGTGTGTCACAGTCTCCTCCGAGAGATACTGCAGTCCTGATCACATCCTCAAAATCATTCCCTTCAAGAAATGCTGTGATGGCCTCAGGAACAGTATATTGACAGGATTCTATATGATGATATCCCGGTCGGATTTCATCACAGGTATGTGACAGATCATAATCAAATTCATTAACGATGTATTCTTTTATCTCCTCCTTTGAGATACCAATCCGTGCCAGAAAGATCGCCGATGCCGCCGCCTCCGCTCCTTTTATCCCTTCAGGATGATTATGAGTAACTTCAGCAGTCAATCTGGCATATCTTCTTGTCTCATCGAGGGTATCAAACAACCAGCCGACGGAAGACACCCTCATGGCAGACCCATTACCCCAACTTCCGTAGGGCTTCGGTTCTTTATCATCAAAAAGCCAGTTAAAAAATCTCACCCCATAGCCGGCATCCGGATATCTGTTACCCCAGATACGCATAGACTTAACTACAGCTGCTTTCACAGTATCTTCATCCGCATTATCAGATAATCCCATCAAAGCATCAGCAACCGCAATCGTCATGACAGTATCATCCGTGTACATGACATCCTCATTGAACATCTCAAAATCCTTTGATTTGTTGCCCTGATCAAACTCGTAAGGTGCTCCGATCATGTCTCCTAAAATAGCTCCATACATAATGTTTCCCTCCAAAATCACTCATTTTCAATGTTTCTGTTTCGGTTGGAATCATTATACGAAAACTGTTTTTCAGACAGGTCTCCCGTGAAGCGACCCTTTTTGTTTTCAAGTTTTATCAACTATAATATCTTTATTACATCAGTTGAAATGTTTTCTGATAATACTATTTTACTGTGGGAAAATCATGGAATATATGCACAGATTAGAGATTTACCGATCCTATTTTGCTTTTCGGGAAAATTAGTCTAACCCGTTAAAAAGCATATCATTATAAGCCGAATTTGCTTCTTCAGCCTTTTTCTTCTGTCTCCAGGCTTCTATTTCACTGCATATGGAGATCATTTCATCCACCATGACTTCAACCGATTTTGGCTTAACATAGTGAAGATATGTTGTCATCCTGTCAATTGCCTTAGGCGAGCCAAGATTTTTTGCCATCTCCATACCAAGTTCTTTTGGAAACCCAAGCTGTGTCACGGCCTCTACGAGCTGATCCCTTGCTTCTTTCCACTCTGATCTGTCCATAATTACCCTTCTTTGTACCAAACAGGTGTATACCGATCATTATCACAAATATTCATTGTTTTCTTCGACTGATCTCTAACTCAGAATAATCCCTCTCACTTGCGTTTGAAAGTCTGATCACAGTATCTCCATCCCGGAATTCAGCCCACATGACTGCTCCACCGTCTGCTTCCACATATGGAGACTCCCCTTCATCATGTGGTTGTCCATACAGCTTTACAAGCTCCTCCCGGCATTGTTCAAAACCCATTTCTTTAATATGTATCCATACGGAATCAACTATATCCGGTTCACCGGAGTCATTCTTTGAGAAATAAATCACTCCGTAATCCTTTTTACCGAATATTTTTCCATCTGCATAGGTTTTGGGAACCGGAAACGATTTTGTATCGATCACTGTTTCCGGTATTCCTGCTTCTTCAGCAGTCATTCCAAGCATATCCTTGCAGTCCAGAATGTCATCTATCAATATGCCATCATTTGTCTCATTTACAGGAAGCATTCCCTGTGTTCCTCCGTCTGTCTTTATTTCAGGTTCATTTGAAGTGCTGCATCCGACCACAAGACAGATTATGCTCAACAGTATCGCCACAAAACAATATCTTTGCATTTTAATACCTTACCCCAAAGCTTCTCTCGTCCGGAATCACATCCAGTTCCTGACGTTCAACCCGGTCAACTTCTATGAACCGGCGCTGATCGATCCGTGTGAACCATTCTTCTACGGAATAACTGTCTCCCTGGATCTCCACTCTCACGCTTCCGTCATACTCATTTCTGACCCAGCCCGTAAGTCCAAGCATTTCGGCAAGATGAACTGCCGAATAACGGAAACCCACACCCTGAACCTGTCCATAGAACTCTGCCTTCACTCTGATCTTATCCAAACCTTGAAACCTCATTAAACTCTCTCTGATATTTCTTTGTAAAAATCCACTGCCGCCTCAAGTTCCTCCTCATCAGGATGCCCTTTTTGAATACCGCCAACAAACTTAAACGGTTCGTATGTATCAAACCCTTTACACAGGAATCTCCAGTCATCCTCCTTGTATCCTGGCGATACAGTATCACCTGTAACATTCGGTAAACTCATTATATAATTTTATGTTCTTTTAGTTCAACAGGATACCTTCAAACAGATCACCTATAATAAAAGCGAGTCTTCCTTGAACCGGAAGTTGTATTACTAAAGTTAAACTTGATTTCTTTCTTGAAATCTAAATCTGCACTCGCTACTATTAAAGTTCTCTGATCAAATATCTTGACAGATGCAACAACCTCACCACCATGTCCTGGGGCTTAAGCAGGGAAGGGATATACCGTATGATCAAAGAAACAGAGCAGTATTATCCTGCTCTGATCAGATCAATGAAATCCACCCCCGAATATGACAATGCCGCCCGGCTGCTCCAATACCACATCCTCCTATTATCAGTTATGCACTATCTTTCCTGCAATTATTTACCGTGATGCTCCCTCCAATAGTCCTCAGCTGCATCATAGGCTTCATCTTCGTCATCAAAGTTATCTTCGTAGTCATAGAACTCCTCATACTTATCATCAGCGAAGTCCTGAGCCGATTTATATTCATACACATTGTACGGATCGTACGTTTTCTTTTTGGATCCGGATGTTTTTGCCGAAGATTTGCCCGTATTCTTTTTTGATGTCGAATACTTTGATTTACTGTTATTCTTACTCTGAACCTTCTTCCATGCAGCGGCCTCATCTGCCATTCCTGCCGCTTTGTGAGTACTGCAGAAATTGCATCCGTCTACCCTTCTCTGGCTGCAGCCTTTATGGTTACATTTATGCTGATAACAATAGTTGGTACCCCCTCCATACCTTAATTCTTTACATCCCGGAGCAATACAGGTATGGGAGGAGCAATATTTTCCTCCGTCAACCGGCTTGTTATTACAACTTGTATAATCACACCTTTTGGCAGCCATTACAGTAACCGGGATCATTGCTGATATCAATATTGCTAAAACGGAGATCTTTGATATTTTTCTTATCATCTTATCCATGGTAAACCCTCCCAAAAACATGTGCCGGATAATGGTTATTCAGATATGATCCTTTCAAAAATCCAGATCTTCGTCATCGTCGTCATCATCATCGTCATCATCGTCATCGTCATCATCATCATCAAGATACAGATCATCATCGTCCTCATCCAGGTCATCTTGCTCATCTAAGTCATCATCCTCAAAATTTGAGCGTGACCCTGTATAAAACATATCTTCGTATAACAACTTACTGTTTTCTTCAAACAAATCCAGTTTTCCGTCTCCATTAAAATCAAATGCACTATCATAAGGTCCCATATGCTTTTCTCCTTTACATTCGTTGAAAAGTTTTCTGATAATACTATTTTACAGTGGAAAAATCATGAAATATATGCTCTGATTGGAAATTTACCTACACCTAATTTACTTTTTGGGCAAATTATTTCATTTTCCCGTAACAGTTCTAAGATCTGTTCATCCTTTTCGTCCAAGACCATACTCTTTTTCATCAGTGTCGACTCTGATCATCTTAATTATATTTATGCATTTTGGGGAAATCAAGAAGAGCGGTTACGAAACGCAACCACTCTGCAGTAGGATATCCCATTACATATTTTTTGTTACCACAAGGGGAGCCAATCCAACACTTTCTTTATCTGCCTGTCCCAAAAATCCCATTCATGCCCGAAATCCTCTTCATCCCAGGTAACATCCATTCCATTTCCGATCAGAAAATCTCTAAAATCTTCATTTACTTCCAGGAGATCATCCTGCCGTCCGCAAGAGAGATAAAAATGTGGTGGTTTTCTCTCTTCCGACATCAATTCCTCAAATGCAACTTTTGGATTCAGATTTGTTTTTCCTGCTGCTACAGGATCATCAAACAACCGGCTGTCAAACTCGTTTCCCTCTAAATCTTCAAAAAGATGGATCGCAGCTGACAGGCCGGCTACATGACTGAATACATCCGAATAGATGATACCTGTTCTGATAGCTCCATATCCTCCCATGGACAACCCTGCTATAAAAGTATCATCCCTATCTTCTGACAGTGGAAACATCTTCCTCGTTATTTCCGGAAGTTCTTCGCCAATAAATGATTCATAATCACTCAGTGGCAATCTCCCCTTGAAATAAAAAGAATTATCTCCTGAAGGCATTACAACGGCAAGATTCTTCTCCTCCGCCCACCTTTGGATACGTGTTTTACTTACCCAGTCGGTATAATTTCCCAACAATCCGTGAAGAAGATAAAGGGTCTTATACTTCTCCCCATCATTTCTTAAATATGTTCTGCTTTCCTGATCAAATCTATCCACCGGCAGCACAACATTCATCGGAACAGTTCTGTATAATGCTCTCGACAGATAATTCACCTGTAATAAAGCCATGATCCTCCTTTTACCCCAAAGTTTCTCTCGTTTGAAATCACATCCAGTTTCTGACATTCAATCCGGTCAACTCTGATCATATTCAAACCGTGAAATTCTTTCCCTTCTAAATAACCACAGGAAAAACCGAAGTCTTTTGTTCTTATTTCATTTCATCGCTACCAGTATTACTCTAATCCTCTAAACCATATACACCCACTCCCGAAATCCCGCCGATTTTGCAGACTGATATACTGGTGACACAATTTCGGATAACCTGCATCTAAATTCATCTTCGGAAAGACCCGCGGCATAAAGTCTGCCTTCCACCACAGGAGAATTCAGATGTTTCTTTTTTGCTTTTTCAAATTCCTTGTGTATTCCCTCATATTTCCAAATCAGTTGATATGACAGATATTCCAATCCCGATAATTTCTTAAAATATGCATCCCACCTGGGAAGATTATTACTCTTGGCAGAATTGATATTCTTTGTAGTCGGATGAAGATTCCATATCTCATCATTTGCTACATAAGACCAGGGAACAAAATGATCTATGGAAATATCTTTTTCTGTCAACTCTACACCTCCATAGATTTCCATCACAGGACTAACTGTCATGATCAACTTCCAGTACTTCTGGATATCCTCTAACTTTCGTTCCTGCGGAGGATAGAGTTTATCGATAACTCCCGGGACATTCGGATTTCTTCTCTGAAGGTATTCCACAAGATTATACTTCAACCACCCTTTAATGATGACCTGATTCCTGACGATATACTCACTCCACTTCTCATCAAAATTGATTCTGGTATTCAGTCCGTCCAACTGATCAAATTTATAGATCAAATGACGATAAGCATTAATCCGCTCAATCTGCTGTTTCTTACTCACCTTCCAGTCATCCGTTTTCCACCCTAGAAAAGGCGACTGCAAACGGTACGGAACATTAGTGGTCAATATATTCTTATATTTCAACACCTCCGGATCACGACAATTTTGAATAAACTCAAGAATAACATGCTTATCCTCTGATGCTTTGAATCCGGAGATTTCCACTAACCGGTTTACAGCAAATTCCAGATTGTCCCTCGGACCAAGGTTGAGATGATACTCAGCCACCATATACCAGGCATCTGTAATCATTTCATCTATAATTTCTTCATAACTGGCAGATGTCTTTCCAGCAAGGATCTTTTCCACAATCACCTGAAACCAGAACATCTTGTAACACTCACTGGTGTTATCAAAGAGATGTCCAAAATATCCAATTCTAAGATCATCTGATTCTGGCAGTACAAAATCCATGTTTTCACCTACCGTTTACTTGTTACATTCCAAATTCATCAAATATCTTATCAAACCTTAAAAGATAATCCTAACCGCATGTAATAAATATAAGTAATGAAAAAAACACAAAAACTGTGTATATAGCATACATGTTTATCCCAACTATCTTCCAGTCAATCAAAATATAGATCAACTCATATCCAATTTCCTGAAGCAAAAATAATTATACTATTTTATGATAATCTTTGAAATCCTTAATGTTCCTATTTCAGCAGTTATTTGACCGCCAATTTTGCACATTATAGTATATGGTCATAATTACTATTTCCTAAATATGCGGTGATATCTATGTTTTTGATAATCTGCTTTTTGCTTATTCTGGCTGGCTCTATAGCTTGGTCGATCATAACGAATATTCGATATAAAAAAACTGAGTATTTTAAGCAAACAGGCAAGTCTCTTTTTGCTCTACGAGCAGACTCCGGTTGCTGGGGGGAATACCAGGTCTATTTGACACTTAAACATCTTGAATCTATCGGAGTCAGATTTCTTTTTAACTGCTATCTTCCTGCACAGGATGGAAAAACTTCTGAAGTAGATGTCATAATGATACATACATCTGGAATATTTGTTATTGAAAGCAAAAATTACAGTGGTTGGATATTTGGTTCAGAAGATAGACAACAATGGACTCAGACTCTTCCAAGTGGGCGGATGGCTCACAAAGAGCATTTTTACAACCCTGTAATGCAAAATAGAACACATATCAAATGGCTTAGAAAACAGATAGAAGAACATATCCCCATACATTCAATTATTGTTTTTTCTGATGATTGCGAGCTGAAGGACATCACCATTCATAGTTCCAACATAAAAGTCATAAACAGATATAAATTGCTTTCCACTATCATAGATTTATCAGCTAAAACTGAAGATAAATTAACTCCTGAAAAGATTGAAGATATTTATTTTGTTCTCCTAAAGTTTGTCAATGTTTCAGATGACATCAAGACTCAGCATATTAAAGACATTCAACAAGCCGAATATAATTCAATCGTATCTCCTTTTTCCAAAGAGGGAGTATGTCCAAAGTGTGGAGGGAAATTGGTCCCGAGAACAGCCAAAAAAGGTGTTTACGCAGGTTCGACTTTTCTAGGGTGTTCCAACTACCCCAGATGCAAATATATTAGATCTGATCAATGATCTCTTTATTTCTAATGAATACTGTTTAATTTATCCCGCTTTCTTCATCTTCAGCTCATTACACACGCTCAACAACGCATTCCTGTATGATTCCTTCGTCACCTTCAACTCTCCTGCCTTGCTCCTTGCATCACAGGCGAACGGAAGGTTCTCATCGTTTTTGCATTTTTCTATGAGGCTTGACCAGTCACCGAGATTCTGTACCTTATGAGGGCAGGCGCCGATGATGATCGCTGCATAGCGGCTTCCGCTGTTGATGCGGCTTGCAAAGCTTACTATCTTTGAATAGTCTGTTTCATATTCAAAATCATTTTTCTCGAAACCGTAGGTCTTTGCGATGCCGTTCATTGTCTTTTGGTCAAGTGCCGTAGCGCCAAGGACCAGGATCTTGCTGTTTCTTCCGAGAAGTGAATGTCCTTCGGCCAGGTCTTTTTCATTATCTTCCGGTCTGCCGGCTTCTTCCTTTTCCATAAAGAGTCTCATATCTACAAGAGCTTTCCGGTACTCCCTGTTTTTGGCCTCCAGTTCTTCCATTTTGACCTTATCTTCGGAATTGAATCTCCTGATCTCATCCAGAAGCTCGTCTATGTATTCCTGCATGTCATCTATCTTTTCAAGAAGTAAGCCTATGGTTATCTCCTGCTCGTCATCGGTCATTTCATATTCAGGTTCTTCTGTTTTTACTATCTCTTCTTCAACTGTCTCCGGTTCTTCAGCTTCCGGAAGTGAGATATCTATCTTTATTCCGTTCAGTACATACTGCATCGATCCGAAGCATGCTTCTTCGTTACTCAGGGAAATCAGATATTCCCTCTCATCATCGATATGTTTCGTTTTGCGTTCAGAGATCTTTCGTTCGTATTTACTCTTAAAGGAATCAAGGTTATTGTTGATATGTCTTATATTCTGCGGATAATAATCTCTGATCTTATTGGCAAGAGTATTGAAGGATCCGGCAAAGTGGCCGCGGTATCCGCCGTCCGAATTAAGCAGAGATATCATGATCGGATCGCCGCAGTAATCTGTGAAGCCGCTGTCAAGCCACAGATAGACAGTATCCGCATCAGGCTGCATCTTGCACGAGCCCTTATTATCGACATAGAATCTGGTCGATTTTTCATTCTTAACGAATTTTCTGATGGTTTCTGCTCCGGAAACCGTTTTACCGCTCAGGTTCCAGATCCACTCCATTACAGCATCCACATCGTCGATAACTACACCTTTTTCGATCATCAGTTCACACATACTCTTCTCCTTTCTGAATCTGCACCGGTCCTTATTATCCGTATCCCCCTATTGAACCGGTCCGGCTTACCTCCATTTGCAAAAGGATCCTTGATAGTATCATCATACTTTGACGAGATTGTGAAATATATATCCGGATAGGTGACTTACTGATCTTTATTTTCCTTTTCCGGCAGATTATGATGTATGCAGGAAACAAGACCTTAGTCATCCATGAACATCTCAGCCATCCAGAGGGCCTCGTCCCAGATCTCTTCTTCCCGCTCTCTCCTGCGTTTGTCGGCCTCGCGCTGTGCCTGCTTCATGCTTTTGTTGAATTCCTTCCTGTCCCGATATGACATGTTCTTTGCAAGATCGTTTATCTGATTTTCTTTCTTTCCGAATCCAAACATTTTTCTTTCCTCCTTGTATCTCTTAAAATTGTGCTTTTCAGGTGCAAAGACGGGTTGTTTTGTTCTGTACTATAATCGTAGCAGTTATAGTGTCCAATAATAACCGCAAACAATTGTTCGACCTAGAAAGGCGCATATTTACTGTATTCTTCAGATTTTTTATGCAAAAAAGAACGGGTCTGCCGTTCTTTTTTCGCTATACAGATTATTGGATATTACAAAGATCCTTCCGGTATGTGTCTATTGGACGATAAGGATTGAAAAATAGCCTGCCTCATCGGGAATTGACTGTATGCCGCGATATACCTTTTCATCCGGCATTCCGCAGTTTTCGACAAGGTACGCAGATTTACCTTTTTCCTTTATTTTTTCTTTTAATCCGGTCAGATTTCTTCCGGCTTTTAAAATGATCAGGGTACCATCAAAATCGCGGTAATCCCCCGCAGTGATCATGACGGATTCTTTCCCCTGGGCCATCATCAGCTTCAGTTTTGCCGGAACTGCACAGAAAGAAGGTATTCCGCTGACTATTTCAACATTAAATCCCGAGTCTCTTATTATTTTGCTGATATATCCGAACGATGAGTAAAAACAGGGGTCCCCCAGGGTAACGAATGCCACATCATTACCGGATTCGAGTGCAGCGATTATTCTTTTTGCACCTTCATTATGCGCCGTACTCTGATCACCCTCTCCCATCGGAAAATCAAGCAGCAGTTTTTCTTTTGCAGTCAGCTCCGGTACGGCTACGGATGCGATCTGATACGCATATCCCGGATCTGTTCCCCTTACAGGACATGCAATTATATCTGCTTTCTTTAATACATTTACTGCTTTGATCGTTATCAGTTCGGGATCTCCCGGACCCACCCCGACTGCAAACAGTGTGCCGGTCATTATATTTTTATCATCCTTCCAAAAATGCAATACGAATTACGCATATTCTTGATGTATGCGCATTAGTGTTAAAGAACTTTACCTCAAATCGGAAGAAAAATCAAATTTGAATCAGAAGAACAAAAAAACGGACTTCATTCACATCTTCACCGCAAACGTCGTATATTCGGTAGTATTATTGATGTTGTCGCAGAACTTCATTGCTTCTGCCGCATCGGGGAAGTGACGCTCGTCGACTATCTCACTTTCAAATACATCGATCCTTAATACGATAACCTTATAAAATGTTTTTACAGCCATCTTTATACCTCCGTTCTTTCCCGGAACCGGGCTCATATGTTGCTCCTGTTGTGTTCTATGCTCTGATCGTAGCAATTTATGTGTCCGATAATAACCACAAACAAATGTTCGGATGCAAGGGCAAAAAAAATAGACTTCACCTCTCCTCCACCCATGTATAGAACTTGTCAACGCTCTTATTTTCACTGCGGTTTTTGACAAATACTCCGGCGGTATACCAGGAATGAGTGTTCAGTTCATCCGTCACTTCGTAGAGCTCGCACTGCATGCCAAGCTCACAGGCTCTGTCGCGGAAATCTTCGGCAAATGAAAAATCCACGATTCCGTCATGTCTGCTCTGTATCAGAAGCATCGGGATATTATTATCTGTCAGAAGAGAAACCGGTTCTGCCTGCTTTCTGTCATATCCCTTGGGAAAAAGCTGATTCTCAAGAAGTCTTAAAACAAAAGAGGTCTTTTCATTAAAGCAGTAGGGGCCTCCCCATCCCACATAACCTACCACTCCGGATATGTCTACTCCGTATCTTTCCTGATCTGCTTTGCTGAATGTCAGGATCGAAGACAGATGCGCGCCTGCACTGGGCCCACAGATGATGATCTTAGGGTTATCGATCCCCTTTTCTTTCAGATTTGAGACCGCGTGATTATATCCTGCCGAGACATCTTCGATCTGCGCAGGATATTTTTTCTGCGTGGACAGTCTGTAGCCTATTGATATGAACCTGTAACCCTCACCGGCGATGCGTTGTCCCATATAATCAAAATCCTCAGGCGTGCCGGCATTCCACCCGCCTCCATGGATCCAGACTATGATCTTATCCGATCGTAGTTCATCAGGTTCATAATAGAAGTAATACTGATTTTTATCCGGGCCGTAGGCCAGTTTTTCAGGATCGATCTTCCTTTCGATTTTCCTGATCTCTTTGAAAATTTTTGAATAGCTGAAGCTTTCTCTTAAAAAATCATTCATCGATCATTCCTCATCCAGCGAAACCAGGCTGTACGCCCTGTTTCCGAGTCCTATCTTCTCTGCGTGGGACAGGATATTAAGACCGTTCTTTTCCAGTATCCTCTGTCTCAGATCTTCACCATCCTCTGATCTGAACACCAGATCAACACAGGCCTGATCGAGGGCCACGGGATCTCTGGAAGCAAGTATTCCTATATCATCCATGGTCACGGGCGCGGGAGTTGAAACACAATCACAGTCCACGGACATGTTGTTCATCACACTGATATATACGATATTCTCTCCGTGGCCTTCATAATCAGATACGGAAAGAGCTGCCTCTGCCATGGAGTCAGTGAAAACATCCTGATTGGTTATCATAGCTCCCAGATCAATGGGCGGTTTGGAAAACAACCCGCCGGTATGTATCCTGGTCTTTCCCCTTGAAGATGCGATGCCTATGGAGATATTTTTCAGAGCTCCGCCGAAACCTCCCATGGGATGCCCCTTAAAATGGCTGAGCACCAGAACGAAATCATAGTTTGCCAGATGTTCTCCCACCCAGTTTTCCTTAAGATGATCGCCTCTTGCTACAGGAATGGACATATAGCCGTCCTCATCCATGATATCCAGTCCGGCAATATCGGTAAAACCGTGTTCCTTTGCAACCTGTCTGTGCATCGCTGTCTCGGCTCTCCTGGAACCGCTGTATGCGGTGTTGCATTCGACTATGGTACCGTCCACGCGATGAACCAGATCTTTTATGAGATCAGGATCGAGATGATTATCATTTCCCGCTTCGCCGGTTGAAAGTTTGACGGCCGCTTTTCCGGAAGGTGAAACTCCCAGCGCATCATACGCCTTCATCAGGGCTTCGGGACTTATATCATAAGTGACATATACAGTGGAATGATCCCCGATGCTGCGCCCTTCCTTTTCCATCGTTTCTATATCATAGTATTCATGAGGCTGTATATCATAATGCATATGTATCATGTATACTGCCGCAAGACCGGCGATCACGCCGATAGTCACTGTCAATCCCACAATGAATTTTTTCAGTCCGGATCTTTTCTTTTTGTCTTTTATTTCCATATCTGACATATTATCCTGCTCTCCTTAATTTATTTTTATAATACCAGGTTTATCAGAAATCCGCTCATACAGGAAAAAACTATAATAAATACCCAGTACAAAATGAAATTTTTTATTCCGAGAACACTCTTGAGCGCGCCCAGGTTGGTTATCTTTGTGGCAGGTCCGATGAGCATGAAAGCCGCCGCGCTGCCGAGGCTCATTCCATTTGCAAGCCAGACCCTGAGAATGGGTATGGTCCCGCCTCCGCATACATAAAGCGGAACTCCTATGGTAGCAGCCATAAGCACGCCCCAGGCTTCATTTCCGCCGAACATCGCGGTCACCGCCTCCTGCGGCACATACCTCTGAAAAAGCGCTGAAAGGAAAACTCCCACCAGAAAATATACGCCCGTAGCCTTGAAATTCCGGAAGATGTTCTTAAGAAGGCGTATGAACATGTCAGGATCCGTGTCCCTGTTTGCCGGTTCATCAAAGTTTTTGAAGGTAAAGAAGCTTTTCTTATTGAAAAATAGTCTGATCATCAGCCCGGCTGCAATGCCGCATAAAAAGCAGCTGACTATGCGTATCACCAGCACCTTTATCCCAAGAGCCGCGCTGTATATTATAAGCTGGGGGTTGAGCAGGATCGAACTCATCATAAAGGATGCCAGCCACTCATCCTTTATACCGCCTTTGGAAAAGGAAGCTGCTATGGGAATGGTCCCGTACATGCAAAGAGGCGATGCGGTCCCCAGCACAGATGCCAGAATGATTCCTGCGATACCGCTGCCGCCGCTCTTCATCTGCCTCACCAGATTATGGATCCTGTCCTTAAAGAACACTGAAATGACGGAACCGATGACCATGCCGGCCACCCAGTACCAAAAGATCTGGTTAAACTGCACCGTAAAATAGTACCAGATATAAAGGCTCTCTGTTTTAATGATCTCTGTCATTATTCCTCATTCTCTTCGTAACCTTCATGACCGGATACGGAATTTAATTTATAATATCCGTTTAATTTATTCTTATCAAGCATTTTTGCTCCCCAACTCAACTGTTTTGTGAGTCAGGGAGCAAAAAATTAAATTCGATATTAAAAACGGCATGTATAACCGAACTTCCATGCCGCACCGTCAGAAGACGGAAAGTTTTCAGCAGACGAAAAATGACCTGTTTATAAAGGTAAAAGATCTACCTTATCAATTGGACTTTTCTCAATGGAACAATCAACAATAATTTTCCAATAAATAAATAACCGGATAACCGGGGAACGACAACATTGAACATGTGAGCATATGCCCCAAACAATGCTTATAATGGAATTTTTCAAATCATAATCGCTGCACGGAAAGCCGCGTTCGCGGCCGTTTATCAGATATCTACATCAAACTCAACTGTCTGATTGTATTTATCCAGTGCTATCTGCATTGCAGATACCTCGGCATCAATTTCCTCATATTCTCTTTTGATGAGATCAAGATCATAATTTATGTACTGGTATTCCGGGGCTGTTTTCCTTGGACCATACATTCCCGAATTGATCCTGCTCTTGGGCTGCTGCTTTCGCATCTCATCAAGTGTGCCCCTTCTTCTGTTAAGCTGCGCCATTTTGACCAGGATCATATCGATCGTCATTTTGTTGTCTCCCACTTTGATCTCGTTGGTGCAGTTTGTTAAGTTGATCGCATGCTTGATCTTTACGATCTTAGCATCGATCTCAGCTATGTTTTTGGATACCTCCTCATAATCGTATTCGGGGATAACAGGCTCCTCATCAAGAGCGGCCACATATAGATATCCTTCCCTTTCCTTGGATAGCCAGTAGCCCTTATCCTCATTAAGCTTTCTGAGCATTTTGTTTGCAAAGGCTGATGTCATCCTTGTCATAACACTTATCCTCCCTGTATTCAGTTTTTTAGGTTTACCGCTTCTGAAAAAAAGAATAGCACAGGGTAGTTTCAGTGTCATTAAACGCGTGGTTTAATACATCCGGTCATAAAAATCATGTATTCCGTATTTTTGAATCTCTTAATGTGCAGTATATATTTTCCCCCTCCCGATATGTGTCAAACACTCCTTCCACACAGATCTGACCGCCTTCTTCGGGATAATCATCCGGATATGAATAATCATCCGTCAGTTCAAATTCTATTCCCTGTGAGCAGCATGCCGTGGCATCTGATATTATGCATGCATGATAATCCTTACCCGTGCTTTCATCATGATAGACTGCATAAACTCCACTCATCTTAACCATTTTTCCAATATAATTTTCCGGATAATACATCATGTTATATACTTCCGAATAAACCATCGTACTCGAAAACTCTGTAAGATCGATATAGTCACTCTCTGTACCGGTTAAATCTTCCGATTCGGACATTCCCTGTTCCAAAACACTCTGCACATTATTCTGACTGCCTGTCGTAAATCCACCGGCTTCGTTTTCACTTTTCCCACAGCCTGCCTCCAGTATAATAACGATCACACATACCAACAGACTCACGGCCTTTTTCATCTTCATCTCCTGATTTTTCCTCACTTAAGCGCTTCTTTAAGAACAAGCAGGTTTTTCTCCATAACTGACAGATATGCTGCCCCGTCTTCAACATCCTTTGATGTTGTAGACTGCATGGAGTCCATTGTAAGAATCTGCTGGTCTTTATCTGCTGTATTCTCCACGATCGTTTCAGCGATCCTGTGATCATTTCCCTCTATCGTCATGACAGCATGTAACGACAACTCATCAACCTTTCCTGCAAGAAATGTAACCGTCTCAAAGCTTGCCTCTGTTTCAGCCGAACATCCGACAAAAGCCGCATAATAGTTCAGGCCATAGTCATCCGTAAGATAACGGAAAGGAAAGCGGTCTCCAAACAGCAGTGTTTTAACGGAAGCTGCCGACACAACATCACTGTATTGTTTATCAAGATCGTTCAGCCTTTTTATATATGCATCACTGTTGGTTTTGTAAATCCGGGTGTTTGCCGTATCTATCTTCTGAAGTTCCTTTGAAATACTGTCTGTTAATGCTGCGGCATTTCGAAGCGACAGCCATACATGCTCATCATACTCAACATCATCTTCCTCATGTTCATTCTCATGTTCGTCTGCCTCTTCTCCTTCGTGTTCATGTTCATGCTCACTTTCCTGCATGCCCTCAACCATTTCTTCTTCCTTAACTGAATTTCCGAGAACTTCAAGAAGGTTGATAACAACCATATCTTTATTTGTTACCTCTTTGAGGGCATCTTCCACCCACTCATCTGATTCTCCACCCACATAGATAAACATGTCACAGTTTGAAATTTTCAGGATGTCGTCTGCTGTAGGCTGATAGCTGTGAAGATCCACTCCGTTATCCAACAGCATCGTAACCTCTGCATTTGCCGGATTATTTCCGAGGATATTCATTACCCAGTCATACTCAGGGAAAATGGTCGTTACGATCTGAAGTTTATCATCTCCTGATTTTGCATACGCATCATTTACCGGTCCGCATGCTGAAAGAGAGCACACCACCATAATGGCAGCTGCCAGAACAGAAATATATTTTTTCACTTTATATCACCTCCGTATGGTATTGTGTTGGTTAACGCTTTTCATACGTAAGGTTTTTTCAATTGTTCAGGCGTACTTTTGTTGAAACAGGCGTACCCAATTTAAATGAAGGCGCGCCGAAAGATATGAACAGGAATGTTATGAAAACAGGCAGGATGACAACTGAAAAATCTGTAATGCCGCTGCCTGTTCCATGTATGTTATTCTCACACTGCTGTATGCATGCACATATTGGACAATCCTCTCCCGTACAGTCATGGTCGGCATGTGCAGCGATAAAGAACGAAGAAAAAAGCACAACAACAAGCATCATGACTGCCATGATGCCTGCTGTTACAGTTATTCTGTTATTTTTACGATATCTCTTCATAAACATTCTCAATTATATTAACCTGTCATTTGTCTGTCAAGGAATTTGAGAATGATTTTCATTTTTTATCACAGGGATCATTCCTGTCAGGCAATTCCGGCGTACTCATAGCCTGCTTCTGCTACAGCTTCTTTGATAAGATCCTCAGAAACATCCTTTGAGTTTGTGATGGTTACCATATTCTCCTCATGGGAAGCTGTTGCAGATTCAATTCCGTCAATGGCCTCCAAAGCCTTTTTTACATGAGCCTCACAATGTGCGCACATCATTCCGTTTACTCTGATCTTCATTTCTTTTTCTCCTTTGCAATAATAATTCTTCTTTATATCCCGGTATAGTTGTTCCCGTTCCCCTATATATATTGATATAGGTTATCTAAATATTACCATACAATGGATTGACAACTCCATGGAAAATGACGATATTAGTGTAGAAGGAGGAAAAAACTATGGTTGAAAAAAATCTAAAGAAGCTCAAAGCTAAGAAACACCGTGTCATGAACGGTTTCAACACCGGAACCCGTGACATGAAGCTCAAAACTGCATACCGGCGCAAAAAAAGATGGTCGGCAGAAGATGCCGACCATTCGCTTTAGTTCCCAAAATTAAATAAGTCATTTATAATAACCGCTTCATATTGTACATATGTATCAGCCCTGCGCGTAATATCTGTAAATCTCCTGTGATGCCTTATCAAAACAATCCGCCAGCAATGGATCAAAATGCGTGCCCATAGAATCCCTGATAACCTTGCAGGCCTCCTCATGGGTCATCGGCTGCTTGTAACAGCGCTTACTTACAAGTGCATCATATACATCCGCAATCGCCATGATCTTTGCCTCAAAAGGAATCTCCTCACCCTTAAGCCCCTTTGGATAACCACTCCCATCATATTTCTCATGATGATAAAGCGCTATGTTTTCCGTAACCTTCAGCAGACTGTCGTCATCGAGTCCCGAAAGAATGGTATTCACAATATCACATCCTTTCTGTGGGTGTATCTTGATGTATTCAAATTCCTCTTCCGTCAGTCTACCCGGTTTGTTCAGAATATTATCCGGGATTGCTATTTTCCCAAGATCATGCAATGGGGCTGCTTTTATAATATTATCGCGGAAAGAATCCTCCAATGACAGTTCTCTTGTCAGTATCCTGACAACTTCACTCGTACGCTTGATATGTCCACCCGTATCATTATCCCTGTTTTCAACTACCGATGCCATGCCTTCAAGCATTGAATCCCGGGATCTGGTTACGATCTCAATCTGTTTTTCATAGGTTCTCCTTTTTCTTTTATTTGATGTATGAAGACAATACGCAATCGCAATGATCTGAAAAAAATAAAGCGTTCCTACAAACAAAAATACTGCAACGGCAGGGCTGTAGTTTCTGATAAAAGCAGGAAATTTATCGCCATGTTCTCCTGTCACACACCATATCAGCAAATAAAAGTAGTCAACAGCCCAGGAATTAATCTTCAGACCCAGAACGGGAAAAAGCAGGGCACATAATGCTGAACCTGCAAAAGTAAAGTATGAAAGCTTTGTCGAATGATAACTCATGGTCACAAGAACCGGAAAGCACAAAAGCAGTAATGCCATGAAATTGAGCACTGTAACAAAAACCAATGTCTCGATCAGCGTCAGCGTAATGATAATATATTTTGTAATTCCCCTGGAAGAAACTGTCGGAATCCTGCCAAGAAACTGGACAGCTATGGTTATTATCAACATCACTACGGTCCCGATACGTATCTGTGTTAATACTGTTTGTGAGTACAGTCCTAATTCCGTCATTATGAGGGCAACCAAACAGACCAGAAAAAACACCGCGTGAATATTGGCAACATACCGGTTGTCAAGTGCATCACTCCCCCTCGTCTCGATACCATGATCATAATTTCTTTGGATCTTTTTATTCCCGTTTTTATCCCTGACTCTCATAATAATTCCTCTACCAAATCCAATCTCTACATCAATACAGCATTTCAGCAAATTTTATCAGTAGTCATCACCTTCAACCCCGATCTGTTATTTACTATACTTCATGATACCACTTATTGTTAGTTAAACTCTAACATTTTTATTTATACAAGCAAAAAAACGCCGCAATATTTTTGTTGTTTGCAGATTATTCTGATGGTATGATTTATAAAACTGTTCTGTCAAAATAATCAGGAGTCTGTTTATATGATGAAAAAAACATTGTGTCTGCTGTTAAC
Organism: Lachnospiraceae bacterium; assembly: GCA_024690825.1. Taxonomy (GTDB): domain Bacteria; phylum Bacillota; class Clostridia; order Lachnospirales; family Lachnospiraceae; genus NK4A144. Next base: position 4,173 of record JAILOK010000011.1, on the reverse strand, counting down.
TTTTATCTTTTGCGGAGCACTCGTATTTACGGGTTGTTCCGGCGCAAGCCGGAAAAAGACTGCTGAAGCAAAAATCAATCTGTCCGAAGCTGTCGACGTCCGCACCTACGAAGTCAACGGCATTCCGATCACAGACGGATATGTCCCGTTCGGAGAGTATAAGACCTATTTTCGCGCTGCGGGGGATCTTACTTCAGAGAAGCCGGTCCTTCTGCTTCTGCACGGAGGTCCCGGTTCCACCCATAATTATTTTGAGGTGCTGGACCGTCTGGCAAAAGAGACCGGCCGTGTAGTCCTCAGCTACGACCAGCTGGGATGCGGGAATTCCTATGTGAAGAATCGCCCTGATCTGTGGACGGCAGAGACCTGGGTCAGTGAGCTGGAAAACCTGATACAGACGCTTGGTATCAAACAATGCCATCTGCTTGGCCAGTCCTGGGGTGGGATGCTTGCCATTACCTATCTGACCGACCGCACACAGCAGGGAATCTGCTCGGTAATTCTTTCCTCAACGCTGCCTGATTCGCAGCTGTGGGGAACAGAACAGCATCGTATGGCAAAATATCTGCCGCAGGAAGAGCAGGATGCTATCGCGGAGGCGGAACGGACGAAAGATTACACCTCCGAAGCATATCTGGCTGCCATCGGTCACTACATGCAGCTTCATTGCAATGATCAGAAATACACTGACGATGCGCCTGAATGTCTGCGACGTCCTTCACGGCATGGTACAGAATCATACGAAACAGCATGGGGTCCCAATGAACTGACACCTGTGGGAACACTGGCAGACTGGAATTATACCGCAAAGTTGAAGGATATCCGAATACCGGCATTTATCGTAAGCGGGACAGATGATCTGTGCACGCCGCTGATTGCCAAAACGATGTTCGACAATCTGCCGGACGCCAAGTGGGAACTGATGCCCTACTGCCGGCATATGTGCTTCGTGGATAACAATGACACCTACTGCGCCAATCTTGCTGCGTGGATGGCAGAGCACGACAAGTGATTCAGAAATCATTTTGTAAGTTATTTCATAACCTGTAACTCTGCCAGAGAAACATAATGCTTTATCATAAATTCTTCCTGCGCATTTTCAATAAGCATCTTCATGTGTTCTTCATTCCATGCACTGAGTTGTTGCTGATTCATAGCTGCCCCCACTCCTCTGCAGGCGCGCATGCGGCCGTGCCAGCCTTCTCTTGTGAATGAAACATCTACTCGATACTCTTTTTGCAATATAACTTCAAAGTTTGCGAGAAGTTCGTCCGGGATATAAACAGGGTGAACTGTATCTCCGTATGAAGACCAATTTGGATTGTGCTTCAGGATAATTTCTTCGCTTTTCCCTGCAATAGCATCCTCATAAGGAAGCCATCCCATATATAAAATAAGCAGTTTTCCTTCCGGCTTTAGCATCCGCGCAAATTTTCCTGCTATAACTTTAGCATCTAAATACCAGATACATTGGCATACTGTGATAACATCAAAGGTATTGTCCCTGTAGTTTAATTCTTCAGCCGGACAGGTATAAAACTCAATATCCATACCTTTCTCTGCCGCAAGAATCTTTGCCTGATCTATCTGATTTTCGGAAATATCAGTTCCGATCCATTTGGCTCCGTACTTATACATATTACGCGGAAGGACTCCGGTTCCTGTTCCGATGTCCAATACGGTCTGCCCGTCATTGCACAGTCCAAGATCAATAATACTTTGGTAAAACTCATCCGGATAAATATCTCTGTATTTGGCATAATCCTTTGAAGTATTTCCCCAATCAAAAGACTTCCCATTATCTATGTCTGAAAAATGCATTCTCTAATCCTCACAAATCATGTTTTTTCACATTATCTTCGTGGAAATCAGCGGTTTTACAATAACTATTTTCTTGTATAGAATTCAACATTCCACGCCAGATACAACGGAATGTTATATGTCTCAGTATTCTCACACAGGTTTTTCGCAATATTTTTCTGAGACAGTTTTATTCCATTATGTGGCGTGTATTTCTTACAGAACTGCTTATAACTCTTAGCTTGTGTATTATCTGCAGCCTTTACCTCAACCGGTACAATATTTCCATTTTCTTCATAGAGAAAATCAATTTCTGCTGTATTGCCCGAACGCCAAAAATATGGTTCTTTGCGCAGATTTACTAATTCGTTTAATGTGTAATTCTCCGCAAAAGCGCCCTTAAATTTATCATATAAAAATGATTCTTCCATAATTGTCTCACCAGATACTCCTGATTTAGTCCTCAGCAAGCCTATATCTGACATATATACCTTAAAATATGTCTTATTGGCAATTCCTGCCAAGGGAATCTGCGTTTTTTCCACCAGTTCTGCTTTTATAATCAAACCGGCATCGGAAAGCCATTCAAAGGCATCCTCCAGTTCAGCTGATCTTTTTCCTCCTTTTACATGTGAAAATACAAATTTATTGTTTTCTTTAGCAAGCTGTACCGGAACAGAATCCCATATCCACCTTATCTTAGGTATTTCACTTGCGGGACTGTCGTATAAACTGTAAATATAATTTCTCTATAAACCGGAATTTGAGTCACTCTCTTACAAGCGCATACATTTTCATATCAACGATATTTCCACATTTCACGGCATTACTCTTTAATGTTCCCTCGTATTGGAATCCTGCCTTTTCCAACGCTCTGCATGATGCTGTATTGTGTGCAAACGGTTCAGCAAAAATACGAATAATATCCGTTTTCTCAAACACATATTCACAGACCTGTTTGATTGCATTTGTCATATATCCATTTCCCCAGTAAGGTTCTCCTATGTAATATCCCATTTCAGCGGTCCTGCTATGAATATTATCCTTCCGAAATACTCCAATGCTTCCAATTACCTTATCATCAAGTGTTATAGCAAACGCAAATGTATTGTCTGTGTCAGCCGATAGCATCATCTGGATAAAATCCTCTGCGTCATCTTCTGTGTACGGATATGGCAGTCCATCCCTAAGATTATTCAAAACCTTTAGATTATTCTTTTTCTCTCCATGGAAAGTTTTACTGAAATATAATACGAACTCATTCTAACATAATACTTGACGCGGTCAACGCGATTTGTATAGTCAAAACGAGCTGAACAATGGATATATCACCACCATTCAGCTCGTAATTATCTTAGGAAATCTCTTTTACAGAAAAATTTTCACACTATTATAGTTTGATTATAAGATTTGATTATATATAATCAATCCACACACCGCTTAAAACAAGGCTTAATTATAATTTATTATACTATTTACCTTATATTTAATTGTTGACAGCTTCTATTGGCCTTGTTTTTATTCTTTGACCGCACCTGCTGATATACTGCTGATAATATATCGCGAGAAGAAGCAGAATACGAGCAGAATCGGTATTACAGATATCGCTACCGCAAGATATGTAGCGCCCTGGTTCTTGGCAGCATCAATGGATGCACGAAGGGTTGCCATCATTACAGGGAGAGTGAATTTCTCATTCTTGTTAAGGATGATCATCGGAAGAAGGTAGTTGTTCCAGTTGCCGATGAATCCCATGATACCCATAGTCGCCATAGCAGGTGATATGATGGGAAGAGCTATCTTGTGGAAAGTATATATCTCAGGTGAGCCATCAATTCTTGCAGCTTCTATCAAAGACGGGGAGAGGGATGAGAGAATATACTGTCTTAGGAAGAATACTGTTCCCGGAGCTGCAATCGCAGGCACTATAAGAGGTATATATGAGTTAACAAGATGGAGCTTTGTACACAGCTGATAGAAACCAATAAGTGACAGCTGTCCGGGGATCATCATGAATGTGAGGATCGCACCGAATATAACCTTGTTGCCTTTGAACTTGTACATAGCAAGTCCGTATGCTGTAAGAGCTGAAAAATATGCTCCAAGAAGTGTTGCAGGAACTGCAACTAATACACTATTGAACATACCTCTGAAAAGGTTGAAGTATCCAAATAGTATATCCCAGTTCTCTTTAAGGTGAGTTCCGGGTATGAAAGTGAATGAGCTTGATATTTCAGCTCCGCTTCTTGTTGCATTGACTATCATGAGAGTGAAAGGAAGAAGACAGGTTGCAGCAAGGATTATGAGAAGTATATACAAAATGCCTTTTTTAATAGTAAAACCCATATCACTTCTCCTTTCTGTTAAATAATT
>JAILOK010000005.1 GCA_024690825.1 Lachnospiraceae bacterium | reverse complement strand
ATCGATCTTCGCCTTTTTGCCGCCGACGTTGAATTCAGCTTTGTCGGATCTCACTTCAATGCGGATCTGCTTTGCCTTGATTTTGGGGAATTTGAAATCCTTGTTCAGATAATCCTCCGGCTTGTTAAAGCAGAGCAGGGCCGGTTTTAGGTATTCGGCATAATTATTCCAGGATTTGATCAAAAAGGATCCGTCCTCTTTTACATACCACAATAAGTGAGAATTCGGACTGTTCGGATCATAGATATAAAGTCTGGTCCTGTATCCGCTATCATACCAGGACTTGTCTTCCGAATTGCTTGAAACCAGTTCTTCTGCTTTGTATGCAAGCACCGCATGCTTGAAACGCTTCATTGAACTTGAAGAGCTGTCCTCGAAATCAAAAGACAGCACATACAGGGGATCCTCCTCTTCAAGCATTTTTTTAACCAGGTCCTTCATCAGGGAATCCGTACGATCCAGACGCTCGCTCCACCATACCGTATCGAGGACATCCAGATTACCCTTCCACATATAGTACTGGAGCGCTGTCAATAACGGCTTATTCCTTACCGGCCATTCGAAATCAAAGACCTCTGCGCCGGTGCCATTAAAGCTATCCCGGTTCAGCTTCTCCCTATACAGCAGGCCGCTTACAATGGACATGCCCATACAGCTGCCTGACCATCTTTCATTCAGCCAGCTGAAAAGCTGTCCCTTATCTGCATTGGAAAGACCGCTGATCAGGGTATTGAAGGTCTTCTGATCCAGCAGATACCCGTCTGTGCCCCAGCCATACCAGCCTCCTCCGGTCAGCTCCCTGTTTTCATATCTTTCTTTACTGGTGAAAAAGCTTGTATACCGGTTGGAGAAGCCAAAATTATCCCTGAGCATGGTAAAGCCGGTATCCGGATGTTCCAATCCTGCCGTGGTCCGGTAAAAAGAGATTCCTGTAAGCGAATTGCCGTTTTTGTATACCTGGCCGGGGATCAATATACCGGTCTTGTCCACGTTGTTGCTGTTGATCAAAAACTCATCGTAATCTGTTCCCGCATATAGGATAAAATACGGGTTCGTATACCAGTAAAGATCCGTGAGGCGCCAGCCGTAGGTCGCATCGTTCTTTTTATTGTAAACAGTCGCCTTACATTGCAGCATGCCGAAATTATTTTTTTTCAGGTCACGTAAGGTATTATACTTTTTCCTGTCATCCTCGTCTTCACTTTCTAGATATCTCTGCATGGGATTATGGATGATCTTCCGCTTAAATGTCATCTCCGCCATGCCGGAGTCAGGATTGATCGCGATCCTGATCGAATCCAGATACCGCATGTCAAAATAAGATCTCTCATAGCACGCCTCATACCGGATGGTCTCCGATGCCTTCACCTGCTTGGGATAAGCTGCAGGCAGCAGGCCGCCGCAAAGCAGCACAATGGAAAGAAACATCGCAAAAAAGCGTATCTTATTCTTTCTCATATCCGGACTCCTTTCAGATCATACGAAACGTTAACAGAGTATCAAAGTATGCAAAAAATCCCATGCTTTTTTAGCATCAGTTTTTCATCAAAAACAACGGCATCCCACTCACTCAAGAGACGATATCATTATAAACATTAACCAAGTATCAATCAAATTTCCATTTCCCGTCCTTCAACTCGCCCTTATAATCCACCGTTCTCTCGGTAATCTTAAAGGTGAGGGTTTTTGTACCGGCATAATCCCCGATTCCCTGCAGCTTAACCTTTGCAGTGCCTTTCTTTACGTTATTGGTGTATTCGACAGGGATGAAATCTTTCCCCGGTTCAGGATATTTCGGGGCATTTTTGCTTCCGGTATATACGGTCTGCTTAAGCTCTTCGTTTGACAGCGTCACGGGATTGCCGGTATAAATCTGAGGCGCTATGCTGCCCCCTTTCTTTGTCTTTCCCAGGTCGGCCGATGCCGGCATATACCGGAAAGAAGTCTTTACTTCCCCGGTGTAGGCGCCGTTTCCGCTGATTGTTATGTAAACCAAACCTGCCATATCCGTGTTTCCGGGAGCGGATAAGTCCGGCTTACCTACCGTATAATCCTTATTTGCCGTCAGCTTCTTTCCGTCGGTATCGGTAATCACGACAGATGCTTTCGTTACCTTCGCTTTTGTCGTGAAAAGATCCGAAGCGGCGATCCCGTTCTGAAGCGCCTGCAGCTTCTGCTGCGTTATTACAAAGTCTCTTGTGACAGTTCCTTTATAATTTCCCTTGCCCTTTATCTTAAGCTGCGCCTTCTGTGAGCCGTTCGTAACAGCCTTATTCCCGGTGTAGGATAAAGTATAGTCTGTGCCCTCCTTCAAAACCGTACCACCGTTTTTCACTATGACTTTCGGCTTCGCTCCGCCTTTGACAAAAGGAACGTTTTCGGAACAGGAATACGTGAAGGGTACGGAATCCGTAAGCGCTATCTTTCCGGCAATCTTAAAGGTGACGGTTTTAGTTCCTGCATATCCGGCGGAGTTTGTACTGATGGCTTCAAAGATGACGGTTGCTTTTCCGGGATTGACATTGCCGCAAAGGCTCACCCGTTTATAATCCGTCCCTTCCGTAAGAGTATTTCCGCCAAGCTTCAGCTTATATTCCGGCACGATCGCTTCTCCCGTATAAGCGTAGGATTTCTGATCAAATTCCACCTTTGCATTCTGGAGGAGCTTATTCTTATCCGTCACGGCTCTGACGCGAACCGTGGATGAGCCGGAATAATTCGTCTTTGTCTGATTGCTTTTCGGTTCGATCTTCGCAAAGATGGTTCCCTCTCCTTTTATGGAAGGGGGGTCAATGGTAAAATACTGCGGGCTTACCTTTTTACCGGTGTCCTTCCAGCTAAGAACCGGCACGATTTTCACCGAACCGTTTTTCTTTGCGGCAACTCCGATTTCATGAACGATAGTATCCTGTCCCAGGATCGCGGGGGTAATGGAAAAATCTACGGTCTCTGACTTCGCAGCCTTATAATTCCCCTTGAATTTTACGGTCATGGAAGCTTTTCCCGCATCCTTGTTTTTACTCCACTTAACCTTATAGTCCGTCTTTTCGGTCAGCTTCTTTGTTCCGTCGTAAATACTGAAGGCCGGCTTAATAGCAGAACCCGTATAGGGATAGGACTGCTTAAAGCCCGTGATCCAGACCTTTGAGTCAACGGTTACCTTTCCGCCCGGATCCGTTATGGTCTTTGAAACCTCCTCGCCGCCCACCGTGACTGTCTCGATTTCATTGCCCTTCTCATCCTTTTCATTCTTGATCTTCGGCGCTGAGTTTTCGCTTAAGAGCGCTGTATCCTCCGCAAAATCGCTGTAATCCCTGCCGTCTTTGGAGGGAAGGAGAGGGATATCCCTTAAAACAACCGTGTGGGAATAATCTCGTTTGCAGTGATAGCGATGCTCTCCATAGGTCAGATAGGTGGGATCCGTTGCCACGTCTTCTTCATATTTCTCATAGGAATAATCAAAATCATGATTGTTCGGATCGATATCGGTAAGCTCTCCCGGCGTCATGATCTTACCGCATCTGTCGCAGACGGAATCCCCTGTATATCCCCTTTCCGTGCAGGTCCCCGCCCTCACATTCGTCAATACAACAGAAGAGTGCTCGCAGACCTCCTCGTCCCCGTAGGCATCCAGGGTTGCCGCCTCGTTATAGCACATGACATAGCCCTCGTTTGTAAGAGCTAGGAAATAAACCTTTCCGCTCAGTGCTGCCGCCACGGAATGATAGATTCTGGTGTCATAGATCTTTTTCGGGCCGGGCTTGAAGCCATTTTCCGGGTGGGCGTATTCGAAATAGTAATTATCTGCCGTGATAGTATCTCTGTTTTCACCGACCGTATGGGCTCCCGTCAGATAAATGCCGTCCTTCACCCCGCAGCCTGACCAGATCCTCATTATCGAAGCATCAAAAGCACAACCCGGCGGTGCCTTATCACTCATATCCGTTGCTTCAAAGGGCTCGATGGTAAACTGTTCTGCCACAAAATCCGATTCTTTTCCGGTTTCATCAGCCCCCCTGCCTATGGCATAGAAGGTATTCGGCCCGCCCGCCTTTTCTTCATGGGCTATCACGATATTATCCATGTAATAGTTGTGAAGCGAACCGAGATAAGTCCCCTTACCGGTGAAGGGATCCACACGGTAAACAACGGATTTACCCTCCCTGCACCTTATCAGGATAACGTCCTTTCCGTCATAATATAGCTGGACCAGCTGATCAGGGCCGGGAGAGGGCCCCTCCGGAGGCGTAAGGACCCATTCCAACCCATCGGGTACCGAAACGCTGCTCTTTTCCGGAACAAAAGACACCCTCCTGACAACCCTGTTTCCGTCATGGAAGATCAGGTATTTGTTATCCGCTGCATCCGCATAGAGAAGCTGTCCGTTCCAGGTTGTGATGCCGCTGTTGGAATTTACAGGCTCTGCGGGCCTGAACCACTGATTTGTTTCAGGGCGAAAGCCTACGGCATCGTATGAATTGCTCAATTCGTCCGTATAGAAATAATAGATCGTTCCCTTTAATACTGCCGTAGTAGGCATCACTGTTTTTTGCAGATAAGGCTCAGCGGCAGAGGAGACAGGGATCCGTTCGTAGGCGACATCCCACGGATCAAGTATGTTATCCTTGTCATGGGGCATCAGGGTCCGGGTATAGGTTTGTCTGCCGTCAAGCTTTGCCATGTCCGTTACGGTAACGGTAATCTCTTTGTCTCTCTTCATTCCGGAGGGGATCTCAAGGAGAATATCTCCGGCATCATCCTGAGACCGAGTGACTTCCTTCAGCGTGAGAGTGCCGCCTTTAACCGACCAGGTCTCATTTCCCTGTTTGATGGATACCTCTGTCTTATCTTTGTCTCCGAAGAAATAACCATTGATATGCAGGCCGTCACTTTTTGCGCCTACACTGTTGATCACCGGAGTATAGCTTTCATCCAGTGCATTCCTCACATTTGCCTTTCCGCCGGTGACGCACTTATCCCTGAATTCTTCTTCAGGCGTAACACTTCCAAGAACCCTGGCAGCTCTTTTCGCCGCAGTTTCATCCTTCCACTCCGGCTTTCCTGCAAGGATCGCCACCTCCCCCGCCACCGCAGGAGTTGACATGGAGGTACCATTTAAATAAGCATAAGGGTAGGCCTGGTCTGTAATATAGATCTCGCCGATGGCTGCGTTCACAGAATCATTGTCATACGGCCACTCATCTACCTCGTTAATAAGATAAAACTGCATTTCCAGATTCTCAACATCAAATCTGTCTTCGTCAATAGGATACTGGTCATATGTAAAATAATCTTCTAATATAAGCACATCTGTCGGCGAAACATAATCCGTTTGCCCGGTTTTTTTGTCTTTCATCAGCACCGGACAAAACCATTTTCCCTCATCCGAGGTTTTTTTGCTGAAGCACAGATAGTATTTTTTTCCTTCCGGAAGAGGGGGAAGAGTGGCTTTAAGCGTAAAGACATATCTAAAGGGGCTGTCTTCCTTTGCCTTCGCTCTGGTGATCTTAAGCTCGTCATCTCCAATCTCGATATCTGCATCGTTGTCCAACGTATATTCGAAGTAGCATTGGTCAAAACCGCTCCTTACGCTGAAGTTATCGCAAACCGCATTACCTGAACCATCGTTGATCGGTTTGGAAAGCCCCGGCAATACCTGCTTTTTCATATTCGGATAAGTCGAGAGTATACGGCTTCCCGGGGCGAAAAGATCCGTGTTGCGCCTCCCGTAATTGGAAAAGTCACTTTTATTTCCATTCCGGTCCATGGAATCCACGGTAATCTCCTCCGGGATGCCTGCAAGTAATGAAGTATTGTTGGAGTAAATATCATTATTATTACCTTCATTGCTCGAGGCAAAGCAGGTAACGATATTGTTTTTTCCCAGCTCGCGGATGCTCAGGGTACTGGAAAGCCCCCCGGCGTCCCCGCCGAAGGAGCAGTTGACGGCGGCCACGTTCACTCCCTCTTTCTTAGCCGTGAGAATATAATTATAGCCCGCGATAGTGGCAGCAAGCGTGGCTTTCCCGCCCTGCATAGCCTCGTGCTTTACGGCCATGATCTTTACTCCGTTGGCCGCACCGCTGACTCCGATCCCGTTCCACTCCGCGGCAATGATACCGGCGCAGTGGGTGCCGTGCCCGCCTTCATCCATAGGGTCGTCTTTGGCTGTAGGGGAGGCGTTTGGGTCAATCCAGAAATCGTATCCGGTGTTAATACCGTATTTTCCGCCGCCGAGACTTTTGAGAGCCGAAATGTTTTCCCCCTGATCCCACATGACCTCTTTCAGATCCTCATGGGTATAGTCCACTCCCGTATCAATAACGGCCACTACCACGCCTTCGGTGTTTTCATTTAATGGGTCGTTCCAGCCCGGTACATCCATACCGCCGGGGCCGCTTCCGTAAGCGTACTGATCACCGGTCAGGTCAGGGGTCCCGGCATTTCCTGCCGGCTCTTCCGGGGATGCTAAGGAAAGCCCGGTTTCATTACCGGAAACTATCTCTTCAGCTTCGGGAGGAAGCGCCTCACCTGCAGAGACTGTTTCAAAAAGCTCCGGATCAATCGTCATATGTTCGTCGGCTTCATCATCAGCTTTCATGATGTAGTTCGGCTCCGCGAAGAGCACGCCGGGCTGCCCGGAATAGATGGCAATCAGTTCCTCCGTGGAGAGATTATCGGAATGGACAAGCTTAAGGACTACCGGAGACGCCTCCTCTCCGGACTGCACGGGAATAATCCCGGCCGCTTCCACATCCGTGGATTCCTCCTCTGCCAAAGCTTTCGCAGCATCACTTACATCCATCAAAAAATCGCTTTCTATTTCGGGTGAAACATGGAATAAACCTGCCGCTGCTGCTTCGATCTCATCCTCGTCCGCAATTGTCTCGCAGATGCAGATGATGGCCTCTCCCGGAACATAGTCGCCCGTAACAGAGCTTTTTTCCTCCGAAAGGTCAGAGGAGTCAAAGGCTTCCGGTTGCAGCTTTTCCGAAAAAGCAGGTATTGACGGAAACAGCGTAAACACAATTGAGGCTGTTAACAATGCCGCAGTGAATTTTACAGATCTGAGTCGATTGAATAATCTCATAATCATGATCCTTTCAAACTGATATTCCGAATACCGAACGCACTCTAATATATAATACGACCATAAGCTACATATTAGCAGATTAAATTAAGCCGTTCAAATAAATCAGTTTATCTATAGATAGATCAGGCAAAAACGAAAAAAAGCCCTGACCTGCCGGAACACCGGCAGCTCAAGGCAAAAAAAAGCGATAGACGAGACTCGAACTCGCGGTCTCCACCTTGGCAATATGCCTTCCTTATACTATACCGTAAATCTAACTGGATATAGCATTGGATCACTGATGAATCATTATATTTTGACACTTATACACCATTGGTTTTACCCCCTGCTATTTTTTATCATCAGTTTTGTAAAGGCGGTGAAATTGTGAAAACGATAAGTATAGATATAGAGACATACTCCGATGTCAATTTGTCAAAATGCGGAGTATATAAATACGCCCAATCGGATGCCTTTGAGGTGCTACTCTTTTCCTACTCCGTTGACGATTCCCCGGTTCAGTGCATCAACATTGCCTGCGGTGAAAAGATACCGGAAGACATCCTTGATGCCCTCACGGATAAATCCATAACGAAATGGGCATATAACTGCATGTTTGAGCGGGTCTGCCTGTCAGAATATATAAGACGCAACTATCCTGACAAATTCGAAAGCTACTCTACCCCGGAGGATACCGTGGGCGACTACTTTGACCCGTCCTCATGGCGGTGTGACATGATAGGCGCAGCATATGTTGCCCTTCCCTTAAAACTGGCTGATGCCGGAAAGATCCTCGGTCTTGATGAACAGAAAATGACCGAGGGTAAGAAACTCATCCGATATTTTTGCTGTCCGTGTCGGCCCACCAAAGTTAATGGCGGTCGCACCCGGAACCTTCCCCACCACAATCCCCTAAGTTGGGAGCTCTTCAAAAAGTACAATATCCGCGATGTCGAGGTCGAGATCGCCATCCACAAGCGGCTCTCGAAGTACCCCGTCCCCGAGAAGGTATGGGCAGAATATCGGCTCGACCAGGAGATCAATGACCGTGGCATCCGCATCGACTCTGCCCTTGTCGACAATGCCATCGCTATGGATGAGAAGGCACAGGCAGAATATATGTCAGCCCTCCGCAGGCTCACATCACTTGATAACCCCAACTCCGTATCACAGATGAAGGACTGGCTTTCAAAGAACGGATTCCCGGTTGAGTCCCTCGGAAAAAAACAGGTCGCAGAATACCTTGAGACCGCCACGGATGATATCAGATCTGTCCTTGAACTCCGTGCGCAGTCGGCCAAATCAAGCGTCAAGAAGTATACCGCCATGCGGAACATGGCTTGTGCTGACGGCAGAGCAAGAGGCTGCTTTGCTTTTTACGGATCCCATACCGGGCGTTTTGCCGGAAGGGGCATACAGCTGTAAAACCTTAAAAAGAACTCTCTGCCGGAACTCGCAATCGCAAGAGAGACAGTCCGTGACGGCAACTATGAACTCCTTACGATGCTTTATGACTCCATCCCGGAACTGTTATCGGAACTTGTCCGTACTGCTCTCATCCCCCGTGACGGGTATAAATATGTGATAGCGGACTTCTCATCCATCGAAGCAAGGGTTCTGGCATGGCTTGCGGGGGAACAGTGGAAAATGGACGTCTTCGCAAAAGGCGGTGACATTTACTGCGAGACAGCAGCAAGAATGTTCAAAAAGCCTGTCACCAAGCATGACCCCGAGAGGGCTAATGGCAAGCAGGCCGAGTTGAGTTGTGGGTATGCAGGCGGTGTCAATGCGCTTAAGGCCATGGGTGCCATTGAGGCAGGCATGAGCGAAGACGAGTTACAGCCTCTGGTCGACCTTTGGAGACAGAGTAATCCGAAGATCGTATCTATGTGGTACGAGATTGAACGTACAGCCAAGACGGCTATCTTACGCAAGACCACAACCGAAATACACGGACTTAAGTTTGAATGCCGAAACGGGATGCTCTTCATTCATTTGCCGAGCGGAAGGATGCTATCATACGTCAAACCGAAGATCGGTATCAACAGATTCGGTTTTGAAAGCATCTCTTACGAAGGAACGGACGGTACCAAGCATTGGGGACGAATCGAAACATTTTCAGGGCGGCTCACCGAGAATGTGGTGCAAGCAATCTCGAGAGATATACTCTGCTATGCAATGCAGACCCTTTCAAGTTGTTTTATCTGCGCACATATCCATGATAAAGTGATCGTGGAGTGTTCGAAAGATGTGTCGGTAGATGCGGTCTGCGACCTCATGGGACGGACTCCTCCCTGGGCAGACGGATATGACGGTATGTTTTACCGCAAAGAGTGATATAAAGATAAAAGGGGCTGTCGCACTAAGTAGTTAGTGTGGCAGTCCTTTTTTATCGGATGAAATCCGGCCAAGTGGCCGGATTTCTCTTATAAAATAAAAACCGGACTTCGAAAAATCCGGGCTTTATTGTAAAATAGTAGTATATAAGCCCCGTTACATTTACAGTTTGATAATACGTTACAGGGAGGGCAGTTTATGTATCTTATTAATCGGATTTATAATGAATTGTTCTATGCCGGACTCAGCAAAGAAGAATTCCGGCGGGTAAAGGAGCCGATTGCCGAAAAAAACCGGAAAACACTCGGCTCTGTGTCAATTATTGTCGGATTGTACTGGCTTGCAAGCCGGTTTATCTATGGTTCGCCGGAGTATGCCTTTTCCCGAACAGTGTTTATCAGCTCCGCCTTGTTCTGTCTGATCATATTGCTGTGCAGCTTATTTCTTGTGAAACATGTTCCCCAGACACTTCTTCCGTTAATATGTGCTTTGCTGCTTTCTTTTTTTGGAACCAGCTTTGCTTTGGCTTTTCTTCAGCCGGATCAGCGAATTGCTACAATGATTTGTGTGGCTATGAGCATACCGAATCTTTTTTTGGAGAGGCCGATTGTAACGATTACTATTGAGATGATCGCCGTTGTTTTTTACGCAGTAATGGGCAAGAGAATTCTGAACCCGGATGTCTACTCCTGGGGAATTTCGACCCTAATTATTTTTTCCAGCGTCGGTGTAATAATCGGACATATAACGACAAAATCGCGTTTTGAAAGATATGTTTATATAGACTCCGCAGAAAAGCTGGCGGAGATTCAGACAAAATACAGTGAGGAACTTCAAAAGGAGGTTGAAGCCAAGACAGAGCGTATTGTTGCTCTCCATGATCAGTTTGTTATAGGAATGGCGGCTATGGTAGAAGGCCGGGACAATTCGACAGGAGGCCACATTCGCAGAACCAGCATGGGAGTTAAAATACTTGTGGAAGAAATGAAGAAAGGGATGCAGCTTTCGGATACATTCTGTGAAAAAATCATAAAAGCCGCACCTATGCATGATCTCGGAAAGATAGCCATTGATGATGATATTCTCCGCAAACCCGGGCGGTTTACGCCGGAAGAATTCGGTATAATGAAGACCCACACAGCTGAAGGTGCCCGTATTGTGAATAATATCCTGAATGATACCGATGATGAAGAGTTTCGCAAGATTGCTGTCAATATCGCTCATTATCATCACGAACGTGTGGACGGGTCGGGTTATCCGGATGGGTTAAAGGGAGATGAAATTCCTCTGGAGGCACGAATCATGGCCATTGCGGATGTGTATGATGCACTGGTAAGCAAGCGTGTCTATAAAGAAAGCTTCTCCTTTGAGAAAGCCAATCAGATCATCACCGAAGGAATGGAGACACAATTTGATCCATGCCTGCAGCCGTATTACGAAGCAGCAAGACCAAAGCTGGAAGCCTATTACCATTACACCAGCGAACAGGAGATTACAAATCTCGGCGCTTAATCTTTTCCGGAGCCCGGATCCTTTGCCATTTTTAACAGATCAAGCAGACCCTTTTCTTTGATAATCGCCAGTCCCTGTCCTTCATCCCCGAGTACAAGCAGGTTGTCCCCAGGGTTGATATCAAATATTTTCCTTGCTTTTGCGGGGATCACGATCTGCCCTTTTTCACCCACTTTGACCATCCCGAATATATGCTTGCCCTTTGGAGGAATCCCAAGTCCCATGCTTTCGTCACTCTCTTTTTCATAATTTACCAGATCATCGATACTTCTCCCGAAGAGATCGGCGATAACCCTGCACTTCTCAACATCGGGGATCGATTCGCCGGTCTCATATTTTGAGAGAGTCTGTCTGGAAACACCGATCTTATCGGCAAGTTCTTCCTGCGACATGTTATGCAGTTTTCTCAGTTCCAACAGATTATCCTTAAACATCATTGCACCTGCTTTTGCTTGTTTTTACTGATCCCCAGCACCGCCCATCTGAAGAACGGCAGTCTCGATATGACATAATTCAGCCCGTACGCGAGTGCAAATCCGGAAACAAGGCTGAGCAGATAGCATGCCCATGCCGGAACAAGTCCCGGTTTTGCGATAAAAAGCGCCACTGAAGATATCCCCAGATAATGAAATACATACAGGCCCCAGCTGTGGGAACTCATCCATCCGGTAAAACCGTTTTCAAAATCAAAATACTTTGCAAATCCTCCGATCATTGCAAGGCACCCAAACCACGCATATAACAAAAACAAAGGACTCCTATATGCAGGATTAACAGCGTAATTCTGACCGAAATACTTAAGGCAGAACCAGGTTCCAAGGACTGCCGTCGCAATAAGCCATATAAAGAAATACTTCTTTACAGTTTCTGTCACCTCATCATGTGAGAAAACAAAATACCCCAAAGCAAATGACAGGAAATAAAGACCGAATCTGTAGATCACAACATGCGGTGTATTGCCAACCTGCCCCGCAAGATAAACGATTCCTCCAAGGATGATCAGAACCGGAAATGAAGTCTTTTTACAGACCCACCAAAATCTGTCCTTATCGATCTTTTTGATAAGCACGATAATAAGAGAAAACAGCCACAGCATCTGAATGTACCACAGCACTCCGATCCCGCTTAATATACATGCAAAGACTTTTCCCACCATCGGGATGTCCGGATTGTCCGCTACGCCTGAAAAGTTGATATTGATATATCCCTGTATGAACTGAAACGCAAACAGACCGACAGTTGCCGGAACAAGCAGCTTTGTTGTCCTGCTCTTAATAAACTCTTTTCCGGTATGCTTATCCAGACTGTATCTGGCACTTGCTCCCGAGACTATAAAAAGAAGCATCATGAACCACGGATATACAATATACTGATAAACATCGTAATACTGCACTTCCAGATCTGTGATCTTTCCCAGCGTCCCTACGATCCCCTCTGCGTTATACATATAGAGAACATGATAGATCACGACAAGCACAACAGTGACCCATCTGATATTGTCCAGATATGACTTTCTCATAAACGTCCCACCTTTGCCATGTATTTTAACACGATTATATGCTCACGGGCAACCAAAAACAACCAACAACTGTTAACAAAAACGGGCGGTTTATGTTAATAATCATGGCGCCATACTTGACAGGAGCAGACAGATGTATGAGAATGACACCGATGATGTCTGAAGACAGACAGGAAAGATCATGGTGGACAAGGAGGATCAAAATGAGACGCTGCGAAGTTTTAGCTCCATGCAGAGCTTGAGGAGACTGTATGGAGGATAAATGAATCCTCAGGCTTTGCTCTTTATTTGAAATAACTATACCCGCGAACATATTTAATTGCCGATTTGCAGAATAGTTCAGCGAAGTATATGCAGTATAAAAAAGGAGCAAAGAAATGAATAACAAAAACAATTTAAGAGATTTTTATTTACTTTGGAGTACGCAGAGTCTGTCACAGCTTGGCAGCGCAATTACTGCATTTGCCCTCACGCTGTGGCTCTATGAAAAGACCGGATCGGCGCTCAGCACCGCAGCACTCAGGATTTGTACTTATGTGCCGTACATTGTTATGAGCATATTTGCCGGTGCAATATCGGATAAGTTTGATAAAAAGAAAACC
>JAILOK010000119.1 GCA_024690825.1 Lachnospiraceae bacterium | reverse complement strand
TGATTCGATCATCATCGTTCTTATGGCCAAAAGTCCGAAAGCATTTAAGGAATTCAAATCTGACCGGTATATTCACCGCTTTGTAAAGGCACGTGCGGACTCGGGGCTTGAGTTCCAGATGCTGAAGCAAATGGTGTTCGTGGAGCTGGACAAGGCGCTTGAAATGTATATTTCCGGAGAATATAATGAGGATGAAGATGTCGAATTGTTAAAGCTTTTTGCGCTGATCGCCGACATCAACAACGAAAAGATCAAAGAGGAAGCCGACAAAAACAGGCTTCTTCGTGACATCCGCGAAGACGTTTACAAGTTCACAAGAGATAAAGAGGTACAGCAAATGATATATGCCGAAGATATAGCACTGTCCGATTATTACTCCAGTATAAATGCTGCCCGCAGGGAGGCTCAAGCCGAAGGCAGAACTGAAGGCAGAGCACAGGGCTTGGCCGAAGGTAGAGCCGAAGGCAGAGCCGAGGGCAGAGCCGAGGGCAGAGCCGAGAGCGAAACAACGATTGCAGCCCTTAACAAATGGTTATTGGCGCAGGGGCGCATCGATGATATTCAGCGATACAGCGATGATCCTGCCTGTTTGAAAGACTTACTGGAAGAATATCATGCTGCAACAAACCAGGGCTCATAAAGACATATGAAAACGATCACTTCCATTCGCCGATCGGTGTAAAGGGAAGCAGTTCGCATCTGTCTTCATACGCGTACATCCGTTCAAAGAATTCGCTTTGTTCCATGGATAATTCTTTCGAGGCTGCCGCGTCGAATGTTCCGGAGGTATTGTGATAAAGGCCGATCTCTCCGCCTTCTTTTTCATCGGAGAAGTAAAAATCATCCCATATGATCTTTGTGCCGTCTTTGCTTAGGTGATTTTCACCAAAGAGGGTAATGGATGCTCCGCCGGAACCACTGTAGAAGAACTGATCATTTCCCATATATTGGTAACTGCTGCGCACCATGCCTGAAAAAACACTTACGGGCGCATTATCTTTTATGGTAAAAGCGCTGAAGATATAGCTCACTTCACCTCTTTCACTGTCATTTTCGTTACAGCCGATCAGAAGTTCCGGGATCCCGTCACCGCTGAAATCCGACATGACATACCCTACCGCTTCAGCAAGATCTGCGTCACCCGGGTACATGACTTTTTCGATCAGACCATCGGAAACGTAGGAATATTCTTTCTCGGGATCAAAGGCGTCACGGCCGCTAAGGACAAATTCCGACACTTCATTCAGCACAGGCGTATAGATTGCCTCATAATCAGCCGTTTCCTGTGCTCCATCCTCATGTTCTCCAGACTCTTCAAGGGCATTTTCCGGTTCAGTTACCGGCTCAGTCTCCGGCTCCTGTTCCTCCCCTTCGAACGTTTCTGAGAGGAGTTCACCGCGAAGGTCATGAAAACGGTCGCTCAGTTCCTTCAGTAATTCCTTGTCCCTTCCGGAATATTCTTTGTATTCTGAAATATGATATGTTTCATATGCCTTACCGCCAACGGAAGAATTGTCAAATACGAGAACAAATTCCCAGGGACTGTAGTCCGTGACGAACAGATCGCTGTCCTTTCGGTTTGCGAGATCTAAAATATTCCTCTCACGGATAAAGCTTTCAAATACGTCAAATTGATCATCCGTCACGGCATAGGTCCTGACGGAGACAGGCTCCATGAATGTCTCACAGTCCCTGCAGACAATGATCCTGTTTCCTTTCTCATCCACCGCAAGACTCTCGGAATGATAGGCGCCCGACATATCACCGTAACCCGGATGGTATTCAAACGAAATCAGCGATCCGGCTTCTACGGCGTTGTTCTCTGCCTCGGTTTCCTCAGTTTTTTCGCCGCAGCCCGCAAACAGAATACCGCTGATCAGGCAGATAAGAAACAGGACCATTCTTTTTTTCATCGATTGTTTTCCTCCAGTCATCGCACTCTTCCATCTTATGCTATAATATATGAAACACATTTCAAAGGGGACCTTATGAAAAAGATCAAAAGCGTATTACGCGACCTGTATGCATATATTCTGATCATCATCGGGGCTTTGCTTGCAAGTTTTTCCGTTGCATGCAT
>JAILOK010000117.1 GCA_024690825.1 Lachnospiraceae bacterium | reverse complement strand
GGATTCGATCGTACCGCCCGGTCCGACAGTCTGGTCTTTTGCCTTGATCGTAATGCTCCTGGCCGTGATATCCGCAGTCGCGGTTTCCTGGCTGTCCGCGCTTACCTTATAGTTTCCCGAACAATATCCCCCCAGCTTGATCTCAAGATTAACAGTCTTACCCGTGCCCGCTGCAGCATTCTCAAACTGAGCCACGGTCTTTTTCGAAACTGTAAGGTTATAAACCGAAAAGTCATCCTTAGTTACTACTCCATTTATTTGAGAAACTACTTGAATATCATTTTTTATGATCGGCGCCGTCTTCGTACCGTCATACACCTTGTTTTCAGCTGTTATACCGGTAACTATAACCGGTTTTTGTGTGACCTTCGCAGTAATGCTGCCCTGATCAGCGTAGGCCGCATAGTTATCCTTAGATGTTCCGCCCAGGGTAATCTTTGTTATTGTAACGGGCTTATTATCTCCGGCATCCGCATATTTAATCCTGCCTTCAAGAGAAGCAATGCTGATATCATCGCCTGAAATGATATCGGACGAATTCAATGTGCCTCCGGAAAGCGTTACATCACGTTCGCCGTCATACTGCTTTTCTGCAGCCGTAATCCCTGAGACTCCGACCCGCTTTTTTGCGATGGTGACCGTCATGCTTTTTGGCCCGATGGTATTCGAGCCCCCGTTTTCCGTCATTTTGTACCAGACGCGATGGATCCCGGCATCCCTGGCGGTGGGAATTACAGCATTATAGCTTCCTTCAGCTGGTTCAGTTTCTGACAATGCATACACCGCAGTATATCCGGAAGGGATCGTTCGCATATCACTTTTTAACAAGCTTCGGAAATTTCCATCATAGACCAGACCGCTCACTGCCCCCGGCTGCATGAGAGCAAGCGGAGCACTGGCATAGTCGGTAACAGAATCCGAAGCATGCGTATCCTCTGCAAAAACATAGATGTGGTCAGTGCTGCTGTTGTATCCATCCGGAAGACTAAAGGTTCCTTCACCGCTTGCTGTTCCGTTACTGAAGCTCAAAGAGGATGTCATCTGTTCATATTTCGTGATCGTTCCGTTAGTTCTGTCACCTCTTACCACAAGCACACTGACACAATCAGCATCAATGCCGTCAGCCAGATCTTTATCCGTCACGGTAAAGGGAACGGTCACGGTACTGCCATCTATGGAGATATTCTGCCCCTGAGTGATGGCAGTCTCCAGAGCGTCACAGATCAGCGTGAGCTTGTACTTATTTCCATAATCTGAACGGTCATCTTCCACTCGCGTTGAAAGGAGGATCGAATCCAGATCAACGTTTAATGCAGGGCTGGGACCAACATCGCTATAATTTACGCTATTTGTAGTGAAGTATCCCCCTTCCGCGAATCTATCATTACTACCGACTGCGTTAACACCGAAGACAAATCCGGCATGAGACGGAAATTTGGGGTTAAATATGGGAGATCTGAGCCACCAGTTACCGGAATCTGGAACATTGCTACAATTTTTCCTCGTAGTATAAGAACCATCGCTTGTTTTTGCCCTGCTGCAGGAACTTGTGTCTTCATCTGCGGTGACTCCGGATGTAGGATGGTATCCATAGTCCCCCCTTGTCGCTTCTACAGCATCCAGGACAAAAACAAGATCGTCCTCCAGGGGCGCATATCTCACGTTGATAAATCCATTCCCATCTCCGGTGACAGGGTCGGGCTTTGTACTGCTTGCTATTACCTTGATCTCAGCCTCCGAGAACTGCGCAAGAAAGCCGCTGTCACTGTCATTCAGCCAGGCTTTCAGATCGCTGTACTCCCATTCATTGGCTCTTTCGGCTCCCTGATTTGGGTTACCATCATTATCAAAATGGATGTGCTCACCTGAAATCTCACTTATAACGCTGTCACTGTCAAGCAGCATGGTGTGCTTTGGGGGAAGGATACCGTCGTCTGCGCTGAAATCGGTCGTATCAGTATCCAGTACACGGAACCGGTGTCCGCCGTAATAAATGTAGTCACCCCTCCAAGGAGAAGTTTCGCTGTATGCATTTCGCGGGTTATTAATGCCTGAAACACTCACCGAGGTGACTGCAGGATTATACTTATCTACAGGTGTCTCCGGATCGGCTCTCACCATCAATGCCTGTCCCGGCATTAAACCGGCAATCATAGCGCATACTGCAGTGCCTGTCACAATTTTCCTCAATAATCCTATCTGTTTCTTCATAGCCTGTTTTTCTCCTTTTATCAGTACTCTCCTCCGTTAAAAAACTTCCCGTTCATTTCCGCCTGAATTTTCTGAACCATTGCTCAAAACCCTGCCTTCGATTTTTGGCAGTTCCCTGATCACTCTACAAAAAAGGACACTCTTCATAAAATATTCGCATATTCTAAAGATTCCGGGATGATTGCCCCTGTCTATTCTCTGTTTTCTTCTCGGGAAAACACTGTGATATTGATTTTACTACTTATATAACTCGATGTAAAACCATATTGATGCATCGGGCCGGCCCTGGTTCCCTGACACCGGCGCCCATAATCCATGCATAAGAAAAGAGGCCCCATCCGGAAGAAAAGTATGACGGATATTACTCCATCGTCACAAGTGAGCTTGAAATGACAGATCTGGAAATGCATAAAGCCTACAAAGGACTCGCAAGGATAGAGGATTCCTTCAAGGTCACGAAAACCTACTTTGAATCCCGTCCTGTATATGTCCGGACCAACCCACACATAGATGCGCATTTTTCCACATGTTTCCTGGCTCTCGTTCTCATGAGGCTTTTGGAATATAAGCTGGATCACCAATACTCAGTAAGAAAGATACTGGATTCCTTAAAAGAATATAACTGCACCCATCTGGACACCAACACATGGCAGTTCACTTTTTACGATGAGGTAATGGAAGCCTGCGGCGAAGCCTTTGGGATAAAGTTCAACGAGAAATACAGAACACAGCAGGAGATCCA
>JAILOK010000058.1 GCA_024690825.1 Lachnospiraceae bacterium | reverse complement strand
GGGATCGTTTCCGAAAATGTCAAGTATGTGAGTGACGGGAGCTGGCAGATTAAGAAGGCATATGAAGAAATTGAACATATCATACAGAAACTGGAGGATTCCGCAGAAATCATCATACATGATATTGAGTGAATAACAGGTCTTAAGAAAACAAAAAGGATGCACTATGAAAAACGAAGAGATATATGGTTTTGTTAATTCAAAAGATATCAGAGATTATCTAATCTCAACAGGATATGAATTTTCAACAGCCGAGGCGGCATGGCTGGTATCTCAGTGCAGAAAAATAACCTTAAATGAAAAGATAGCAGCCTGGGAACGCATTATAAGCTCAATGCCGGATATGAAGATAAATGACAGATGCTTTACCGAATACTATGAACGCCTACATGAGGTATTAAGAGACTATGTTTCTTTAGTAAGGGAATCACTTGATTTATTTATGAATGAAGATCCAAAAGTCATTTATCAATATAAAATTGATTACATAGATGATTATGGCAGCTACGACAGAAAAATGTCTTTTTCTTCATACGAAAGTTGTTTGTCTCAATTAAAAAGTGAACTGTCAGATGATAGTGAAGCCTATTATGGAACCATAAGGCGGTCAATTATTGACAGTTCGGAAACTGTTACAGCGGAATATAATCGGGAAGCTTTGATCACGCATGTTGAAATTCCTTCATCTGTTGACAAATTACATCATAACCTGTCAGATTTTTTTGACCGTATGTGGTTTCATTTCCCCGTTCCGTTTCAAAAGGGAGACATTCTTTATGATGCATATCATCTTTGCCCGTGCGGGCCTCAGCCTGTGGTAATGACAGATATTACGCCTTTGATGTACGAAGCTGATCGCAATGCCGGCTGTGATACCAGTGATATGAATGTTTTTGGTTATTTTCAAAACAGCGAAAGTGGAATCATATATCATGATGTTGCCTGGAATTACATGGATTATGAGTATTATCCGGAGGAAAACCTAAAGGGCGTCAGACTGATCCTGAAAGCCGTCAGCAGCTTTATAAAAAACAAAATTCCTCTGGATACGCTGATGTATGTATATCATAAGATCGTGTTGGAAGAAGCAAAAAACAATGTTCAGGTTCCTTTCAGCCTTACGGATGAAGAAAAGGAGGCATGTGGAAAAGTTGTCTGAGAATGAAAAAATCATAACAAAAATTCAGAATCTGCTTAATCTTGCATCAAATAATCCATCGGAGGAAGAGGCAAGAGCAGCTCTTCTTAAAGCCCAGGAACTGATGCTAAAATATCATGTTGAAAACCCTGAACCGCCGGAAGGAGAGAAAGTAGTTCAGCTGTTCTCAAGTCTTGGATTGAGGCAAAAAACAGAATTTGTTCTGTTGATATCCGCTGTTATAGCCGCGAATTTCAGGGCAAAAACAGTTCATTACGGTCAGAGGGTATACTTTATAGGGTTTGAAGAGGATGCAAATGCTGCAAAAAATGCTTTTGAGTACACTCTTCATTTTGGAGATGCTGCTCATGATAAATACTTCTTCGGGAGATCATTGACACCTGAAGATGATAAAAACTGGCGCTATGGTTTTATTGTTGGTCTTAAAGAGGCTTTTGATTCCAGAGAGGGATATGAACTGATGATAAAAGTACCTCAGAAAGTCCAGGATTTCTATGATTCCTTAAATTTGATAAAAACCGGTGTAAAAAGAAGTGAAACTGTGACAAGGCTGGAAGGAGCTTTTACGGACGGATTTCGAAGAGGCAGAGAATCACAAAGCAGCCGGCAGATTGATGATCAGCAATAATTTTGTAATAAATCCAAGAGTTCTTCATCCGTTATCTCGCCGTTTTCAAAAACAGGAGGTGTATTAGGGAAATTTATTGCATTCCATAATATTCTTCCTTTTTCAGGTTCTTCGCCTATAAACTCCTGAACCCTGAACAGCATCCGATCATACTCGGCAGCAGGTTTAATAAGTGTTGTAGCAGTAAAGTCGCTTATTATGCTCTGAAACGGCTTCCTGATCCAGAATATGTATGGCATCCATTTTCCTTTTCAGAGGAAGAGGGGACAGACAGATCAGATCCAGAATATCATGAGCGGAAAGTTCTACAGTTTTAAGATATGTTTTCATTTCCGGTGAAAACATGAATTCGTCAATATACTTATCATATTTCATCGTGATGTCCTCCGTGAGGTTAAATTTCTCTTGTTTTATCTGTATTTCCAAAGAGTATTTTAGGAATTTTGGGAATAGATATTTCCTTTGTATCATCCAATTTTAACATGACACGGAAAAAAACATTTGCGGCACCGGCAATCTCAGAAAGATCTACAGGACCTATATATCTCATATCCTCCAGCAGCATAGAGAATAGTCGCGGTGACAGATTATCATGGAGACGTTTCAGAGCATTTCCGCTCAGTCCCTTCATAATAAGGGCGTCATCGTTATTATCAATATCCCTTAATAGTCTTTGAATATCGTTGTCGTTCATTTCTGTCAGACAGTAATCAACCAGTTTGATAATGTAATATTCGCTGTTCGTATTATCAACCGGTAAGTCCCTTTCCATAAGTGTTTTCCAGTCAGCTTCGGACTGATCAATTGCCTTCTTTTCACATGCGGCTATCCAGGAAGATATCTCATCGCCGATTTCTATTGGCATATAGGATTTGATGTTTTCTTCATAGTCCCAGGAGTGGGGTGTTGACTGTATATAAAGAATAGAATCTAAATAAAACAGATAAAGAAATCCTTCCAGTCCGCAATAATTTCGTGAATAATATCTTTTCAGGAAAATATCTTCAATTACCTCCGGATCTGCGCCATTAACCAACAGATCAATCATACTTGAAAGCTCTTTTCCACAGATCAGGTTTTTGATACTTTCTTTCTCACGGACTGCTTCAAGGGAGAGAGTCCCTTCCTTCCGGCTCAGATAAAAGAGTTCCCAGACTGCCAGACAGGCATCCTTTAAGCAGTTAGGATCTATGCTGTTTTCAAGCAGTTGTTCTCTTACCTGATCTAAATTGTTTTTTAGTTCATTGTAGAAAAGGGCTTTATTTTCCATCATTTCAATCCCTCCTATAACATTTGCCTGAAATTCATAAAACTATCTGTTCTATCTGTTAATTAAAAATTATCTGGACTACTGCATATAACCTTGTTTTCAAATTTTGAGAGCCTTTCAAAAAAAGTCTGAAACTCCTCATTCGTCAGGCCGCTTCGTTCTCTGGCATCAGATAAGGAATATCCTTTGCCAATCAGCCTTGCAGCGATTCGTTCTTTTTCATTTTTGGGGATTTCTTTTCCCATAAGTTCATACAAAGCAGCCCATGGGTCATTCCGTTGTTTCATATCTATAGCTTTTTTGGTTCCTTTCTGAGATGGATTGTCATCATCCCCCGGGACATCATCATATATCACCTCAAAAGTAGATTTCAATAAATCGGCCTAATAGCAGAGGGTACAATCCTTTATAAGACTAAACTTTGCAAATTTCATGGTTCCTGTGGTGTTTTATGTAAATTTATGATAAATTTAAACAGTATGCGTAAATATATATAAGGAGCGGATTTTAAGGGATCATGAGCGATCTGTACAGAAAAACCTCGTTGGACAGATTATCCAGTCCGGAACAGCTTGACAAGATGATAAAGATCACGCCGCCGATGTTCTGGATCGGCGCAGCGGGAGGAGCTTTTATTTTTATCATGGTGCTTCTCTGGCTGGTGACCGCCAGACTTCCGATAATCGTCCAGTCAAGCGGGATCTTCATAAGCAAAAACGAAGACAAAGTCATCTGCTATGTCCCTATTTCATACGGGAAAAAGATAGAAAAGGGCATGGATGTCATGATATATCCCACTACGGTGAATGTGCAGAAGTGCGGGAATATCAGCGGAAAGGTCATCGAAGTGGATGATTATGTGACTTCATGGGAGGATATGGAAAAACAGCTGGGAAATGATTCCCTGGTACAGCTTTTTGCAGAGGACGGACCTGTTGTAACGGTAACCTGTGAACCCGATAAGGATCCAAACTCCGCCAGCGGCTACAGGTGGACAGGCGGCGGTGGAGCATCTGTGACCATAGCGCCCGGGACAATGGCGGATGTTGATATAGTCATTGAGAAGAAGGCGCCCATAAGCCTGCTGATACCTCTGGCAAAGGATAAAATTTCGGTTCACGAAAGAGAACAGTTTGAATGAATAAAAGGTATGCAAAAACTCCCACCATTTATCAGATGGAAGCTGCGGAGTGCGGCGCCGCGTCCCTTGCCATGGTCATGGGATATTTCGGAAGACATGTGTCGTTAGAACAGATGCGGATAGAGACGGGTGTATCCAGGGACGGGTGTAACGCAATGAATCTGATGCTGGCAGCGCAGAAGTTCGGATTTGAGACTCACGGTTACCGCAAGGATCTCGAGGGACTTTTTGAAATGCCGGTACCGTCCATCATTCACTGGAACTTTAACCATTTTGTGGTCTGGGAGGGCAGACGCGGCAAATACTGTTATATAAACGATCCCGCATCGGGAAGGCAGAAGCTTTCCGTAAAGGATATCGATGAATGCTTTACGGGGATCGTCATAACCTTCAGTCCTTCTGCCGGTTTTGAAAAGACAAAAAAAGAAAGCACGCTTCTGTCGTTTGTTTCTGACAGGCTTAAGGGTCAGGTTCAGGCAATCCTGGCGCTTGTCATCACAGGTTTGTTCCTCGTTATCCCGGGTCTTCTGACTCCGGCCTTTATGCAGATATTTGTGGATGAGATCCTTTTGGGCGGAAACGACAGGTGGATCACCTCGCTTGTAACCGTGATGACGGGTACACTCATCATAAAGGTTTTCCTTGTCTGGTACAGGGGGCGGCTGCTTCTGAAGCTTAAGAAAAAGATGACGCTGATAAGCTCCCACAGGATGCTGTCGCATATGCTGAAGCTTCCGGTGAATTTTTTTGAGCAGCGTTATGCCGGAGACTTGACACAGCGCGTGACCAATAACAATAACGTAAATATTTTTCTGGCGGGAGATCTGGCAGAGACTGTGTTAAACGGCTTTGTGGCTGTTTTTTATCTTATGCTGCTCTTAGTTTATTCTCCGGTCCTCACATTTATCACCATCGGCTGTATCGCGCTCGAGCTGGTCATTATGAGCCTGCTGTCGGGGAGTATACAGGATCACGGCATACGATTCCGTCAGGAAATGGGAAATATGACGGGTAATCTTCTTTCGGGACTGTCGATCACCGGCACGCTTAAGGCATCGGGTTCGGAGAGCGCCTTTACGGGGAGGCTTTTCGGAAATTACGCAAAGAGCATAGAAGTCAGGGAGCAGATGGGAGTAAGACAGGAATTTATCAACGCAGTGCCGGAGATATCCGGACATCTCCTGACGGTCATTACTCTCATAGTCGGAGGCCTTCAGATAATAAAAGGAAGCATGACACCGGGAATGCTCATAGGTTACGCAGGTCTTCAGGCAGCCTTTGCGGCTCCGGTCAATTCGCTTTCCGGATTCATGCAGTATCTTCAGACGGCAAAGGCGGATATGAGCCGCGTGGATGATATCCTCCGCTACAAAGAGGATGAACGGTTTACGGAAACAGAATATGAGGACAATAAGGGAAAACTCGACGGAAAGATAGAGCTGCGTAATGTCTCCTTTGGATACAACATACTGGAAGAGCCTATAATCACTGATTTTTCCTTCACTCTTCCGGCCGGAAGCTCGATCGCTTTTGTAGGCGCTTCCGGCAGCGGCAAATCCACCGTTTCCAAAATCTGTTCGGGACTGTACGCGCCCTGGAGCGGGGAAGTAAGGATTGACGGCATACCGGTAAAAAAGCTGATGCCCGAAGTCCTGT
The DNA here is from genome assembly GCA_024690825.1 of Lachnospiraceae bacterium. GTDB lineage: Bacteria > Bacillota > Clostridia > Lachnospirales > Lachnospiraceae > NK4A144. The sequence goes on along the minus strand of JAILOK010000058.1, from coordinate 69,316 downwards.
CCTCAAGCGTAGCCACAGTCAGCCAGAATATCACGCTTTTTTCGGGTACGGTGAAGGAAAACCTGACGCTCTGGAATAAATACATCGATGACGAGGACATGATAAGGGCCGCAAGGGATGCCTGTATTCATGACGACATAAATGCAAAGCCCGGAGCATATGATTTTATGCTGACCGAAGACGGAGCAAACCTTTCCGGCGGACAGAGACAGAGACTGGAGATCGCCAGAGCCCTGGTGCAGGATCCTTCGGTTCTTGTCATGGATGAGGCAACAAGCTCGCTCGATCCGTTGATCGAAAAGAAGATCATAGACAATATCAAAAAAAGAGGGTGTACCTGCATCATAGTGGCACACCGGCTTTCGGCAATAAGGGACTGTGACGAGATCATAGTAATGGAACAGGGTAAGATCGTCCAAAGAGGAACTCATGAGGAACTGGCAAAAACGGAAGGTCATTATCAGAGACTGGTACAAAACCTTTAAGGCAGCATAAGCGGATGGATGAGATCGTAATAAAAGGGGGAGATATCCTCAACGCAAACGAAATAAATACGGTCTATGAAGTGCTTTCGGGAGAAGTACTTGTCTTTGTCGTACCGATAAAAGACGGGGAACCGGGCAGAAGACTGCTCCTTGGAACTTTTGTACAGGGAAATAAGATACCGGGATTTGAGCACAGTTCGAAGATGTACGGGTGCTGGAGGCTGATCCTTTCAGCCGTAGACCGGGCAGAGATATCAAAAAGGGAGGCTGCGGGAAACGAAAAGATCATTTTCGATTTTGCAAAACAAACCGGTCTTCCCCAGATGGACAGGAAGGAATCCGAACCCTTAAGCGAAACGGGCATAAGGGATGAGGTAAGAGCAAGGTTTGAAGAGTCGGTGATAGAAAGATACAACCGTCACGGGATAAAGCAGGACGGTTATATCTATGCCAATATAAGAGAAAAAGAATACACAAAAGAACGCACATTAAGAACGATATTTAATGCTTTCATCAAAAACAGAAGCGAAAGAAAGATCAGCATACAGGAAACGGGAAATGCCCTGTATGACGCGGCAGCTTTGGTCTGCCGGATCGGGGATATGGATATAGCGCCGTATGACAGGATCGAAGAAAGCGCCGGACACAGATTTGATATCGATGATATAGCAAGGCTGTCGCATTTTGTGATCCGGGAGGTTACTCTTGAAAAGAACTGGTACAGGAGTGACTGCGGAGTGTTCCTTGCATATTACGGAACAAAAAAACAGCCGGTGGCTGTCATTCCCGGAGGACCTTACAGTTATTATATGTACGATCCCAGGACAAAGGAAGAAAAGCTGATCACAAAGAAAACAGCGTCTGATATCCTGCCTTCGGCGTATATGTTCTACCGGCCGTTTCCCGATAAAGCCATCGGTTTTAAGGACCTGCTGGCCTTCGGAATGAAAAAAGTTTATATTTCCGATCTTGTACGGATGGGGATAATGGCGCTGTTTGGAGTCCTGATCGGAATGCTCATTCCTTATATGAATGAGCAGTTATATGACAGTCTCATCCCGATGGGGGACAAGCCGGAGATGGTTCGGATCGGCATACTGCTGCTTTCATGCGCCATTGGAGGCATCTCATTTACCATCGTAAAAAACCTTGCGGTATTCAGATCGATGAATACCATGGAATACGGCATACAGTCCGCGGTTTTTGACAGGCTTTTCAGACTGCCGGAAAGCTTTTACAGGGATTATGATGCTGCATCTTTAGGCGTAAAGGCCATGAAGATAACGAATATCTTTGCTTATGCCGCGTCGGGCACAGCCACGGTTTTATTATCATTTATCTTTTCGTTTCTGTATCTGTTCCAGATGTTTAAGTTTTCCAAAGATCTGGCAGGGGCGGCCCTGGCGCTGACTGTCGTCATGTTGGTCATCACGGTGCTTATCGGTATCTGCCAGACAGGCTATGAAAAAAAGATAGTAAGCACGGATACCGAATCGCAGTCGATGATGTTCCAGACAATAAAAGGTCTGACAAAGCTTCGGATGGCGGGAGCCGAGGAAAGGGCGCTGCAGCGTTATATCGGAAAACTTGTGGATTCCCAGCAGGCAGGTGAGGCAAAAGAAAATCTCACAAACATCGTATCCGTACTGACAGGCGGTATGGAGATCCTGTCCGCTGTTGTTTTCTTTCTCCTGATGACAAGGGTGAACTTCAGCCTTTCGATCGGCGCGTTCTCGGCATTCATGGCGGCGTTCGGAGCGTTCTGCGCTGCAGTATCGGCGTTCGGACGGGAACTGCTCAATGTGAACGATATCAGACCGGCCTACGAGGATGTAAGGCCTATACTGGAGACTCTGCCGGAAACAAGGGAGGATGCCGGCATGCCGGGTGATATCGGAGGAGAGATAGAGATCAGTTCCGTGACCTTTGGATATGACACGGAACAGGAACCGGTATTAAAGGACTTCAGTCTCCATGTCAGTCCCGATGAATATGTAGGGATAGTCGGATCTTCGGGCTGCGGAAAATCAACGCTTCTTAAACTTTTGCTGGGTTTTGAAAAGCCGCAGATAGGAAAGATATATTACGATGATCAGGATATCGACGGACTCGATAAAAGAGAACTCAGAAAGAAATTCGGCGTCGTTTTGCAGGACGGCGGTCTGATATCGGGAAGCATCTATGACAATATAGCGATCACGGCGCCGGGAGTGAAGATGGAAAGGATCCGGGAAACAATAAAGGATGTTGGCCTTGAGGAGGATATTACAAACATGCCCATGGGTCTGCATACGCTCGTTTCCGAAGAATCCGAAACGATCTCGGGAGGTCAGAGACAGAGGATCCTGATCGCGAGGGCTATAGTAGGAAAGCCGAAGATCGTTTTCCTCGATGAGGCAACAAGCGCGCTGGATAACACTTCGCAGGCGCAGATCGTGAATACTCTGGAAAAGCTTGATTCCACAAAGATCGTCATTGCCCACAGGTTATCGACAGTGGTGAACTGTGACAGGATCATTGTGATGGAAAAGGGGAGAATAAAGGAAACCGGGAATTACCGGGAGCTGATGAAGCAGAAAGGGTTATTTTATGAACTTGCGATCAGACAGATCTCATAATGACAGGCTGACCTTTGAAGAACTGTATGAAAACTATTACGACAAGGTATTCAACTTCGTGTATATGCGTATCCTGCACAGGGAGGATGCCGAAGATATCACGGAGGAAACCTTCATGAAGGCAATGGCGGCCTATGAAAGGTATGATGCATCGAAAGCATCATATATTACCTGGCTGTGCACCATCGCAAAAAACAGCATGCTGGATAATATCCGCAAATCCAGGAAAGGAAAGATCATATCTTTTGACGGAACATGGGATATCGGTGAAGAGGATCCGGAGCTGATGCGGATCGAGGATGATACGGAAAGAAGGCTGTACCGGATATTTGAAAAACTGAAACCTGAAGAAAGAGAACTGCTTTCCATGAGATACAAAATGGAAATGGAATATCAGGAAATAGGAAATGTCCTCGGCATAGAGCCGAGAACTGCCGCAAAGCGGATAGAAAGACTGCTGAAAAAATGCAGGGAGATCGAAAACGGAGACAGGAGTTAATAAGACATGACATTAAAAAAGGAACGCGAGGGAGAAAAACTTACCGTATATATTGACGGCAAACTTGATGCCGTGACATCGCCTGAGTTTGAAAAAGAACTTGAGGATCTTTCAGGCATTAAGGAACTGGTGCTGGATCTGAAAGATCTGCTTTATACATCGTCATCAGGACTAAGGGTTTTCTTAAATCTGCTTAAGATAATGGACGGACAGGGAAGCATGACAGTAAGGAATGTAAATGAAGATGTCTATGATATCTTCAGGGAAACGGGTTTTTTAAAGATACTTGATATAGAGTACTGAAATATGAAAAAGAAACATCTTTTCAGAATAGTATCAAGCAAAATGATAGCAGTGATCATGAGTTCTTTTCTGATACTTATGGCAGTTACTGCTGTTTTTGTATTTCTGTACGGCAGAAACAAAACAGACAGTCTTGTGAAGTTCTGCCTGACAGATCTTTATGACTACCTCACATTTACAACAAAATGGAATAGAACGACAAACATAAAAAGATTTACCCGGGATTTTGAAAAGCTTGTGGCTGCCAACGGAGACAGACTTTTTACCGATCCGAACTTTGATGACGAGGTGAGAGACTATCTGGTGAGATGTACTGAGTATAATGCTACAATGGATGAAGTAAATATCATTGATGAAAGCGGAAAGATCGCCATATCCACTGTCAAAGAATATGAAGGGTTTGATATGGCTTCCAAAAAACAGTCAAAAGAGTTTCTCTGTCTGCTTGACGGAACGGATGTCTATGTTCAGGATATGCGGCCCATGTCATATGATGATAAGACCATGATGCGCTATTCCGGAAAAGCTTTTAATGACAGAAAGGGATTTATCCAGGTAGGCACAGGTCTGGAAAGCTACCAGGAGGAGCGTGAAAAGGAGCTGATCTCAAAGATAAGGTATGAAAGGGTGGGAAGAACCGGTTATTATCTGATCGTCGACCGCGATCAGAAGATCATCGGAAGTCCGAAGGACAGTCATAATGGCGAAGAATTAGCGCTTTCGGTTGATCTGAAAGAACTTGCGGAAAGCGGGAAGATAATAAAGGAAAAAGTTTACGGCATTGATTCCTACATAGGCGCCGGGATCTTTGATAAAGACATTGTCGTGGTTGTTTATCCGGTCAAAGAGGCATGGGAAACCTGGAACGCGGCCATGATCGTTCTGATGATCATCTACGCCGTTGTTTTTGCCGTTCTTTTTATTCTCATAAACCGTTTGATAGCAAATCATGTGACAAAAGGGGTGTACTGTATTAATGATTCTTTAAGGAGCATCACAGATGGGAATCTGGATGAAAAAGCGGATTTCAGGGATTCGGTTGAGTTTGATGAGCTTTCCGACGGCATAAATCAAACGGTTGACCGTCTGAAGATGCTGATAAAGGAGGCGGAGGAAAGGATAGACGCAGAACTTGCCCTGGCCGCAAAGATCCAGAATTCCTTTATTCCGCATATATTTCCTCCTTTTCCCGAAAGGAATGAATTTGAACTTTATGCTGCGATGGTTCCGGCCCGTGAAGTGGGAGGAGATTTTTATGATTATTTCTTTATCGATGACGATCACCTGGCGCTCGTAATAGGCGATGTTTCGGGCAAGGGAATACCGGCAGCAATGTTCATGGTAATGACAAAGGACAGGATAAGAAACAGTGTGATGAAGCATGGCACTGATGTGTCAGGGGCTGTTTTGGAAGTAAATAAAGAACTCTGCGGGGAAAATGATGCCGGGATGTTTGTGACGCTGTGGATTGGAGTTCTTACCGTAAGTACCGGACAGGTTGACTATGTGAACGCCGGACATGAGTATCCTGCGATATGCCGCGCAGGAAAGGATTTTGCGATAATCGAGGATGTGCACAGTTTTGTTGTGGCTGCCATGGAAAGCATGGATTATGAAGCCGGATCCTTTATGCTCCGGCCCGGAGATATCCTTTATCAGTACACCGACGGCGTGACCGAAGCCAGGGATCTGCAGGAAAACATGTTCAGGAAGGAAAGGCTTCTTGAGGCGCTTAATAAAGACAGGACTGCATCCGCAGAGGATATGGACAATAATGTCAGAAAAGCGGTGGCGGAATTTGTCGGGGAGGCCCCCGGATTTGATGATATTACCTCGGTCGTTTTAAAATATTTTGGGAAAAAATAAAGTTCGTGTCTCATTTTAAGATTTTGTCCGTATAAATAATAAACACTGAGATGTTTTACAAGTGAATCGAAACATCATGAAAAGTTGAATGAAAAGGGGGGGAAAGTATGGTTAAGGGTAAACTGATAAGGAAAATCGCAGCGGTCTTTATTACTGCAGTTTTTTTGGTAAATCTTCTGTCGGGATGCGCGGTGAGCATTGATGAAGACGGAATAAAGGCGCTTTCGGACAAAGGTTCAAAACCGGCTGATGTGGGATCAACCGGTGATACAAAGACATCTGATGAAGAGGGAACCGATGCAGGGGAAGTATCTGAAGAAAAGAAAGAAAATGCTGATGCGGCACCGGATGCAGAGGTCACATTCAGGGAGGCTTCAATACCTGAAGGTGAATGGCAGCTCGATGTTTCTTTCCCCGACTGGAGAGGTGATTTAAGCTCAACTTATGCGATCAACAACTGTGTGGGATTTTACGGCTACAGCGGACAGGGCCGGCTTTATATGGAATGCGATGATGAAGCGGAAAGCTTTGATCTTTTCCTGAACGGAAAAAAGATCGATGTGCCGGACCTTAAAGCGGGAGGCTCCTATCTGGCGGATATATCCGGTGCTTCAGTGGACGGAATGAATTCGGTGATGGTCAGCGGCCTTGAAAAAGGCAATGTCAGGGTATGCATTCCCTATCCCGTTGTCACGGAGGGAAAACCTGAGGAGGCAGGGATACAGGAGAAAGCATTAGAGCTGATAGACAGGATAATCTCCGCCGATATCGAAAACGGTTTTTCAAGCGCCCAGCTTGCGATAGTAAAAGACGGAAAGCTCGTATATGAAAATGCCTGGGGAAATGTCAGGACATATGATGAAAACGGAAACCCGATAGAGAGCAGTCCCGTTACAACAGATACGCTGTATGATCTTGCTTCCAATACAAAGATGTACAGTGTCAACTATGCCATACAGTATCTTCTGACAAAGGGAGAGGCAGATCTTGACAGCAGGATAGTTGATATCCTGGGAAGTGAATTTTCGGATGATACGATAAAGATCGATTATGAGGGATATGATGCGGTATCTCTTGAAACAAATAAAAAATGGAAGGAAGAACTTACCGTAAGAGATCTTTTGCGTCATCAGGGAGGATTTCCGCCGGGACCGCATTATTACAATGACCGTTATGATCATGCCACACAGGATTTCGACTCGGATGCGGGCAATGTCATCTATGTCGGAACGGCAGGAGACCTAAAGACCCGTGAGGAAACCCTGAAGGCGATCTGTCAGACACCTTTGATGTATGAACCCGGAACGCAGACGATCTACAGCGATGTTGATTATATGATCCTCTGCTACTGCGTCGAGAAGATAACGGGAAAGAGGATGGACGAATATCTTTCCGAAGTATTCTTTGAACCCATGGGTCTTTCGCATATCACTTACAATCCGCTTGAAAACGGCTTTACAAAGGATGACTGCGCCGCGACCGAGCTTATGGGAAATACCAGGGACGGAAATCTTCACTACTCGGGAATAAGGGAGGAAACTATAGCCGGGCAGGTGCATGACCCGAACGCCTATTACTGCATGGCAGGCATATCGGGACATGCGGGGCTTTTTTCAAATGCATCCGATCTGGCAAAGCTGGCATCATTGATGCTTACCGGCGGGTATGATGACAGGGCATATTTTAAGCGGGATGTGATAGATCTCTTTACAGCTCCGAAGGGAGAAGCCTACCCGAATTTCGGCCTCGGATGGTGGAGGGAGGCAGACCACAGGAGAGACTGGTATTTCGGATCGATCACGGATTCGGAGACCTTCGGACATCAGGGATTTACGGGAACGCTTACCATGATCGATCCGGATAACGATCTGGTGATAGTTCTTTTAACAAATAAGATCCATACACAGATGATGGAAAACGATGAAACCTTAAGCAAGTGGAACGGCAATTTCTATCTGACCTCAACTCTGGGCTTTGTGCCTCAGATAGTGGAAATGGGTCTGTATGAGGATACGGATGAAAATGTCTGGGCAGATCTTGTTTCCGATATGATCTCGGATGCGAAAAGGCAGATCGATTCCGAAGGCATAACCGATGAGGACCACCCCAGGATGAAGACTTTGAAAGCCCTGCTTTCGGTAAAGGATCAATACGGAAAATGACATTATATATGTCGCATTTTGAAGTCCTGAAGCGTATATATTAAAAGGACAAAAGACAGGATGGAAAGGAGGTATCGATATGGCTAAGGATAATGTTACGAAATTTGAAGAAAGGTTCATGAAGGATGAACTGCTGCAGGAAAAACTCCAGCATGCTGCAATGGCTTTTGAAGGCGACAGGACGGATGAGAGAGCCGTATTCGAAGCGATAATCTTTCCCATAGCAAAGGCAGAGGGACTGGAATTTACTTTTGATGAAGCGCAGGAAGCAAAGAAGGCCGCATCGGAAGGAGAGATAGATATATCCGAAATGAGGACCGTAGCCGGTGGAAAACTTGAGCTGCCCTGGTATGTACGGTTGTTTATATGAAAGACCGGTAATCATAAGAGCAGCCCGTTATCTGATACACAATAAAAACAGAGTGAAGAGGGATGAGAAGATGGCAGATAACAGTTTTGATATTGAGAATATGATCCGGAACGCGGATTTTACAAAAGGGAGCGATCATAAAAACAGACTTTACAATAAGCTGTTTAAGACTGCCCGGGTAACTGATATATCCGATGAACTGGCGCTTGATGATCTGAAAAATGTCAGGGCTGCCGTGAAGAAGGATGAAGGGATCGATACTACGGGAAAACGGAAATAGACTTTTGATTTCCGGGAAGACATGCAGGTGGATCTGATGAATCAGATGATAAAGGATTATATCAGTGAAATAGAGGAGCAGAAAAAGATCGCGGAAAATGCCAACAAGGCAAAATCTTATTTCCTTGCGAGCATGTCGCATGAGATAAGAACCCCTATCAATACGATACTCGGTATGGATGAGATGATCTTAAGGGAAAGTACCGACAGCGCGATCAGGGAATATGCGATGGATATACGGATGGCCGGACGTACGCTTCTTTCCATCATCAATGACATCCTCGACTTAAGCAAGATCGAAGCAGGAAAAATGGAGATCGTTCCGGCAGAGTATTCGGTTCCTGCCGTGATAGCGGATGTGGAAAACATGATCCGCTTCAGGGCGGAAGAAAAGGGACTGGAATTTCGGGTAAAGGTATCCACGGATATCCCGTCGGGACTTTACGGTGATGATATAAGGATAAAGCAGATCCTGATGAACCTGCTCACCAATGCCGTAAAATACACCCGGAAGGGCTCGGTGGAGCTGCGGGTAAGCTTAAAGGAAGAAAACAAGGAGGAGGACAGTGTCCTGCTTCGTTTTGAAGTTGAGGACACCGGTGTAGGCATAAAGCTTGATGAAATGGTCAAGCTTTTTTCTAATTTTCAGAGGATCGGTGACGAGCATAACAGAAATGTAGAGGGAACAGGGCTCGGCGTGCCGATCACCATGAAGCTGTTAAAGCTTATGGATTCCGAGCTCCAGCTTAAGAGCGAGTACGGAAAGGGATCAAGGTTTTATTTTGACTTAAGACAGAAGGTCACCGACGAAACTCCCGTCGGCGATTATGAGGAGAATATCAAAAACCTCATGTCGGAAAACTATTCCTATGCGGGCTCTTTTACGGCGCCGGAAGCCGACATTCTTCTGGTGGATGACAACAGCATGAACCGTAAGGTTTTTGTGTCCCTGCTTAAACAGACAAAGATCAGGATAACCGAAGCAGATAACGGGATCGATGCGCTGAAGCTTGCCTCGGTGCAGCATTTTGACATCATATTCATGGATCATATGATGCCCGGCATGGACGGGATCGAGACCATGAAGAGGATAAAGGAGATGAAGGATGGGCCGTGCGCAGCCACTCCGGTCATAATACTTACGGCAAATGCCGTGGCAGGGATGAGGGAGAGTTATCTTGAGGACGGTTTTGACGGATACCTCTCAAAGCCGGTATCCGGAGACAAGCTGGAAAATACCGTAAAGGAGCTGCTTCCCGGAAGGAAGGTCAGGGCAGCTTCTGACGGCGGTGCCGGGAAGGATAAAGGAAATGCCGATCTTGAGGAACTGATCGAAACATTACCTCCCGTCTTCGGTCTTGACTGGAGAATTGCATTGATGCGGATGCAGAAAAAGGAGGTGCTTGACGCGGTTTTGTCGGAATTTGAAGATTCCATTGACATACAGGCAGATGAGCTTCAAAGATACAGGGATCTGCTGCCGGATACGATCGATGATTACAGGATAATGGTCCACGGAATGAAGAGCGCCTCGGCCTCGGTCGGCATCTTCACGCTTTCCGGCATGGCGGCGGTCCTTGAGAGGGCTGCATCGGAAAAAGATACGGACACCATAGAGACACTTCATGATCTTTTCATAAAGGAATGGAGGAGCTATAAAAAACTGCTCGGGGAATATAACGGTACAAAGGATGAAGGTCCGGATGATAAGGAAGAGATAAAGGAAGAGATCCTTAAGCTTCTTTTGAAGATGCTAAAGGATGCCATGGAAGAGATGGATATAGACGGAGCGGATGATGCGGTAAAAAAACTTTCATCATTTAAGCTGCCGGAAGAGGTTGAGAGTAAATTTGACAAACTGAAGAGGGCGGTCGCAGATCTTGACCAGGATGAGGTGTCCCGGATACTGTCAAAGATCAGGGGGACATTGTAATATAGGAGGGTATTATGAAAAAAATACTGTTGTTCGGAAAAACCAACGATGTGTTAAAGGATATCAATAAAAGCCTGTCCGAGCTTTTCCGGGTGCAGATCTGCGAACTGAAATCCGATGCGCTCGAGGGCATGCTGAAGATGTACGATCCGGAGCTTGTGGTCATAAGTCTGGTTGGCGCACAGGATTACGACAGGGGACTCTTCAGACTTCTGGCGGCTGAATATCATCATATCCCGGTACTCACAATAGGTACTGAAAGCGAGAAAAACTCTTTTTTAAGATATTACGAGGACGGACAGTTTGAAAATCTGATAAGACCCGTGGAAAACAGGGATATAATCCAGGCCGTCTGCAGGAGACTGGAGCTTGAGGTTGAGGAAAAGGATGATGAGAAGCTGGTCTTAAAAGAAGATGACAGAGTTAAGGATATCCTCGTGGTCGATGACAATGCTCTGACCTTAAGGAGCATAAAGGAGATGCTCAGGGGTTATTACGAAGTGAGGGTAGCATCCTCGGGGATAAAAGCAATGACGGAGATCGGAAAGAAAAGGCCGGATCTCATCCTTTTGGATTATGAGATGCCGGTCTGTGACGGAAAACAGACCTTTGAGATGATAAAGGCCGAGGATGATCTTAAGGATATACCGGTGATCTTTTTAACGGGAATAAAGGACAAGGCTCATGTCGAGGCAGTGCTGAAACTAAAGCCGCAGGGTTATCTTTTGAAACCTCCTTCGCTTAATGAGCTGTTGGATAAAATAGAAAAAAGCATATCATAGAATGTGACAGGGGGACGGTCTCGGTGACAACTTTTTCCTGAAAAGTTGTCACCGGGACCGTCCCCCTGTCACTTTTTTTATCTTGTGACTTTGTAATCGAAGCTTATGTTTCCGGAGTATGCGCCGGTTCCGTAAACGGTTATCGAATAGTTTCCGACTGCTCCGTTATCAACGCCTTTTAAGGTGTAATAAAGCATTCCGTCTCTTTCTTCGCAGTCTTCATCATCATTGTGGATAATGAATTCTTTGACGCTCTGGTCTCTCTGTTTGCATCTGACCTTAAGTGTATTCCATTCGAAGTCGGATGCGAATCTCAGTACCAGAGGAAGAGATTCGGGTTCTCTCTCATTGCCGCTTACCGCCTTGATCTTTTTGGTCGTCAGAGCAACATTTTTTTTCTTGATCTTTGTGCCGACGATGGTCACCTTGAGAGCTGCTGAGTTAAAGTAACGATACTGCGCCGCATACTTGTCTGTCAGGCCGATATCAAGATAATAGGTGCCGGCATTGACAAGGACATCCGAATCCACGGGCTTTGTAAGAGCACTGTCATAATATGCCTTAACCGGTCTGATCTGGCCTGTGGAAACGGTCTTGTTTCCTGCCTTGAGCTTTTTGATGTTTGCCTTGGTGAAGATATCTGCTATCTTTGTTCCGTTCTCGTTATAATCATATTTGCTCTTCTTTAAGGTGACCTTGGGCTTTCCGTTTGACTTCGGATAAGCGTAGATAAGAACCTCGTTTTTGGGATCTATCCTGCTTCCGGTCACATAGTTTGAATTCTCATCCGCGGGCTGGATGGCCTTTGCGGAAACATACAGAGGATAGTACTTGTTTGTCGTGTAATATGAGGCAAGCTGCTGTCTGGTCACCTCGGTACGGAGACCGTTGTCGTCCTTCTTATAGAAATGAAGTTCAACACGGCTTGCGGGCACGGCCTTTCCGCCGGGAAGCTTGACCGTTGCCTCAAGATTGATACCCTTCTTTTTACTCTTGTTAAGAGCGACATACTTACGGTTAACAGAGATCGATGCATTGGCAAAGTCGGCCGGAAGTATGGAGAAGTTTACCTTGTATTTAAGCCCTTTATAATCATTCTTTCCCTTTATGATGAGAGTCGGTGCCTTGCTGTCATTTATGTCCGCAACCTTTTTGTTGTTTTTATAGGTTACGGTATAATCAGTGCCTTCGGTAAGGATCGTGTCTTTGTCGGCTGATCTTACGACAAGGCCTATGACCTTTGAACCGGACTTGCCGGATTTGGTGGTCACCAGATCACGGCCCGTATATTCAACGGGAGTGATGGGATCGATGACCGCTTCCACATCTCCCTGATTCTCAGCCTTTGCGGCATAGCCTGCATAGAATATCACATCAGAGCAGTCGAAGTTTTCGGGCAGATAGAACATCCATTTTCCGTTATTGTTCTTTTCCACCAGATCGACATCCCTGTATGAAGCAGGCTCATCATTTTTATATACGATCACGGGATTTGCTGTTCCTGCCTTGAAGTACCACTCCACGGGATCATCTCCCTTTATGACCAGAGCATTGTCGCTGATCTGGATCCTTCCCTTTACCGCAGACTTGTCCATGGGAACGGAAACAGCGGTGCTAAGAGCAGATCTGTCCACGGAAGAAAGGAAGCGCACATTTTTAACATCAAGCACGTGGTATTCCGAAAGAACAAATTCGGTGACCTCAAAATAGTCGGAGAAGGCCGGTTTCCATGTACCGTTGGCGGAAAGAGGAATATTTAAGTAGTTTGCCGAAATGGCCTTATCGATACCCTTGGTATCTATCGTGGCGCTGTTATCGGTCGTGATCTCCGACAGTTTCGTGTGGTTGTAATTTTTGACATCCTTAACCGGGTTATTCTTTGCGTCATAATAAGTGACTGAAATCGCCTTGCTGTAATCCTTCTGAAGATTCTGAAGCCTGTAGGTCTTCACCGGCTCGGTTCCCACTATCTTTGCGGGTGACTTTTTAAGGACGAGCGGGTTTGATTCATTGTCGGCATTGAGTCCTTCAAATTCCACATAGGCTGCTATCTCGGCTCCGGGCTTGAGTCCGGACTTGAGCACAGCCGTGGCATTTTTGGATACAAAGCCCGTGTCTTCCTTTACCGCAAATTTCACGGTTAATTTTTTATCCTTTGTTACATCGATATTTCCGAGTTTTACGCTGAAGTAATCCGCAAAATCGGTTATGCTCAGCCTTGATGCCTTGTATGCCAGATAATAGTAAGGAGTTGAAAGTATGCTGACATTAAGATTGTCTGTTTCGGGATCATAGACCGGCAGGGTGATCTTGTTGGTGTCGGAAACAAGCGTAAATACGGAATCAAGGTCTTCCGTGGCACAGTCTATTGAGCTGTAGGTCTTTATATCCAAAGCCTTTTCGGAAAGGAAGATCGTTGTATCCGGAGTTGCTTCGATCTTCTTTGATCCCTTTCCGTCAATATCCGCCCAAAGGTATCCTGCATCTTCGGTGATCGGGATCTCCGTATTATGGTCATCATACATGCAGAAGAGGGTTTTTTCGAGAGGAATGACACTGCCATCTATAGTGTAATTTTCGACTTTCTTTCCGGCAGGATCCTTGATGGAAAGTTCGATGTCATCGCGCTTTAAGTAATCACCCTTTTTGAACCCCGAAAGTCCGTCCTTAAGCTTTACTGAAACGGAAAGCTTTTCCTTATAGGAATCCTTGTAGATATAGGCCGTATCAAAGATGTCCTTTAATACATAATTCATGCTGACCTTGTAATTTCCCACAGAGGCTCCGGAAAATTCAGTAACATTTCGTTTTACACGGTCAATAAGATCATCCGTTTCAATGTCTGTGGCATAGGCATATTCACTGAGTGTTTCGTGATTGAAATTAACCCCGCTGCGGTTATCCAGGCTTTCTGCCAGATTGCCGATGAGGGCAATCTTGTCGCCTATCTGATTCTTAAGGAAGGTCTTTTTTGCAGCATCGTCTGCGCCTTCAATCGGTACATAGCGTTCAAACTGTGCGTACTCATAGCTGAATCCCAAATAGCCGTTAAGGGTTCCGGTATCGCCGCCGTTAAATGAATAATCGAGCATGTAGATGGAGTTATCCTCGGTATTGGCAACAGGGATGAATATATCCATATAATCGGTAAGCGCGTTCACGGATCCGTCTGCCAGATAATGGAAATAAACGGGCAGAGGATATTTTTTTCCGCCGCTTTCAACCTCAAACCATTTAACGGGGTTGTGATTGGTAAGCTGCTGCTGACGCTGACCAAAAAATTCCGAAACAGCTCCTGAAGGAAGGTATCCGAGGAACAGTTTGTTTTCATTATTATCCTGCAGGTAGAGCTGTTGGTCGAAACCTTCAAGCGTGACCGTATCGCGTCTTAAGAAATTGACGCTCGTAGCGTCAACACAGATCTTTATCGCCTCGTTCTGTATGCGGTGTGAGGCGACCTCGGAAGGAAGTTTGGCCACATTGCTTTTTTCCTTAAGATCAGAGACCTTGTATTTGGAAAGAGATGCATTAAAGGCAGTTTCCGCTGTGCTCTGGGCGGCATTATTGTCTCCGAGAGCTTCACCCGCATCTCTTATGGAAAGGTAGAGACTTACAAGATCCCTGTAGGAATCTAAAGATCCGAAGATGCCGACATAGGAAGAATCGCTGAACACGCTGTTTTCATAATAACTGCGGTAGTCGATCCATTCGTCCTCCCTTTCGTTTTCATTGATCGGAGTTGACGGCGATACATAAGGGAAAAATACGGTAAGTCCGCCAAGAGGCGCTTTTATGTCAGAGGTATGGTTTTCGGATATAACGGCTGCTTTAAGCCTGGTTTCAAGATTTGATGCTGCAGTGTTCAGCTTGTTGATATCCGCGGTATTTATGTCGTTCACGCCTCTTATCTTAAGAGTGTTGATAAAAGCACTGTCCTTTGTGCGGCTGATGAAATCGTTCAGATCCATGATGTGCGGATGCGCGCTGCCGAATCCCTTGGTAGAGGATCTGATGTAACGAAGTGCCCAGTAGGCATCCAGAGGATGATCCTCAAGAATGGGAAGTAGGGCATCGGCATAATCCTTAAGCGCCAGACCAGCATCATTGATCTCGCTCAGATCCACAAGTGACTGGGTCGCGTTGCCGCTGCCCTTATAATGTTTAACGAAATCATCTATATTTGTCTCGACAAGACCGGCGGCCTGGCCTTTGCCTGTAACACCTCCGACAAGTCGGTCCACATAGGGCTGGTCAGTAAAATCATTATTCTTCTCGGCGGCTGCGGTGCAGAGCATTTTAACCCAGTTAACATAATCCCAACCGTCGTTGCCTTCAAGTTCCTCGGAACCGGAAAAGAATCTGGCATAGGGAGCCCATGTGATCGCTGTTTCGATATTTGCCATCAGGCATGCGTCATATCCGATCCAGGCAAGCTTTTTCTTCTCTTTGCCGAAAACCTGTGTTTTTTTCATGGTGGCTGCCACATGATTTGAAAGTAGGGACACATCGTCCTTTCTTTCATCCTGGCCGAAGCCTCTCATGGGGCCGGAGCCGTGATCCCAGAAAATAAGGATATACTGCTTTGCGGGATATTTTTCCGTGGTTGTATCGATAAAGTCAAGGAGTTCCTCATTTACATCGTCGACTGCTCCTGTCATGGCGCGGTCACGGTTTACTCCTTCATCATTTAAAGCCGGTTTTATCGAATCGCCGGAAAGCTCCCAGCGCTGGTTCTTTGTATAATCAAGACCGGCATCTATGAATCTGTTGAAATTTGCAAGTTTGTCACCGGCAAGCTCAGTCTTTCTGTCCTCGATGAGTTTGCTGTAGGCACTCTGTTCCTGGGCAGTTCCCTGCTTCATTCCTCCTGTTTGTACGATGAAGTTTATGGAAGGGGCGACGGAGTCGTTATTTGTTCTTGCTGCGATACCTTCCATTATCTCTGTCAGATCCATTCGGGAAGCAAGGCTGTTTCTTTCGAGGTCGGAGCCTACCGCGTAGAGCATTACGGTAACATTTTTTGTTTCCGTTTCCGCATCTCCGGAGTTTTCTTCGGTAAGATCATCTGCTTCATCCTCCGAAACCGTTTCATTTTCCGAAATCTCCCCTGTTGTATCTTCCGAAACGGTCACATCTTCGATGATCTCATCGGGTGCTGCGTCGTCTTCGGAGACGGTCTCATCGGATCCGTCATTGCCGGAGACAGTTTCTCCGGGAGCGCTGTCAGCGGGCGTTTCGGACGGTGCGGTATTTTCATCCGAGGGGATGCCTTCCTCCACGCTGCTTTCCGAAACCGTTTCGGGCGCCGGCACATTTTCCGCGCCGAAAACGCTTCCTGCAAAGAGGCTCTGCATGGTCAATACCAGTACAAGAAGCCTCGACAGAGTGATCTTCCATCTCTTTTTCATAAATAACCTCCTTAAAAAAGCGCAAAATTACTTCTTATATTATATAAAAAATACGGAAAATGTACACAGTCAAATGTCGATTCTTTTGTGGTATAATACGGAGTATGATACAGAAGACCGAATATCTTAAAAACAGGAAGGCAATACAGGATTTTGCCGGAGAACTCACGGGAAGCAGGGAATATGAGAAGGCGGCATGCAGACTGCTGCTTGTGTGGTATGAACTCTGGGATGGTGAGAAGGTAAAGAGATTTGCGGGAAAACTTGCCCGTCTCTTTCCCGATGCCCATATCAGCGCAACCTGTTTTCATGACAGGTCAAATATCCTGACGATACCCTATGAAATGCCGAAAGAGGGCGGATTTCTGGTTTCTGCGATGCTTTTTGAAAGCTCTGATGTCTGCTTAATTTCCGTTGATGAAAATGAAGAGGTCCCCGGAACGGGCTTGAATGAAAAGATAAGATCCCTTTCCGATGTCAGGGGAGTATATATCAATCCAAACAGGTACGAGATACCCTTTGATGCGCTGCTTGAAAATGCCTCAAGGGGAGTTTCCGATGTGCAGTTTTTCGGGATGAAGGCTACGGTCGGTCCAGGTTACAGCAATTTTTTTGTTTCACCCGGGGATAACCCTGTTTTTAATACTCTTCATGCAGTGATCTTTTCAGGTGCAGATCTTCATATTAAAGCCGGATATAATCTTGGCTGGACGCCGATGGGCAGGGAGATGAAGGTCACGAACATGTCATCTCCCACGGTGGTGACCCATATCGACGGGATGAGTGCGACATCGGTATATACGAAATATCTCGGGATCAGCAAGGAACAGATCAATTCCTGGAATGTCTGCGACTTCCCCCTTGTCCGGGAAAAGAACGGTATAATAAAGGCCTGTATCGGCATGTCAAATCCCGAAGGAGAAGAACTGAGTTTCGGTATACCCATGAAAGAGGGGGATATAATACGGTTAAGCTACGGGAATCCGGATGAGATCCTGAAATGCATAAGAAAAGATGCCGGGAAGGTCCGGGCCTTTAATCCTCAGGGACTGCTTCTCTTCATATGCGTCAACAGGCTCATACTGTTAAAGGATGATGAGCACAAAGAGACGGATCACTATACCGCAAATTTCAAAGACGGGGCAGCCGTTTACGGATTTGCGGAGCTTCATTCCAACAGGAAAGGCGCCGGCGAATACAACAGCGCCCTGATCTCCGCTGCATTCAGGGAAGGAGAAGGCGTTTTGGACAGCGGCGCGGCAGATGATAACCGTGAGGAGGACAGATCCTTCTGGAGTATAGTTCCCTCCCATTACAAACTGTTTCATTTCTTTACAGCAATGTCACAGGACCTGATACATGCGGCCGAAGCAGCCCAAAAGGCCAATAAGGCAAAGACGGAATTTCTGTCGAGCGTCTCCCACGAGATCAGGACACCGATAAATGCGATCCTCGGAATGGATGAGATGATACTCAGGGAAGCAGAGGAAGAGGATGTGCGAAGATATGCAAGGAATATCGAGGATTCCGGGAAACTGCTCCTCGGTCTTATTAACGACCTCCTTGACACCGCCCGCATAGAATCCGGAAAGATGGAGATCATACCGGTAAATTATGATCTTGCATCCACTCTTAACGATATAGTGAACATCGTTTCCCCGAAGGCACAGTCAAAGGGGCTTAAGCTCCTGGTAAATGTCAATCCCGAGATCCCTCATTTACTTAAGGGTGATGAGACAAGGGTCAAGCAGTGCACGATAAACATACTTAACAATGCGGTCAAATATACTCAGACGGGAAGTGTCAGGCTTGAGGTGGATTTTAAAAAGCACGGGGAATCCTCGGTCGATCTTCTGATAAGCGTTGCCGATACCGGCATAGGTATCAAAAAGAAGGATCTGGAAAAACTGAACAGGCCTTTTGAAAGACTGGATCAAAAAAAGAATTACGGTGTTGAAGGCACGGGACTGGGACTTTCCATAGTGAACAGCTTCTTAAAACTCATGGATTCGCATCTCGATGTCAAAAGCGAGTACGGAAAAGGGTCGGTTTTTTCCTTTGCCGTAAAGCAGGATGTGACGGACTGGGAAGCAATGGGGGATTACGGTTCAAGACAAAGGCTTGATGTGCCAAAGGAAGCCTATCATGAAAGTTTCCGGGCGCCGTCGGCCTCCATTCTCGTTGCCGATGACACGGAGATGAACCTCATCGTCATAACCTCACTTCTCAAGGATACGCAGATAAGGATCGATACCGTTCCCGGAGGTGAAGAAGCGCTGACGATGGCAAAGATGAAAAAGTACGACATCATCTTTATCGACCAGCAGATGCCGGGCATGAAGGGTGACGAGGTCTTAAAAAAACTCCGTCGTCTTGATTCGCCAAATAAAGACACGATCTGTGTAATCCTTACCGCGGATGCTGTTGCCGGGGCAAGGGAAAAGTATCTGAAGCAGGGCTTTGACGATTATATCTCAAAACCGGTGAGCGGTCCTTCTTTGGAAAGACTGATAATGAAGCTTCTCCCGAAGGAAAAGCTTTTGGAACCGGGTGAAAAGAAAAAGACCAAAGATACTGCAGCCGGCACCAGAAAGAAATTTATGTCCCTGCTTGGCAAAACGGAGGAGATCGATCTTGACGCTGCGCTTGCAAATGCCGGTAATGAAGAAACCCTCATCCATATAACGGAATCCTTTGTCCGCACAGGAAGCGAAAACCTCAAACTTCTGGAAAAACTCCTGGATGACAGGAATATCGAGGATTTTACGGTGAGAGTACATGCCGTAAAAAGCAGCGCAAAGATAATGGGAGATGATGATCTTTCAAAGAAAGCCCTTAATCTTGAGGAACTCGGAAATAAAAAAGACCTTAAGGGTATCAGGGCTGCCTTCGATGATTTCATGTCAGACTATGAAACCTTAGTGGGAAAGCTTCATGAATGCGAAAAGATCCTGGAGGATAAAAAGGATTCGGATCTGCCGCCTCTTTCCGATGAGGACCTCTCTGATTATCTTCACAGGATGACGATCCTTATCGAGGAGTTTGAATATGACGAGGCGCTGATGACAGCGGGGATGCTTTTAGACCATGACTTAAGGAACAGGAGAGAGGATATAGAGAAGATAAAGGAGGCGCTTGAAGATTTTGACGGAGAGAAGGCTTCCAGACTGATCAAAGAACTGAGGTGAACTAAAAAAATGTGCCGGAAATTACTTTTTTTTGACATGGACGGAACGCTCTGGGACTACAGGAACTACATACCGGAAAGCACTGTAAGAGCCATTAAGCTGGCACAGAAAAAGGGACATAAAGCCTTTATAAATACCGGAAGGAGCAGGTCGTTTATCAGGGAGAAGAATCTGCTTGACATGGGCTTTGACGGGATAGTGTCGGGATGCGGCACCATGATCGAATATGAGGATGAGATTGTAAGTTCAAGATTTTTTTCGGATGAGGAAAAAGACCGGATACTTGAGACTGCAAACAGGTACAGGTTCAAACTGATCTTTGAAGGAGCGAAATGCCTCTACGCAAACGCGGAGGAATTCCTCGGAGATGAAAGGGACGGTTATTATATTAAAAAGATCGCGCGTGAGATGGGCGATGACCTGCGGCCCTTATGTGAGGTGAAGAACGGCCGGATACAGAAATTTTCCTGCTCGACCTACGGGTGTGACAGAGCGGGTTTCATGAAGGAGACCGGGGATTCCTATGACTTCATCGAGCACAATGACATAGTGATGGAGGTCGTGCCGAAGGGCTTCAGCAAGGGTACCGGTATACAAAAGGTCTGTGATCTTTTAGGAGCGGACATCAAGGATACCTTTGCCTTCGGCGACAGCATAAATGACAGGGAAATGCTCATTGCAGCCGGAGTCGGAGTCGTCATGGGTTCCGGGACCGACGAGGCAAAGCAGTTTGCGGACTATGTGACGACCGGACTTTTGGAAGACGGTATAATAAATGCGATGAAACATTTTGAACTGATATAACGGTTTTATGGTTGGGAGTTTTTATTATGAAGATGATACACTGCGCGGATCTGCATCTTGATTCGAAGCTGAATGCAAATCTGTCAAAGGAAAAGGCGAAGATGAGAAGAAGTGAGCTTTTGGATACATTCATGAGGCTCGTTTCCTATGCATCTGAAAATGACATAAAGGCCGTGCTCATCGCAGGCGACCTTTTTGACAGGAAAACGGTAAGCGCCGCGGCGCGCAATCTGGTATACGGCGTGATAAATTCCAATCCCGATACAGTCTTTTATTATCTGAAAGGGAATCATGACGACAATGCTTTTTTTGAGGCTCCGGAAAATCTGAAGCTTTTCGGTTCGGACTGGACATCATACAGAATGGAAGATGAGGAGATCGTCATCACCGGAGTTGAACTGGATGATGAAAATTCAGCGGATATTTATTCAAAGCTTGTACTGTCGCCGCAGGACATCAATATAGTGATGCTGCACGGGCAGCTTTCCGATTATGCGGGAAAGGACAGGGCCGAGGTGATAAATCTGGGAGCCCTGAAGAATAAGAGCATAGATTATCTGGCCTTGGGTCATATCCATGAAAGAAGGACGGGGGTGCTTCCTCCGAGAGGCGAGTACTGTTATCCCGGATGTCTGGAGGGACGCGGATTTGACGAATGCGGCCGGCACGGTTTTGAACTGCTTGACATAGACGTGAAGGAAAAAAGGGTCAGCCATAAATTCATACCTTTTGCAAAGAGAACGCTCCATCTGGTAAGCGTGGATGTGAACGGCGTAATGACCACGGCGGAGATAATAAACGCTGTGGAGGACGCTTTGGAGGGGAGAGATATCCCGCCGGAGGATATGGTAAAGATCGAACTTACCGGAAAGGTCGATGTGGAGTGTGAAAAGGATCCGGAGCAGGTAAGGGTCAGGTTTGAAAGGGACTATTATTTTGTCAGGGTTTCGGATGAAACCTCGATTGCCGTTGATTATGACAGCTTCATGAAGGATGCGTCCTTAAAGGGTGAGTTCGTAAGGATACTGAAGGCAGATGAAAGTCTTGACGAGGAGAGACGATCTGCCATAATACGCTGCGGGATACAGGCACTGTCCGGGGAGGAATGGCAATGAAGCTGATCAGTCTGCAGATAGATAATTTCGGGATACTGAAGGATTACAGGTATCTCTTTAAAGACGGGATAAATACCATTGTTCACGAAAACGGATGGGGAAAGAGCACGCTTGCTTCCTTTATCAGGGTTATGTTTTACGGCTTTGACAATGAGGGAAAACGAAGCGAACTTGAAAACGAGAGAAAGAGATTTCTGCCCTGGCAGGGCGGCGGATACGGAGGCATGCTCGTTTTCGAGGCTAAGGGAAAGACCTATCGCATCGAGCGTACCTTCAGCGAGAAAAAAGGAAGCACATTTGACCTGTATGATGCAAAGACAAATCTGAAAAGTTCTGATTATACGGAAAAGATCGGGGAGGAGCTCTTTGGCATCGACAGTGATTCCTTTGAGCGGACCGTGTTCATAGGCCAGCAGGACTGCGCCACGGAAGCTACGAGCGCAATAAACGCGAAGATCGGAAATGTGAGCGACACCGATGATATGGGACGTTTTACGCTGGTACAGGAAAAACTCAAAAAAGAGGCAGACAATCTGACACCGTTTAGAAAAACGGGAGCCATAGCAAGGCTTAAGGAAGATATCGCCCAGCGTGAGGTGAGAGTGTCGTCAAAGGCTTCTCATGAAGCGCACAGGGACGAACTTCTCGATCAGATCAAAAGACTCGGAGAGCTGCAGGAGGAAAACAAAAAGAAGCTTAAGGGCATAAGGGAAGAGATAAAAATGATCTCCGTCCAAAAGGACAGGCTGAGGGTTAAATCCGAATATGAAAGCCTCAAAGAAGACCTGAAGGAGGCGGAGAAAAAGAAGGAGGAGATCCGTAATTCATTCCCGGACGGAGTGCCCGAAGACGATGTATTGGAGGATATTTCAAAAAAGGCGGCAAAGCTTACGGGACTTGATCAGAATATCAGGGATCTGAGATTGTCTCCGGATGAACGAAGCGAAGAGGAGAGGATCTATGATACCTATGTGAACGGATTTCCGCAGGAAGAAGAGATATCGAGAATGCAGGCTCTTTGCAGCGAGTGCGCGGCAAGGAAAAATGTCCTGCCTTCAAAAAAAGCCAATCTGAAGCTTGTGCAGGAGATGAAGAAAAAGGAAAGGCTTGACGAAAAGAGAAGGAATACGGGAAGAGTGGTCTTTGCGGCGGTGTTTATTGTTCTTGCCGCGGCATCCGTGTTTTTCGGTTTTTCAAACCGGCAGTATTTCACACCGGCCCTTGCGGCAGCGGGTGTATGTCTGCTTGCAGCTGTGGTGTCGCTTCTTTCGATAAAGAAGATAAAGAGACAGAAGGATGAGACAGCCATAGAGCTGGCAAAGAGCATAGAAGATGACGAGAGGTTCATAAAAAAGACGGAGGAAACTTTCGGGGAATTCTTAAGGATGCTCGGAGAGGAAGGAGAGGTAAAAGAGGCAGCGCCCTTCCTTGAGGGGGTCAGGGAAGATGCCGCAAAACAGAGGGAACTTTCAAAAAAGAGAGCCGGCTTTGACGAAGCCGTAAAGGAGAGAGAGGCTGTAGTAAAGGTAATAAACGAACTTGTAAAGAAATACGGCGGTAGTGAGAGTGTTGATCCTTCCGAGGCTTTTCTGGCGCTGAAGGACAGGGTAAGGAATCTTTCCTCCGCTGTCGAAAGGGTCAGGGAACAGGAAGCCAGGCTTGAAAGATTTGAAAAGGATCATGAAGGGGAGCCGCTTGATGAAGAAGTGATACTTCCCGATAAGGATCTTGATGCGCTCGATGACGAATTTGAGACTCTTTCCGATGAAGTTGAAAGAGAGGATGAAACCCTGAAAAAATATGAGGAAGAGCTTGACGGGTGCAATGAAGTCCTGGAGGACATAGCCTCCGACGAGGAGGAAAATGAAAGACTTAAGGAAAAGCTGGAGGAACTGCAGTACAGATATGATATCATATCGGATACAAAGGATTATCTTGAAAAGGCAAAAGCGGCCTTTGCAGGCAGATACATGGAACCGGTAAAGCGCGCCTTTGACAAGTATTACAGTGTCCTGTCACCGGATGACGGAAAGGAATATGAACTGGATGCCGACTTGAGGGTAATGGTAAGGAACAGAGGCGTGAGCAGGGATACAGGACTTTTAAGCGGCGGATACAGGGATCTGGTCGGTCTGTGCCGCAGGATGGCGATGATCGAAGCGATGTATGAAGAAGAAAGACCGTTCCTCATACTTGACGACCCCTTTGTTAATTTGGATAATGACAGGGTGAAGGGCGGCATAAATCTTTTAAAGAGGATATCCGAACCTTATCAGATAATATATTTTACCTGCCACGACAGCAGGGCGGTTTAATAAAAAAATAAAACACAGGGAATGAAACATTAAAATGGGAAAGAAGAAAAAGAAAAAATCCGGAAGCAAAAAAACCGAGGTAAAGAGCACGGAAATAAAGAAGACTGAAGAAAAAGAGGCTGAAGAGAAGAAGACCGAAGAAGAAAAGACCGAAGAGAAAAAGACCGAAGAGAAAAAGACCGAGGAAAAGAAGACCAAAGAAAAGAAACCGGATTCAAAAAAGAAGTCCGGTGAGATCTCCGAGGCGGAAAAGAAACAGCGTGAAAAAAACAGACAGAAGGCGCTGAAGGAAAGCCGGAGCAAAAAGAGCAAAAAGGCAAAGGCCAAATTCCGGAAGGAACGCAAAAAGAAGGCAGAGCAGAAGGCTTCCAAAAAGGTAAGAAGGTCGGCCGCAAGAAAAGACCAGATAAATAAACTGATCCTTAAGATCACATCCTTTTCACTGCCTGAAAATGTCAGAAAGAATATACTGTTTGCTGCATTTTTTATTGCAGTCATCATGATAAACACGGCAGTATTCATGACGAGTAACGGAAGACAGACCGATCCGGATAAAGAGGATCAGATCATTGCATCCGAAGAGGAGTTTCTGCTTCCCGAGGATGAAGAAGATACTCTTTCCGGGGACGAGGTTTCCGCTGATGAGGTAAAGGAAGAGCCGGAAGAAGAGCCGAAGAGTTCCTCAAGTTTTAACGCGGCTCTGTCCAAAGAGGATAATATGCAGGATGTATATCCCCATGAGGGAGGCCTTTATTTCATGCCTGTATCAAATGATGAGGAGAGCGTGACCGGAGCGCTGCTTGGCACCTGCATCCTTAAAAAGGATGAGTATGAAGCACTGGAAGAAGGTCAGGTAGTTGATTTTGCGAATGATAAATACATGATCCTTTCCATCAGCCGGAGCGGAGATTTCGGAACGGCTCTTTCCATGACGGCCTTTGATGAAGATGAGGATTATGAAAGGGTATTTAAAGAGGAAAAGAGCTACGAGGACTATTTCGGATACGAAAAGATAGTTTACGGTCTGACGCTTCAGCTTGAAGAAGAGCAGATAAAACAGATGGGATCGACGGATTATTTTAAGGATGACGGTTATGATGAAGATGATATGATCTTTTTTGCCGGCTCCTCACTGTATTTTCCGCTCACCTATACAATGGATGAAAATGTGACGCTGTATTTTGATGATGACTGCGCTCTGACCGTGCCGGATGATACGATGATAAGTGATGAGGAATATGACGCGAAGGATTATCTTGCGGGAAAGAATCCGATGTATCCTCCGGATCTGATGGCGGCAAAGATCGAGACAAAGGGTAACAGGATCACGAAGTATAATGTAATGTTTGCGGGACTGGAAAGCCTTGAATGAGGATTTTCAGTCCATGGAACCGGTAAAGGCTGCGATCTTTTCAAAAGAGATGTCGCTTAAGTCGTGCTCTATCTTACAGGCATCTTTTTCCGCGGTTTTTGCATCCACTCCGAGCTTTACGAGAAATGAAGTAAGTGTTTTGTGCCGGTTGTAGATCTTTTCGGCGATGGCCTTGCCGGTATCGGTCAAAGATATATAATTGTCGCCATCCATTGAAATATATCCGTTTTCACGAAGCCTTTTCATGGCTACACTTATACTCGGCTTTGAAAAGCCGAGTTCGTTGACCACATCTATGGAACGGACCATTCCCTTTTTTTCCTTTATCTTTAATATGGCCTCCAGATAATCTTCAGCCGATTCATGGATGTTCATATTTTTGAGTCTCCTTAAAAAATGTGAACGTTATATCTGAAATTTACTACAAATACGATCATTTTTCAATGTCTGCCGATATTCTGTGAGGACAGTTCAGATCATACGGATTTTTTATGGGAGAAACAGATTGATAATGTGATTGTCCGGATGTAGAATAAAAAACTGTGGAAATATATAAACTTTTTACGGGAGAAAGAAAATGAGATCACATTACAAAAGGACACTTGCATTGTTGCTTGCGGCAGTTATGTGTATATCACAGAGCACTGCGATCTTTGCTGATGAAACAGCGGCGATTGAGACCGGAGTAAATGTGCTTACAGAAGAAAATGATACAGCCGGCATGCCGGAAGTAAAAGATGAAGAAGAACCTTCGGCCGGGGAAACCATTTCGGAGGAAGGAAACATTTCAGAGGAAGGAAACATTTCAGAGGAAGAAACCGTTTCGGAGCAGGAAGCAGGGGAGGATGCGGCTGAAGAGATAAAAGAGGAACCTGCGGCCGAAGAGATAACGGAAGATCCTGCGGAGACGGAAGAAGCGGCAGGGATCGGTTGGGCGAAATCTGATAATCTTTCCGGAAACTTTTATTGGCGTCCCGGGGTTGGCCATGGTATTAATATCACCAGGTATAAAGGTACTCCGTCCGGAGATCTGATCATACCGGATCAGGTCGACGGCAGACCCGTTACAGAGATCGCTGACTATGCTTTTTCCAATGACAGTTTCAACGGAAAGCTTGTGATACCGGATACCGTGATATCGATAGGAAAAAGCGCTTTTTATAGATGCTTCAAGCTTAAAGGAGAACTTAAGATCCCTGAGTCCTGTAATAATATTTACGAATCAGCATTCTCCCAATGCAGCGGTTTTGACGGAGATCTGGTGATCCCTGACAGCGTGAGGTATATAGGTCCGAATGCGTTCGCGGATTGCAGCGGTTTGAGCGGGAATCTTGTAATAGGCAGCGGCCTGGAGCAAATGGGAAAAAGCGCTTTTGCGCATTGCTGCGGTTTTACAGATCTTACGATCCGTAAGGGTGCGCAGTTTATAGGAGAAGAGGCCTTCAGCGGCTGCGGCTTTGACGGAGATCTGGTGATCCCTGACAGTGTAAAGACTGTCAAATGGGATGCATTTGACCGTGAAAGCTTTACGGGTAATGCGCTGATCCCGACAGGATTGAAATACACAGGTAATTACGGAAGAACCGAGGACATTTATATAAACAAAGCTCAGTGTCAGATGTATTATTCTGTCAGTGAGGGAAAGGCGGTCATAACATCCGGAAAAATACGTAAAAGTGCGGTTATTCCCGATGCCATACTGGGAAATACCGTAACGGAGATCGCAGATCATGCTTTTTCCGATCAGTATTATAACAGTTTTCAGACCGGGATAATTAAACTGCCTGCCGGCATAAACAGAATAGGTGAGGCGGCTTTTGCCTCATGCACAAGTCTGTCGGGAGATCTGGTGATCCCTGACTCACTGTCCGAGATAAGCCGGCAATGCTTTTCCGGCTGTACCGGTCTGACGGGAAATCTGGTGATTCCCGACAGCATTGAAAAGATCGGAGAGAATGCATTTTCCGGCTGTACCGGTTTTAGCAAAGTCACACTTCCGGACAGTATGGAAGAAATAGGAGAGGCTGCATTCAGTGGCTGTACCGGTCTGACCGGAGATATTACGGTCCCGGCCGGTCTGAGTAAGATAGATAATAATGTTTTTGAGAACTGCAGCGGTCTGACAGGAAATCTTATTATCCCTGACAACATAGAAGAGATAGGATCACAGGCATTTAAGAACTGCAGCAGCTTTACGGGGGTCACATTTTCGGACAGTGTAGCAGCGATCGGGTACGAAGCATTTTCGGGCTGCAGCGGTCTGACGGGAAATCTGATGCTGCCGGCAAGTCTGAACAGGCTTGAATATAGCGCATTTTCAGGCTGCAGCGGTCTTTCGGGAACACTAACGATCCCGGAAAATATAGGCGAAATGGGATCATGCGCATTTTCGGGCTGTTCCGGGTTCTCCGGACTGAGCCTGCCCACAGCAAGCCTTAACAGGATTGAAGAGAGTGTTTTCGAGGGCTGCAGCGGTCTTACCGGAACACTTACGATCCCGGAAAAGATACAGTCGATAGGAGATAAGGCTTTTAAGGATTGCAGCGGCCTTACCGGAAATCTCGTTTTCTCAGACAATCTGAAGAGCATTGGTGAAGAAGCATTTAAGGGCTGTGACGGTTTTACGGGCAGCCTTACGATCCCGGGTTCCGTGGAGACACTGGGCGGAGGAGCATTTGAGGACTGCAGCGGTTTTACGGGAAATCTGACGATATCAAACAGCGTTAATTATATAGGAGCCGGTGCATTCAGGAACTGCAGTGGTTTTAATGGGAGGCTGAAACTGCCGGATAATGTTTGGGGTATTTATCCCGGAGCATTTGAAGGCTGCAGTGGCTTTACCGGAAGCCTGGATCTGCCGGACTGTCTGAATGCTATATACAAACGGGCTTTCAATGGGTGCAGCGGCTTTACGGGAAATCTGGTATTACCGAAGAACATTTATGTAATAGAATCCGAAGCATTTGAAGGCTGCAGCGGTTTTACAGGGGAGTTGATACTATCCGCAAACAGTCTGCAGATCTGTGAAAAGGCATTTAAGGATTGTACGGGTCTTACCGGTCTTACCATAACAAATGCCTATGTATTCAGAAAGTATGCATTTGAAAACTGTACCGGATTGACGGGAGGTGTGGTGTTTCCGTCAAATGTTATGAGTATCGGAGAAGGTGTTTTTTCCGGCTGTACCGGTTTGTCCGGAGATATAATAGTGAAATCCCGGGGAAATTATTATTACAGTTATCCCGATATATCAAGTTATGTCCTGAGTGGCTGCAGCTGCAATGTCCGCTCGCTGATAAAGGTTTATGAGAATGGCAGTGATACTGAAATAGTCAAATGGTACAACAACGGACAGAAAGGGGATCTGGTCATTCCGGAAAAGGTGCTGGGAAAGAGAGTCACCAATATCTGTACCGGTTCATTTGTCGGTATCACGGGAATGTCGGGAAATATCATCATACCGCAGGGAGTGAAAACCATTGAACAGAGTGCGTTTTATGGCCTTAGTGATTTCACCGGACTGATCCTTCCGGTCAGTATGGATTCGATAGGACAGGCTGCATTTTCAGGCTGTAAGGGTCTGTCAGGCGATCTGATAATACCGGGAGGTATGAGAACTATTGGAAATGCAGCGTTTTCGGGCTGTTCCGGTCTGACCGGTATCACATTCAGAGGCAGCATCGAAACTCTGGAGTCTGCGGTATTCAACGGCTGCTATGGACTGCAGGGAGATCTGATATTACCTAAAGGGATGAAATCCATGACAGGTGGAGGTACTTTCTACGGTCTGACCGGTTTATCCGGTGATCTGGTGATACCTGAAAGCATGACAAGAATAGACAACGGTGTTTTCTACGATAATCCTTTTAAGAAGATAGTCAACAGATCAAATATAAGAATGCCCGCATGGTTTTTCATAAACAGTGATGACGATGATCATTATTATCTAAGTGACAGCGGAGAAATGATCTTCAAAGGCGGAGAAATAGCAAAGGGGACATTTATAAGGAAAAATGTGGTTCATGTCGAGGGCATCTCGATCGACAGGGTATCTGCAAACATAAGCATAGGCGAAAGCATTTCCGTGAATGCATCCGTATTTCCGGCTGATGCATCTGTGCAGGATATTGTATGGACAGTAAGTGATCCTGAAATAGCATCAGTAGATAACGGTATCATCACGGGACTTGCGGAAGGGCACACGACGGTTACTGCCATGACACGGGACGGTGACTTTAAGGCAGACTGCAGCGTTACTGTAGAAAGGGATGTCATCCCGGGGATCGTGCTTGATAAAACTTCC
The DNA here is from genome assembly GCA_024690825.1 of Lachnospiraceae bacterium. Classification (GTDB taxonomy): domain Bacteria; phylum Bacillota; class Clostridia; order Lachnospirales; family Lachnospiraceae; genus NK4A144. The sequence continues at coordinate 39,514 of JAILOK010000058.1, read as the reverse complement.
GTAGAATTAAAGCCGGGTGAGACGGTTACGCTCGAAGCCAGAGTATTTCCTGCTGGTGAGGATACACAGGATCTTGTATGGACGGTCAGTGATCCCGGGGTCGCAACGGTAAGCGGCGGAATCGTTACGGGAGCTGCTCCGGGCAATACTGTGGTCACGGTTTCGACACAGGATGGAAGTCTCAGCGCAGCCTGCACAGTTACCGTAAAAAAGGTATCTGTTACCGGAATAAAACTTGATAAGAGTGAGATCAGGATCAAACCGAAAGATACAGCCGTTCTTAAAGCCGAGATCAGTCCGTCGGATGCTTCGGACAAGGGAGTAAAATGGTCATCCTCCGATACGAATGTTGCCGATGTAAAAGATGGTCTTATTACGGCAAAAGGCACAGGAAAGGCAGTGATAACCGTTTCATCTGATGACGGCGGCCTGACTGCTTCATGTACGGTGACTGTTTATGAGGAACCCAAAGTTGAAACCGGAAAATACAAGGTGGTGTTCGTAAACGGGGAAGAGACCGTAGCAACGCAGTATATAGATGAAGGAAAGACGGCAAAAAGACCTGCCGATCCCGCAAGAGCCGGATATATATTTGTCGGATGGGAATATGAAGGTTCCATATGGAATTTTTCAATTCCGATAAACAGGGACATGACTTTAAAGGCATCATTTAAGGCGGAAAAAGTGGCCGTCAGTGAAAATACCGGCTCGGGAAAGGATACTGTGCCTGAGATTATCAACAATACGATCTATCTTGTAAAAGGACAGACATATACAGCGGGAGGCGGGGATTGGAATACCTCCGATGAGTCGGTGGCGGTCGTTGACAGGAACGGAAAGATCACCGGAAAGAGCATGGGAACAGCCGTGATCAACGGTCCCAATGCAAGCTATACCGTAAATGTCGCAGCTCCTGCCGTATCCGAAGACTGTCTCAAGGTGCAGATCCTTGTGGGACAGAGGGCATATATTGCACTGAATCTCAACGCTCCTGCCGTTACGGATGACAGATATCCGGTAACATGGACGAGTGCCGATCCGAAGATCGCTGCAGTAAATGCGGGAACCGTAACCGCTTTGGGCAAGGGCAGCACAAAAGTAACAGCCTATGTTGGAGGAAAAGCATACAGTTCGACTGTCAAGGTGACGGATAAATATAAAGCACCTTCAAAGATCACGGACAATAAAGCGGAATTTTCCATGAACCCGCTGCAGTCCTTTGATCTCAAGGCAGATAAGAAGGTATTTAAGATGAACGGAGCATCCTGGAGCGGTAACGGGGTTGAGCCCGCAATGAACAGCAGGTCGGGAAAAACTGACGGAGGCTACAAGAACAGCATAGTTTCGATCACGAAATCCGGTAAGATAACCGCAATAGGAGAAGGTACCACAACCTTATACGGAACTGATGTAAAGGGTAATACCATGACGCTTACCGTTACAGTAATACCGGTATCTTCAAAGAGTGCGGCTTATATTACGGTCGGGAAAAGTGAAACGGTGAGATTCCCGAATGTGAATAATAAGAAAGCAGACTGGTGGAAGTCTTCCGATACGGATGTGGTTTCCGTGAAATCCGGAAAAAATGCAGGAAAAGCCTCGGGTAAAAAATACGGGACGGGAGATGTCAGCTGTTCTTACCGCGGATTTACATTTTCTACCAGATTTTATGTGGAAGATCCGAAGATCATATTCAATAAAGAGACAGTAAAGAACGGATCCGTGGTCGATATGAATGTCGGTGAAATGAAGCAGTTTAAGATAGACAATGTTTACCAGACCTTAAACTATAAGAGCAACAAGGCAAAGACCGTATTTGTTGACGAAAACGGGTTTGTTTATGCCCGCGGCAAGGGTAAAGCCGTGGTATCAACAAAAGTAAACGGCAGGACGATGAAGATCACTATTAATGTAAAATAGTATCACCGATTTTTCCGCTTGCAATAGTGCGGAAGTTATGGTAATATTTACAGGCTGCCGCGAAAAAGGAAGGTTTTTACGGGCAGCGGGCAACTTTGGTAGTATTTGGCTGCGGGTCAGAAATCTACAGCCGCTGAAAAGGAGATAGCAATGAGAGAGGGAATTCATCCTGAGTATTTTCAGGCAAAGGTGACATGCAACTGCGGAAATACCTTTACCATCGGCTCCACAAAGAAGGAGATCAAGGTCGAGGTTTGTTCGAAGTGCCATCAGTTCTATACAGGACAGCAGAAGGCTGCCCGCGCTGACGGACGTATCGAGAAGTTCAACAGGAAGTACGCAGCAGCAAAGTAGCATTTTAATAAGGACCGTCGGAGCAGATTCTGCCCCGGCGGTCCTTTTATTGTTCAAAGAGCGTCAGATGCCTGTGCGGTATTATAAAAAAGTTGTCAGAAGGACCGTCCCTCTGACACATTTATGAGGAAAAAAATATGTCGAATGAAAAAGAACAGCAGGCGCAGTCCTGCAATATATCCGGAGTGAAGTATTCCGGGATCGGCGGCCAGGCGGTCATGGAAGGCGTGATGATGAAGAACGGGGACGATTATGCCGTGGCCGTGAGAAAAAGCAATGGAGAGATCATTGTAAAAAAGGATAAGTTCAAGGGCTTTGCCGGAAACGGGGTCATGAAAAAGATACCGGTGATAAGGGGTGTCTTTGCTTTTGTCGACTCGCTGGTGCTGGGAATGTCCTCCTTAAATTTTTCATCTGATATATATATGGAAGAAGAGGATGAAAATAAAGAAGGAGAAAAACAGGAAGAAAACAAGGGAAAAGAAAAAAAGAAGTCTGTTTCTGACGGCATCATATCCACTCTCATAACGATAATAGCCGTCGTTTTCGCGGTGGGTCTATTCATGATCCTTCCGTTTTATATATCGCAGCTTTTCAAAAAGATCGTGGGAAATGCCGTCCTGCTTTCGCTTATTGAAGGCGTGATAAGGATACTTATATTCATAGCATATATCAAACTCATTTCGCTGATGAAGGATATCAAAAGAGTCTTCATGTATCACGGGGCAGAACATAAATGCATCAACTGCATCGAATCCGGCATGGAACTCAATCCCGAAAATGTGAGGAGATCTTCGAGAGAGCACAGGCGGTGCGGCACCAGCTTCCTGCTGTATGTGATGGTGGTATCCATTATTTTCTTTTCTTTCATACAGACTCCCGAAAGATGGCTTCGGGTTGTGCTCAGGATAGTGCTCGTGCCGGTGATCGCGGGTGTCGCCTATGAATTTATCAGGGCGGCCGGACGGAGCAGTTCTCCCATAATAAGGGCTTTAAGCGCCCCGGGTCTGTGGATGCAGCGCCTGACTACTTTGGAACCCGATGACGGCATGATCGAGGTCGGTATCAGATCGGTCGAGGAGGTTTTTGACTGGAGAAAATATCTGACGGAAAATTTCGGGCTTAAATTTGATAAGGAAAACGGCCCGGCTGCCGGAGATGAAAAGGAGTCCGGGGAAGAGACATGACGGTAGCAAAGCTTCTGGCAGAGGGTGAAGAGATACTCCGAAAGGAAGGGATCACCGATCATAGGATCGATGCGGTCCTTCTGCTTGAGCATGTATTAAAAAAAGACAGGACATATATCAAGGCTCATCCCGGCGCGGATGTGACCGAAGATGAAGAAAAGGATTATAAGGTTTTTATTGCAGGGAGGGCGGAGCATATACCGCTCCAGCATATCACCGGCACGGTCTGGTTCATGGGGCTTCCCTTTAAGGTCACGCCTGATGTCCTGATCCCGCGCTTTGATACCGAGTTTGTGACGGAAGAAGTCTTAAAGGAGGTTTCCGACGGTGACAGGGTTCTGGATCTTTGCACAGGTTCGGGCTGTATCCTGCTTTCGGTCATGAGCTACAAAAATGACATAGAAGGTGTCGGGACCGATATCAGTAAGGAGGCTCTCAAAGTGGCAGAAGAGAATGCAAAGAGCCTGAAGAAAGATCCGGTTTTATTATGCTCCGACATGTTTGAAAAGGTGGAGGGAACCTTTGACTGCATAGTGTCAAACCCGCCTTATATCAAAAGCGCTGATATAAACGGACTTGAGATCGAGGTAAGAGACCACGAGCCGCGCACGGCCCTTGACGGAGGAGAGGACGGACTGGATTTCTACCGCATCATTGCGGATTTGGCCGCGGATCATCTGAAAAAAGAAGGAAGGATCATCCTTGAGATCGGATATGACGAGGGAGAGGATGTGCGAAGGATTTTTGAGGAAAAAGGTTACAGGGATATCCGCATAATAAGGGATTATGCGGGAAATGAGAGGGTAATGAAATGTTTGAACAGGTAGAAGACATAGAAAGGAAATATGAAGAACTTCTCCGGATGGCATCGGAGCCCGAGGCGGCAGGCGACGGACAGAAATACATGAAGCTCATGAAGGAGCAGGCGATGCTCGCGCCTGTTGTATCGGCCTACAGGGAATATAAAGATAACGAAAAAGCCATGGAGGAAGCCCTCGATATAATAAATGAGGAAACGGATGAGGATATGAAAGCGCTGGCCCGCGAGGAGCTTGCCGAGGCAAAGGACAAAGCGCCTGACCTGGAAAAAAAGCTTAAGATCCTGCTGCTTCCGAAGGATATGAATGATGACAGAAATGTCATAGTCGAGATCAGGGCGGGAGCCGGAGGAGACGAGGCTGCCCTTTTTGCTGCCGAGATTTACAGGATGTATGTGCATTATGCGGAGGGACGCGGCTGGAAGATCGAGACAATTGAATATGAAGAAACGGGTATCGGCGGCATGAAAAATGTCTCCTTCATGATAAAGGGAGAGGGCGCCTATGCCATAATGAAATATGAATCGGGTGTGCACAGGGTGCAGCGCGTGCCCGAAACCGAATCCGGCGGAAGGATCCATACCTCGACGATCACAGTGGCTGTAATGCCGGAGGCCGAGGACGTGGATGTGAAAATAGATGAAAAGGACATAAGGATCGATGTGATGAGGGCTTCCGGAAACGGAGGGCAGTGCGTGAACACAACGGATTCCGCTGTCAGGCTGACGCATTTTCCCACAGGCATAGTCATTTATTCCCAGACGGAGAAATCGCAGATACAGAACAAGGCAAAGGCGTTTGCGCTGCTGCGCTCAAAGCTTTATGATCTGGAACTGCAGAAAAAGCAGGATGCCGAATCGGAAGCCAGACGCTCACAGATCGGTACCGGTGACCGTTCGGAAAAGATCCGTACTTATAATTTTCCGCAGGGCAGGGTCACCGATCACAGGATCAAGCTCACGCTCTACAGAATAGAGGATATAATGAACGGCGACCTGCAGGAGATACTGGATGCATTGATCGCAGCCGACCAGGCGGAGAAACTGGCAAAACAGAGCGCATGATTTGATTGACATAAAAAAGCCGTTGTTTTATAGTTGAATGGCAGATTAATGTTCGGAGGAGAAGAGTTGAAAGGCTCTGAGGCAGAAGAAGTAAAAACCGAAGATGTGGAAAGCCTGAAGGCCGAACTGGAAAAGACGAGGATGAAGCTTGATATCCTCCTCGACAATATACCGGGAGGCGTTTTCAGTTATGATGCGGACAGCGGAAAGATCGGCTATATAAGCCGTGGCGTGCTGTCTATTTTCCAGTGCGGCGAAGAGCAGTTCCGCGAGCATTATTACAACAGTTTTGATGTCTTTGTGCACAAATCGGACCGCGCCATGGTCAAGGAGATGATCGAAAACCAGATCAGTTTTTTTGAGACCGTGGAGCTGACTTACAGAGTCAAGGATATGACCGATGACATCATGTGGATCTACCACAAGGGCAGGCTTGTAAAAAATGATGACGGGACCCGCAGTTTCTTTGTTATCATCAGCGATATCACAACCGAAAAGCTTGCTCAGCAGAGGCTTGCAGAGATAAATGAGAAGCTTTACATGGAGACGGAGCGCTACAAGCTCATCGAGGAAGCGGTCGACAATACACAGTATGATTATGATGTGCTCTCCGATGTTCTGACCACATCCAGAAAGGATGAGGAAGGAAACAGGATAACAATAGAGGAATTCAGAAAGAAGAACATATATAAGGCTATAATACATGAAGAGGATTTTCCGGGCTTTAAAAAGGCGATGAGAGAGGCCTTAAAAGAGCAGAAGAAGGGCGTAGTCGAGTATAGGGCAAAGACCGAAAAGGGTGAGATACGCTGGTACAGGCTGAACTACGCATCCTTCGAGCACAGGGATACCGTGATAAGGATAGTGGGTTCGGAAAAAGACATAAATGAAGAAAAACTCCGTGATGAAGAACTGAAGGCAAAAGTCGGAAGAGACGGCATGACGGGACTTCTGAACAAGACCGCCATGCAGTCAAAGGTTGAGAAGTTCATAGCCGCAAGCGACCCCGAAAACTGTCATGCGCTTATCATGGTGGATACCGATAACTTCAAGAGCGTTAATGACAATCTGGGACATCCCTTCGGAGATGAGGTCATAAGGTTTGTTGCCGGTTCAATAAAGGATACCTTCAGAGACAGCGACTATGTCGGAAGGATGGGAGGAGACGAATTCATGGTGCTCATGAAGGATACCACCCCGGAGATTACCATGGAGCGGGCAGGAGAACTCAACAAGAAGATCAAGAGGACCTTTACCGAAAGGGATATTACGGTAGGCATCAGCTGTTCAATAGGGATAGCCTTCTTTTCAATGGACGGAACGGAGTATGAGGAGTTGTACAAGGCCGCGGATGAAGCCCTGTACGAGGCAAAGGAAGCGGGAAAGAACTGCTTCAGGGTAGCAAAAACAAGGTCGTGACCCATGAAAAACAAAAGCACCGCTGTTATCTGCATATCATTCGCATGCTTTCTTTCGGCATGCGCTTTTTCAAATAAACATGAAAATACGGATTCTGCCGTGGAGGCCGTAAAGAACGGACAGTACGAGGAAGCTCTTACGATGCTTGATAATGCGATCGAAGCGGGAGAGGATCCCGAGCTTCTTTACAGGGTGAAGGGGATCGCGGAAATGGAGCTGGCTTCGTATGAAAATGCCACGGAGGATCTTTTGAGGTCGCTTTCCGCTAACCGCGGATATGTAAAGGAACAGGACAGGGATACTTCATATTATCTTGCTGTGGCTCAATACAGGAGCGGGGATTATGAAGGGGCAAAGAGCACTTATTCTGCCATAATCGGTCTGTATCCGCAGGAATTTGATGCATTTCTGCAAAGAGGAAAGACGGAACTGAGACTCGGCGAGACGGACAATGCCCTGCAGGATTTTAACAGGGCGGTGGAATTAAACCCGACCGATCCGGATCTTTTCATACAGATATATGAATGCCTGAATGCTGTGGGCATGAAGGATGAAGGCGACAAATATCTGAAGGATGCAATGGAGATCAGCACGAAGCTGACGGATCTGCAGAAGGGAAAGCTTTATTACTGCCTGGGTGAATACGAACAGGCCAAAAATTCTCTTGAAAGCGCAAGAAATGCCAATGCAAAGGGTGGAGTGATGCTGTATCTGGGCCGTACCTACGAAGCGCTGGGTGATACAAATTATGCGGCGTCCCTTTACAGAGCGTATCTTGAGGAGGATCCCACCGATGTTGAGATCTGCAACCAGCTGGGACTGTGCTGCCTTGATATGGGGGATTATGACGGGGCGAGGGCTTCGTTTGAGCAGGGACTTGCGGTTCCCGACAACGAATATGTCCAGACGCTCGAGTACAACAGGATCATAGCCTACGAATACTTGTCCGATTTTACGAAAGCATCTGCCCTCATGAAAGAGTATCTGAAAAATTATCCCGATGACAGCGCCGCCCAGAGAGAAAATAAATTTTTGTCGACGAGATAAAAAAGGTGACAGCAGAACCGTCCCTCTGTCATCTTTGGCTACATAATTTTTTGACATAATACCACAATATCTTGTGTATACAACTTGACTTAACCACTATGTGATGTTATCATGTGAAATGTCAGCGGTTTTTGCGCATTTTTCAGGATGACATCATTTTTTTTGAAAGAATTTTACATGAGAATAATTGGATTGCGCAGAGGATTGGTTGACATAAATCATTCTTAGCCCTGCAAAAAAGGGCTTCTATGGGGGAATAGGATAGTATGTTCAGTGTAATCAAAAGAGACGGTCAGAAGGCGGACTTCAATCTTACAAAAATCAATGATGCGATAATGAAGGCTTTTGTAGCCTGTGAGAAACAGTATAATAACGACATCATCGATCTGCTGGCTCTGCGCGTTACGGCAGATTTCCAGGAAAAGATAATAAATGACAGGATCACCGTGGAGGATATACAGGACTCTGTGGAGACCGTTCTCAACCAAACAGGCTTTACGGATGTTGCCAAAGCATACATACTTTACCGTAAGCAGCGTGAAAAGGTCAGAAATATGAATGCGGCCATCCTTAATTACAGGGATGTCGTAAATTCATATGTAAAGGTCGAGGACTGGAGAGTCAAGGAGAACTCTACCGTTACTTATTCGGTCGGAGGCCTCATCCTTTCAAATTCAGGCGCTGTAACCGCAAATTACTGGCTTTCCGAGGTTTATGATCCGGAGATAGCCGATGCTCACAGAAACTGTGACATACACATACATGATCTTTCGATGCTGACCGGATATTGTGCCGGATGGTCCTTAAAGCAGCTCATCAAGGAAGGGCTTGGCGGGATCAACGGAAAGATATCATCGGCTCCGGCAAAACACCTTTCTACACTTTGCAATCAGATGGTAAACTTCCTGGGCATCATGCAGAATGAATGGGCAGGCGCTCAGGCGTTTTCATCTTTCGATACCTACCTGTCTCCTTTTGTAAAAGCCGACAATCTAAGCTACAGGGAAGTAAAGCAGTGCGTGGAATCCTTCGTCTACGGGGTCAATACACCGTCAAGGTGGGGAACGCAGTCACCGTTCTCAAACATCACGCTTGACTGGACAGTTCCCGATGACCTTGCGGAGCTTCCCTGCATTGTCGGTGGTAAAGAGATGGACTTCTGCTACAAGGACTGCAAGAAGGAAATGGATATGGTGAACAAGGCCTTCATCGAGACCATGATCGAAGGCGACGCCAACGGAAGGGGATTCCAGTATCCCATTCCCACATATTCCATAACAAAGGATTTCGACTGGTCCGATACGGAAAACAACAGGCTGTTGTTTGAGATGACGAGCAAATACGGCACACCGTATTTTTCAAACTATGTAAATTCCGACATGGAGCCGTCCGACATCCGTTCCATGTGCTGCAGGTTAAGACTCGATCTGAGAGAACTGCGCAAGAAGAGCGGCGGATACTTCGGCTCGGGCGAATCAACGGGATCCATCGGAGTCGTCACGGTAAACATGCCCAGGATCGCTTATCTTTCGGCGAATGAGGATGACTTCTTCAGAAGACTGAACCATATGATGGATGTGGCGGCAAGATCTCTCAAAGTAAAGAGGGATGTGGTGACAAAGCTTTTGAACGAGGGTCTCTATCCGTATACAAAGAGATATCTCGGAACCTTCAGCAATCACTTCAGCACCATCGGCCTTGTCGGCATGAATGAGGTCGGACTGAATGCCAACTGGTTAAGAGAAGACCTTACCTCAAAGAAGACCCAGGAGTTCACAAAGAAGGTCCTCAACCATATGAGGGAAAGACTGAAGGATTATCAGGAAAAGTACGGAGATCTGTACAACCTGGAGGCTACTCCCGCAGAGAGCACGGCCTACAGGCTTGCAAAACATGACAGGAAGCAGTTCCCCAATATAAAGACTGCGGGAAGACCGGGCGAGACTCCTTATTATACCAACTCGTCCCACCTGCCTGTCGGATATACAAGCGACATATTTGATGCTCTTGATATACAGGATGAGCTTCAGACCCTTTATACATCCGGAACCGTGTTCCATGCATTCCTCGGAGAGAAGCTTCCCGACTGGAAGGCAGCCGCTAATCTGGTGAAGGCGATATCTGATAATTACAAGCTTCCTTATTATACTCTGTCACCTACATATTCGATCTGCCGCGAACACGGATATCTGGCAGGCGAGCAGAAGGTGTGCCCCGAGTGCGGCAAGCCTACGGAGGTATACAGCAGGATAACCGGATACTACAGGCCGATACAGAACTGGAACGACGGAAAGGCTCAGGAGTATGAGGACAGGAAGCTCTATGATGTACAGACAAGCTGCTTAAAAAAGCCCACGACCAGCATGGTGACGCTGTCAAAGATACAGGGCCTTGACGGAGTTGAGAATGTGAGCGTGGAGATAGAGCCGGTGGAAAACATCACCTATCTTTTTACGACGAAGACCTGCCCGAACTGCAAGCTCGTCAAAAAGCTTCTGGCGGATTTCAAGTATATGGAGATAGATGCCGAGGAAAATATCGAGCTGACAAAGAAGTACGGAGTGATGCAGGCACCGACGCTTGTACTGGTATCAAAGGAGGGAACGAGAAAGATATCGAACGCCTCCGCAATAAAGAAGTTTGTTAATGAAGAACTTTCGGTGACGGTCTGATGATAAAGAGGTTATACGAAGAGATCGAAAAGAAGAACGCGCCCGTAGTGGTAGGGCTCGACCCGAATCTGAAATTTGTGCCCGATCACATAAAGCGGAAGGCATACAAGGAAAAGGGCGAGACGCTCGAGGGCGCCGCGAAGGCGGTCTGGAAGTTTAATAAAAAACTCATAGATAATATATACGATCTTATTCCTGCAGTAAAACCCCAGTCTGCCATGTATGAACAATACGGGCTGCCGGGGTTAAAGGCATATAAAAAGACAATTGATTACTGTCATGAAAAGGGACTTGTGGTGATCGGGGACATAAAAAGGGGAGACATAGGATCCACATCTGAGGCGTACGCCGCCGGCCACATCGGAAAGGTTACGGTCGGAGAGAGCGCATATTTTCCGTTTAACGAGGATATGGCTACGGTGAATCCGTATCTCGGAAGTGACGGAGTCATGCCTTTTGTAAAGGTCTGCAAAGAAAATGACAGGGGCATATTTGTGCTCGTAAAAACCTCAAATCCTTCAAGCGGCGAATTTCAGGACAGGCTTATTGACGGGAAACCGCTTTACGAGCATGTGGCCGCAAAGGTTGAAGAATGGGGAGAGGATACCCGTGAGGGAAAATACAGCAATGTCGGCGCAGTCGTCGGAGCGACTTACCCCGAGCAGGGTGAGGCTTTGAGAAAGCTTATGCCGCATACCTTTATCCTGGTGCCGGGATACGGTGCGCAGGGTGCATCGGGAAAAGACCTGAAGGGATTTTTTGACGATGAAAAAAACGGCGCGATCGTCAATTCCTCGAGAGGGATCATAGCGGCCCATACAAAGGATCCCTATAAGGAAAAATACGGTGAAGCGGATTTTGCGGATGCCGCAAGAGCAGCAGTGCTTGACATGATAAAAGATATAAACGAAGCCATAGGAAGGTAAGAGCAGATGGAAGGCTACAAACAGGAATTTATACGTTTCATGCTTGAATGCAGTGTTTTGAAATTCGGGGATTTCGTTACGAAAAGCGGAAGGAAGACCCCGTTTTTCATTAATACGGGTTTTTACAGGACAGGCGGGCAGCTCATCAGGCTGGGCGGTTATTATGCCAAAGCGATAAAGGATCATTTCGGCCTTGATTTTGACATTCTCTTCGGACCGGCATATAAGGGAATTCCGCTTTCAGTCGCTGCAACGATGGAGATTTCGAGAGAATACGGAAAGGATATAGGTTATTCATCAAACCGCAAGGAGATAAAGGATCACGGCGACAAGGGTATCCTTTTGGGGACGCCTATAGAAGAGGGCTCGAAGGTTCTTATTATTGAGGATGTGACCACCGCGGGCACATCGATCGCCGAGACCATGCCGATACTGACCGAAAGAGGCGCGAAGTGCGTGGGACTTTGCGTATCGGTCGACAGACAGGAGAAAGGAAAAGGCGAGAAGTCGGCGCTTAAAGAGATCGAAGAGGAATACGGAATAAAGACGGCTTCGATCGTTACGATGTCGGATGTGATCGAATATCTCGGAAATAATGAAGTCGACGGAAAGTATGTCCTTGATGACGCACTGAAAAAAGCCATCAGTGATTACTACGATCAATACGGTTTGTCATAAGGGGGACCACGAAGTGGTGGATTCCTTGTGACGGCGGGGAAAACATGTGTCCATCAAAAAAGGAGTTCGGCATTATGAATGAAGGAAATGAAAAAGCTTACAGATATATGGGATTCGGAGGAGTTGCGGCCCTGACCATAGGGATCATCACCATCTGTGTGGGGATCATCACCGGCACGCTTTTGGTCATCAGCGGCAGCAAGCTTTTGCAGAACCGTTCGGGGCTGCTGTTTTGAGCACACAGTTCTTCGGGCGCAGAGAGTACAGGTTCACAAGCAAGAGCCGCTCATCAAAAGGGATAATGTCCACTGTCTGCGCACTGATCTCAACTGCCGGTTTTGCGGCAGTGCTGACAAGAGTTGTAAAAAACGGGGGACAGGCGGGAGAGCGCATGGGCGCTGCCGGCTTTGTTGCCTTTGTTTTTTGTTTTGCGGGGATTGCCCTGGGGATACTTGCACTGCTTGAAAAGGATAAGTTTGAATTTTTTCCCAGACTCGGGTTCGCTCTTTCCGTGCTCTGCGCCATAGCCTGGAGCTTTGTACTCTATGCGGGACTTCTGGCAGGGCTCTGAAACAGAGGTTTTTAAGACATGATCGATGAGATGATACAGACAAGATATGAACTTTCCGCCGGCAGGATCAAAGAGATGACCGACGAGGACATCCTTCCGGGCGATTATGGCGCATACTTCAGAAAATGCGCTTTATTTTTGTGCAATCCGGACTACTCCGGCCTGCTGCCCGGAAAATATGAGACATCATATACCAATCCGGCTTATACCGTCGGACTTTTCGGAACCGAAATGGGAAGACTCCTCTCATTTTTAGCTTACGAACTTATTAATGTGATACCTTTTGCAGCCGAGGGGGAGCTTGATGAGATCACAAAGATAAACGAGGTCTTCCTTGAGGTTTACGGCGCTTTTTTGCAGTTGAATGAGGACGGGGAGGACTTTGCTTCAAAAAGCTCTCAGATAAAGGATATCCTTTACAGGTATGTGTTTGATTACCTTGATGAGACAATGGAAAAAAGGATAGCTTCCCAGGTCGACCCTTCATATGATTTTGCGCTTAATATCATAAGAACAGCAGATCTTTCGGATCCGGCCTATCTTGATAAATTCGGTGAATATGTAAATGAGGACACAAAAAGGACGGCGGCCTTCTTAAATTCCCTTCCCGAAGAGGAGATAAAACGGATGGCCGATACCTTCACGGAGGGCTTCAGGACAGGTTTTGTCACGACCGGCAAGGATCTTTCCCAAAAGAAGACCGTAAGCATCAGGTACAATCTGGGATTTGAAAGACTTGTAAAGGCAGAGGCCGAAAATTTTAAAAGCCTTGGACTTGATGTGACGGTATTCAGAAGAGCACTTCATCCCGCTGCAAGAAACGGGTTGTCCCGCGTGGGCTTTACCGGAGAACCCGTAAACGAACAGATGGATTTTGACCACAGGGAAGATAATGCTCTCTTTCTTGACAGGGCCTATGTTGAAAGAAAGCTTGAGGCGGTAAGAAACGCCTATGAAAGACATAAGGATAAGGCAGCTGTTTATGCAGGACCCGCGGTCATGGAGCGTTTCGGGGAAAAAGAGTTTACTCCCATAATTAAAAATGAGAGTTTTGCTCTTTCCAAAGAGCAGAAGAAGCTGTCTGCCTCTCTTGCCTCACGAAGCGCGGCGATCGCAAATGAATATATTCCTGCTGATGAACGGTCATTTACGATAATCGCCTATCCGGTCCCTTCGATAGGAAAAGACTTTGAAGAGATCTTTAAGGAAACCGTAAAGATAAATACCCTGCCCTATGAAAAGTACCGGAATATACAGCAGGAGATAATCCTGACGCTTGAAAAGGGCGGATGCGTTGAAGTCAAAGGAAGGGGAGAGAACCTGACGGATATAAGGGTGAGCCTTATGGATATGGAAGACAGGGAAAAGCAGACTGTTTTCGAAAACTGCGTGGCGGATGTGAACATCCCCGTGGGTGAGGTGTTTACCTCCCCGAAGCTTGCCGGGACAAGCGGTGTTCTTCATGTATCACAGGTGTATTTAAACGGTCTGGTATTCAAGAACCTGAAGTTTGTCGTTGAAAACGGTTTTATTACCGATTACAGCTGTTCTAATTTTGACACGGACGAGAAAAACAGACGTTATATAGAGGAAAACATACTTCACGGCCACGATACGCTGCCGGTGGGTGAATTTGCCATAGGCACGAACACAACTGCCTATGCAATGGCAAAAACATATGATATCTTTGACAAACTCCCGATACTTATAGCCGAAAAGACCGGTCCGCACTTTGCTTTCGGAGACACCTGTTACAGCAGGGCCGAGGATGTCAGGGTGTTCAATCCCGACGGAAGAGAGATCATCTCAAGGGACAATGAGCATACGGAAAAATACAGAAAGACCGATCCTGTGAAGGCCTATTTTAACTGCCACACGGATGTTACGATTCCCTATGAGGAGCTTTTGTCCATAGCTTCCGTAGACAGCGGCGGGAACAGGCACTATATAATAAAAGACGGGCTGTTTTTTGCGGAAGGCTGCGGTGAACTCAACATTCCGCTGCTGCCGTAAGTAAAGTCCGAAAGGCTTTGGCGGGGTAATATTTTTCTTGATATGAAAGCATGAAATAAGTATAATTATTAGGTTACAATTAAAAGATTTTCAAGCAATGTTTAAGGGTGACGGAGTATGGTTGAAGTTGCGATAGTCATGGGCTCGGACTCGGACATGGAAGTGATGTCAAAGGCGGCATCGGTCCTTGACGATCTCGGTATAGAATATGAGATGAACATCATATCGGCTCACAGGGAGCCGGATGTGTTTTTTGAATGGGTTTCCGGTCTTGAAGAAAAGGGCGTAAAGGTGATCATAGCGGGTGCAGGCATGGCAGCGCATCTGCCCGGAATGAGCGCGGCTGTCTTTCCGCTTCCCGTCATCGGGATACCGTTAAAGGGCGGAGCGCTTTCAGGCAAGGATGCCCTTTATTCCATAGTACAGATGCCTCCGGGAATACCGGTTGCGACGATGGCCATAGACGGGGCCAAAAATGCGGGCATCATGGCGGCAAAGATACTTGCTGTCGGAAATCCCGAACTGCTTGAAAAACTTAAGGAGTTTTCAAAAAAGCAGAAAGAAGAAGTCATGGCAAAGGATTCAAGGCTGAAAGAGACCGGGTATAAAGACTATCTTTCAAAGAAATGATCGTAATATCAAAGGAGAGTTATGGACTACAAGAGTGTAGGTGTTGATATAGAAGCGGGCTACAGATCAGTTGAGCTGATAAAGGGATTTGTTGAGTCCACAAAGAGAGAAGAGGTCATAGGATCGCTTGGAGGTTTTTCGGGAGCTTTTGATCTCGGGAAGATAAAAGGCATGGATGAGCCCGTGCTTCTTTCCGGAACGGACGGCGTCGGAACAAAGATCAAGATCGCCTTTATTCTGGACAGGCACGATACCGTCGGAATAGACTGTGTGGCCATGTGCGTCAATGATATTTCATGTGCAGGCGGACAGCCGTTGTTCTTCCTTGATTATATCGCATGCGGAAAGAACATCCCGGAAAAGATCGCAAAGATCGTAGAGGGCGTGGCCGAAGGCTGCAAAATGGCAGGCGCTGCCCTTATCGGAGGAGAGACTGCAGAACACCCCGGACTCATGCCCGAGGATGAATACGATCTGGCCGGATTCGCGGTCGGTATCGCGGACAAAAAGGACATCATCGACGGGAAAACCATAAAGGACGGAGATACGCTCATAGGCATAGCTTCGAGCGGTGTCCACAGCAACGGCTTCTCTCTGGTAAGGAAGGTTTTTTCCATGAAAGAGGAAAACCTGAACAGGTATTATGACAGCCTGGGCGCGTCGCTGGGAGATACGCTTTTAACACCCACAAAGATATATACGAAGGCATTGAAGTCAGTGAAGGATGCCGGATTTAATATAAAGGGCTGCTCGCACATCACGGGCGGAGGCTTCTTTGAGAACATCCCGAGGATGCTTCCGGAGGGCATTGAAGCGGAAGTGAAGAAGGATTCATATCCCGTGCCGCCCATATTTGACATGATACAGAAGGACGGCGGCATAGAAGGGCACATGATGTACAATACCTTCAACATGGGACTGGGAATGGTCCTTGCAGTTGATCCAAAGGATGCCGAGGGCGTAATAAATGCGATAGGATCTGCAGGCGAGAAGGCATACATCGTGGGAAGTGTTTTCGATAAAGGCGAAAAGGGCGTGCGGTTATGCTGAACATAACGGTGCTCGTGTCCGGAGGCGGGACGAATCTTCAGGCCATAATAGATGCCGTTAAAGACGGCAGGATAACCAACGCAAAGATCGGTCTCGTGATAAGCAGCAGAAGCGATGCCTATGCTCTTGAAAGGGCCGAAAAAGCCGGTATCGCCACCAAGGTGATAAGGCGCAGGGACGCGGCGGATATAAAAGATTACGAAGAAAAGATGCTTGAGGCGTTAAGAGAAGCGGGAACGGATCTTGTAGTACTTGCCGGATTTATGACAGTGCTTCCCGAAGGAATGATAAATGCCTTTGAAAACCGCATCATAAACATACATCCGAGCCTCATTCCCTCCTTCTGCGGGAAGGGATACTACGGACTTAAGGTCCATGAGGAGGCGCTCAAAAGAGGAGTGAAGATCACGGGAGCGACAGTGCATTTTGTCGACAAAGGGTGCGATACCGGCCCCATAATCCTGCAGAAGGCTGTGGAGATCGAGCCTTCCGACACTCCCGAGACATTGCAGAAAAGAGTTATGGAGCAGGCAGAATGGAAGATCCTTCCGAAGGCGGTAGATTTGATCGCAAACGGGAAGGTTTCCGTGAAAGATAATAAGACCGTTATCGGAGGTGAATGAATGAAAGTCCTCATAGTAGGAAGCGGCGGCAGGGAGCATGCCATTGCGCTTGCCGTATCAAAAAGCCCTAAGGTCGAAAAGATATACTGCGTTCCGGGAAATGCCGGAATAGCAAAGATTGCCGAATGTACCGATATCAAGGCAATGGAATTTGACAAGATCGTCTTTCACGCAAAAGAAAAAAAGGTGGATCTGGTCATAGTCGGTCCCGATGATCCTTTAGTCGGAGGACTTGTGGATGCGCTTGAAGAGGCAGGCATCCGTGCCTTCGGACCGAGAAGGAATGCCGCGATCATCGAAGGGTCAAAGGCCTTCTCAAAGGAACTGATGAAAAAATACAACATCCCGACTGCCGCCTATGAAACCTTTGACAACGCTGCGGACGCTCTCAAATATCTTGACAGCGCGAAGTTCCCGATCGTGTTAAAGGCGGACGGACTGGCTTTGGGAAAGGGTGTGCTCATCTGTGAAACACTCGATGAAGCCCGCAACGGCATCAAGGACATAATGCTTGAAAAGAAATTCGGAACTGCCGGAAACAAGGTCGTTATCGAGGAGTTTTTAGAGGGACGCGAGGTATCGGTGCTGACTTTCTGCGACGGAAAGACCGTAAAGGTCATGAGCTCGGCGCAGGATCACAAAAGAGCCCTGGATAATGACGAGGGCTTGAACACCGGAGGAATGGGAACATTTTCCCCTTCGCCGTTCTATACAAAAAAAGTTGATGAGTTCTGCAAAAAGAACATATACAAGCCTACGGTCGAGGCTATGGCAGCTGAAGGAAGACCGTTTAAGGGCGTTATCTTCTTCGGACTGATGCTCACAAAGGACGGACCGAAGGTGCTTGAGTACAATGCCAGGTTCGGCGATCCCGAGGCACAGGTAGTGCTCCCGAGGATGAAAAATGATATCATTGATGTAATGGAAGCCTGCATTGACGGCACTCTTTCAAAGCTGAAGCTTGAATTTGAGGACAATGCGGCCGTATGCGTGGTGCTGGCGTCAAAGGGATACCCGTTAAAATACGAGCGGGGATTCATAATAAAAGGCCTTGAGTCATTTGATGATAAGGACGGTTACTATGTATTCCATGCAGGTACGAAAAAGACCACAAAGGGCATAGCAACAAACGGCGGCAGGGTGCTTGGAGTCACTGCGAAGGGAGAAACCCTGAAAAAAGCACGGGCCAATGCCTATGAAGCCGTGGAATGGATAGATTTTGAGAATAAATACTGCAGATCGGATATAGGAAAAGCTATAGATGAAGCCTGAGGGAAAAAGAGCTAAAGAGAGGGAAACCGTATGAAAGGAAGTTATTTATCAAAAAGAATAAGAGCTTGTCTGCTGGCAGCGGCTGTGCTGGCTTCAGCCGTACCGTTTAAGGCAGATGTGCGGGTCTATGCCGACGAGGTGGCAGATGAAGGGGAATCGCCCGTTGACGAAGAAATACCCGCAGACGGGGAAGTGCCCGCAGACGGGGAGCTGACAGATGACCTGTTTGCTGACGGCGAGATGTCCGATGCCGGAACCGGAACCGGAGTAACGCAGGGAACAATACTTGCCAACAACGGACTTTATATAGCAAATACCTTCCCTGATTCCATGATGCCTTCGGGATTCCACAGACAGACGGTCGCCTATCAGGGACAGAACATAGATCTGGCATATATGGACAATTCGGATGCAGTGGTACTTGCCTACCTTACGGATGTGACCGGAACCGTCGGAGATTTTTATCTGTGCGACACGGCTACGGCGACCATGTCCGACTATGTGAAGCTTGACGGAGGCAACGGAGCATTTCTCATAATCCTCGATCCCGGCGACAATATCAATCCGCCGGCCGGATTCAACAAGGCAGTCCTCAATATAGATAATAAGAGCGTTACGGCATGGACTCTGCCTGACGGATCGTCAACGGATGAAGAGGATAAGGATAAGAAGGACAAGAAGAAAAAAGAAGGATTTTTCAGGGTTACCGAAACGGTCTATGCCGGCGATCTGGGACTGGGGATCGGCGCAGGCTCGTCTGATGCAGGAACGGGAGAGGTTCCCGCAAACACGACCGTAGATACGACAAACGCGACCGTTGTCGATAATTCCTATGTGGACGGCACGACAGTGGATGATGCCGCAAATTATGAAGATGCAGCGGCAGCGGAGGTTGCGGCAGCAAATGTCCAGGTTGATGCGGCAGGCTTTGTAAAGGCACAGCCTTCGGAATTCTTCCTGATCTACGGAATCGATTATAACGGAGCGCAGGGCTTTTTCCTTTATGATACCTTAGGACATACCTATCAGAGATATCTTGAGATGGATACGGGAGAGAGCGAATCAACCGAAAAATACAGAAAGAGCGCCCAGATCAGGCTCTTCATCATAGCAGGTCTCATCCTGTTTTCGGTAGTTTTGATATTCATCATCGTGAACATGTCCTTAAACGGCAGGAGAGGCGGCGGAAGAAACCTCGATGACGATGATGATGTGGAGGAGATGAAGAGACGCGTCAGAAAGAAGGAAGTGTCTGCGATACGCAGGAACGGCGGACGCAGATATGCGCAGGATGACGGAGCCTATGACGAAGATGATGACTATGAAGGACAGGGCGGCTACGGACAGCAGGGCGGTTACGGATATAACAATGTGAGCATGCAGGGCGACTATCCTTCACAGGAAGAGGATATCAGATATTATGACAGGGGTGATTCACGCACGGGCCGCGGAGTACAGAGAAATGATGAGGGACGCGCTCCGGAGAGAATGAATCAATCAAGACCCGGAGTCAGGACCGAAATGAGGAGCAATGTCAGGACTGAGGCAAGACCGCAGCAGCAGATCGGGACTGAGGTCAGAAATGAATCAAGACCCGGAGTGAGGACCGAGAGAAGACCTTATCCGCCCGAAGCGGATGGACAGGGATATATGGATCAGGGCATGCAGCAGGGAGGAATGCAGGGCGGCTACGGCGGACCCGGCATGGGAAATGATCCCGGCATGAACGGAGGATATATGTCCGGTGGAAGACAGGATATTGACCTGGATGATGATTTCAATTTTGACTTCATAAAACCGGGGAAATAAGAAATCGGAGTATCATGACCGGAAAAAGAGGTTTGAGAATTAAAATTCATATGACGCTGCTGCTTTGTACTGCGCTTTTGGTGCAGCCGGCAGCAGCGTTTGCCGTTTCTTCGGATGTTACGGCGATTTACGATGTGACAGTGTCCCCGGATGAGGTCATATCTTCGGATGAGACCGTATCTTCCGACGGGACAGTCTCCGGAAATGAAGAGGAACTTTTTGATGAAACGGTATCCGGAGACGAAACAGTGTCTTCGGACGAAACAGTGTCTTCGGACGGAACAGTATCTTCCGATATGACCGTATCCTCCGAAGAGGCAGCGTCGGGAAATCCGGCAGCGGATCCGGAAGAAGAAATCGCGGCTTTGAATGAGGTTCTTTCTTTGGGAACCGTTTATGGAGTCATTTTCAACTGTGATACCTGTGACCTGAAAAAGTCACCGGATGAAGCATCGGAAACGGCTGCAAAGCTTTACTCGGCAGATACGGTCTTATTACAAAAGGGCGTCACAAACGGGCAGGATCTGTGGTTTGAGGTCACATCCTTCATCGACGGCAGGGAATGCAGGGGATATGTTAAGAGACAAAGCTTTGTATGTACGGATGCGGGATTTGGCGAATGGGAGAACGGAGCGGAAGAAACGGAAGGAAACAGTCTTAGAATTATGTCAACCGGATCCGGGAGCATATTTTCAAATACAGTTCTGGAAACACAGGCCGACCAGTCCTTTGATGATTTTCCGGCATCCTACCGTGACAAGCTTTCATCTCTTCACACTTCGCACCCCAACTGGGTGTTCGTGCCGCAGACTCATTCGGTGACGACGCTTGATGATGCGGTGAACGGTGAATATGCCGACAGGAACAGGAACTGGATACCGAAGTCTGCGCCCGATTCCTACAAAGAAGGTGAGGCGGATTCGAGCGGGTACTGGTTCTATGCTTCAAAGCAGGCGATAAGATATTACATGAATCCCGTCAATTTCTTTGACGAGGGACATGTCTTCATGTTCGAGCAGCTTGGCTATAATTCAAAATACCATACAAAAGACGGAGTTCAGAGTATCTTAAACAATACCTTCATGAGCGGCACGATACCGGGAGATTCGAAGTCAAGGACCTATGCGGACGCTTTCATGGAGATAGGAAAGAGCCGGTCGCTAAGCCCGTACCACCTGGCATCAAGAGTCAGGCTTGAGCAGGGAGTAAACGGCACTTCCCAGATGATATCGGGAACATATCCCGGCTATGAGGGTCTGTATAATTATTTCAACATAAAGGCATCAGGAAAGACGGCCGAAGAGATATTGAAAAACGGGCTCACCTATGCCAGAGAGCAGGGATGGACCACAAGATACAAATCCTTAAACGGCGGCGCGGGATTCCTGGGCAATAACTACATCAGCGTCGGACAGGATACGGGCTATCTTGAGAAATGGGACCTGATCGATCCTCTCTATACGCATCAGTACATGCAGAATGTCATGGCTCCCTATACCGAGTCGGCGACTACGTATAATCAGTACAAAAGCGCAGGCGCCCTGAAGAATGCGTTTGTATTCAAGATCCCTGTATTTTCGGATGCGAAGGATCCCGATGCGATACCCAGGGATGAGGTCACGAAATTTACGCCTTCGGTTACGCTGACACAGATAACAAAGCCGAATCTCTTTTATTCCGATGATGAATATGCGGGATATGCGAAGTTTAAGGTAACATCCAATTTTGACATCACGGGGATAACGGACCGTGACAAGACAAAGGAGAATGCGGCGGGAGATCCGTATTTTGCTTTAGCCTCATTTGAAAACGGGATACTGACATTAAAGACCGTAAACCGTAATGCGGGCAATTCCAAGGCTGTATATAAAAAGTATTTTGCATCCGTTTCGGGTGAAGGCATAAAGGGAGATGTGAATATAAACATAAGCACGGAGGTTTTGAAAAAATATGCAAAACCTTCGATAACCGCAAAAAATGCGGTATTTTACGAAGGCTGTGACATGGCATATTCCGTACTCCTTGATAAGGACAAAAATCCCGTAGTACTTCCTGCGGACACAACGGCAGCCTGCACGGATCCGGGTCTTTCATGCACCGTGGATGCTGCGGGAAGCAGGCTTTTATTCAAAAAGACCGCTTCATTTGAGCCGGGGAAAAAGGAAGTGGCGCTCTCCTCAGCCCTGTGGTCAAAGGATGTGGCGCTTACCCTGACGGCAAAGGAAGCAGCTAAGCCCACGGTATCGTTTATTAAAAATACTGCCACAGTAAATACGAATGTTCCGAAAGAGAAGGGGACGCTTGATATCAAAGTAATAAGGACCGAAAGTTACTGCATGGATACCGATGTTAAGATAGAGGCCGCAAATGACAGGACGGAAGAGGTGCTCGGTTCATCGCTCTATGCGGCTTATAAGGACGGAGTTTTGTCAGTTGCAAGCATGGGGGCGGGTCCCGATCCCGGAAAATATACGCTGAAGCTTACGCCCTCATACAGGGGGTCTGACGGACAGATGTACCCGTTAAAGGCTTTGAAATTTACGGTCAAGGTCACGGATAAGGACCTGCCGTCGGCCCTGGGATTTAAGAAATCGGGTACGATCAATATAGTGAGCAGGGTCACATCCTGTGTAAAATTAAAACCGTCGGTTGTAAATACCGGCTGCGGGAATATAAAGACAGCCGTGATCGAAAATGCGGATGCAGCCGCGCTCTTTGATATTTCTCTCCTCGAAAAGGGCGATATCACTCCGGACAGGAAGGTTGTGACATCGGACACAGGCCTCATTGTGATAAGCGCAAAGGAGCAAGCAACGCTTGACAGCAAGGAAAACTACAGGACCGTACTTCGTCTTACCATGGATAACGGTGCGGTGATAAGTAAGGAGATAAAAGTAAAGCCTGTTCAGAAACCGGCAAAGATCTACTGCAATCTGAAGAAAGCGACGATGACCCGCGCAACAAGCGTCAGCCGCAACATCGCCATAATAAGCAAGGGCGGCACGCCGCATAATACCGTGATCAAAAATGTGGTATTAAAGGATAATAGGACCGGGCAGTATTTTTCTTTTGAAGGGACAAATGCAAAGAACGGCTCGGTGCGCAGGTTTGAAGGGATTTTGAGGCTTTCGGATACTTCGATCAAAAACGGGACCTACAGTGTTAAGTTTCTGGTCACACTTGTTGACCAGGCGCAGAATGTAAATCCGGTGACTGTGACGACGACGATACGGATCAAATGAAAATATCGGTTAGAATGTAGTCTGCGGCCCATTCGGTAGTTTTATTTAATCATCAGGAGGTTTCATATGGAACGGTATGATGTGGCGGTGGTAGGTACGGGCCCTGCGGGGGTAAGCGCCGCGATAACCGCAAAGATCAGAAATAAGAAAGTGCTGCTCATCGGCGACAGGGATCTGACCAAAAAGATGAGACAGGCTCACGAGATCAATAATTACCCGGGATTTCCGAAGGTGAAGGGTGAAGATCTGGCAAAGGCTTTGTCCGGTCATCTGAAGCAGATGGAAATAGAGATCACGGATGTGAAGGTTGTAAACATCTATGCCATGGGGAAATATTTTTCCCTTCAGACCTCGGGGGAAACCTATGAGGCACTGTCAGTCATCGCGGCGACGGGGGTGATGCCGGGGAAGATGCTTGACGGCGAGGAGCCTTTGGTCGGAAGCGGCGTAAGCTACTGTGCAACCTGCGATGCTCCTCTGTACAGGGGAAAGGATGTGATCGTTTTAGGCTACGGGAAGGAAGAGGAAAAGGAAGCGGCCTTCCTTTCAGAGGTGGCGCGAAAGGTCATATATTTTCCCGTATATAACGGTGAACCCTCAGATCCTGCGGATAATGTAAAGGTGATAAAGGAGGTTCCGGCCTCGGTTAAAAGAGAGGGCCCGAAGATGGTGCTGACTACGGCGCAGGGAACAGTTTTTGAGACGGACGGGATCTTTGTATTAAGAGAAAGCGTATCTCCGGGAGCGCTCATCCCGGGACTTGCAACGGACGGGCCCCACATCGTGGTCGACAGACAGATGAGGACAAACATCAAAGGACTTTTTGCCTGCGGCGACATCACAGGAAAGCCGTATCAGTATATCAAATCCGCGGGAGAGGGAAATGTTGCGGCGCTTTCCGCAGTGGAGTATCTTGGGTGAACTATTTACGGTACCGGCGAAATATATGTATTACGAACGGCTCGGACGATTCTAAACTCATCGCACGTTCTGTAGCAGGCGTCGCTATCAAAACGGGCTCCGCCACAGAACGCACGCTTTGTTAAGAATCGCCGGCTGATTGTTCGTAAATACATATATTTCTCCGGTACCCCAAATTCTTTGATCAATTCAAAATAAAGGAGGTTAAGTCATGGTAAAAGTGATCAATGCAGCGCAGTTTGATGAGGTGAAGAACGCGGATGCGGCAGTGGTGGATTTTTCAGCTGCATGGTGCGGTCCGTGCAAGATGATGGCGCCTGTTCTCGAAGAGATTTCGGCGCAGTATGAGGGAAAGGTGTCATTTTTTAATATGGATGTGGATGAAAACCAGGAGATCGCCGCATCCTACGGGATAAGCAGCATCCCGAACCTCATTTTCTTCAAAAAGGGAGAAAAGGTAAGCGACAGCGTGGGCTTCAAACCGGCAGAGGCGCTTACTGCGTGGATAGACGCGAATATTTGACACGGAGGATCCGGAAAAGCGATTCATCGATCCGCTCTTCCGGTATTTCACCGTTTCTTACTGCATCCTTCAGTGAGTTAACGGCGGCTTCAAGATCTTCGGGCATGAGGAGGATATCGGCACCTGCCTTTACGGCAAGTTTAACAGCGTCGGGGCAGGTGTAATTATCCGTGACTGAATTCATCTGAAGTGAATCGGTGATCACAATGCCTTCAAATCCAAGATCTTCACGGAGTACCTGGTTTATCATCACATCGGAAAGAGATGCCGGCGTATCATCGCCTGTTACCAAAGGACAGGAGATATGCCCTGCCATGATCATCTGCGCTCCGGATGTGACGGCATTTTCAAAGGGTACAAGATCCGAATCCTTAAGTTCCTTTAAGGTCTTTCTGCTCGATGCCAGACCCAAATGGGTATCTGTTTCCGTTTCGCCAAGTCCGGGATAATGCTTAAAGCAGGGGATGACACCGCTGTCATCAAGACCCGATGCATACTGCCATGAAAGCCTGGCGGTATCCTCGGGGACACTTCCGAAGGAGCGTGTGCCGATAGCGGAATTTTCGCTTGAGGTCACCACATCCGACACGGGTGCCAGATTAACATTAAAGCCGAATTCCTTTAAGTATTTTCCGGTTTCAAAGCCTGCATTATATACGGCGGACGCGGCGTTTTCCGAAAGAGCCATGTCCCACATGGAGGGAAAGAGCGGTATATCAAATTTATCATTTGAGGCAAAGCGGGATAGGCTCCCGTTTTCTTCATCTATGCATAAAAAGAGAGGGAGAGAATTTACCTCCTGTCCGTAGCCGTTTGTATTATCCAAAAGTTCCTTAACCTGATCAGGGTCGACGAGATTTTCGCTGAAATAGATGATCCCGCCGACAGGGAATTTTTCAAGTGCTTCCCGCGTCGCATCACGCGCAGCCGTCACATTGTCAACGCCTGTCAGATCCTCGGGCTTTACTATGAAAAGCTGGCAGATCTTCTGATCAAGGGTCATGCCCTCGATAAAATCGATCACTGCCTGCTCCTTGGCCGAAACCTGCGGCCCCGAAACAGTATCGGCATTATCATCGATGCTGTTTTCCGATACCTCGTTTTCGGAAACATACCAGTCCTCTTCAACTTCCTCAGGTACGGTCTCCTCCGGCTCTTTAGTTTTTTCTTCAACAGAAACCGCCGCGGCCTTTGCCGCATTTTCCTTTTCACGCCGCTCATTGACCTTTAACAGCATCACCCGGGCGCCATAATAAATGCCTGTCGAGATGATGCCGAGGATCAGCAGCGTGATCACTGCGCTGAGCAGCCTCTGCCTGACTATTTTTTTGTGCTTTTCACTCTTTTTGTTCATGGGAAATATGCTAATATTTTTTCGCCGGATATGCAAATGGCTCTAAAAATGTTGGAAATCATCCGGAAATGGCTCTAAAAATGTTGGAAATCATTCGGAAATGGCTCTAAAAATGTTGGATGAATTTCACAAATGTCATAAAAAGGCACCCTGAAATTTTATCCGGGGTGCCTTTATGAATTGTTTTATTTTACTTTTATTCTTCTCCTGAATTTCTTTCCGGAACCGTCCAAAGCGGTATATGTTACCGTATAGGTTCCTTTTTTCAGTGCTTTGAAGGTCTTGACACCATAAGGTCCGTAACTGTATACCTTGATCTTCTTGCCTCCGGAAACGGATACAGCGTAATCTCCGTCATTAGTAGAGTATTTTTCTCCGGCAGGATTTCGACCGAGCCTGGTAAAACCGTAGGGCCCGTATACACTGTGACTGCTGAAATCAGGCATTGAATAAATGTCTAATTTTTCTCCTTTGCTGGCCTTATCAACCGTTGATCCGTTATAGTATATATACCCATAATAAGATTGTTGCATATATCCCAGCAATTTGATCTTTTTTTCCTTTTTAACATTAATAGTAACATTCGTGCTTTTAGATATACCATTGTTAACGGCAGTAAGTGTTACCGTAAAACTCTGATCCTTGGCGTTGGCATCCGGATGAACCACGCCCTTTTTGCTTACATAAGGTCCACTCCAGGTATAAATGGTCTTTCCAGTGACCTTTGAGGCTTTTGTACCAACGGCGGCAGGCTTCAGTTTGAGCTTTCCTCCAACGGCCATGTTTACGGGACCTGTGATCGGAGCCTTTGCATATTTGATCATCGCATCTGTAAGAGGTGTCATACATTTCACCTTGACGGAAGCTTTCTTTCCTGAGCCGTCCGTTGCATAGGCCGTAACCGTCGCCTTGCCGTTGCCTGCGGCAAGCAGTGTTACCTTTTCGCCGCCTTTTGCTGAGATCGTGGTGGATTTATTTGAAAAGAGTGCCACCTTTTTGCTCGACACAGTGAAGCGGTAGACCATATTGGGATCTCCTCCCGTGACGGTTATGTCCACGGAATTCTTTCCGATGCCCGTGGCGACCGAAAGATCATCTTCGTGACTCTTTGTCAGAGTGAAGTCTCCCGCAGTCGGGGATGCTGTGACCGTGACCTTTGTGGAGGCTGAGAGCAGTCCGCAGGTTGCAGTGACTGTTGCGGTAGTGCCTACGGCAGCTGTTTTTGAAACCTTTATCAGACCTTTTTTGGTCACGGTTATGGAGGAATCTCCGCTGACCGTGTATCTGATCTTTGTGGTGGTGGACGGAAGCACTACGGCACCCATCTTAACACTTTTGCCCTGGGCTACACTTATGGCAGGACCCACTCCAAGCTCCATAGTTGCTTTATTTGGCTGTTCGACAGCAGGGGCTATCCTGTCATCCTCCACCTCGTCCGGATCAATTAATTCGTCAGTAGGAGCGGTAAGAGCTGCATATGCGTTAACTCCGCGATATACAACATTGGAGTTATATTTATATACTTTTTTCGGATCGGAATTTCTTATGGCCATCTTTACCTGGGCAGGAGAATAATCTTTATGAACGCTCTTTATAAGGGCTGCTATTCCGGCCACTGCGGGAGTTGCCATCGAAGTACCGTTAAGTTTTGCATAGGAGCACCCCTCTGTAATCTGGTTTCTGAATGCAGGTCCACTTGGATCACCATCTCTCAACCATACACTAGGATCATCGGGCATTGTGGCATAAATATCAGTTCCCGGAGCTGCCACATCAACCCAGCCTCCCCAATTGGAATAGCTGGCAAGCTTCTCGTCATCACCGGGATCATAGGCACCGACAGCAAGAGTGCAGCTATAGGCTGCAGGATAAGCCTCATCATTTGTGTGCTCATTTCCTGCGGCGGCAATACAGGTTATGCCTTTGCTTGTAGCCTCCTTAAGAAGGGCTTCGGTAGCATCCGTGGAGCCTCCGCCGAAGCTCATGGAGATGATATCCACATTTTTATCTATCGCTATCCGTATCGCCTCATTGATATCGGTATTAGGCAGACTGCCCCTGTAGTTTCCGGCTTTGATCGATATTATCTTTGCATTAGGCGCAACGCCGAGTCCTCCCAGGTCGTTGTCAAGCGCCGCCACTATACCGGCACAGTGAGTTCCGTGACCATTATCATCTTCGCCGGACTTGAAGCTCTTGCTGGAATAAAGCGCCTCTATATGATTGCCTGACAGGTCATTATTGGAGGTATCGATACCGGTATCGATGACGGCCACCGTGACCCCGGTTCCGTCAGCGCCTGCCGCCCAGGCATTGGCTGAACTGATGGATAAATGGAACCACTGTCCGCTCGTGTCGGAGGTGCTTTTGGTTTTTGCATAGATCGGATCATTTGAAGGATCTACCGCGCATATATGAGCGATATAATTGGGCTCAACACGCTTGTCCGGGATTTCTTTGATATTGATCCTGGATACTGTGTTATAGAGTTCTTCGTTGGCGGCTTTTAATGACGATAAGGGAAGCTGTCCGTTTTCATCCGAAGAAATATATTCTTCGGCCTTTTTTACATCTTCGACATTCTTTACTACATCCTTAAAGGCCTCATCAACTGTCTTGTCGGACCAGGCGATCGCAGCAACGCCGTGTGCAAAGTGTATAAGCTCTGCTCCATAGCTATCTGCGATTTCTTTTGCTTCTTCTTCGGTATCCGCAAGGAAGGTTGCCTCGTTTGGAACATAGTCCTCTTCGGGTTCAAGGCTTTCGAGCTCTTTGATATCTTCCTTAAGGAATTCCGCATTCTTTATCTGCTCAGTCGTAAGCTCTGACAGAAATCCGTTGATAACGGCATTTCCCGAAGCCGAATCCTCGGACACGGTCTCGGGCTCAACAGGCTCAGCTGTTTCCTCTTCCGGTATGACATCTTCGGAAACTGTCTCTTCTGCAGGCTCTGATATCTCATCTGCGGGTGTTTCCGTGTTTTCCGAAACCGTTATTTCCTCTCCCGAAGGAACCGTGCTTTCTTCCGGCAAAACTGTTTCGTTTTCGCTGATCTGTGTCTCTTCCTTTGCAGGCTTGGCGGCATCTCCCGTATCCGCCTGTTCTCCCTCCTGCGTTTCCGAAGCGGCAGGGGTTTGTGTGCCTGTCTCAGTCTGTACAGTCTCCTGTACTTCGTTTTGAGCGCCTTCCGTTGCAAATGCGGGTCCGCTCTGAAGCGTTACCAGCACCACGGCCAGAATCACCGCCAGCAGTTTCTTCGTCCTGAAATTCTTCATGATCCTCTCCTTTTCCGGTTATACTACGAATTCAAAATCTTAAATATATATGGTCATTTGCATCCGCTCATACCCATATACTATAACATAAGAAATAACTTTTATTAATAGTTCGTTTTCACAGGTGAAAATATCGGGGGTGAAATCATATTTCAGATTTATCGTCCGATATCAAAAAATGCAGTATTTTGAAAGAAATTTATCTGCTATAATATTGTCATGTCTGTTTAAGGGGAACGGGAAAGCACTTGCCCGGAGGATCAAAGATATGAGATCGGGATATATACGGATGATAACTGCTGCTGTGGTGATAGTTTTGATGTCTGCCCCGGCAGGCTGCGGACAGACGGGAACTTTGACACAGGAAGGAGAAGATATGAAGGTTGTGGATATTTCCGGCGGAGTATCGTATGATAATATAGTTGCAGGCAGGGAACTGATATGCCTTGCCGGAAGTGAAAAAGAGGCAGAAGAAATAGCGGATAAATACGGAATAGAGCTGGTGGAATTTTCGCTTGGCGTGGCATCGTTTCATACGGACGAGGATCCGCTTTCTGTGATCGAAAAAGGAAAGAAAGACGGCCTGCCCGAGCTTTCATTAAACGGAAAGGGGTATGCCGACAGCAACACCGGTGATACAGGAAACTTTAGGACAGATAACGGAAATATCCATTGAAGGATTGTTTGTAAAAAGAGTATGGACAGGAGGAAAATTAAGATGAGAACAGGATTGAAGCAAAGGCTGCTGGCGGTACTTATTGCCGTGGCAATGACTGTCTCGCAAAGCGGCGTGATTTATGCGGCGGAAAGCGTTTCCGGGGGAAACACAGCCGTAAGTGAGGCAGCAATACCTTCGGATGATGCGGCAAAGACTCCGGCAGTTCCAAAGGATGAGGATACGGATGATCAGGTATCGGAAAATGAAACAGTCTCTGAAGAATCTGTGCCGGAAGGTACAGATGAGACGGTATCCGATAATGCCGCAGAGGAAACAGCAGGAAGCGATGACGATGAAGTTTCCGAAGAAGAGCCGGTATCTGAAAATTCGGTATCTGAGGATACAGTGGAAGCCGATCTTAACGGTATGCCGGAAGGGTTTGCTTTAAGCGATGAGGAGATCCTCGGAAAAAAGAGGATAGCCGAACATGATGTGATCTCGCAGCTTGAGGGCCTGACCCCCGGAGTTGACTATGTGGAGGATGAGGTCATCTTTTACTGCAATGATCCTGAATATGCCGAAACGGTTGCCAAAGCATATAACGGTACTTTGGATTCCTGCGAACTGGGTGTTGCGGTAATAAAGCTTGATACCGATAAGGTCAGCGTAAAACAGGCCGTCGCGGCAGGATGTGATGATAAAACCCTGCTTCCTCCCGTTGATGCTAATTATAAGGTTTATCTTTCAGATCCCGTAAAGGATACGGTTGTCACAGAGACTCAAAGTGAAATGGCAGCCGGCACCGTTCTTTCAAAAAAGAACGCGATAGACGGAAGGGACTGGACATACTGGAGAGAGAAAAACTCAAAAAAATTCAACGACCCGGGACTTGATCCCGCTTATGTGTTTAATGATCCCGATGAAGACAGTAAAGCTAAATCCGGTTATCAGTGGATGCATGATGCTGTAGGAACCTACAAAGCGTGGGGTGTAACAAAGGGAGCGGGCGTCACCGTTGCAGTCATCGATACGGGAGTTTATGCAGACCATCCGGATCTTAAAGGCAAAGTTACGGATGCGGGCACTGATCCGAATTTTTCCGGAATGGTGGATACTTCGGGCCACGGAACCCATGTGGCAGGGATCATCGCGGCTACGGCAGGAAACGGGATCGGAGGAACAGGCATAGCGCCTGAAGCAAAGATCCTTGCTGTTCCGGTTTTTGTCGCCAGTTACTATGAGGCTGCTGATCTCATAAAAGGTATAGATTATGTAACAAACGGCGGTAATAAGCGTGCTGATGTCATAAATATGAGTCTTGGCGGACCTGTGTATAATGAAGCCGAACAGCAGGCTATAACGGCGGCTTATAATGCAGGGATCACAATCTGTGTGGCTATGGGCAATGACCACGCAAACTGCAAGAAGTATCCCGCGGCATATGATCATCTGATCGCCGTGGCAGCTGTGGATGAAAGCCATCAGAAATCGGATTTTTCAACCTACGGTTCCTGGGCGGATGTATCGGCTCCCGGTACTGCAATCTTTTCCACCTGGAACGGCAGCGGTGAAAAGACTCCCAACCAGAAAAAGGATTATTATTCCTCGTGGAACGGTACCTCCATGGCATGTCCCGTAGTTTCCGGTGTCTGCGCTCTGTACATCAGCGCGGCAAGAGCAGCCGGAAAGAATCCGACTCCGGATGAAGTGGAAAAGAATCTGAAGAAAACAACGGTGAAGATATCAAGTTCTTATTCCATAGGAACCGGTATGGTAAATGCTCCTGCAATGCTTTTGCCTTTAGAGGATACATCTGCTCCGAAAATAGATGTGCCGTCATCTCTTTCCGTAAACAGTCTGATATCTCTCGGCGATAACGGCGCAGCGGGAGGAACCATCGGATATATCTATACGGTAAACGGGAAAAAACCCTCGGCTTCAAAAGGAGAGGTAAAAGAAGGATTTTTTGTCGAAGCCGCAAGCATAAGCGGCAATGTGACCATACCTGTTTTAACGCTCCTTGATAACGGCCTGATGATAAATGAAACAAACACGCTGAAGGCGGTCCGTATCACGGGTCTTGGAACAATGACGGAGACGGCAGAGCAGGAGATCACCTTAAATGGTGACGCGGCAACGGGACTTTTGATAACCGGTACGGAATATATCGGCAGGGGAAAGAGCGTTACCTATAAGCTTAACCGTAAATTCAAGAAAAATGCCGTGAAGTGGAAGCTTGGGGAAGGGGCGCCTGCCGGAGTCACGATAAGTGCGAAGTCGGGAAAGGTCAAGGTAAAGAAAACTTCAAGCGGATCCTTTACCGTGGTGGCCGAGATCGAGGGCGGAAAGGCCGAAAAGAAGGTCAATATCATCGATCCCGCAAGCGCGGTAAGGCTTAAGGCAGACAAGGCAGACGATGAGTTAAACCGGCCGGTCAATGATAAGAACGGAAACCTGAAATCCATAAGAGTATTTAATGTCGACCTGCCCAGGACCGCAAAAATCGAAAATACGCTGACCTTTACCGGAAATGTGGAGGGCAGGAGTGAACGCACATCCGATGTGGAATATATAAGTTCCAAGCCGTCGGTGGCAAGTATCGACAAATCAGGAAAGCTTACTGCAAAGAAGGGCGGAACTACGAAGATCACATGCAGGGCACTGGACGGATCGGGAAAAAAGGCAGTCGTCACTGTCAAAGTCAATGTTCCGGTCTCAAGGCTGGATCTGTTTCTTGGTAATGGCCTGCAGGCCGTGGGTTTCGGAAGGAAAGTGAAGGTCAGGGCTGCTGTGGGTTCTGCTTACGGAAAGCCCTCCGAAAAGAAGATCGTATGGGATAAGGAACCCGTAAAGGTAGTCGGCTATTCGAAGACCGGTTCAAAGGATATCACCTCCGAGATCAAAGCCAACGGATATATAAAGACTTCAGGCGGAAATATATCTGCCAGTTCCAAATTAAAGGACTTTGATCAGTGTGTATATTATGAGGTGACAGTCGGAGCAAAGGCCGCTGACGGTTCAGGCTCGGCTTTTCAGAAAACTTTCAAGGTGATACCTTCCACTACATTCATGAAGCCGGCTGAGTATAAAATTCTCAGGGTTCCGGTGGGAACTGTGACTGATTATGGTCTTTTTACCGGCGATCTCGGATGGGATTATACAATGACAACGGGAGGACATGTGATACTACCTGAAGTAAAAAGCAGCAATCCCGCTGTTGTATCCGCGTATGTGTATAAATATTCCGCAGCTGAAGGCGGAGGATTGCTCTATACATGCATATTGACATGTAAAAAGAAGGGAAATGCTTCGGTGACCATAAAGGCGACCGACGGCAGCGGCAAGAAGTCGACGGTTTATTTTACAGTTTACTGATCCTTCGGGTTACGGATAAACGGGGCGCAGCCGGAAGCGGGCTGTGCCCTTTTATTATTTTAGAGGGCAAGTTGAATGTATCATATTCTTATGATAAAGTAAGCAACATGAGAATAGGAACGGGCTATGATGTACACGCTCTTGCCGAAGGGAGGAAGCTCATCCTCGGGGGAGTGGAAATAGAATATGAAAAGGGTCTTTTGGGCCATTCGGATGCGGATGTTCTGCTGCATGCCATCATGGATGCGCTGCTGGGCGCAGCGGCTTTGGGAGATATCGGAAAGCATTTTCCCGATACGGATCCGAAGTATGAAGGGGCTGACAGTCTTAAGCTCTTAAAAGAAGTCGGAGGGATGCTTTCGGATAAGCTTTATTTCGTTGAAAACATCGACGCGACGATCATTGCGCAGGCCCCGAAGCTTCGTCCGTATATCGATGAGATGAGACAAAACATCGCGGATGCTCTGGACATTGATATCGATCAGATCAATGTGAAGGCAACCACTGAGGAACATCTGGGATTTACCGGGCAGGGACTGGGAATCAGCGCACAGGCGGTATGTATTCTTGCAAGTCTGCAGGAGTGTTCGTATCAAGCCGGATGTCCGGGGTGCCCCAGGTGACAGAGGGACGGTTCTGCTGTCACAAAAGAAAGGACAGCCTTATTAATGGGTTTTATTAAGGAACAGATAGCAGTCATCAGGGACCGAGATCCCGCCATCCATTCCGATATGGAGGCAATACTGTATCCCAGTTTCTGGGCCATATACTGGTACAGGATAGCGCATAAACTGTATCTGAAGAAACATTATTTCCTGGCCAGGCTGTTTTCGCAGCATGCGGTGAGAAAGACGGGGATCGAGATCCATCCCGGAGCGCAGATCGGGAAGGGCTTTTTCATCGACCACGGCGCAGGCGTGATTATCGGTGAGACTACGATCATCGGTGATAATGTAACGCTTTATCAGGGAGTGACTCTTGGCGGTAACGGCAAGGAAAAGGGAAAGCGGCATCCCACCATTGGCAATAATGTCATGATCTCGACCGGTGCAAAGGTTCTGGGGTCGTTTACGATAGGAGATAATTCAAAGATCGGAGCGGGCTCAGTGGTGCTTGAGGAGGTGCCTCCGAACTGTACTGTAGTCGGTGTGCCGGGACGCGTCGTAAAGAGATACGATACCACGCCGAACCGCGAGGAACTCAATCACATTGATCTTCCCGATCCCGTGCGTGATGATATCGACAGACTTCAGGAATCAAATGCGAACCTTACCAATCATATCCTTGATCTTGAGGAGAGCATCAGGGATATTAAAAATGAGATGGCAGGGAAGACAAAGGAAAAGAGCAGGATGGCCATGGACAAGGCCCAGACTGAGGGAGTGAACGGAGAAGGAATATGAAAATTTTTAATACCCTTACAAGAAGACTTGATGAATTCAAACCGATCGAAGACGGAAAGGTTTCCATGTATGTATGCGGACCCACCGTCTATAATCTCATTCACATCGGAAATGCCAGACCGATGATTATCTTTGATACCTTCAGGAGGTACATGACCTACAAGGGTTTCGATGTGAATTATGTTTCGAATTTCACGGATGTCGATGACAAGATAATAAAGGCCGCAAACGAAGAAGGCGTTGATTCAAAGGAAATCTCCGAACGGTATATAAAGGAATGCAAAAAGGATATGGAGGGCTTAAATGTCATGCCCGCCACCACGCATCCGAAGGCGACCGAGGAGATAGACGGGATGATAGAGATGATACAGACCCTCATCGACAAGGGACATGCCTATGTTGCAGATGACGGGACCGTCTATTACCGTACCACGTCTTTTCCGGAATACGGCAAACTGTCGCACAAGAATATCGAGGATCTCGAGGGCGGACACAGGGACATCAAGGTGACGGGAAGCGAAGGCAAGGAGGACATGCTTGACTTTGTTCTGTGGAAGCCGAAAAAAGAAGGAGAGCCTTTCTGGGATTCGCCCTGGTGCGAGGGCCGTCCCGGCTGGCATATCGAGTGCTCCGTGATGTCCAAAAAATATCTCGGCGATACGATCGACATACATGCGGGAGGAGAGGATCTGATCTTTCCCCACCATGAAAATGAGATAGCCCAGAGCGAGGCCGCAAACGGAGTGCCTTTTGCGCATTACTGGATGCACAACGCTTTCCTCAATATCGATAATAAAAAAATGAGCAAGTCCCTTGGAAATTTCTTTACCGTGAGGGATATATCGGAAAAATATGATCTGCAGGTACTGCGCTTTTTCATGCTGAGCGCGCATTACAGATCGCCGCTTAATTTCTCGGGAGAACTTATGGAGTCGGCAAAGGCGGGCCTTGCAAGGATCAGAAACTGCGTATCGGATCTTGATTTCAAGGTATCAAATGCCGGAGAGGGTGAGCTTTCAGGTGAAGAAAAAGAGACCCTGAAAAAGGTGTCGGCACTTAAGTCAAAATTTGATGATGCCATGGAGGATGATCTTAACACCGCAGATGCGATATCGGTTATCTTTGAGATCGTAAAGCTTGCAAATACGGAAACTTGTGCGGAAAGCAGCAAGGCTTTTATTACGGAGATAAGAGAAACCGTGCTTGAGCTTGCAGGGGTTCTGGGACTTACAGTTACGCAGGAAAAAGAGATCCTTGACAGCGATATCGAGGCTCTTATTGAAGAAAGACAGCAGGCGCGGAAAAACAAAGACTTTGCCAGAGCCGATGAGATCAGGGATGAACTCTTAAAGAAGGGGATCGTTTTGAAGGATACCAGAGAGGGAGTCAAATGGGAGAGAGCCTGAAAACATATTCCGGACTGGCTCTGGCCTTCATGGGTGATTCGGTTTACAGTCTGTATGTAAGTGAAAGAATAGTGCGGCGGGCGAATATGTCCGCCGCCAAACTTCATAAGAAGGTGTCCGGGATAGTGCGTGCTCCCGCCCAGGCGAAGGCTCTTGACCGGATAATGGATGAGCTGTCGGATGATGAAAAAGAGGCGGTAAGAAGGGGCATGAATTCAAAACCGGACCACAAGGCAAAAAACGCAACCGGTTACGAATATCAGAAGGCGACGGCTTTGGAAGCCCTTTTCGGATATCTTTTTCTGGAAGGCAGAAGCGATAGAATAAATGATCTGATAGATCTATGCATGGGTGAAGAAAATGAGTGATGACCGTAATATGGATATGCAGACAGAAAGCGAAATGCTCCTTGCGGAAGGTAAAAATGAGGTGACCGAGGCCTTGCGCTCGGGACGCAGCATAGAGCACATTTATATGCTTGACGGCGCGCAGGGAGGTCCTTATTCCACTATCAGACGCGAAGCAAAAAAACTCGGGATCAGGATAGAGTATGTCGACAAAAACCGTCTTGACAGGATGAGCGTGACTCATTCCCACCAGGGTGTCATGGCGCGTATCGCCGCTTACAATTATGTGGATGTCGATGACCTTATGTGGATCGCAAAGAAAAGAAACGAGGATCCGTTTTTATTATTCCTTGACGGCATCGAGGATCCGCACAATCTGGGCGCCATAATAAGAACGGCCAATGTCTGCGGAGCGCACGGGGTTGTGATCCCAAAGGACAGGGCAGTAGGTCTTACCGCAACGGTGGCAAAGGCTTCGGCCGGAGCGGTCAATTACACAAGGGCTGCAAAAGTGACAAATCTGTCGAGGACCATAGAGGACTTAAAGAAGCAGGGAATGTGGTTTGTGTGCGCGGATATGGACGGCACAAGTATGTATGACCAGAAGCTTACCGGTCCCATCGGCCTTGTGATAGGAGCCGAGGGAAAGGGCGTGTCGAGACTTGTGAAGGAAAAGTGCGATTTTATTACATCGATCCCGATGAAGGGTGACATAGGGTCGCTTAATGCTTCGGTGGCAGCGGGCGTGCTGTGCTACGAGATCGTGCGGCAGAGGATGGGGAAATGAAGGATCTGTCTTTATTATCCGATGAGGAGCTGATAACCGAATACAGAGACGGAGACATGCCTGCAGCGGATATCCTGATGGTCAGATACAAGGATATGGTCAAAAGCCTTGCCGGCTCGATGTATATCATCGGAGGAGAAACGGAGGATCTCATCCAGGAAGGCATGATAGGGCTTTTTGAAGCGGTGCGTGATTATGACAGCGGAAGGGATGCAAGCTTCAAGACCTTTGCGAAGCTCTGCGTATCAAGGAAGATGTACTCGGCGATAAAGCTTTCCGGCAGAAAGAAGCATATGCCGTTAAATACCTATATCTCGTTCTACAATGAGGATGAGAGGAAAGAGGGAGAAAGCAGCGCAGTGTCTTTGCAGGATACGCTGCCGGCTGACAGTGACACGGAGCCGGAGAGCATCATATTAAATCACGAAAAGGCGCTGGAGATATCGGAAGCAATAGAAAAGGAACTGTCACCGCTTGAAAAGAGCGTGATGGATCTTTTCATGACCGGCATGGGATATGCCGAGATCGCCCACATCCTCGGGCGCGATGAAAAATCCACTGACAACGCGCTGCAGAGGATCCGCACAAAGCTTAAAAAATATCTGTAACGGTTCCCCGCATCATTTGAAATCTCTTTTCCGTATCTCGTCCGCGCGGGCGATGATCTTTTCTTTCCAGTCATCATCCTGGGCTTCCAGCTGGTAAACCTCGTAGCCGTACTGACGGCCGAGATTGCATATGACGGTCTCATCATCGATATGAAGTGAGATGCGATAGTAACTGGGGACCTTCTGCGGAAGGATCTCTTTTTTGTCGCGCTGCACCTCTCTTAAATGACGGTTTCCGTTTACTATCCCGTCAAAACGCGTCCCATAGTGCCTGAAAAGGTTTCTGATATAGCTTTCGGAACGGAAGGAAGAGGTGTAGACCCATACTTCATAACCCAGATCCTGGAGGGAATTGATAAGTTCCGGAGTGCCTAAACGCAGTCTTTCCTTGTAGATCAGATTGAACGGCCAGTGAAGGGGCGGTTCCGTTTTGTGCGTCTCGGGGATCACAAAAAGCACTTCATCAAGGTCAAAGGAGACCCGCATTTTTTTTTCGCTCATTTTTTCCCTTTCTTTACGATCTTTTCCAGAACCGTCATGACTTCGGAAGGCCAGTCCGAAGGAGAGCAGTTGAGATCGAACTGTTCAAAATCTTTTTCGGAACCGAAGGAACGCACGACGCCGCTGTGGTCTATGTGAAGAGTTTCTTTGTAGGAATCTCTTATCATGTTCTGCAGTCTTTCATTTTTAGCCTTGTTTTCCGCTGTGGCCTCAACCTTTCGTTTGGTTCCCGTGATGATACCGTCAGCATGGACATGATAGCATTTGAGCAGCTGCTTAATATAATCATAGGAATAGTAGGACGATGTGTAGAGCCATATATCGTAGCCGTTCACGGACAGGAAGTGGAATATCGAAGGGATGCCGACCCTGATCCTTTCCCTGTAATACATCCCGCGCGGGAAGGGAAGGGGTTTCATCAGAAGTTTTTCATCCGCCGAACCAAAGACTATCTCATCCAGATCGAAGGATGCCCGTTTGTCATGTGTGGAGTTCTGCAGGATTTTTCTGATGTCGGTCTCCTGGGTAAGATTTACGATCTTTACGGGGATTTTTTTTATTCCGCAGCGCATGGCGGCGGCCCAGCGGTGGTGGCCGTTGAGTATGAGATACCCGTCGGGGGCCATCTTTTCCACCATGATGGGTTCGTCAAAAAGAGGGTGCCCCTCCTTCATGGCTTTACGGAAGTGCTTCTCGTATTCACTGATTATACGGTGGCTGGGTCCTATGTCGGGAAAACAGAATTCGTCCGCAGGGTTGGGATGCATCCTGTTCCAGCGAAGGCTGCGTTTGAATGTGCGCTCAAACATACCGGCTTTTAACGGCATGCTCACGCCCTTGTATTTCTGTATCTGTTCCGCAACATAATTCTCGATAACTATATTGGCTGATTTCATATTCGTATCCCCCGTGCATAATTAGGTAGTGTCTAATCGACACTCCTTTTTTGTGTGTAAAACCTCTATTTATCGGGAGTTCAAAATAAAAAGAGCATTGACCTCCCTTTATTGGTATAATGTCAGCGACCAAACTCACAAAATCCAAGGAGACAATGCTCGTGA
>JAILOK010000109.1 GCA_024690825.1 Lachnospiraceae bacterium | reverse complement strand
CTTTGGACGGATACAGTTTACTCCTGATACGCTCCCTTCGGATGTTGTGGGTGTCAGTATATTTAACATGAAGACATCGGAATTTGAATACCGGGAAGGAGCGGTAGCAAAAAACCTGATCCTTGCAGATGAGATAAACAGGACATCTCCCAAGACCCAGGCCAGTCTTCTTGAGGCCATGGCAGAGGGGAGAGTCACGGTAGATAAAAAGACCTACGACCTGCCGGATCCCTTTATGGTCATCGCAACACAGAATCCGGTTGAATTCATCGGTACCTATCCTCTGCCGGAAGCACAGACAGACAGGTTCATGATGAGACTTTCCATAGGATATCCCGCAAAGGAACAGGAAAACCTCATGGCAAAAAATCATATTGAAGGAAAGACAGTCGAAAAAATCGACAGCGTCTGTACCGGAGATGATATCAGGAAACTGCGGGAAAATGTGAAGCAGGTCCATGTAAGTGACGGCGTCACTGATTATATAAGGCAGATCACTGAGCTTACGAGA
Source organism: Lachnospiraceae bacterium (assembly GCA_024690825.1). Lineage (GTDB taxonomy): Bacteria > Bacillota > Clostridia > Lachnospirales > Lachnospiraceae > NK4A144. The sequence continues at coordinate 1,943 of JAILOK010000109.1, read as the reverse complement.
AATGAAAAGGGATTTGTTCTCGGAGCCAGTCCGAGAGCTACTCTGCATCTTATAGACGCATCCCGTGCCTGTGCATTTATGGAGGGCAGGGATTTTGTGAAACCGGACGACGCAAAGAATCTTGCTGTTGATGTGCTTCACCACAGGCTCGTCCTTACATCGGAAAGTTCGATATCCGGAAAAGATGTGGACAGTATGATCAGAGCACTGCTTACAAAGGCAAGAGTTCCGTTGGAGTGAGTCTATGAAAAGAAACAGGATCATTCTTGCTGTATTATGGCTTGCTTCACTGCTTGCGATCTCTTTTTACGGCGGACCTGTAAGCTACGGGATCTTTGCTTTTTTTACAATGATCCCCCTGATGTCCCTTCTTTATATCGTTTTTGTCATGTTCCGTTTCAGGATCTATCAGGAGATCGACGGCAGGAACTTAAAAGCCAACAATCCCTCCGATCTTTATTTCACGCTTCAAAACGAAAGCCCTCTGGCATTCAGCAGTGTGAGGGTTCTCTTTTATTCAACTTTTTCAACCATAAGCGGTCTGTCGGACAAAACGGAATATGAGCTTCTCCCGGGAAAGGGCATAAAAAAGAATACCGGGATCGTATGCCATTACAGGGGAGAGTATGAGGTCGGGATCAAAAAGGTCGTGATCACTGATTTTCTGCGCCTTTTTTCAATCACCTATAATAACAGAGAACCTTATACCGTTACGGTAAAGCCTGACATCGTGCATCTTGAGACGCTGAAAGATGTGGAGGATCTGACAAGTATCGTCGACAACAGGAATGCACGAAAGATCGAGCCGGATGTGCTTTCAAGGCAGTATATGACCGGAGATGATGTGCGTTTCATCAACTGGAAGCAAAGTGCCGCAAAGGGTGAACTCATGATGCGCGATACCGTAGGAACCGGACAGCAGGGTATCGCGGTCATCATGGATCCCAAAAGATACGGGACAAAGAAGGAGGAATATCTTCCGCCCGAAAACAGGATGCTTGAGATTCTCATAGCACTCACGCTTTATTTCTGTAATAAAAACATACCTGTAAATGTGATCCACACTCCGGATCAGCATAATAAAAACATAGTGGAAAAAAGAAATTTCGAAGCTTTTTATCAGGGATTATCGGATTACTCCTTTAAAAGCGAAAACGATCCTGCTGTCCTTTTTGATCAGGTGATGAGAAGGGGAGATATCTTTGAGCAGAAATATGTATTCCTCATTTTAAGAAACTGGGATGAAAAGACTTTGGAACTGGTGGAAAGACTTTCGCGGCGTAGTATACCCGCAGCAGTGTATCTGGTGGATTCTCATAGTTGTAAGAGTTGTCAGGGGGACGGTTCTGCTGTCAACTTTTCGGAAAAAGATGACAGTAGAACCGTCCCTCTGACACCCCTGCCCGAAAATGTTGTCACCAGAACCGTCCCTCTGACAACTCCACTGACGGAGGTGATGTGATGATTTCTGTGATCTTTGATCTGATCAACATCATACCCTTATGTATGTCAGGTGCGCTCTTTTTGTTCCCCAGGGATGAGGGGGAATGGCTTTTGTATTTTCTGCCGGTGGTGATCCCTGCCATTTGTGTTTGTTTTCTTCACATGAAAAAAAGAGGCAGGCTTATTTTTACGGGGGTGATAATTTCACTTGCGTCCGGAATCATTCTCACCGTCGGGTTAAAGGCTGTCCGCGATCTGTTAATAGGTGGAGAATGGATTTTATACCTGATCCTCTTTTGCGCATCGATATTCCTTTATGAAGAAGCGGCGCTAAGTCACAGGAAACTGAAGATAATTTCCTTCATTACCATGATTTCGGTTTTGATGTACATGCTGTTTTCCAAAGTCAGGTCGGGGAGAGCCGAGACGGCATTGATCCTTTTTTACCTGCTGATCACTGCGGCTGAAGAGATACAGATCCGGCGTAAAAAAGAGGGCGA
>JAILOK010000115.1 GCA_024690825.1 Lachnospiraceae bacterium | reverse complement strand
ACAGCAAAAAGCGTTGCGTTAAATCTGAAACTATTTTCTTAAAAGAGCCGGACTCAGGTTCACTTCATCCGGCGGGATCTCCACCAAACCGAGCAGATCAAAGAAATCTGACGGCAGAAGAAGCCTGCCGAGCTGGTACGGACTTTTTCCGCCCAACGACTTCCGCTTGAAACTGTTAACGTGATCCATCATAAGAGAAATATGTTTTTGCATGAACGGCTCCAGGGAAGTTCCTTTCGGAATGACATACCGCATGTATTTATGATTATTCTCACAGGCTCCCTTTTCATCGGAGCGGTTCGGCTCACAGAAGAATACCATCGAGCGTTTTCCGCCAAAGACAGACCGTTCCATCCCTTCAATGTCACAGAACTCATGCCCATTGTCCGTCAGGATTACCGGAAAGCATTCCGCAAACAATTCAGCGCCAAGCTGCATTTCAATCTTGTCCAGTGCGTATACAACTTCACTGCTGGTCTGCTCAGACATAATGACGGCAACCTGCAAATGGGCGTCAGGGAAATGCAGCGTGAGAAGCGCCGGCTTTTCCTCTTTCCGACCTTCCACGCAGTCCATCTGTACCGTCATCACATCGTGTTCAGCGATGTAAGCCAGATAATCCTCATATTTATGGCCTTCCTTGACGGCTTTCATGGTTTTGTAACCGCTGTCCTGTCTTTTCCTTCGAGGTTTTCTCTGAACAGTATTTCTCAGATCAATGTTCCGGGCGTCCAGATCACAGTCGTTTATCATGCGCCGGAGAGTCGATTCACTGATCCCCAGCTCTTGCCCATGTGTCTGTATGATGTGATAGATGGACTGTCCTTTCTTCAAAAGCGGAGATACAATACGGTCGATCTTATCCAGATGTTCTTCCGAAACAGCGCGTCCCTTCCGGCTGTTCCGCAGATCATTGTCCGCCATGTCCTGCGCTTTGTACGGGTCATAAACAGACCGGGTATAGCGGCATATCCCACGTTTGGAGCAGAAATTACATACTCCGGTTCGGTTGGAAAAGGAATTCTCGCAACAGGAAATCGCGTAATCCGGGCAGTGTTTTTTGGCTTCGCTGCAGGTACGGCACAGCTTATTGCATTCCCGTCCCGGGTGACAGACATCCTTCCTTTTGCAGTCTTTGAAATACAGGCAGTCGCAGGTACGCGGAACCCTCTTTTCGGAATGATTTGATATTTCTCTGGAGATAGTGGACGGAGCACATTCCATCTGTTCGGCGATATACCGGATAGAATGTCCTTCCTTTAACAACTGGTCAATGACGCATCGGTCAGCCTCGGACAGATGCTTTCCTGACGGTCTTTTCGGCATAGACCCTCCTTCCGGCATACAAAAAGCACCATGGAACAATACCAATGGAGGGGCAAAATGACCATCAAATAATCATTGACTCAGTTCAGCAGATATGCTAAATTAAAGTCATGAGAAGACAGATGGTGCTTACGCACCTCGACAAGGGCATCGGCTTCTGTGACGCCAATCAAGAAGAGCCGGTGCTTTTTGTATGCATTTTATTTCTCATTATACTACTGCGGGTGTCAGGGCATAAATATGTCAAAGTGCCGGTGCATGCGCCTGTCAGGCGCAATAATCGTCATTTTGCACAAGAAAGGCAGGCGTTAATGGATAAACAGGCGGCAGAGACAGGTTCCAGTTTTGAGAAACATGTCGGCAAGGTCATGGCAAAATTTCGAAACCTTCGAACTTACACTCAGGACAGGGTTGGAGTAGACCTTAATGTCTCAGGGCGTACTGTAGGAAAATATGAAAATTCAAAACTGCCCATCACAGCCGCGACAATGGCTGCCGTCAGCCAGATCTGTAACTTTGACATGATCGAATATATTTTATTTGACGACCTCTCCCTTGCCCAGAAATTTAAAGGCATCGTAAAAGGGAGCAGGATAAACCCTTATGGGCATGCTCTCCAGAAGGATGTCCGTCGATTACAGGATGATGATTATTTGAATATGTCATATGCACATAATCCGCAGCGTTGGAGAAATATGGCCGGCGGGAAAAAGCCAAGAGACTTCCTTTATGACTTTCCTTCAACACATCCGCTGCCAATCTGCAAGGAAGATGAGCAGATATTTATTGAATACCTATCAGCTCCGGGCAATAAGGATCTGGCCAGATTCCTCTTGTATGGATATGAACTGATGCATCTGCATAGCAAC
>JAILOK010000106.1 GCA_024690825.1 Lachnospiraceae bacterium | reverse complement strand
GGCTTATGACCATCATGTGGTCGGAATCTATGGTAAGATCCTTTACATTTTCAAGCAGGCCTTTTATGAACTGATAAGAGGCCTGAATGGTTTCAAAGCCGCTTAGGGGTATGGAATTCTGGACTCTCGCGTCGTGAGCGTCAAATGTTATGATGTTCTCAACGCCCATCTTTACAAGTTCCTGGAGCGCAAGCGCACAGTCCAGGGATTCACGTGATTCTCTCTTATGCTGACGGCTTTCGTACAGGAAAGGCATTATGACCGTGATCCTTCTTGCTTTTCCGCCGACTGCCGCGATTATCCTCTTAAGGTTCTGAAAATGATCATCCGGCGACATATGATTTACTTCACCGGAAATGGTATATGTAACGCTGTAGTTACATACATCAACGATAAGATAGAGATCCATTCCCCGGACAGATTCCATTATCATTCCCTTGGATTCGCCTGTCCCGAAGCGGGGGAGTTTAGCATCAAGGATATAGGTATCTCTGTAATAGCCTATGGATACAAGAGAATCTTTTTGTTTGTTTTCTCTTTCCATACGCCAGCGGACCAGATACTGATCGATCTTTTCGCAAAGGGGAAGGGTGCCCGCGAGGGGAATGATACCCAGTGAGCCGATAGGTACAGTGTCGAGCTTTCTTTTGTCATGAGTTGACATCAGGCCTGCCTCCTCCGTTTTTCCAAACGTATATCGTTACCGTTGAATAATATCAGCTCATATCCTCCAAGTATCCTTGATAAAGATCTTTCGGAGTAGTTGTCTCTCAGCTGCTCAAGGGAAAGATTGCTGGATATGATAGTTGATCTGTGAGAAATATCTCTTTCGTTAAGTATCTGAAAAAGCTCTGCAGCCGTGTTGGACGCCGAATTGCATACCTCAGTGCCCAGATCGTCGATGATCAGGAGAGAACACTTGAAAAGATCATTGTAAGCGTCCTCGTCGTACGGCGTATCGTTTCTTCTGAATATCCTGGCGTTCAAAAGCTCAAAAAGCCTTAGCGATGTCAGATAGATCACGGAAAATCCCCTGTCGATCAGATCGTGTGCGATGCAGTTAGAAACAAAGGTCTTTCCGCTCCCTACATTACCATAGAATAGCATATTGGTGTAGGTGTTTGCAAATGTGTCGGTGAAATGACGTGCGATCTTATAGATCTTCTTCATCTCCTCAAGGGTTTCGCCGGAAAAATAATCAAAGGAGAAAGTGTCGAAGTTTTCTTCATTAAGCTTGGGGTAAATGTCCGATTGCCTGTAGGAAGCATCTATGAGCTTCTGTTTCAGACAATGGCATTTTGAGGAACCTGTGTAGCCGGTATCCTGACAATCCGGGCAACGGAATCTAAGTTGGGTATAGTCCTCCGAATAACCTGCCTTTTTAAGCAGTTCTTTTTTTCTGGCGGAAAGCTCCGTAATGGTCTGCGAGGCTTTGTATACAGCACGGTCATCTCCCTGGATAGAATCGATGGCTGCTTCGGTTGAGATATCCGCGATACGGTCATCTATATCCTTGTAGCCGGGAACAGCCTGATAGATCTCTTTGAGACGGAGATTTTTTTCGCTTTCATTCCTTCGGCGTTGATCCTCGTATTCCTGCATTATATTCCTGAAAATGGCACTGCTGTAGCTCATCAGAAATCTCCCGCTTTTGCCATGGATTTTGAAAGAAGCTCTTTTTCAAGGGAAGACATATCGTCGTATTCTCTTTCGGAAAAATTCTTGAATCTGTTCGTCTGCGGTCTGGCAGGGATGTTCCTTACGGTTCTGTAGCGGGCTTTTGTGTTCTCTGAATGCTTCTTATCAAGCGTTTCTATATCTTCAAGAGTTTTCACGCCGGCTTCGTACCATGATGAAAGGATGGTGTCTGCATAAGCAAAGGAAACTCTGGCAAGCTGCTTTATGGTTCGCGAAGCAGCTTCTTTAATGATATCGATACCGAAACCGTATTTCTTTTCCCATTTTTTAAGGTATTCTGCCTCGACAGGGGTTATGCTCCTGTCCTTGATGCCGAACTCCTGCATGACGGCGTAGGTGTTTTTGTTGTGCAGCAGGACATATTCTCTTGCCGCTTCGGTGGTATGAATACCTTTTTCATCCCACGAATATGCCACCTCCATGAAATATTTCATATTGTTTGCGCCGCTGTCGAGACAATGTTCTATCAGATATTCTATAAGATCGACCGGAAATTTCAGCTCGTCGTGCATGAAGAGCAGATCTTCCATATCCCTGCGACTTAAAGTCTGACGCATGAGGGTCTCGACTCCGAAGATTAGCTGCCTGATCTCGGGTTTTTTCTCAAAAGAGCTGACTTTTGAGGCACTGTAGCTGACCTTTTTGCGTGC
>JAILOK010000075.1 GCA_024690825.1 Lachnospiraceae bacterium | reverse complement strand
CCCGGCTTATGTGCTCGGAAGCGGTGACAGTTATCTGGATTTTTCCGATAGCGCACTGGAAATAAAAGAGGTGATGGACGATCGAGAAGACCCGTGAGATCGGAGCTTCCAAAACCGAAAAAGATGACGGTGAGACACGGGAGCAGACAGATGGCAAACGCGATCATCGCCATATGGCTCAGGGCACTTCGCTTCTTCGGATATATCTGCTTTTCGGCCATGATAATGTTCATCTTTAATTCCACGGCGCTGGGGATCATAGTCTGCGTTGCTTTCACCCTTGTCTTTCGGCTTTTATTTATGGCAATATCCAGACTGGGCGGGATCGAAGTCTATGATTACACCATCGACGGACTTCTTGACTGGGCATATAAGAGCATAGAGGCAGGAGGGGCCGGATGGCAGATCATTCCGGTGTTCCTGTATATAATCGCTGCAGTTGCCATCACCATCATCTTCTTTAACAGAAAGGAGTTTGAGTTTTGAAAGACCTTATACTTGCGGATGTTACGAGGATATTCAGAAAACCCACATATCGCATAGTGCTGCTGATATGTCTGGGCCTGTCTCTTGTCTGGGCGATCCGTGCCAGATTGAATGTATGGAACGGATACACTTTTGTGACCGGTCAGGCAGGAGTGCTGAAGATCGCGGGCGTGATCCTGGGGATCTCAATATACTTAAGTGTGTATGCGGATGAATTTTCATCCAATTCCATGCAGTGTCTTATAGGACACGGCATATCAAGGTTCAGGCTTCTTTTGGCCAAATTCGTCGACTGTGTCATCGTGACAGTCGCCACTTTTCTGATCTACTTTTTCTTCACGATGATGCTTGGACTTGGACTGGGCGCAGGAATAAATGCCGCTGAACTTAAATACATAAGCGGCCTCATGATGGTGTGGATGTTCAGATCACTGGGCTATGCAACTTTTTCAATGATAGTATTGTACTGGACTAAAAATGTGGCTCTTGCTACGATCGCTGATGCTATCCTGCTCTTTGCAGCGGGAACGCTTCTGAGCTTTCTTAACAATATCCCGGTCATAAAGTTCCTTCATATGAATACGTACATATTTGAGGGAATGCTGACAGTCGCCAATTCATCCATCCAGCTGGGGCAGGCCTCAGGCTGGCTCTGGATCCTTTTTGCGATCGCAAAGATATGCGTTTTCTCGATAGTGGTTTCTTTCCTTCTGTTCAGAAAAAAAGAACTGGATTTCTGATCCTGTAACGGATGAAGTAATGAGTTTTTTTCCTGTTGCTATGGACAGACAGGCAAACAAGGTTTATCATATCTCGTTAGTTGAGCCTAACCGTATAAAAGGTTCGATGAGAAAGGATGCTTCGATATGACAGATAAAGAGTATAAGGATTTGTCGCGAAAGGAGTTTGCAAAAGCAGCCCGGGTTTATGAAACAGACAAAGGCGGAGTGTATAAGATGTGCAAAAAAGACTACCCCGATGTCCTTGAAGAGCTCGAGAAAGAACCATTTGATGATCTTCTTGACTGCGGCTGCGGTCCGGCGCCTATGCTTACTCTGTTGCATGAAAAATATCCGCAAAAGCATTACACGGGTATAGACTTAACTCCCGAGATGATCGATGCGGCCAGGGCAAAAAACATGGAGGACGTGGAACTGGTGGTGGGGGACTGTGAGAATCTGCCTTTTGGCAACGAATCGTATGATGTCGTCATATGCTGTCAGAGTTTTCACCATTATCCCAATGTACAGGATTTCTTCGACAGCGTATACCGTGTCCTGCGTCCCGGAGGACGGCTGATATTGCGTGATATGACTGCCCGGACAGCGCCTGTCAGATGGTTTTTTAATCATATCGAAATGCCGATCATCAATCTTACCGGACACGGTGATGTTCATGTGTATGGAGTGGATGAGGTCAGAAAACTGTGTGATAAGTCAGGCCTCAGACTGGAGACCGGAGAGAAAAGAGGCTTTTTCAGACTCCACTGCGTGGCAAGAAAACCAAAACTTTAAGAGCATCAAGGAGGGGATCCCGGAGGCTGACATGTGTTACGACATTTCGAACCTCCGGGATCTCCCTGCGCTGCAGGGGTTATTTTAAAGAAATAAATGATATGATCTTTTTCCGTATTATATGATAAAATGTGAACTGAATTTGTCAGGCACATTTGATCTGATACGGAGAAAGAATAATGGATTACTCAAATCTGGTTGAGCAGTTTAAGAACTGATGAAGAAATCAAACAAGATCGCTATCGGGATCATCATCGGAACTGTCATAGCTGCTGGCGTCATCATATGCTTTGCTGTTATCCGGGCTGCGCTGGGGATCATAGGATATGTTACACCGATGGAACTCTTCGCACGCAAAATAAAAACGGATTCGTTTCTTGAGCAGAAATACCCTGAGCATGATTTTGAAGTAAAAGCGGAACAGTTTTTTACGGATTATGGATTCGGGAACAAAGTCATTGCAACAGATGAGAACGGGATCGAATTCAC